>NZ_AP014809.1:1512500-2211356 GCF_002355515.1 Methylorubrum populi | reverse complement strand
CGGCGGCCTCCATCGCGAGGTCGGAGACCCAGGACTTCAGCGTCGGCCTGTCCATTCCGGCGGCGTGATGGGCCTCGCGCACGACGGCGGCTGCCGCGTCGAGGCGCGTGCCCGGCAGCGACGCCGGCACGTAACCTCGGCGCGCCCAGGCCTCAGGCACGACGGTGGCCGGGTCGTACCGGAGGACGTCGCGGACGTGGCGAGCGACGTGCTCGTCGGCCGCCACGCGCGCCTTGCGGTCGAGCGTGGTGTTCCGGCGCCGCGCAGCCTGCTCGCGCTTGTCCTGCGCGGCTTGCTGCTCGGGCGGCAGCCCGCGGACTTGCCGGCACTCGCGCTGCGCGCCGGTGCCGACGATTAGCCACGCGGGCTCGCGGGAGGTGAGCCGCCAGCCGCGCTCGCCGCCGGGTCCGGTCTCCTCAGCCACGAGGCCGAGCGCGAGCGCGTGGTGGATCACGTTGCCGGCGTCGGCCCACGTGCGGGGCTGCTCGGGCGTCCCCGTGTAGCGCCGGAACCTAGCCTGCATCGTGAAGGCGTAGCGCTCGACCATCTCGCCGCGGCCGAGCCAGGCGTCCTCGGCGTAGACGATCAAGATGTCCCTGTTGACGTAGCCGTTCCAGCACCCGTCGCAGGAGCGGTAGCCGCCGTCGAGGACCGCCGCGTCGAAGCTGGCCGGGAAGGCCACGGGGGTCGGGTTGGTGAGGGCCAAGCCTGCAGCCATCGTCGTCTCCTCAGAAGGGAATGTGATCGCCGGTATTCGGGAAGATCTCCGGCGGGCTCGCCGGCGGCTCCGGGAAGGGCAGCTCGGGCTCGACGTCGAGCCGCGGGTCCGGCTCGTCGGATCCAGGCTGCGCTCTATCGCGCTCGTAGAGCTCGCGCTCCTGCTCGGGCGAAAGGCGGGCGAAATATTCGTCGCGGACACGGCCCACAGCAGGCTCCTTCAGAAGGGGATGTTGTCGGGATCGAAGGGGACCGCCGGTCCCCGCGGGGCGGCCGGGGCCGGGAGCGGCGGCAGGGCGGCGCGGCAGGCGTCCGACATGGCGATGCAGGAGCGCTCGCAGAAGAAGTCGCCCCACCCGTCGAGGCCGACGAACACCGCGTACCGCTCGCCCGGCATGATGCCGCGGTCGATCGGACAGCCCTCGCACCAGAGCGCCTTCCTGGCGGTGTGTCGGCGGACGACCCCGCCGTTGGCGAACGTGGGCTCAGGCGGGTCCGGCTCGACATCGACATCCGGCCCGTAGTGGTATCCGGTGAGGTCGATCACGGGCGAGCCTCCCCGACCGGCACGTAGCTGACGACACGCTGCAGACGGAGGGCGCGCAGGACCGCCGCCCCCGGCGCGCGGCGGCCGAGGCGCACGTCCGACACGTAGGCCGGCGAGATCCCCGCCGCAGCCGCCCACGCCGCCGCGCTGCCGGCGGCGTGGATCACCTCCTCCAACTGCGCGAGCGCGTCGACCGCCCCTCCGTCCTCCACCGGTCGCGCCGGCGCCTCCTCGCTCAACCCGTCCGCCACGATGCCCTCCATGCGCTCGCCGTACGCTCGGTCGCGTATCCGCGTCGCAGCCAAGATCGGCGCGGCGGCCGGGTCCGTCAAGCATTAAATCGAAGATTTCCAGGTTTTGTGCACTACAGCCTCGGCATGATCGCAGGGTTCGCAGCTTTCGGATCGCGTTTCCAAGTTCAAGAAAAGCGTTACAGTCCTTGAGAAATTCGTTACTCCCATTTTGTGCTTGCGCAATTATATCAGGAGGCGGATGCTTCGCTTGTCCGCGTATCAGCGAACCGGGCGAATTCGCCTGTCACCAAGGTTTCCCGAGAGGCCCCATGACCCGCCCGCCGATCGACTTCGGCACCGAGTGGTCGAACGCCGGCACGCACCGGCGCTATGGCCACGACCTGATCCTGTGGGTCGCCGCCCAGCCGACCCAGGCTTTCCGCGACGCCTACTCCCGGGCCCGCGGCCTGATGGTCGGCGCCGGCTACTCGTGGACCGACAAGGGCCACGCCGAGCCGCAGATGCTCCCGTGCTGGTGGAACACCGGCATCACGTTCGATGCGGACGCCCTCCGCGCCGAGGTCGACCGCGTCGTCGCCGAGGCGGCTGCCGAGCGCGAGGCGAAGGCCGCCGCGGAGCAGGAGCGCCACGAGCGCGACGTCGCCTCTACCAAAAACGCGGCCGCCCCGATTCGCGCGGCCCTGCGCGCCCTCCTCGTCGAGAGGCCGTGGGCCCTCGGGCGCGCCCTGTCCGAGGCCCGCGATCTCGCCAGCGCGGAGACCTGGACTTCGTGGGGCCTGCGCAGCGCCGAGCGCTACCTCGACAACGCGGCGGCGAACGTCCGCCGCGCCGAGGAGCGCCTCGGCCGGACGCCCCCCGCGACGTGGTTCGCCCGCGCCGAGGACGAGGCTGTCCGGGTGGCCGCGCTGGAGGCGTGCCGGGTCCTCTCCTCGCGCGACATGGACTGGGCCGCCGTCCAGAACGGCGAGGGCTGGTCGCAGGCGACGACGTGGACCGGGCACACCCTCAGCGAGCGCGCCGTCCTCGACCAAGGCGAAGCCGCCCACGCGCTGGGCCTGCTGCACGGGCACCGGCGCCAACTCTCCGACGAGGTCTGCATCGCGTGCTTCGGCGAGGCCCCGGCGCGGCGCCGGCGGCCGGAGCCCGAGGAGCAGCCGGCCCTCGGCTTCTGACTTTCCGAGACAACCCCTTCAATCGGCACTGACACGCACACGGGAGAACGGACATGAAGACCTGGACCCAGAAGCTCGCCGAGCTCGTCGAGGCGGCGATCCGCATGGTGATGGCGCTGTTCGCGGCTGTCTTCGGCGACGAGTGGGATGGCGTGAAGCCGGCCGCCCGCCGCCTCGGCGCGGCCGCGCGGGGGGTGGTCCCCGGCGTCGTCGCCGACGGCCTGACCGCCGCGGGGCGCGGGCTCGGGCACGCGCTGACGCTCCCGCTGCACGCGGTCGACGTGACCGCCTCGGCGATCGGGGCGACGCTCGGGGCGATGCTGCCCACGCCGCCAGTGACCGCCCGGCAGGTCGCGGACGGCGCGGTCGCGCGGGACGACGCCCGTACGCACCGGGAGGACCCGGAGATGGCGGAGGCGCACGACGCCCTCGTCGCCGCCAATCTCGTCGGGATCCGCGTGCAGGGCGCGGCCTCCTCGCTCTTGGAGCGCGGCGGCAAGCTGCACGCCGTCTACCGCGACGAGCTCCACCCGCCGGTCACGGCATGGCTGGAGAGCCTGTCGCCGGCCCAGCTGAAGGCCATCGTTGACGCCCCCAGCTACGCGCTCGACCGGCACCTCAAGGCCGAGGCGAAGGCCGACATGCTCCCGGCCCTGCCGCCGGTTCTCTCTACGGTCGCCCGTATGGCCAAGGCCGCCAACGGGGGCGAGCTCGACATGAAGGCGATGCTGGCCCAGGCGAAGAAGAACCTGCGCAACAGCCAGGGCGAGGCCGAGGCGATGATGGCGCGCGGCACGTTCCGCCGCCCGCCGGAGGAGCCGGAGGGCGGACAGGTCATCCCGATCCGCGGCCCGCGCCCCACGCCGCGGCCGTCATTCGGCTGAGCCCGCCCCCCCCTGAACGACGAAGGCCCGCCGGGATGACCGGCGGGCCTTTCCTTTTCGGGGACGCCTCCGGCGCGTCAGACGCCGCAGATCTCCCTGAACCCCTCGACGAGGCGGGTCTGCCGGTCGAGCAGGATCTCCAGATCGCGGATCTGCTGCCGGGCGTGAGCGAGCTCCGCCTCGGCGCGGGCGGCCCGGTTGAGCGCGGCGGCTTGGTCGGCGCGGGCCTCGTCGAGGCGGTCGGCGAGCGCGACGACGCTGTTCCGCGACGCCCGCTGCTGCCGGCGGATCTCCCTCATGCCGTCCTGCAGAGCCACGTGCCCGAGGGCCAGACCCAGGCCAACGGTCCCGGCAGCCTCAATGCCAAAGTTGCGGGCGTGGTGGGTCATGGGGCGGCTCTCCAGGGCGGGGCGATCTCGTGCTCTCAAGGTGGGCCTGGCCGGAGTCCCGGGTCAAGAATCTGGGGAAGATGTCCACAATCGACGGTAAACGGATCCCTGGCCTCTTGTGCCTTGCCCTGTGCGCCCGAATCGGACGCACGTCGGGCCGACGTCGGGCCGGATGCGCCCGCCGCCCCTGGAGGCCTCCGGGGACCGGCTTCCGGAGCCGCCCGGAACCGCGCCCCGCACGGGCTCAGAGGGGCCATCGTCCGGACGGCGTCCAGATCGGAAATTCGTTTCTAAAAACCGTAGCCTCGTTTCGTTGTGTAGGAGTAACGGGGGAGTATCGGTGGTGCTGAAAACCACTCCCGGGGGGTGACTGTTTTCGGACGCTCGGTGTGTTGGCCGTCTCACGGGCCGGGGCGAACTTCCCGCTTATGGCCTCCACCCGCCTCAAGATTGACGTCTCCGCCCTACGCCGGGCCGGCATCACCCGGGCGAAGGAACTCCGCAGCGCCCTCGACGAGGCCGTGCTCTACCTCGCCGCCTCTGCCCGGAAACGGCTGCGCGAGGTCGCGGTCCAGGTCCTCGACCGGCCCATGGAGTTCACGGTCGACGCCTTCAAGTACAGGCCCGTCCCCGGCGACGCCCCGGCCGCCCTCGTCTACGTCCTGCCCACCGCGGCGCGCTACCTCGCCCGGCAGGTGTTCGGCGGCGAGCGCGAGCCCGGCGATTACGGGACGGTGTCCCGAGGGATCCTGGTGCCGGGCCGCGACGCCGTCCTCGACGAATTCGGCAACATGCCCCGGTCGCAGGTCTCCGAGGCGGAGGCCGAGGGCGCGCGCTGGACCCCGACGCGGGGGAGCGCGCAGGTGCTGATCCTGCCGGGACGGGACCGGCCGAGGATCATCGCGGCCGCCGAGGACGTCGCGGTCTACGAACCCCGGCTCCCCTTCTACGACGTCGTCGAGGAGGTCGTGCGCGAGCGAGGGCCCGGGGCCCTGCAGCACGTCCTCAGACGATGAAGAGCGGCGTGGCCGCGCGCAGGTCGGCCCAGTCCGGCACGCCGAGGACCGGCGCCGTATTGTCGGACGCGCTGCGGAAGGTGGTGACCGCCCGCCAGGTCGCGCCCGCGTCGAACGAGATCATCGCCGCCGTCGAGTTCGCGGTGTAGGCGAGGAGCGCGCCGAGGTGCGGGATGCCGATCAGGCCGCCGCCCCCGCCCGACGGCGGGGGCCCGTCCACGAGCGTCGTGCCGTCGAGCGAGACGCTCCGGAAGCGCGCGGCCAGCGTCGCACCGGTGGCCGGATCGGCGACGCCCGGTCCCCGGAACAGCCCGACGGCGCCGGGCAGGAGCGCGCTCGCCAGGAGGCTGTACTGGCCGACGAAGACGTCCCTGCCCGACCCCCATTGCTGCGCCCGGGAAGTGTAGAGCCCGTTCGCGACCGAGCAGGGCACGGCGTCGCGCCGCGAGTAGAAGACGGAGAGCGGCACGAAGCTGGCGCCGGTGAGGTCGGCCCGGACGATCCCGTACCAGGACGCCCTCACCATCGAGACAAGGGCGGAGCCGTCCTCCAACATCTCGACGTCGATCTCGTCCACGTCGACCGTCGCGGACGTCGCGACGAAGCTCTGCCGGCCGAAGGCGCGGGTCACGTCCCCGAGGACGACCCGCACCCAGAACACCGTGTTGGCCCGGTCGAGCACGCGCGGGACCCCGGTGAACGGCAGGGCCTGGAGCCCGCCGGGCGCGACGCGGGCGAGCGCGGTCGCGCCGGCCGAGTTGACCGCGTAGGCGATGCGGAGGCGGGTCACGTTGGCGCTGGTCTCGTAGCTCCAGGGCGTGGTGCCGGGCTGCGTGCCGTTGGCCTGCTGGATCTGCGCGACCCAGCCGTCGCCGGTGCCGTAGGTGAAGCTCGCCGTGCTGAAGCCTGACTGCCCGGGGATCGCGCCCGAGGATGCCCCGGTCGCGAGGTTGCGGATGAGGAAGCTGCCGCCCGACCCCGTGTACAGGGCGTCCGCGGCCGCGTTGACGGAGTGGAGCTGGTAGCCCGTCACGAACGGCGGATAGGCGTAGTCGGCCACCGGCGCCGCGGCGAGCCCGGTCGAGCCGACGTTCCAGATCCCGACCCGGCCGGCGGCGGTGAGCGCCGCGACCTGGGCGCCGGACGAGACCGAGGTCACGAGGTCGTTGAAGGCCGACGCGCGCACCCGGAAGAAGTTCAGCCGGTCGAGGGCGGCGTCGTAGGTCATCCGGTAGAAGCGTCCGGCCGGGGTCACGTACTGACCGGCCGTGCGCGCGGGCGCCTGCAACGCCGGCGGGTTCAGCATGAGCGGCCGGGTCAGCATCAGGCGTAGCCCCGGCCGGCGAGGTAGCCGAACGTCCCGACCCCGGGGATGACGACGAGGACGTAGCTGTCCCAGCCGTCGGCGGCCGCCGCGGCGAGGAGCGACGGCTTGCTCCCGTCCCCGGCCGGGTCGAGCACGTCCTTGCTCCACTTCACCCCAGACCACGACGCGACCGCGCCCTTCGGCCGGTAGAGCCAGAGCTTCAGCCCGAGGAGGAACTGCGGGCTCGGCGCGAGGGCGTCGAGGTCGGGCGGGGCGTCCGGCGCGCCGACGGCGACCGTGACGTTGCCGGAGGCTTTCACGACGAAGTTGGTCGCCTCATTGGGATCGAGGGTCACCGTGTCGCCGACGGCGGCCGTGCCGAGGTGGCTGTAGCTCTCCCGGTAGGCCAACATCTCGGCCCGGGTCTGGGGGCGCCAGGCGAAGTCGTTCGGCCGCCCGCGCATCGCCGGCCCCTCCGCCCCGAGCTCGACGGCCGAGGACGAGGAGCCGCTCTCCAGGCGCGAGGACGAGGCGCCGTCGCCGGTCGAGACGATCGGCGGCGCCGACCCCTCCTTCAGGTCCGGCACGAGTGGGGCGCGGCCGGCGTCCCGCTCCGATCCCTCCAGGACGTTGCGGACCAGCGTGGCGAAGGCGGCGTCGAGGTCAGACATCGTCGGGGCTCGGCGGGTTGCACTGGCGGGGGCCGTGCCAGGCCGAGACCGCGAGCGGGATGAAGTCCTGGAGACCGGCCTGGCCGCCGATCTGGTTCATGGCGAGGATGATCCTGGTCGGGACCTTGCGCAGGACCTGCTTCGGGTCGTTGGCGCTGGCGTCGTCGCGGCCGGGGACGTTCCCCCGGAAGTCGTGGGCCTGCACGTAGGCGAGCTGGTCGGCGACGCCGTTCTCCAGGTAGGCCTCGCCCCCCGGCACCGGGCCGGGCGTGGGCGGGAACCCGGCGAACGCCGCGATCGCCACCCGATCCCAGGCCTCGCCGGTGTAGCCGACGGTCAGGTCCCCCGGCTCGCCCGGCTCGCCGGTGCCGTCGCAGCTCGCGATCCGGATCGTGGCCTTGGGGTAGCTCCCCGCCGCGGCGCTGTCCTTGATCGTGAGCGAGACGACCTTGCCCTCGGCCCAGCCGCCCGGCAGGTCGACGTCGTCCGCCTCGATGCGGGCCCGCCATGCCGTCGAGAACCCCGAGGCGACGATGTCCTCGAAGGGGACCGACCACTCGTAAGTGTTGCGCCGCTGCGCGAGGGCGATCGGCTTCGCCGCCTTCAGGACGAGCGTGTAGAGCGCGTTGATCCCGGCCGGCGTGCGCCAGAACGTGGCGCCCCCCGGGCCGCCGACGTAGCTCTGGTCGGCGAGCGCCAGGCTCCAGCGCCCGGCCTGCACGTCGGCCGCGAACGAGCCCGACGAGACGTGGTCCTTCGCCGCCTGCCAGCAGTTCCAGCCGAACCGGCGCACGTCCCCCGGCGCGTAGTGCGTCACCGGCAGCCACGGCGTCGAGACCTGGTCGATCGAGGGGTCCTCGGTCCGGACGTCCAGGCTCTTGATCGGCGCGTCGGGATCCGTGCACGCGGCGTTGAGCAGGAGGAAGGAGACGATCTCCTCGCGCTTGATCCGGGCGACGTAGGCGAGGACGAGCTCGACGTCGAAGTAGGTGACGTCGAGGTTGATCGCGAAGGGCGCCTTGGGGTCGGGCTTCGGCTCGCCCTCCTTGCGGACGTAGACGAACTTGCCCTTCGAGCCGTAGACCGGCCCGACCGAGGCCGGCTGCGGCCCTTCCGCGAACCGCTTCGGGTCGACCTTGGTCACCACCCGCTTCACGACCGTGTAGCCGGAGCCGCCGGCGATCGTGCTCCCGACCTGCGGGATCCCGCGCTCCAGCTCGTCCGGGGTCAGGGTCGCGATCCGGCCGGAGGCGATCACCACGCTCGGGTTGAAGCCCCCGAACAGGGAGTTCGGATCCGAGGCCGGGCCGACGTTGAGCTCGGGGAAGAGGTTGCGGATCGCGGCCGAGAGGTCGAGCAGGCCCTGGAGGAGCTGCAGCCAGGAGGCGGTCGCGGTGACCTGCATGCCGCGCAGGGGCTGCCCGGTCTCGCCGATGGCGATGCCGCCGCCGTCCTCCCAGCCGATCCAATCGTCGGGCCGGAAGGTGCGCGAGGGCAGCCCCTCGCCGAGGAGCTCGGGCGTCGAGTAGGCCCCGGTGACCCGGTCGAAATGCCCGATGCGCCGGTGCCCGTCGAGGATCTCGGTCGGGTCGCTCTGCCGCCGGGGCGAGACGAAGATCGGGTGGAAGCCGATGAACTGGCGCAGGACCGAGAGGCCCTGGTCGCGCAGATCCTTCCAGTTCGAGAGGAGCCCGGCGTCGAAGTTGAGGGTGCTCCTCGCCGACGAGGATCTCGCGCACCTCCTCCTTCTCCGGCTCGGGGGCGAGGAGCTCGCCGAGCTCCTTCAGCTCCGCCTCGCTGAAGCCGAGGCCGGTGAGGTCGAGGTCGAGGTCGCCGGCGTCGATCGAGGCCTGCAGCGACTGCAGCTCCTCGGCCAGCACCTTCTCGTCCCAGCCGGCGTTCAGCGCGATCCGGTTGTCGGCCAGCACCAGCGCGGCGCGCTCCTGCTCGGACAGGCCGGTGACCCGGATGCACGGGACGCGGTCGAGGCCGAGCCGGCGCGCCGCGGCCATGCGCCCGTGGCCGGCGATGATGACGCCGTCGTCGTCCGCGAGGATCGGGTTGGTGAAGCCGAAGCGTTGGATCGCGGCCGCGAGCTGCGCGACCTGCTCGTCGGAATGGGTGCGCGCGTTGCGGTCGTAGCCGCGCAGGGTGCGCACCTCGACGATCTCGATCGCTGCGTACCTCAACGGATCGTCGGTGCGCACCTGTAAGTCCCTGAAACTGCACGAGGTACGCGGGGTGCGTACCCAAACCGAACTTGTGTGAGCCGCCGGAGCCTTGACCGCATGACCTGAAGGCCTTGACCCCCCCGGGGAGGGACCCGCCCCCGGGCCTCCCCGGCCCGGATCACGCCTCGACGCGCGCCGGCCGGGACGTCGCCGACGTCTCGCGGCGGGCGCGCAGCATGGCGCGGGGATCCTCGCCCGGATCGAAGCCGACCAAGCGCGCCGTGCCGTGCCTGACGGCCTGCGCGACCGCCTGCGGGACGTGCTCGCCCCTCAGGTCGGAGGGCCGCACGATGACGGGAGTGTTTCGGTAGCCCACGGGGTCGCTCCATCGCCTGCCGGAAGGGGCGCCCGGGCGGATGGTCCATCCCGGGCGCCAAGTCGGTTCCAGCGAGGGGCAGGCTCGGAGGCGGCCGTGCGACGGACAACACACCGCCGGGCCGGGAGCGGACGCGGTCCCTCCCCGGGGACCGGCGGGCTAGCCGACGGTGTCGCGCGAGATGCGGGCGACGAGAGCCGGGACGGTGGCGGCGGGCACATAGCCCCGGCGCTGCAAGGCATGGGCGGCCCGGCGGACGATGCCCTCGACGTGGACGGCGTTGGGATGCGTCCGGCCCCCGGGCCCGCGGGCCCCGGTCAGGGGCGCGTCACGGATCGCGTCGACCAGCGCCCGGTCGAGCTCCCTCGGATCCGGAAGGCCGCTAGCCTTGCGCTCGGCCCGTTCCTTCCGCTTCCGCTCGGCGTCCTCGCGCTTGCGCGCGTCGGCCTCCATCCGCTGCAGGATAGCGAGCTGGCCGGGCGTGCGCTTGCGGGTCAAGGCGGGGGCGAAGGCGGTCTCGGTCATGCCAGGAGTGTCGCTCCCCAGGACGCAAGGATCGAGGTCGGGGCGCTCAGACCTTCACCACCCCTGCCGACGACGTGAAGATCCTCACCACGGGATCGACCCTCGGGGCATGAAGATTTGCACCACCTTCACCCGCCATTCCCAGCGCCATTCCCCTCTACGGAAGGGTCCGGGGCAGGTGTGATTTCGCGCTACAATACTAATCGATGAGACCATCCTCACCCGCACCGGCCGGGCTCCCCGCCCTCTCCGCCCCCCGCCAGGTTCTATAGATTAGTATTAGAGGACCGTCTGAGCCTCCGTCCCGAGCCCGTCCGGAGCCGCCTTCGCAGAGGGGAAGGGGCTTGTTCCTGCCACGCCGGGTGGTACCCTCGGGTGGTGAAAATCTGCAAGCGATAGCCATGGCCGCCTCGACCAAGCCCTCCGCGACCTCCGCCCCGTCCGCCCGCGCCCGGCGAGCGCCCTTCGTCCCGGGCGTGCGCGGCGACCTTGGGCAGGCGACCGCCTCGCCCCAAGCCTTCGCCGCCGTTGCCCCCTCCGTGCCGCGTCCGGTCGCCTACCTCCTCGACCGCCGCCTCTGTGCCATCCCGAGGCTCGGAGCGCGGGACGTGGCGCTGTGGGAGTGGATCGTCTCCTACGCGATCGCGGTGCACCCCGACGGCCTGCCGGCGCAGGTCCACGAGCCGGCGATCCCGGTCCGCCCCGCCCTGGTGGCGATGAGCGGGCGCGGCCGTCCCGTGCAGCCGCGCGAGCTCTCCGACAGCCTCGTGAGGCTCTTCGGGGGCGAGCGGCAGGACCTGGCGATAGGCGACGCGTTCCGCTGCTCGCTGCCTGAGTGGGTGCCGCCGCTGCTGCGGCAGGGGCTCTACGGCTACCTCGACCTCGCCGTCCTCGCCGGCCTCGCGACGAAGAGCGGCGCGCTGCTCTACCGTCATCTCGTCGGCCGCCTCGCCGCCGAGCGGGTCCGCTTCATGCCAGACGCGCGGCCCCACGTGGTGACGATCCCGGTCGCCGAGCTCGGCGAGATCCTCGGCATGCCCGCCCCGATCCGGATGGGGCCGCTCCGGATCCGCTACCTGAAGCCCGCCCTCGCCGACCTCGCCAACCACGTGACGGCCTTCAAGGTAGAGGCCGAGGAGGCCAAGGATGAGCGCGGGCACAACGTCGCCGTGGCGTTCTCGGTGCGCCTGCGCCCGCCGGAAATGCGGACGGCGGCCGCGCGGCTCCTGGACAGGGGTGACCTGTCGTTCCTGCAGGCCCACCCGGATGAGCCCTCCTTCCAGCTGAAGGTGGCGACGCTGGTGAAGCTCGGGTCGGCGATCCCATCCCGGCGGGTGACCCAGCCGAAGGCGGGATCGCGCCGTCGGCCCGAGGCCGCCTTGGCGTCCGAGATGCATGCCTGGCGACGGCTCTGGCTCGCCGCCTTGGACGAGGCGCTCACGGGCACCGCCCTGACGCCGAGCTACGAGACGGGCACCTACCGGGGGCAGAGGCTGCTCGACGCGATCGCACGGGACGGAGCCGACCGGGCGTTCTGGGCCTTCGTCATGGCCGAGGTCGAGACCCCCGACCTGCAGGTCCGGCTCGACGCCTCTGCCAGCCACGAGCCCATCCGGATCCTCGCGGCGGCCGAGAGGGCCAGGATCCTGCGCTTCCGAGCCGCGCGCGCCGAGCGGCGCCGGGCGTTGAGGCATGCGCGGGCCGAGGGCACGCTGCCGCCCGCGACCCCGAAAAACACGATGACCGATTCGCGACCGATGACCGCTCCCACCCCCGTCGTTCCCCCTGTCGCCCCGGCGCCCGCGCCCGCCGCGCCGACGCCTGACGCCGCGCTCGTCGCCCTGCTCGCGACCGACGAGGCGAAGGCCGAGGCCAGGAAGTTGTGGTGGTACTGGCAGCCCGCCTCCGAGTTCCCGCGCCTTCACGCGGCCGCGAAGGCCAAGCTGCTCCTCGACGAGGACCTCGATCGCCAGTTCCCGATCTTCGCCCGAGCGGACGAGGCCATGGGGGGCGAGTACCGCAAGAACCTGCGCTGGCTAGCGGAGAAGTTCGACATGCCCCGGCAACCGCACGAGGACCCCGTCGCCACGAAGGTCCCGCCCTTCGTCGACGCGGACCTGGCCGAGGGCATGGTCACGTTCCTCGGCCTAACCCTGACGGTGCCGGTGCAGAACGGGCTCGCTGCCGACCCGAAGGCCGCCCTCCTGCGCGACCGGGATTTCATCATGCGTCGAGTGCAGAAGATCCGGTCGGAGTGGGAGGAGCGGGCCGCACGGATCGGCGACCGCTTCCAGCGCGGGGTGCCGCGCACGTTCGAGCAGAAGCAGCGCGAGATGTACGGTACGCCGCTGTTCGTGGCCACGGTCAAGGATCGAGACGGGATCTACCGCGCGGCACCCGAGCCGAAGGATGACTAGACGCTGCGGAACCTTGGCCGTGGTCGCGCGTTTGCCTCCTTCGGCCTAGTCCGTCTGGACACTGTCGCTTTTGATGGCACCTTCTCTATCGCGTGGCGCGAAAACAACGATTCGGTCCTTTGCGCCCCGGGGGTCTGCCAGATGTACAGCGTCTCCTCCATCGCGGAGGACATCCTCTACGGCTCGGATAAGCCGGGTATCGGCGTCCGCAAGCGTGCCGTCCGCACCGATTGTGCGGCCAGCTACCTCTCCGAAAAGCAGGTCCTCCTCGACATGTCTCGGGCCCGGATCTGCCGGATGGGCGTCCGATCCGAAGACGTCCATCGATCCCTGGCGACCTGGCGCGCCGGGGGAGCACCGGCGCTTCCTCGAAGGCGACCACGATTGCGATACCAGCCCGAGGCGGGCCTACCAGCTCGCCGAGGCGATCGGGCTGCGCAAGGCTGCCTTCGGGGACGATGATACCGACCTCGTGAAAACGGCGGCCCCTTCGCCCAACCTGCGCACCGCGGCCGTGCCGGCCCGCTGACCCCGGTGTGTTGTCCGTTGCATGGTAGGGCTGCCCGCTTGCCCAACGCTACCCCCCGATGCCGGCGTCGCCTCACCCGTCTCCCGTCGAGCGAGGATGTGCCCGCCAGAGACCGCGTGGGCCACGGCAGCCTCACGCGAGTTGCAGACGCCTTAGCCTTAAAACTGCCCGGGGGCCTGCGCCTGGCTCACCATGGAGCCTGGCCCCCGCATCCTCCTGCAAGGCCGCGGCCGCTACGGCACCCGCGAGACATCGGGTACGGCGAGCAACCTCATCATCCTCCAATGGGCCCGCGGGGTTAGCATTGACTACGACTAGACGGGGCGGGGTCACACGGTCGTTCCGTACAGGCAGACCGCTAGGGGCTTAGGCCGCCCTCTTCTCGGGGCCGGGATGCCGATACCTGGCGCTTGTCACCTCAGGCGAGAAGTTCAGACTCAATGTTGTCGTGGCACCAAATTTTTCCATAAGGGGTGTCAACCTCAAAGTGAAAGAGATCAACTTGGCCGGACCTGTGAAAGTACATCAAATTTTTGTCTTTGAGACGGCCGTTGACTTCGCAAACGATGTAGTCGCGTTTGTCGTAGCCATCCTTAGAGGACCACGGCTTGATGCCGACATACTTTAGTAGCCTACCCTGGTAGTCTTCCTCATGACCGATTAGATCGTCGGATGTCAGGCAAGCTTTTTCGGTCTCTTGCGCGACAGCCGCCTTAGCATCAGCCCAGGCGCGGCGCATCGCACCAGCAAGATGAGCCCGCGCCCCATCGCCGATTGTTGTCGCCGCCTCTCTCGCCAAAGACCACGACCGGCGCATGATCGCGCCCAAGTCATACCGGCTCCGCTTCGACATCACGCAAATCCCAAGTGATCTACAAGTGATGGCGAGCCTGTTGCCAGTTAGTTGAAATGTCCAGGCGGCGAACCATGGTTGTGTTCAAGCAAGCTGGCCTGGTGAAAGCAGAGGATGTGGCATTTGCTAGGGGATGGCTTTTTCATGCGCTCGGGACGGGCGAGGAGCCGCCCGCCAGCCTCAAAGTCGGAGCCGTTGGCGCAACGGGCCAAATAACCTTAAATCCAGTCAGCGAGGCAATATCGCGCTCCTAATGGCCCTCGGTCCAGGTTCGGGCGTGACACAAGGAAGATCGGTTATCCACAAGATCCTCGTGCCTGTAGGCTTGGGCGACCATCCCCCGCCGGAAGGGCTGATGGCCAGGGCAACCGCGGCGATCGAGGTTCTCGCCGTCGACGGTGCCAAAGGCAATGCCGGCAGTGCAGAGTTCGCATGGCTCTACGTCGTCGTGGCGGCGTATGCCGGCATCTCCTACGGCTTCTCCCTGTCGACGAATCGCAAGTTCCTCGGCGTCATCGGAAAATCGCGATTGGCTTGACGGCCAAGCTCTACGGCTTCCTGGATGATGCGGATTACAAGGCGCTCGCCGATGAGCCTCTCGCGAAGGCCGTGACCGCCTACTGGCGCGCGGAGAGCCACACCACCGCGATCGTCGTCGTCATGCTGGTGGTATCTGCCATGGAGGATGGCTGGATCGACCGGAACGCGCTGCGCGACCGGTTGCGATAGCTAAGCCAGAGTACCGGCCAAGCCCTGAGGGTGCGCGTGACGGGCGCAGTTCCGCGTCCTTCGGATCCTATCCGGGCGGGGAAACCCAGCCGAATGCCGGGCGCTCGGGATGACGATGTACTGCGGGCGACTTCGCGGGTGGGGCCCCGGCGAGCCCGCCGGCCGCACGGGCCTGTCGGCTCGCTCGGTTCGTTGCGCTCGCAAGGCGCCTCGTGATCGCGTCGCATCCGAACTATTCCGGGGCCCCCTAGCGTTCCTGGTGGCTGAATGCCGCGAGCTGCGCGCCCGGCTGCAGGGGTCCTTCGACGGCCAACTCGCAACCGCGTGCCGGCAGAACAAGGCTTGGCTGCGCGGCAGCTAGGGCGCGAGGTCACCCAGGGCCTCGACGTCGTCATCGGGAATGGGTCGCTGTCGCGGCCGGCGAGGCGGGACGCCGTTCTCGTCGAGGCCGGCCAGTTGGTTTACGTATAGCGAAAGGGCCCGAACGTCCTCCAGCTCGGGTGGATCGTGGAGCTTGCTGGTGACCCAGGTTCTGTCCCGCGACATGCCGAACCAGTCGCTGGAGTAGGTCGGCACGTGACATCTTCGAGTGAACGAGTGTTCGCCTCGGCTCGGGATTTGCAGCCCCTGCCATGCATTTACGAAGCGCTGCGGCAGCTTGATAATAATTGCCTCCGGGTCACGGTCGCGTTCCAGTCGGACTTCCTTGATCAGGAGGTCGCGTTCCTTCGCGATGATCTCCCGGAAGTGTTGGGCCAGCGGAGCGACCTGGAACAGGGGGAGCCAGGGGAGCGTGTGCCCCTCCAGCATCTCGACAAATAGCTGCCGACCTGGAGGCTTCTCCGGCCTGAGGCGCTGCCTCCTGCGTTCGAGATTCCTCTCATCGAGCTTCCTTTTCAAATCATAGCTGAGGTTGGCGTAGATGACGCGGCGGATGATCGGCATGGCATGTCCTACCGCACCGCGGTTGACGCCTCGTCTATGCCGCGTCGCCCAGCGAGGCCGCCATCTCGTCAAGACTGGGAGCGAACTCCTGACCCATTGCAGACGGTCGGAATGTCCGCTTCCAGGCAGTTCAATGGACCCGGTTCGGCAACTTCTGGCCAGTAGTGGCCTGTCTGCTCTGGGGAGGGCTTGCCAAAAAGAGCAGACAAGGCCCTACCGAACCAACCCAGTCGTAAAGCTCGATTGGCGTCGGCCTCAAAAATGGACACCAGCACGCCGCCAGTCACCGCCGCCCGGCGGCCTCCAAGCGGGTCCGGTCAACAATCTCGACCGCGCCTCGACGAAGTTCGATCAGGCCCGCCTCGGCCCATTGTGCCAGAATGCGGCTCACCACCTCGCGCACGCTTCCGACATCGTCCGCGAGCTTTTGATGGGTCACCGCGGCGACGCCCCGCGGATCGGCTTCAGCGAGGAGGCGTTGCGCGAGGCGCTGCTTTAGCGGTGCGAACGCGACCTCGTCGATCAGCGTGAACAGGCCGGACATCAATCGCGTGTAGTCATCCATGACGAATCTGCGGAACGCCGCGCTGTCGCCGATCAGGTGCTGGAACGTGCCGACCGGCAGGGCCGCGAGTTCGGTCCGCTCCTCGGCCACGCTCTGCGCCGGAAAGGTGCCGCCGGACAGGAGACACTGAGTGGTGAGGGGGCAGGTGCCGCCCGGGCCAACCTTGTAGATCAGCACCTCGCGTCCGCCCTCCGACATCCGGAAGATCCGCGTGCGTCCCTCCAGGCACATCAGGTAGTTGGCACACTCGCCATTTAGTTCGTAGGCGATGGCGCCTGCATCCAGCACCGGGAAATGCACGGTTCCCCGAGCGATCTGAAGATGCGCCGGGCTGAGAGCTTGAAGAAGCGGAAACCGGTCGATCCACCCCTCGACCTTTTGGGCATCCGTCATGGCTGGCGTGGTCCCCCGGCCATGACGACGGGTTGATCGTCCGGCGCGCGTTGCGTTTTCCTCCCGCCGCGCCGGATTTGTGTGACCTGGGTCACCGACCGGGTGCAGCGGCCCGGCATAGCATCGCGACACAACGAACACGATAAGGGTGCCCGCCATGCGTGGCGCCCGCCGGGAGTAAACCGATGCGCCGCTTAGCCCTCAGCTTCATGCTCGCCGTCTTCGCTGCCGGCCCCGCCGCGGCCGAACAAGATCTGCTGCTCGGAGCCGACATGTCCTCGCCTGCCATGACGAAGGCCGAGATGAGCCGCGCCGACGTAGAGGCGATGATCCAGGCCGCGGACGGTAAGCCCATCGACCTGCACGACAAGGCGCTGTCGGGCCTCGATCTCTCCGGGTTGAATCTCCGGGGCGTCAACTTACGAACTGCGCGCCTGAACAAGGCCAATCTACGCGGCGCCGACCTCAGCGGCGCAAACCTCGAACAGGCATGGCTCCTGAAGGCAGACCTTTCCGGGGCCAAGCTCGCGGACGCGAAAATGTTCGGCATCACTGCGCGGGAGGCCAACCTCAGCGGGGCCGACCTCAGCCGGTCCATGCCCATCGGCGATTTCAAGGGCGCCAACATGAGCAGCGCCACGCTGGTCGATCTCAAGGGCGGAGCCAACATCAAGAATCAGTCCATGGGTCTGATGCGGGCGGTGTTCACCTCGGTGAACCTGTCGGGCGCGAACCTCAAGGGAGCCAACCTCGGCCGGTCACGCCTGGAGTATGCGAATCTTAAGGATGCCGATCTCACTGGCGTGGTGCTGATGGGCTCAGACTTGTCCGGGGCCAATTTGACCGGTGCTACGGTCACGGGCGCGGACTTCAAGAACGTCGATGTCAGCGGCGCTCGTCTCATCGACCTCCAAGGTCAGTCCGAGGCCAAGGACTGGGCGGAGAGGGTGAACATCGACCGTGCCGTCACTCAGGCATCCGATTGATCCGCCCGTTCACCAACCTGACGGCCCGCCTCTGACCTCAACGGTTTCTGTCTCAAGAAACCTAGTCAGCGGTAATCTACAACGTTCCCTGATATCAGCGAAGCCGCAAACTCGGGTTGCCCAATCGACAAGACTGGCTTCAAGCCAAAGCACGACGTTCGTCGTCCCCAGCCAAATCATCGCATCGCGTGATCAAAATGATCGATACGTTCCGTTGGATCGAACGAATGGACGCGGTCATGGTCGTGGCAGATCCAGTCCGCGAGGTGCACGCACCATGCCCGCAGCAGCCTTTCTCCGATCACGCGCGCTTGCTCTGTCTTCCATCCTGCCCGGCCTGAGCCTTTGCCTCGCGGTGACGGGCGCCGCCCTCGGGCTGGAGATGGTCGAGAAGCATATCTTCGGCCGTGCGTGGCTGGAGGCTCTGGTCCTCTCCATCGTGCTGGGCACGGCCGTCCGCACGGCCTGGAACCCTGGTCGGCGCTTCGCTCGCGGTATCGCGTTCGGCGCCAAGACCGTCCTGGAAATCGCCGTCGTCCTGCTCGGCGCCTCGCTCAGCCTCGGGACGCTGCTCGCGGCCGGGCCGGGGCTCCTCGTCGGCATCGCGGTGGTGGTGGCCCTCGCCATTGCGGCGAGCTACGGCATCGGCCGAGTTCTCGGGTTGACCCCGCGCCTGGCCATCCTCGTCGCCTGCGGCAACTCGATCTGTGGAAACTCGGCGATCGCGGCGGCGGCCCCGGTGATCGACGCGGACGGCGAGGACGTCGCCTCTTCCATCGCCTTCACCGCCGTGCTCGGCGTTCTCGTCGTTCTCGGGTTGCCGCTGCTCGTGCCGCTGCTCGGACTCTCACCGATGCAGTACGGTGTGCTCGCGGGGCTCACGGTCTACGCCGTGCCGCAGGTTCTCGCCGCAACCGCCCCGGTGGCCGCCCTCAGCGTCCAAGTCGGCACCCTGGTCAAGCTGGTCCGCGTGCTGATGCTTGGGCCAGTGGTCCTGGCTCTCTCGCTCGGGATTAGCTGGCTGCGCGCGGGGACGGGCGTGACCGTACCGCACCGCACGGCCGGCGAGCGCCCCGCCTCGGGCCGGATGCCGCTGCACCGGCTGGTGCCGTGGTTCATCCTCGCCTTCCTGGCCTTGACGGGTCTTCGCTCCGCGGAGCTCGTTCCCGAAGCGGCTTTGCACCCCATGGCCGCGGCGGCGAACGCGCTGACCATCGTGTCGATGGCGGCCCTCGGCCTCGGCGTCGACGTGCGCAGCGTCGCCAAGGCGGGACCACGCGTCACCCTGGCGGTAGTCGCTTCGCTCGCCGCCCTGACGGCCGTGAGCCTCGGGCTGATCCGCCTGCTCGGCATCGCCTGAAATAGGCCTGCCACCCGGCGCGTATGAGCGCGTTGGAGTCCGACCTTCTGCGATAGAGACACCCATGTCGAGCTTGACCGAGCGTATGGCGCGCCTGATCGTTCATGGGGAGCGCCCCTACAATGCCGAGCCACCGCTGACCCGCCTGCGGGCCCGTTACCGGACCCCTGCGGAAGACTTCTACGTCCGCTCCCACGGCGACCTGCCGGAGATCGACGCCGCCGCATGGCGCCTGTCCGTCGATGGCGCGCATGTCGGTCCCCTCGATCTGTCGCTGGCGGATCTGCGCGCGCGTTTTCCCGAGGCGACCGTCACGGCCACGATGCAGTGCGCCGGCAACCGCCGCGCCGATATGCGGGCGGTCGCCCCAGTCTCGGGCGATCCTTGGGACGGCGGCGCCATCGGGACGGCGGACTGGACCGGCGTCCGCCTCGGCGACGTCCTGCGTGCGGCGGGCGTAGCGCCAGGAGCGAACCTCCACTCGGACCTCCATGTGGCCTTCGAGAGCCAAGATGTGGTGGAGGGACGGCCCTACGGCGTCTCGATCCCGCTCGCCAAGGCGGTCGCCGGCGAGACACTGCTGGCCTTCGCGATGAACGGGGCATCGCTGTTGCCCGAGCACGGCTTCCCCGTGCGGGCCGTCGTGCCGGGCTTCGCGGGCGTGCGCAGCCCGAAATGGCTGAAGCGCATCACGGTGCAGGACCATCCCTCGACCAACCCGATGCAAGCCGACGACTACAAGCTGTTCCCGCCGGACGTGACGGCCGAGACCGCCAATCCCGCGAA
The DNA here is from genome assembly GCF_002355515.1 of Methylorubrum populi. Lineage (NCBI taxonomy): Bacteria > Pseudomonadati > Pseudomonadota > Alphaproteobacteria > Hyphomicrobiales > Methylobacteriaceae > Methylorubrum > Methylorubrum populi. The sequence goes on along the minus strand of NZ_AP014809.1, from coordinate 2,191,765 downwards.
AGGCCACACCATCGAAACGATGCCGCTCAACGCCGCGATCTGCGAGCCCGCGCGCGGAGCCCGGCTCAAGGCGGGCGAGACCACCATTCGCGGGTACGCCATCGCGGGAGATCGGGCGATCGTGCGCGTCGATGTCTCGGGCGATGGCGGTCGGTCCTGGCATCAAGCTACGCTGGAACACGAGGCCGGCGCTCCCTTCGCCTGGACGTTCTGGGAGATCGTGCTGGACCTTCCGTCCGGCGAGCGCGACCTCGTGGTGCGCGCCTGGGACAGCGCCGGGCAGACCCAGCCGGCGCGGCCGGACGAGACGTGGAACTTCAAGGGCTACCTCAGCGCCTCCTGGCACCGTGTGTGGGTCGAGGTCGCTTGAAGGGCCGCCCCCCGTCAGGGGGCGGCACGGATCAGGTCGAGCAAGGCGTCGGCGGCGCGACTGCGGTAGCGCTCCTTGTGGCGCAGGACCCGGAAGGTTCGCGTCGGCAGAGCGAAGGGCACGGCGACGAGCGCTCCGGTTCGCAGAGAGGGTCCGACCACCGCTTCGGATAGAACGCTCGCCCCGGCCCCCGCCACGACGGCGGCGAGGACAGCCTCGTTCGACGGCAGTTCGAGGGCAACCGTGAGTGCGTCCGGTGCGATGCCCAGCGCGACGATCGCCGCCTCGAAGGCGGAGCGCGTGCCCGATCCGGGTTCGCGCAGCACCCAGGAGACTGAAGCGAGGTCGGATCGTCCCGACCGCGCGCGTGCGGCCAACGGGTGATCAGGCGCGATGACGAGGATCAGCCGGTCCTCGGCGACCGGAGTGCTCGCGAGGCTGCCGTCCTCGATCGGGCCCTCCACGAAGGCGAGTTCCGCCGTCCCGGCTCGGACCGCCTCGGCGGCTTCGGCGGTGTTGCCGATGCCGAGCCGCAGGACGATGTCGGGATAGGCCGCCCGAAAGGCGACGAGGTGCCGGGGGAGCCAGTGGCTGGCGATGGTCTGGCTCGCCTGGATGGACAGCGTGCCGCGCCGCAAGCCGCTGAGGTCCGCGAGCACCTGTTCGGCCGCCTGGGCGCGGGCGAGCACCGCGCGAGCCTCGCTGAGAAAGACGCCGCCCGCTTCGGTCAGTTCGATGCCCCGGCCGACCCGGTGGAACAACTTGACGGCGTGCCGAGTCTCCAGTGCGCTGATGGCGGCGCTGACCGCCGACTGGACGAGGTTCAGCGCCTCGGCCGCCCGCGTGACGTGCTGGCGCTCGGCAACCGCCACGAAGATGCGCAACTGGTCGAGGGTCATGGCGTCTCGTGCTCGGCGGGGGCCTTGGCCGGCGTGGTCCGGCAGGGTTCGGATACGAGCATCACCGCGCGACTTCGCGCTTGCCCGAGACCTGCGCATCGACCGCCTCGGCGACCCGGAGCAGCCGCGCCTCGTCCGTGCGGGCCGTCACCACGTAGGACATCCCGGCATCGATCCACGAGAAGGCGGCCACGTCGTCGGCGCGGGCGTAGCGGAACACGCCGCGCCCGCCGGTCGGCCCGGCCCGGCTGTACAGGGTCAGGCGGGTGCCCCGGTCGTCGTCGTACATCAGCATCGCCGCCGGCTCGTCTCCGGCGGGGAGCAGGCGCCCGCCCATGAGCCGGAATCCCTGCGCCCGCAGGTCCGGCACGGTGACGGGCCGGCCCAGGCGCGCGCTGAGCCATCGCACGAGGTCGGTCGAGCCGTCGGCGCGGACCTCGACCGGATGGGCGGCCTCGACCACGTAGGTGCGGAAGGCGGAGACGGCCGCCTGCGTCATCGGTTCGGCGTGGGCGCCCGGGCCCGGCACGGCGCCGCGCCCGGCCCACCCGGCCGCGCCGCCGAGGGCGAGCAGGAGCGCCGCCGCCGCCGCGCTCGGCCACCGACGCGGGAGGCGCATCCGGCGCGAGCCTGCGAGGTTCGCGATGCGCAGGCGGGCGGGGATCGGCTCGTCCGCCACGGGCGCGAGGCGCGCCCGCAGGCGTTCCCGCACCTCCCGGTCGGCGGCGACCCGGGCGGCTGCCTCCGGATGCGCGGCGAGCCACGCCTCGACGCGGGCGCGGCGGCCCGGATCGAGCCGTCCGTCCACAAAGGCGTGCAGGTCGTCCTCGCCGACGGGACGCGGGTCGGACGCGGTCATTTCACCCTCCGCAGATGCCCGGTGACGATCGTGGGAGCCCGGTCGAGGAAGGCGCGCAACCGGCCGCGCGCCCGGCTGAGGCGCGACATCACCGTGCCGACGGGGATCGCGAGCACGGCGGCGACCTCGGCATAGGACATGTCCTCGACCGCGACGAGGAGCAGGACGGACCGCTGCTCCTCGGGAAGCGCGGCGATCCCGTCGAGCACGTCCCGCGCGCCCACGGCCGCCTCGGGATCGACCCCGACCTCCGCGATCTCCATCAGCGCCTCCGGGCCGACCTCGATGCCCCGGCGGCGGCGCACGCCTTCGAGGTAGCGGTTGCGCAGGATCGCGAACAGCCACGCCCGCAGATCGCCCTCGCGGCGCTGCGGCCAGGCGCGGATCGCCCGTTCCAGCGTGTCCTGGACGAGGTCGTCGGCTGCTTCGCGCTGCCGCAGCAGCGCGGTCGCGTAGCGCCGCAGGGCCGGAATCTGCGGTTCGATCAGGACGGCGAGGTCGTCCAAGGGTGGTCTCCGGATCGCGGCTACGGCGATGCCCGTGCCGCCGTTCGGAACAGAGATGCCGGAATTGCCCGAACTATTCCAAGCTTGGCCCCGGCGAGCCGATCACGCATCCGTGACCGCTTGACCGGGAGCGCCGGGGAATATCCCGGCCCGGCCGGCATCTCTCCCCGCGTGACCTCGACACTGCGGGAGAGACCATGCGCGGAGCACCGACGGCGATCCTCATCACCTTGTTCATGGCCGGGGGTGTCCTGGGCGGCGGCATGATGATGCGCGCCGGGCATGCGGAGACCGCCCCCGGCGGCTTCGATGCGATGATGGCCCAATCGATGGCGCGGATGCACGCGGACATGGCGGTGTCGCCGTCCGGCGACCCCGACCGGGATTTCGCCGCCATGATGATCCCGCACCATCAGGGCGCGATCGAGATGGCGAAGGCCGAACTCGCATACGGCCGCGACCCGGTCCTGCGTCGGCTCGCGCAGGGCATCGTCGTCGAGCAGGCGCAGGAGATCGAGGTCATGCGCCGCGCCCTCGCCGAGCGACCGGTCGCGCAGACCCCACCGACGCAGCCGCCGGCCCGCCACCACCACTGAGCGGATCGCCGTCCCCCGTCCCGACCATCAGCGCGAAGAGACCTTCATGATGCGACACCTCATTCCGGCGACCCTGCTGCTCGCCCTCCTCGGCGGGACCGCGCTTGCGGGCCAGGCGCCGGGGCCCGCCTCGGCGCCGGACGTGCCGGTCGGCCCCCGCGACCGGTTCTACACCTCGGACCAGTTCTCCAACACGGTCTCGGTGATCGACCCAGCCGCCAATACGCTCCTAGGCGTGATCCGTCTCGGCGACACGACGCCCGCGAACCTGAGCCCGCTCTATCGCGGCCAGCTCCTGGTCCACGGCATGGGCTTCTCGCCCGACCGCAAGACCCTGCTCGCCGTCTCGATCGGCTCGAACTCGGTCAGCTTCATCGACACCGCCACCAACACTGTGCGCCGCACAACCTATGTCGGCCGCTCGCCGCACGAGGCGTTCTTCACGCCGGATGGGCGCGAGGTCTGGGTCAGCGTGCGCGGCGAGGACTACGTCGCGATCCTCGACGCGGGGACCGGCAAGGAGACGGGCCGGATCACGGTGCCAAACGGGCCCGGCATGACGATCTTCTCGCCCGACGGGCGTTACGGCTACGTCTGCTCCAGCTTCAGCCCCGAGACGGTCGCCATCGACGTGAAGAGCCGCGAGATCGTCGGGCGGATCAAGCAGGAGAGCCCGTTCTGCCCCGACATCGCGGCGACGCCCGACGGCAAGCAGGTGTGGTTCACCCTCAAGGACGTCGGCCGCGTCCAGGTGTTCGAGGCCACGCCGCCGTTCAAGGCGCTCAAGACCATCGAGACCGGACCGATCACCAACCACGTCAACATCGCGCGCACGAAGGCCGGGCAGTTCGCCTACGTGACGATCGGCGGCCTGAACCAAGTGAAGGTGTTCCGCACCGACGACTTCTCGCAGGTCGCGACGATTCCCACCGGCGCGCTCCCGCACGGCCTCTGGCCCTCGGGCGATGGTTCGCGGATCTATGTCGGCCTGGAGAATGCCGACGCGGTCGCGGTGATCGACACCGGCAGCAACGCGGTGATCGCCACCATCCCGATCGGCCAGGGGCCGCAGGGGGTGGCCTACGTCCCGGACGCGGTGTCGGAGGGAGCGGGTGCGCCGAACCTCCAGCCGCTGGGCGCGGCGGGCCAGTCGAGCACGCTGACGCTGGCCGGGCCGGATGGCAAGGCGGCCACGCAGGTCACGCTGTTCGACCAGGGCGTGTTGCAGACCCTGCAGGCGGCGGTGACGGGCCTCACGCCGAAGAAGCCCTACGTGCTGGCCCTCTCGGCCGATCCGAAGGGCGCCGGGCCGCTGGAGCCGCTGGCCGCCTTCATGACGAACCCGGCGGGCGCGGCCATCGTCAACGCCGTGGGCCCGATCCGGCAGGTGACGCAGAACGCGAACGAGGCCGCGCGGCGAAGCCTCGTCATCGTCGAGGGCAAGCCCGGCGAGACCGGCGCGACGGTCCAGACGCAGGCACCGCGCTGACGGGACGAGGGGGGCGGTCGCCGGACCGCCCCCTGTTTCCAGCCGCGCCTCAGTAGGTGTCGGCGAGGTAGGCGGCGATGGCCTTGGCCTGCGCCGCGTCGATCGGCGCGTGGTAGACCTTGACCATCTTGGTCACCTCGGACTCCCAGAAGGCCGCGCCTTTGCCGGGCGGCTGCATCGCGATGTAGTCCACCGAATGGCAGACGAGGCAGTTCGCCTGGGCCGCCTCGAAGCCCTCCGCGTGCGTGCCGGCCTTCGGCGCCCGCAGCTCCGCGGTCGGCTCCGGCACCGCGTAGGATTTCGGGGCGGCGAGGGCCGCGCCGGTGGCGAAGGCAAGCGCCGCCGTCAGGGCGAGGGTGGTGCGGGTCATCGTCGTCACTCCCTCAGGCCGCGCGCACGCGGGTGGTCTCGACCACGTTGCGCAGGTACCCGGCCGGGTTCCAGCGCGGCTCCATCGGCTGGCTCGCCCCGTCGTTGGCGGTTGCCCGCACCCGGATCGCGTGCGCCCCCTGCGACAGCTCCGCGTCGAGGGTCCAGGGCCGGAAGGCGTAGGGGCCGAGATCCTGCCCGAGCCGCGCTTCCGCCCAGGTCTTGCCGTTGTCGGTCGAGACCGCCACCGACTTGATTCCCGAGCCACCATCGAAGGCGATGCCGCGCAAGGGCGTGCGCCCGGCCTTCACGTCCGCCCCGTCGGTCAGGTTGGTGAGAAAGGAGCGCACGGTGAAGCGGTTGATCGGCACGGTCTTGTCCGCCGCCTTGCCGGGTTGCGTGCAGGCGCAGTCGTTGTCGGGGATGCGATAGGCCTTCTGCATCCAGAAGCCGTCGAAGGATTTGTCGAGCACGCTGATGCTCTCCAGGTGCTTGACCCAGTAGGTGCCGTAGAATCCTGGCACGACGAGGCGCAGGGGATAGCCGTTGAGCCAGGGCAGATCCTGCCCGTTCATGCCCCAGGCGAGCATCACCTGCCCGTCGCGGGCGTGGTCGAGCTTGAGCGACTTGGCGAAGTCCGGCGTCTCCGGGATCACCGGGCCGTCAAGGCCGGTGAAGGCGACCTCGACGGCGCCCGCCTTCACCCCGGCCTTGTCGAGCACCGCCTTCAGCGGCACGCCGGTCCATCGGGCGCAGCCCATCGCCCCGTTGGCGAGCTGCCCGCCGGCCATGCGCGGTTCGAAGAAGCCGCGAGAGTTGCCCGAGCACTGATTGACCGCGACGATCTCGGTCGTCGGCATCGCCTTCAGGTCGGCGAGCGAGAGCGAGACCTCCTTCTCGACATGGCCCTTGATCGCGACCCGGTAGGTCTCGGGGTCGATCTCGGTCGGGATGTCGGCGAGGTGGTAGCGCACGAAGAACGCGTCGTTGGGCGTGATGGCGCCCTCGTCGAACACCGAGAACGGGGTCTCCAGTTGCGGCGGGCGCGCGGTCATCTGGAGCAGCGGGCGCTTGCCCGGATAGGCCACCAGGGGCCGCTCGCCGTTGCCGAAGGGCAGCGTGGTGGTGTCGCCCGCGAGTGCCCGCAACGACGCGAAGCTGCCGCCGCCGAGGCCCGCCAGGGCGGTGAGACCCGCCCGCCTGATGAGATCGCGTCTGTCGAGCATCCGATTCCTCCCCGGTTTCGCGCGTGACTCCGGCGACCGGGCCCGCGACGTGCGGAGGAGGAGACGCACGTCGCCCCCGGTCTATTCGCGGCGGGTCGAAATAAATTCCGCGGCCCGCGCCGGTCAGCCGGTGCAGGGGCGTTCAGAGAGGCCGGTGGCCCGGTCCAGGGCGAGCCGCAGGCGGTCCGTCTTGGTCGGTTCGGTGAGGAGCACGGCCGCCTCGGCCAGCAGGGCGAAGCGCTCGGCCGGCACCGTCTCGGACAGGAGGACGTAGCGGCGCCCCTTGCTGTCCCAGCGCGCCACACGCAGGTCGCGGTCCCCTTGCGCGATCTCGAGTCCGGCCTGCCCGCGCGACGGCCTGCTCCAGACGGCGAGCCGGCAGCCGTGACGCCCCTCGTAACCGGCAAGCCGGCCAGCCGAACCGTCACCCTCGGACAGGTAGACCAAGCGGAAGCCCGCCGCCCCGAGATCGAGGGGGAAGCCGTTCAGGCCGCCCGCGGGCTGCATGGCGTTCGCGGGTGCGCCCGCCGCACTCCAGGCCATGAAGGCCGCGCGCGCGGCGTCGGCCGGCGGGCGAGACGACGGGGCCAGCCAGCCGGTGCCGACGAGGACGACCAGGGCCGCGGCGCACGCCCATCCGAGGGAGGCGCGGGCCATCGGCGCGCGCGGGGGCGGCACGACCGCAGCCTTCACCTCCCGTTTCACCCCCTGCTTCAGCCGGGTCAGGGTCGCGACCCGCGCGGCCAGGACCGGATCGCGGGCCAGCGTCTCCGCGACCGCGCGCCGGTCCTTCGCATCAAGTTCCCCATCGACGTAGGCATTGAGGGTCTCCCAGCGCATCACGGCCCCTCGCTCCCATCGGACGGCTCGGCGATCCGGTGCAGCATGATCCGCCTCGCCCTGTGCAGACGGCTCATGACCGTGCCGACGGGAATGCCGAGCCGTTTGGCGGTCTCCCGGTAGCTCAGGCCTTCGACGTCCACGCAGGTCACGACCTTTCGGCAGGGTGCATCGAGGGTGGCGAAAGCCTGGCGCACGGCGATGGCCTCAATCAGGCGGTCGTCGAACCCTTCGTCGGGCCAATCCACGAGATCGTCCTCGCGGCGGGTCCGGTTCCGGCGGAGCCGATCGATCCAGGCGTGGCGCACGATCCGGAACAGGTAGGCGCGGGCCGCCCGCGGTTCGCTCGGCGTCGTCCCCGTCGAGAGCGCCTTGAGGGCGCTCTGCTGCATCAGGTCGCGCGCGGCGTCGGGCTCCCGCGTCAGCGTCAGCGCGTAGCGGAACAGGCGCGGCCACGCTTCGACGAGGTGCTCACCGATGGACCGCATCCTGATGTGTCATCCTCCCCGCACTCCATAGCACATCGATGCATGTCCACACAGAGTCGCAACGGTCGTCGATGGTTGTGGATGTCGGGAGGCCTTACACCTCTGCAGCGCTACTCGGAGCGTTGCTGTTGCTGAACAATCGATTGCAAGCTCGTATGTCTGCTTTCAGGCATTGTGAGGATGCGGTTTTAAGACCGGGGTGGGCGCGAAGCTGAATGTCCGGTTCCGGGTATCGAGTTGATGTCCGCTCATGGCGCACAGCCGAACAATCGGCGGGCGAACTCCTGACCGAGGCCGTGTGGAAACGCAGATCCCTCGGGATTGGGGCGAGCGCACCGCGTTGCGCCGGAGATCGAGCTGCTGGCCTCAGGTTCGGATGGCCGCCAGCAGCGGGCGGACCCCGAAGATCTGGATCATCCGCTTCATGTTGTAGGCCAGAACTTGCAGGCTCATCTCGGTCCTGACCTTCGCCAAGGTCCGGGTCAGGAAGTGAGTGGCGCCCATCCAGGCCTTCAGCGTACCGAACGGGTGCTCCACGGTCTGGCGACGGATCTTCATCGCGTCCGGCATCCGGTCGAGCCGCTCCTGCATCGCATCAAGCACGCCCTCGTGCACCCAGCGTTTGACACGCCGCGTCTCCGCTGGCGTGCAGCGGGGCTTGAGAGCGCAATCGAGACAGGCCGTCAGGTTGCGGTAGTGATCTATCTCGTCGCCATCGGCCCGACGATCGGACCGGGTAACGCCCTTGGTCAGGTGCTGGCCGGCGGGACAGGTGTAACGGTCATGGCTGGCGTCGTAGACGAAGTCCTGTCCCGTGAAGAGGCCGCGCTTGGCGTGGCCCGAGGTCAGGGTCTTGGGCACGCATGGCAGCACGCCGGTGCCCTCGCAGGCCAGAACCTGTTCCCCGCTGAGGTAGCCCCGGTCGGCCAGCACCGTGAGCGTGGCACACCCCGTCGCCTCCTGAGCCAGGAGCCCCATCGGCGCGAGTTGCGCCCGGTCGCTGCCGACGTTGGTCACGGCGTGGGCCACGATCAGATGGTGCTCGGCATCCACCGCGGCCTGGACGTTGTAGCCGACCATGCCCGTACCCTTGCCGCTGGTCGCCATGGAGCGCGCGTCGGGGTCGGTCAGCGAGACTTGGCCGTCGGGTGCAGCCTCGACCTGCTGCCCTCTCGCCTGGAGGACCTGCATCTGCGCGCGCAGGCCCGCAATCTTCTCCTTGAGCCGTGTCGTGCGCGCCTCGGCGATGTCGCTCGGCTCGCGGTCGGCCCGATCCAGCGCAGCAAGATAACGGCCGATGCTCGTCTCGACCTGCGCCAAGCGCGCCTCGACCTTCGCGGCGGTGAAGTTCTTGTCGCGGTTGTTGACCGCCTTGAACTTGCTGCCGTCGATGGCGACGACGGCCTTGCTGAACAGGTTCAGCCGGCGGCACAACACCACGAACTGCGCGCAGGCGGCCTGGATGGCAGGGCCGTTGTCCTTGCGGAAGTCGGCCAGCGTCTTGAAGTCGGGCATCAGCCGGCCGGTGAGCCAGATCAGTTCGACGTTGCGTTGGCTCTCGCGTTCGAGACGCCGGCTCGACGGGACGCGGTTGAGATAGCCGTAGAGGTAGATCTTGAGCAGCGTCGCTGGATGGTAGGCCGGACGACCCGTGGCCTCCGGTACCGCGCCCGCGAAGCCGAGCCGGCCCAGATCGAGCTCATCGACGAACACTTCGACGAGGCGAACCGGGTTGTCGGCGGTGATGTAGTCGTCCAGACAGTCGGGAAGGAGTGTGATCTGCTGACGATCCTCGCCTGCAATGAAGCGCTTCATCCCGACCTCCCAAGATCGGAAATTACTCTACCAGATCAGCGCGTTTTCACACAGCCTGGACCGAGGCCGTGTGGAAACGCAGATCCCTCGGGATTGGGGCGAGCGCACCGCGTTGCGCCGGAGATCGAGCTGCTGGCCTCAGGTTCGGATGGCCGCCAGCAGCGGGCGGACCCCGAAGATCTGGATCATCCGCTTCATGTTGTAGGCCAGAACTTGCAGGCTCATCTCGGTCCTGACCTTCGCCAAGGTCCGGGTCAGGAAGTGAGTGGCGCCCATCCAGGCCTTCAGCGTACCGAACGGGTGCTCCACGGTCTGGCGACGGATCTTCATCGCGTCCGGCATCCGGTCGAGCCGCTCCTGCATCGCATCAAGCACGCCCTCGTGCACCCAGCGTTTGACACGCCGCGTCTCCGCTGGCGTGCAGCGGGGCTTGAGAGCGCAATCGAGACAGGCCGTCAGGTTGCGGTAGTGATCTATCTCGTCGCCATCGGCCCGACGATCGGACCGGGTAACGCCCTTGGTCAGGTGCTGGCCGGCGGGACAGGTGTAACGGTCATGGCTGGCGTCGTAGACGAAGTCCTGTCCCGTGAAGAGGCCGCGCTTGGCGTGGCCCGAGGTCAGGGTCTTGGGCACGCATGGCAGCACGCCGGTGCCCTCGCAGGCCAGAACCTGTTCCCCGCTGAGGTAGCCCCGGTCGGCCAGCACCGTGAGCGTGGCACACCCCGTCGCCTCCTGAGCCAGGAGCCCCATCGGCGCGAGTTGCGCCCGGTCGCTGCCGACGTTGGTCACGGCGTGGGCCACGATCAGATGGTGCTCGGCATCCACCGCGGCCTGGACGTTGTAGCCGACCATGCCCGTACCCTTGCCGCTGGTCGCCATGGAGCGCGCGTCGGGGTCGGTCAGCGAGACTTGGCCGTCGGGTGCAGCCTCGACCTGCTGCCCTCTCGCCTGGAGGACCTGCATCTGCGCGCGCAGGCCCGCAATCTTCTCCTTGAGCCGTGTCGTGCGCGCCTCGGCGATGTCGCTCGGCTCGCGGTCGGCCCGATCCAGCGCAGCAAGATAACGGCCGATGCTCGTCTCGACCTGCGCCAAGCGCGCCTCGACCTTCGCGGCGGTGAAGTTCTTGTCGCGGTTGTTGACCGCCTTGAACTTGCTGCCGTCGATGGCGACGACGGCCTTGCTGAACAGGTTCAGCCGGCGGCACAACACCACGAACTGCGCGCAGGCGGCCTGGATGGCAGGGCCGTTGTCCTTGCGGAAGTCGGCCAGCGTCTTGAAGTCGGGCATCAGCCGGCCGGTGAGCCAGATCAGTTCGACGTTGCGTTGGCTCTCGCGTTCGAGACGCCGGCTCGACGGGACGCGGTTGAGATAGCCGTAGAGGTAGATCTTGAGCAGCGTCGCTGGATGGTAGGCCGGACGACCCGTGGCCTCCGGTACCGCGCCCGCGAAGCCGAGCCGGCCCAGATCGAGCTCATCGACGAACACTTCGACGAGGCGAACCGGGTTGTCGGCGGTGATGTAGTCGTCCAGACAGTCGGGAAGGAGTGTGATCTGCTGACGATCCTCGCCTGCAATGAAGCGCTTCATCCCGACCTCCCAAGATCGGAAATTACTCTACCAGATCAGCGCGTTTTCACACAGCCTGCACCCATTGCGGACATTCGAGGCGCTGCCGCTGAAGGTCCGGATCGGATGGGGAGCCGACCCTGGCCCGTCACCCTGAAGCGGACGTTCCGCCTCCGGCCCAACCCAGACCCGAGCAGTCGTCTGCGGATCCCGAAAGCGGCCATTCGCCCGACAACCGGCGACTTTAACTCAGGTGAAAAAACGGCTTTAAGACGCGGATCCGGCACCCGGCATGGCGGTGTGAGGGCACGTGGCTCTTCGCAACGTCCGTGAACGACGTCGGCCACCGAGGGCCAGGCTTACCTCTCGATGAATAGCGATGTGCACCGCCTCTCGCGCGAGGAGCTTGAGGCAGAAGTCCTGCGCCTGCGGGAGAGGCTTGCCGAGCAGCCTGAACCCGGTCTGGATCCATCCGATCAACGACGCCGCTCGGCAGCGGCCAACGCCGACGTGCTGTTCTCCGCCGTCGACAGGACCAGCCTGCCGATCATCCTCACGGATCCCAATCAGGACGATGACCCGATCGTCTACACCAACCGCGCCTTCCTCGACCTCACGGGCTACGACCTGGACCAGGTCGTCGGGCGCAACTGTCGCTTCCTCCAGGGGCCGAATACCGAACCGGGCTGCGTCGACGAAATCCGCGCAGCGCTACGCGACGACCGCGACCTCACCGTCGAGATCACCAACCATCGCCGCGACGGCACGACGTTCGTGAATGCCCTGTTCGTCGGACCCGTTTTCGACGGGGAGGGACGGCTGCGCTACCGCTTTGGCAGCCAGATCGATGTCACGGAGGCGCACCGCAACCGGCAACGCTTGGCCGACAGCGAGAAGCGCCACCGCGCGATCTTCGACAGCGCCAGCGAAATGGCGATCATCGTTACCGACACCGAGGGCAAGGTGACCGACTGGAACGTCGGGGCCGAACGCATCCTGGGCTGGTCGGCCGATGAGATGGGCGGGCAGACCGTCGAGCGGATCTTCACGCCCGAAGACCAGGCCTCCGATCGCGCGCGGGAGGAGATGGCCATTGTCCTCCGCGACGGGCATGCCAGGGACGTGCGCTGGCATTTGCGCAAGGACGGCGACCGTTTCTACGCGGTCGGCGACATGACCTCGCTGCGCGGGGTGGACGGGACGCACCAGGGTTTCGTCAAGGCGATGAGCGACCGCACGGATGAGCGCAACATTGCCGCCAAGCAGAAGGCCGACTCCGAGTTCATGCAGGGCGTCCTGGCGTCCTCGGCCGACTGCATCAAGGTGCTCGACCTCGACGGAGGCCTGACCTTCATGAGCGAGGGCGGCATGAAGGTGATGGAGGTCGGCGACTTCAATCAGATCAAGGGCTGCCCGTGGCCGAGCTTCTGGCGGGGCCGGGGACACGTCGATGCCTTGGAGGCCCTGGCCACGGCCAAGCGTGGCGGCGTCGGCCATTTCCAAGGTCCGGCCGATACCTTGCTCGGCAAGCCCCGGTGGTGGGACGTGCAGGTCACGCCGATCTTTGGTGCTGACGGGCGGCCGGAGAGGATCCTTTCCGTCTCGCGTGACATCACCCAGCAGAAGTTGTTTGAGGGGCGCCTCGCGGACAGCGAGGCCCACTGGCGCAGCCTGTTCGAGCGCCTGAGCGAGGGCTTCATCGTCGGCGAGGTTGTGCGCGACACAACCGGACGCATCACGGACTGGCGCTACGTCGACGTCAACTCGGCCTGGGGCCGGCTCGTCGGCATCGCCTCAGACAGCGTTGTCGGCCGCACGATCCGCGAGGTATTCCCTGGCATCGAGGACGCCTGGGTCGACGAGTTTGCCGACGTGGTCGAGACCGGCGAACCGGTAACGTTCGTCCGTCAGGTCGGGACCCTCGCGCGGTGGTACGAGGGCCGTGCCTTCTCGCTCGGTGGCGAACGCTTCGGCGTCATCTTCCTGGAGGTGACGGAGCGGGTGCAGGCCGATGCCCGCCGCAACGGCCTCCTGGAGTTCGGGGACCGGTTGCGAGCCGGCATTGACGCCAACGCGATAGCGATGGCGGGCTCGACGATCCTCGGGCGCGTCTTGGGCGTCGGTCGGGTTGGCTACGGCACGGTCGGCCCGGACGGTGAGAGCTTCGTGGTCGAGGAGGACTGGACCGCGGCGGGTTTCCCGACGCTGGCCGGCCACTATCGCATGGACGATTACGGCCTCTACGCTGAAGACCTCCGGCAGGGGCGGACGGTCGTCATTGCGGACGTGCGCGACGACCCGCGCACCGCCGCCTCCGCCACGACACTAGAGGCGGTCTCCGCGCGCACCCTGGTGAACGTGCCCATAGTCGAGAAGGGCCGGACGGTGGCGGTGCTTTACGTGAATGACGGGCAGCCGCGGTCTTGGACCGAATCGGAGGTCTCGTTCATTCGGCAGATCGCTGAGCTGACCCGCCAAGCCGTCGAGCGTCGGCGTGCCGAGGAGCGGCAGGACCTGCTGAACCACGAACTCTCCCACCGCCTTAAGAACACGATGGCGATGGTCGTGAGCATCGCGCACCAGACGCTGCGGTCTGTTCCGGAGCGCGAGCCGGTCGAGGCGTTCCATAAGCGCATCCAGGCGTTGGCCTCGGCCCACGACCTTTTGCTGCGCAAGGACTGGACGTCTGCCGACCTGCGGACCGTATGCCGAGAGGTTCTGGGCAACGCGGCCGAGGCGCGGCGCTTCACGCTGGACGGCCCCAACGTGGCGCTCGGACCAAGTGCTGCGCTGTCAGCGTCGTTGCTCCTCCATGAACTAGCGACCAACGCGGCCAAGTACGGCAGCCTGTCCGGCGAAGAGGGCGAGGTCGAGGTGCAATGGTGGATCGATACCGCGACTGGGGAGCCCGGGCTGGTGCTGCGGTGGCGCGAGCACGGAGGTCCTCCCGTGGTAGCGCCGACCCGGCGAGGCTTCGGTTCGCGCCTAATCCGCACGGGTCTCGTCGGAACGGGCGAGGTCGACGTTACATACGACACGGACGGGGTGATCGCGGTGATGCGTGCACCGCTGATCGAGGTGCAACGCTCATGACGATGACCGGGACGGACGGCGACGAAGCGCGGCCGGTCGTGCTCGTGCTCCAAGATGAGCCGATCCTGGCCGGCATCATGAGGGACTTCGTCGAGGAGGCGGGATGCGTCGCAGTCGTGGTGCGCACTGCTCAGGCGGCGGTGCGCACTCTGGAGGAGCGCACGGACATCCGAGTGGTGTTCGCCGACCTCGACGTACGCGGCTCAACCACCGGGCTGAAGCTGGTGGCGATGATCCGGGACCGCTGGCCTCCCATCGAGCTGGTCCTGACGGGGGCTCTGGCGCCGGACCTCGACGCTATTCCGGCGCGAGGCGTATTTTGCAACAAGCCCTTCCGCGAGAGCAAGGTAATCTCGGCAATCCGTAGTTTTGCCGCATGAGCCAGAAGCTCCTGTCCGCTTCAGAGCGTCGAATCGAGGGGAGCGAGCAGGCATAAATCCGCCCAACCTGGACATAAGTCATCCTCCGCCAAGCTGCCTCGGAGCGGACCTCCCGAGGGTCTGCGAAGGGTGGGAAGTGGCGCCTCGCGCAAGGCTGTCGCTTGCCCGTTAGCGCGCCATACTGGCCCAGATACAGGAGGCAAGGCACCCAATCGGGGAAGCGCGCCGTCGCCAGCTACCGTGCTAGGTGGAGGTAGCCTGGGTCGAAGCCGCTGGCATAGACGAGCGCATCCCAGGCATGGATGGTGAGGACGTTGCGGCGCAGGGTAAGAAGCTCCTGCTTACGCATTGCCTTGAAGGTGCGGTTGATATGCACGCTGGTGACGCCGAGCGTGTCGGCCAGGCAAGTCTGCGTCAGGGGAAATTGGCAGCGGTGGTCGGCCGCCAAGCCGATTGCCGCGAGCCTCAGGTATAGTTCGCAGATAAGGTGGCCGACCCGCTCGTGGGCGGAGCGCCGGCCCAGGCCGACCAGCCAGGCCCGCTGGATCCCGGCATCGACCAGCGTGGAGCACCAGAGTGCGGTAGCGAGGTTGGGGAAGGCGGCGGTGAGCGCGCGCAGCTTGTCGTGCGGGATCAGGATAACCGTGGCCTTGGTCAGAGCCGCAAGACCGTCCTCGCGGACGGGCAGGTGTAGGTTCTGCAGATCGGGGACATCCCCCGGGAGGTAGAGGCCGAGGATCTGCCGCCGGCCCCCACTGAGCAGCCGGTAGCGGCAGAGCCAGCCGTCGACGACGAGGCAGCACTGCGCAGGCGCATCGCCTGCCCGTACGAGATCGGCTCCGGCCGCGACGACACGCGGTCGCACCGACAGATCCTGGATGGCCCGCTGCTCGGCCTCGGTGAGGGCGGTAAAGCGCGTGAGCGTGCGCACGAGCCCGGCCATCGCATGGAGCGGTTCTGGGTTCACGAAAGCTGGCCTAGGGGATGAACATGGGAGCGCGAACGGCACATGGTCGCCGGCAGCTACGAGAGCCACGCCACGGCGGGCTCAACTTACACGCGAAGAGCCTGGTAGGAAACTACGCTGTTCCTGGGTTAGGAGAGCTTGACGTGGTCGTGACCGACTGTAGGCGCGGGGATGCGCGGCTTCTGACACCCGATCCCAAGCTCGTTGAAAAGCGGTGTATGCAGGCTCAGCCAGGCGAGACAGAGGCAAGGATGGACGCGACAGCTGAGGACCATGACGTCCGTCCGCGCCCCGGACTACCGGAGCGTCGGGGACTCGCCCGGCTGCAAGTGGCGGTCGCCTCCGTCGGGACTGCTCGGCGAAACGTGGTCGTTCAATCGGCCAAGATGTTCGAAGACGTGCTCGAAGGCGGCGGTGACGGCCTTCTCGAAGCTACCGTCGCCCTTGCCCTGGGCATCCTTCAACGCGCCGAGCAACTGGCGGTGCATTTCGGTATCTGTGGACATGACCTACCCTTTTGCCCGGGCATGCCCCGGGGTCGGTAAAAAGCCCCCGCTACCGACGACGGTTCCTGGGACCGTGGCCGCGGGGCCGACGGCGGCGCGCTTACGACGTGGACCTTCGATAGCAACCCGTCGAAGACCGCACGGCGAAGTGAGGCCGCCGGCTATCAGGAGGGCTAAGCTCCCATGGTCATGACCGAACCGCCGTCGACCCTGAGGAACTCGCCCGTGATAAAGCTGGCATGTTCCGAGCAGAGGAACGTGACCGCGGCGGCGACTTCCTCCGCGCGGCCGCGCCGCTTGGCGACGATGCCGGGGCGCTCCTCGTCCAGAGTGACCTGGACCGCTTCGTCGAACGAGATGCCTTTCTCCTTGGCCTTCTTCTCCATCTGCGCGTCAGTCATCGGCGTTGCGATGAAGGCCGGCCCGACCGCGTTCACAAGCACGCCGTCCGGCCCGTAGGCCTTGGACAATCCTTTCGCGAGGTTCAGGACGCCCGCCTTGGCCGCCGCGTAGGGCAGTTCCTCGACGTAGGGCTGCACGGCGTCCTCGGACGAGAACAGCACAACGCGGCCCCAGCCCGCCTTGCGCATGTGCGGAATGAAGGCCCTGGTCGCGCGCACCCCGGCCATGAGGTCGGTCTGCAACGCCTCAAGCCAGTCGTCGTCGGTGAGGTCCAGGAAGTCCCCCGACGCCCCGGTGATCCCAGCGGCGCAGACGAGGATGGTCGGCTTGTCGTCGAAGGCCATGTTGGCGAAGGCGGCGAGCACCTCGATCCCCTTGGCCGTGCTCAGGTCCGCTTCGATGGCACGGACCGGGCCCAGCGCCGCCAGTTCCTCGGCGGTGGCCTGCAACTCAGGGCCTTCCTTGTCGGTCAGGACGACGTGGACGCCTTCGCGCAAGAGATGTTCGGCGGTCGAGCGGCCCATGCCAGACTTGGCTCCCGTCACGACCGCGATCCGTCCGCTGATGCCAAGATCCATCTGTCTCGTTCCGTCACCGTTCGAGAGGGCCGCCCCGTGTCACACCATGAGCGGTGAATGGGAAGTCCGCCTTGCGGGAGAGGTTCCGTGGGAGTTCCGTGCTCCGGCCTTCTCGCCGAGGTGATGCAGGCTTGAAGTTCCCGTTCCACCTCTTCGTGACAGATACCTGAACTCGTCGCGACGACCCCATGACGGGCCGGTGCGACCCTTGGCGGCCAGGGGCTGGGGTGCCCAAAGGTCGGACCCGACCAGGGAACCTCCTCCGCTCTACACAATTGCCGCCTCGGCATCACGGAGCAGAAGCATGGCGACGAGCAGCACCCCGCGTACTCATCGGACCCGCAACAATACCGATTCCAACGCCAAGAAGGTGTCCATCGAGGCTTTGAACGCCCGGCTGGCGGACGGCATCGACCTCGCGCTGGCGATCAAGCAGGCGCACTGGAATCTCAAAGGGCCGCAGTTCATCGGGATCCACCTGATGCTGGACGGCTTCCGTGCCGAGATCAGCGGCTTCAACGACAAGGTGGCCGAGCGGGCGGTGCAGCTCGGTGGCACGGCCCTGGGAACGGCGCAAATCGTGGCCGACAAGACCAAGTTGCCCGCCTACCCGACCGGCATCTACGCCATCGCCGACCACGTCGCCGCGCTGATCGACAGCTACGCCGCCTACGCCAACGCCGTGCGTGAGAACATCGACGAGACGGACGAGGCGGGTGACGCCGACACGGCGGACCTGTTCACGGAGGTGTCCCGCGCCGTCGACAAGCACCTCTGGTTCCTCGAAGCCCACGTGCAAGAGCCGACGGGTCAGATGCGCGACGGCGACGCTCGCAATTGAGCCGTGGCCGCCCCTTCGTACCTGACCGTACTGAGGGGCGGTCGCAAGAAACGTGGTGTCAGGCCGGGATGCTTTCGGGCGAGGCTGTGTTCTCTGCGGTCACGCCATTCTCGCGATGCCGGAAATCGCTCAGCGCCCGATAGACCTGCAGCCGTGCGCGCATCACCGAGCCAAGCGGCCGGTGCTCCGCGAGGCTGTGCGCCGGCCGGAAGGTCATCACCTCGTCGAAGTAGTGCACCCGCTCGGGTGAGTAGGCATCTTGGCGCGGCAGCCGAAGCGTCGCCACCGTCCGGTACGGGCTGACCGCGACCGGCCAGTCGACCGAGGCGTCCTCGATGGGCTGGCGCTCAGCATCCGCCCAGAGCTGCGCCTTAAGCTCGTACACCACCTCGTTGTCGCGGAAGAACGCCGCGGCCGCGTGGCGGAAACCGTCCTCGTCATCGTGTGAGTCGAGCCGCCATTCGGCCAGGTCCAGCTGCGCCTTCGAAGCCGGGACCGCGCCGAGCTTGGCGACGTAGTCCCCGAACCGCATCGGAGCTTGGCTGAAGTAGCTGTCGGCGAGCGGATGGCTGTAGGGGTGGCCGAGGAAGTCGGCCATGGCGCTCTCCGTGCCGAAGGCATGCAACACCCGGTTGAGGTTGCGTGCGGTTGCGGCGACCGCACTCTTCACGCCTTCGGGCAGGCCGGTCGCCTTGCCGATCACGGTTCCGTCGCGCAGGAACCCGGCAGCCGTCCCGGACGGGAAGGTCGTGCCGGTGGCGAGCACGAAGTCCTGGGTCTCGACGTCGTGGCCGGGCAGCTTCTCGCCGGGCACCCCGAAGACCTTGATCGACATGCCGCGGTGGGTCGACACGCGGTCGCCCAGGGTTTCGCCCGGCCCCTGGGCGAAGCGCACGGCTACCTTGTGCATCCCGGGCTTGGCGAACAGACCCTGTGCGAGTTCGGGCGGCAGGCCTTCGGGGACGACCAACTCCCCGGTGACGCAGGCAGAGCTTTTCGCGTGGCTCGCGCGCACCGCGTGACGCTCGCGCTTCTCCACGACCTGCGACTGCTGGGTCATCCCCTGGATGATGCCGTCGATGGACTTCTGCTCGTCCGGGGCAGGCGTCTCGATGTCGGGCGCGTAACGGAGGTAGGTCATGGGCATCTCCTGATCGTGTCGTGCGCCAACGGGATTGCTTGACGTTGGCCGGGGTCAGGGCGCGGGATCGACCTGCTGCTTTGGAGCAAAGGGCGGGCGCAAGACGACGAACCCGTGGCGGCTGGGCGGGCCGTACCGCCGACAAGCCGCCCGCCGGGGCGTACGTTCCCGGGTTCGTTCATGGGCGATTGAATGTCGCGCAATCCGGAACGTCACCCACCCGCTGTCGTTCTGTCTCGGCCGCTGCCAGGAGACTGACCGTGCAACCACCCGTTCGATACAGTCCCGATGTCGAGGTGGTGAGGCCCGACGAAGGGCAGACCATCGAACAACTGAACGAGGCCTTCGACACGATCCTGACCAGGGTCGCGGAGCATTCGGGCCATGCCGTGCGCTCGGTCCACGCGAAGTCGCACGGCATCCTCGTAGGGACGCTGACGGTCGATGCGGGGCTGCCCCCCGAACTGGCCCAGGGCCTGTTCGCGAAGGCGGGGGAGCATAAGGTGTACATGCGGATGTCGACCAACGCGGGCGACATCCTACCCGACTCCGTCTCCCTGCCCCGGGGCATCGCCTTGAAGGTCCTAGACGTCGAGGGCGAGCGTCTCCCGGATGCGGAAGGAACGACGCAGAACTTCATCATGGTCAACGGCAAGGTGTTCCAGGCGCCGAACGCCGAGAAGTTCCTCGGCAGCCTCAAGCTGCTCGCCGGCACGACCGACCGGGTGGAGGGACTGAAGGTCGCCGCCTCGACCGTGTTGCGCGGGGTGAACAAGGCGCTGCACGCATTTGGCGTCGACAGCCCCACCATCGGCTCGCTGGGCGGCGCGCCCAACGTCGACCCCCTCGGCGAGACGTACAACAGCCTGACGCCGTTTCGGTACGGTGACTACATCGCCAAGTTCTCGCTGGTCCCGGTCGCCCCCGCCCTGACCGCCCTGACCGGCGCCGAGATCGACGCCTCCGGTCGGCCGTACGCGATCCGCGAGACGGTGCGGTCCGAGATGGCTGGCATCGCCGGTGAATGGGAGTTCCGCGTGCAGCTCTGCCGCGACCTCGAACGCCAGCCGGTCGAGGATCCTACGGTGGAGTGGAAGGAGGACGAGGCACCGTTCCAGCGGGTCGGCGTCCTCCGCGTCCAGCCCCAGGACAGTTGGGATCCGGCCCGGGTCCAGGTGGTGGATGAGGAGATGCGCTTCAGTGTCTGGACCGGGCTCGCCGCGCATCGGCCGCTCGGCAACATCAACCGCGCCCGCAACGCTCCCTACCGGCATTCGGCCGAGTTCCGCGAGCGCTTCAACCGCTGCCCGATCCACGAGCCGGGCGCGGTGCGCCGATGAGGGAGGACAACAAGCGGCTCGTCCGCGCCTACTTCGATGCGTTCCGCGACTGCGACGATGCTTGGTGGGACGCCAACATCGCGCCGGACTTCGTCCGGCACGACCCGGGCCTCGACTTCGAGGTGCGCGGACCGGCGGGCGTGCGCAAGCTCGCCGCGGTCCTGCATGGCGGCCTGTCGGACATTGCTATGCCAGTCGACGAACTCATCGCCGAGGGCGACCGCATACTCGCACGGCTACGTTTCCAGGGGCGGCATACCGGCGAGTTCCAGGGGCTGCCGGCCACCGGGCAACACATCGACATCGTGGTCATGGACCTCTTCCAGGTCGCGGACGGTCGCCTCGTCGAACACTGGGCGTTGATGGACAACCTGACGATGCTCAAGCAACTCGGCGCCGTCGACACGTGACGGCCGGCGACGACGCCGTGACGTGATATAACCCGCGTCCCGGCGGCCACCCCACGGAGGCTGCGTCCGCCGGGATGAGCGATCAGGCGGTGCCGTTGCCGCCGGTGGCGCCATAGACCTCGCCGGTGACGTAGCTCGCCTCCTGGCTCGCGAGGAACACGTAGACCGGAGCGAGTTCAACCGGCTGGCCGGGACGGCCCAGCGGCACCTCGGAACCGAACTTCTCGACGTTCTCCTGCGGCTGGCCGCCCGAGGGCTGCAGGGCCGTCCAGAACGGACCGGGCGCCACCGCGTTCACCCGGATGCCCTTCGCGATCTGCTGCTTGGCCAGCGCCTTCGAGAAGGCGACGATGCCGGCCTTCGTGGTCGCGTAGTCGACCAGGATCTGCGGCGGGTTGTAGGCTACGACCGAGGCGGTGTTGATCACAGAGGCGCCGGCCGGCATGTGCGGTAGGGCGGCCTTGGTGATCCAGAACATGGCGTAGAGGTTGGTCTTCAGCGTCCGGTCGAACTGCTCGTCCGTGATATCGGTGATGTCTTTCTGGTTCGTCTGCTTGCCGGCGTTATTGACGAGGATGTCAAGGCCGCCGAGGTCGGTGACCGCCTTCTTCACGAGTGCCTCGCAGAACCCCTTGTCGGTGATGTCGCCCGGCAGCAGCACCGCCTTGCGGCCCTCCGCCTCGATCAGCTTGGCGACCTCCTGCGCGTCGGGCATCTCGTCCGCGACGAAGCTGAGCGCCACATCGGCGCCCTCGCGGGCGAACGCGATGGCGGCTGCCCGACCGATACCGGAATCGGCACCGGTGACGAGGGCCTTGCGTCCCTCTAGGCGACCGTGGCCGCGATAGCTGGTTTCGCCATGGTCGGGCTTGGGCTTCATCGCCTGCGCCAGCCCCGGGGCTTCCTGCGGCTGCTTCTCGAAGGGCGGTTGCGGGTATTGTGTGCGGGGGTCCTGCATCTTCAGGCGCAGGTCCGGGGCATCCGTCATCTGGTGTTCCATGGCGCCGGCTTGGCCAGGGCAGCACACGCGGCGCGGTTCAGGGAAGGCGCTGCCCGGATAGCGGGCCAATCACCGACCCGCGCGTCTGTTCCAGTGGCCGTTAGGGTATCATCGCCACACCCGACCCTGGGGTCTTACCTGCGTCATCGTCCGCAGGGACCGGGCCTCCGCTTAGGCGTTGTCGGATGGGACCGACCCACCGGAGACGTCATGCTGAACCCGTTCTATGCCGCGTTCCTGCTCGCCGTGGAGGCGCAGAAGGTCATCGAGTTGCGGCTGGTGCGGATCGCCTGGGGCGGAGCCGAGGCTCAGGCCGAGATGGTGTCGATGGTCGGCGAGAAGGTCGTGGCCGCAATGGAAGCTGCCAACACCCTGATGGCGGGCGGAAGCCCTGGCGAGGTCGTCGCACGCTACCGGGAACTGGTTGCAGACAATACGCGGCGCCTCTCAGAAATGGTCTGAGCGCTGGCGCCTGCAGCCAAGTTCCTGGCATTCCGGGGTAAACGGAGCCGACATGGGTGAGCTACCCACGTAGCACGATTTGGTCGTGGGGGTCTGCTAATGCTTGATGACCGGACTTTCGGACGGTTGGCGGCAATGGTCAGCTGATGGCGCGTTGCAGTCTTCCAGTGAGCGGTTCCGGCTAGCGGATAGGATCCGATAGCTGCCGTTCACGGATTTAGGAGATCCGAACGCGTATCGAAACCGCCGGCGGGGGGGCTGACCTCAAGAATCTGATATTAATGAAGAATTTCCAATTTCACACTGAAAATGCTCGCAAAGGGGGCCCGGCTTAATATGCTGTAGACCGCGCAACAGCGTGGAACTGCCAAGCCTTGATGGTGTCAGGTAAGGCGTTGAGGCTGGCTCGAAGCCGAACACGGACTCCTGAACCCACGCGGACCGATGCTCTGCTGAATCGCATGTCCGTCACTATCCTGCTTCGGGATCTGGATGTCTGGCTGCATGCTACCACCCCCCGCTTCAGCAAGTGGCTCGTCCTATGCAGCCTGCCTTAGGCGCTCCGGAATGAAGCCTGATCGGATCTGCTCAGGCGTGGCCGGCCAGTATGCATTCCAGGCACCATACGCACACTCTCTGCCGCCGTAGGCGCGGCGGCACAGTGTGGCAATCTGCTCCCCGGTCAGGCGCCCACGCTCCATCAATGCATCGGCGATGGCCTTGATGGCAGCGGCGCCTGCCTTTGACCGAACGAGGGCGGCAGCCCTCGCATCGGCCAGTGCGAGAAGTTCGTGCTGCTCTGCGTCCGAGAGATCCCAGGCTCCAACCACCAGCTTGGCACGCTCCATGTCCTGCTCTCCCCCTAAGAACATGCAGGCGGCCGCCGACATACGCCGGTAGTGCGCTTCGGCCATGAACCCGGCGAAGCAGTTGATGAGCTCCATGTCTCGGGTGATAGCGCGGAGGTACTTGAAGCGTTCCTGTTCCTCCGGAGAGCCTTCAATCCGCGGCAGCCCATACGGGTAGCTATGGAGGTCGTACCCTTCGACGATGCCCTCACAGCCGACAATCCGCACACCCTTGCGGTTCTTCACGACTTTGCGCGCGCGGACTTCCTCAACGGTGAGGACAAGGGCACGATCCGTTCGGTGACCGAAATACCATCGCGTTAGCGCGTGTCCGGCTTCGTGATGGCAAGCCAGCCGACGTCGACCCTTCGTCCTGACCATTTGCCTCATTGCTCCTCGTTGGCGCTGTCTTGGCGCAAGTGGAACCAGATCATCGTCAGCCTTCCTTCCGGCTGTAGGGGCTTAGGTCTGCAAGGGTCATCATATCCTTGTCGATCTCGCGCTTTTCCTCGGCAGCCATCTCCAAGGCGTGAGGGTCCGAGTCCCAGATAGCTTTAAGCCGATCCGCTCGCAGCCGAAGGCTGGCGGTGAGTTCCAGACCAGCAGCGCGGAGGGGTTCAATCATCGCATTGGGAAATCTCCGCTGAGCGATGATCAAGTTGTGTACCTGTTGCGGGCTGACACGCCTGCCGGCTGCCTTCGACAGCGCCTCAGCCATCGGGGCCTGCCACCGCGGTCCGAAGGACAACTCTCCGGTTTCGATGAGCATCTGACGCAGCAGCTGCCGGGATGGGTCCAGACGGTCCACGGCCGCCTGGATCTGCTCTGGCGTGAGAGGTACGCGGGGAGGCTGCGACATCAGTCAGCCCTCAAGATATCGGAGGGCGCTTTCCCAAGTCTTGCGGGCGAAGTGGCGGCTGAACGCATCCTCATCGGACGTCGGTCCGCCCGCAGCTTCCTCAGCGTCTAGGTCGGCGAGGCGCTGCCGGAGGTCCTCCTTCGTCACCGGAGCCGGCACTTCGTTCTTGTGCGGGTAACCGTAACGCTCGCGGATCCACGCGATCGCAGCGTTGCGGTCCGCATTCGCCGGCTCGGGGATCCTGGACACCGCATCGAAGGCGCCGCCCGAGACAATCCACTCACTCCAGCAGTCGGTGCTGTCCTGGCAGATTGTGCGCATG
This sequence comes from Methylorubrum populi, assembly GCF_002355515.1. NCBI lineage: Bacteria > Pseudomonadati > Pseudomonadota > Alphaproteobacteria > Hyphomicrobiales > Methylobacteriaceae > Methylorubrum > Methylorubrum populi. The sequence continues at coordinate 2,167,593 of NZ_AP014809.1, read as the reverse complement.
CCAGTCTGCCAGACGTCGCGCTCGAACAGGTCACACATGATGTCATGCGCGCACGACAGGACAGACTGCGCGCCGAGCGCGAGGTCGATGATGATGAGCACGTCTCCGTCAACTTCAGCGGTGTAGTCAGCAGGCCGGAAGTGCATCGGAATGCTGAAGGCTTCGGTCATCTGCAGGGCACCTTCTGTTTGACTGTATCGACGGGAACAAGCGGGCGACCGTTATGGCAGTCGCGCAAGGGGAGCCCCAGAAGCGGGCAGCCTGCGTCTTCTTTGGGTTTAGGATCATACACCAAATCTGGCGCCCTTCAACTGCGAGGATGCCGCAGCTCATGATCTTCCCGACCGGCATGGCTTCGCCATCTGCTCCGAGCGCTTTCGCCGAGCCGCACAGGCTACACTTCAAGGTGTGGTCCCCAGTTTCTAATCTCACCACAGCACCGTGGGTCCGCTCATTGAATAAAAACCCCGGTTGGATCAGTGACTTAGCGTATTCCTGGGAAGCCACACGAAGTTTAGTTCGATTTCCTTGCAGGGTGAGAGCGAGCGGCGGGTCGCCCGCGCGGGCCGAGGCCACCCGGCCGACGGCACAGACGTTCGTCTCCCAGGCCGCCCGGACGGGGAACGGCGGCCCCCCGATCCTCTCGGCCGTCGCCGAGGTCCGGCCGATCGGTGAGCTGCTCTACGGCCGGCGCTTCACCCGGGAGCTCGCGGAGGACCTCGGCAAGGATCCGCGCCAGCTGCGGCGCTGGCTCTCCGGCGAGGCGGCCGTGCCGGAGCGCGCCGTCCGGTGGGCCCGCGAGGCCGCCCGGCGCCGGGCCCGCGAGATCCTCGCCCTCGTCGGCGCCGAGGCCTAGCGGCAAGGGCGGAAGGTCACGTCGTCGTGCTCCAGGGCGCCATCCTCCCGCACGACGAGGTCGGTGTCGTAGCTGACCTCCGCGCCGCCCATCCCGAAACAGCGCGGGGCCCGGACCCGCCCGCCGGAGATCGTGGCGACGGGGCAATCCATCAGGTCGATGCCGACCTCGGGGCCCGGGCCGATCGTGATGCCGGGCAGGTCCACGCCCGCGGCGCAGTAGCGGCCCGGCGCGGGCTGGCGATCCGCCGCCGCCGCCGGCGCAGCCGCGAGCAGGGCGACAAGGAACAGGGCGCGCATCTTCAGAGCTCCAGGACGAAGGCGGGATCGAACGAGGGATTTTCGAGCTCGACGCGCCATTCGCCGTTGCGGCGCCGATGCGAGGTGTCGTGGCCTCGCGCGTTGGCGAGCACCCTCGTGCACCCGATCCGGTAATCGACCGTCCGGTGAACGTGCCCATGGATCCAGATGTCCGGGGCCCCGGGCCCCTCCATCATCGGCGTCAGGTCGCTCGCGTAGGCGGCGTCGATCACCTCGCGCACCTCGCCGTGCAGCAGGCTCCGGGGATGGGGCGCATGATGCGTCACCACGATCCGCGGCCCAGCCCACGTCTCCGCGAGCCGCCGCTCGATCCGGGCTCGGTGCTCCGCGTGGAGCGCGGCCGCCGCCGGGGGCCGGAACGGGGCCGGCGTCCCCAGTCGGTCTCGGGTCTGGATGAGCCGATGATCGCGCATGCCGACCTGCCGGTCCCCCGCGACCCGCATCGCGAGCTCGCGGTGCCCTGGACCCGCGACGGCGTAGTCGGTCCAGAGGGTCGCCCCGATCACCTCGATGCCGTCGACGTGCCGCGCCTGGCCGCAATCAAGCAGCGTCACATCCGCTGCGATCGCGGCGTCCCGGCCCCGGGAGATCTCGTCGGGCAGCCTCGCTCGCCACAGGTCATGGTTGCCCGGCACATAGATGACGTGCCGCGCCCGTGGTCGGATGTGCTCAGCCAGCCACGGGATCGAGCGCCGGGTCAGGCCGTCGGCGACGTCTCCGGCGACGATCGCGATGTCGACCCGCGGCCCCGGCGGTAGCTCGAACGGAGAGGCATCGACGTGAAGGTCGCTCATGATCAGCACGCTCGTCATCACTCTCCTCCTACCGCCCAGGCGCTTCCGTCCACCTCGAACCAGACCGCCCGCGCCCTCGTGACGACCTGCCGCTCCACCCGAAACCCGGCCTCCTTGACGCGGTAGCGCAACCGGGCCACTCCCTCCGGCCGGGGCAGGTCCGCGACCGTGCCGGCCGCCCGAGCGTGAACGTCCCTCGCGCCGGTTCGCAGGCACCGGAGACGGGCCGCCTCGCTCGCCCGGAACGTGACGCCGACGAGGACGACGCCGAGCCGGCGTCCGACGACCCGTCCGGAAATGCGGACGCTCCACCGACACCGCGTGCGGTTGCGGTAGACCTCAGGCACCGCCCGCGATCCTCCGTCCGTTGGCGTGCTCCGGGCAGAGACAGCGGAGCCAACCGCCCTGGCGGACCCGGCCCGCGCGCCCGCACTCCTCGCAGATGTAAGCCGATAGATGTTCGACACCGTCGACGATGTCCTTCATGTATTCGCAGTTCTCGTTGGCATCGTAATACCATCGAATACATCCGAACTTCTCCTTGAGCTGGGTCGAGTGGAAGCCGTCCGGGATGCCGCGCTCGCGGAGGAGCTCGGCCGCCGCTTCCCACAGCCAGCGCCAGCCGGGACCGCACTCGAAGCACCCCTGGCCGAAGACGCGCCGGTGCCGCCGGGCGAGGCGCTCGGCCCAGTCCGGCGGGCACCGTGGCGCGCCGTCTCGCCACCGGCACGCGAGCGTGCGGGCGAGCAGGTCGAGCAGGAACGGGCCGGGCACGGGGCCGACGAACGTCGCGGACCCGTCCGCGGTCCGCTCGCGCTCGACGGCGAGGAGCGGCCCGTTCCAGCGGACGAGCGGCCCGTGCGGCGAGGGCTCGACGGCGGTGACGGTGACGCTGTCCGCGCCGCCGTGATGGCGCAGGGCGGGGCCAGCGATGCTCAGGAACTCGTCGGCGATCATGGCGTGGGCGGCTCCGGCGGCAGGGGGGCGAGGCAGAAGGCCAGGGCCTCGGTCTCGATCGCGAGGCGCAGGCCGGCGGCAGGATCGAGGCGGCCGGCCGTGACGAGCCGGCCGATGCGCACGATCCGGGCGCGGCAGCCGCGGCCGACCAGGCTGCAGATCCGGCCGCTCTCCCAGGCGGCCTGGATCCGGGCGGCGATGGCGTCGAGGTTGTCGGTGGTGTCCATGGGGCGTCTCCGTTCGGGGGGCCTCGGATCCGTTTCACGACCTCTCCTCCCGGGGCGCGCGGCGGTCGTCGGGGTTGGCCGGAAGGGCCTCGGCGAGGCGGACGACGGTCTGTCCGAGCAGCCGGGCGCCCGACGGTGCGAAGAGCCCGAGGGCGTACGCGCGGGGCCCCAGCTGCCGGATCGCCACCGCGCAGTCGGCGAGCTCGGGCCGGACGAGGCCGTCCTCGTCACGGCCGCGCACTTGCGAGAGGGCGGCGTCGAGTACGGGAAGGCGGGCGCGCTTCGGGTGCTGGCTGGTCATGACGGCCTCCGGGCGTTCGGGGTGGTGAAGGGGAAGGTCAGTGCCGAGGGGCCAAGCTCTCGCGCCCGGCCAGCACGGTCTCGACGAGCCGGCGCAGGGGGCGCAGGGAGCCCCCGCGGAAATGCCGAGCGACGAGCGCCGTCTCCTCGGGCGACAGGTCGGGCAGCCAGTCGGCCGAGAGCCCGCGCTCCTCGCGGACTTCGGCTACGATGGCGGCCGCGATCACCGGCAGGTCGACGGCGCGCGGGAGCGGCACGCGCAGGGTCCGCAGCCGGTCGAGCAGGGGGCCGGGAACGCCGGAGCGCTCGTTGGCCGTGGCGAGGAAGGTGACCGCGCTGAGGTTAACCGGGCATTCCAGGTAGCTGTCGAACAGCGCGCTCGCCGACGAACGCTCTAGGTAACCCAGCGCGGCGTCCGCAAAGGCCCCATTTCGGCGGTCGTGCGAGGCCTTCTCGATCTCGTCGAGGCAGATGACGACGGTCGCGCACCCGGCGCGCCGGATCGCCTGCAGCGGCACCGAGGCGCGCCCGGTCGACCACTGACGCGAGGTCGAGGTGAAGGACGCGTCGCTGGATCCTCCGACGCCGTAGAGCGTGAAGTCGAGCCCGAGGTAGGCGGCGATCCACCGTGCAAGCGCCGTCTTGCCCGAGCCCGGCGCGCCGAGCAGGAGCGTCGGCCGCAGCCAGGCGAACCGGGCGCCGACGAGGTCCTGCGCGATCGCCTCCAGGATCTCGCGCGCCCAGGGAAAGCGGGCAGCCCCGGCCTCGACGAAGGCCTGCGGATCCGGGGCCGGGCGCAGCGGCAGCGCCTTCGCCGCGATCGCATCGTACTCGGCGCGCGGCGTGTCGCGGCGGTCCTGTGCGACCTTCGAGGGGGCCGGCAGGTGATCGAGCGACGGCACGACGACGAGCGACGGCGGCGCCGCGGCCGCCCTCCGCGCCGCGCCCTCGTCGAGGATCCGGCGCGCCCGTCCAACGGCCATGATCTCCTCCGCGGAGAGCTCGCCCGCCGGCACGTCCGGCAGGTCGAGGAGGAGGTCGCCGTCCTGAAGGAGCGGCTCGGCCAGGGGCGCGGCTTGCTGGCCTGCGCCCCCGCGCAGGATTGCGTCTTCGTCTTCGACCATCCGGATCGCCGAGCCGATCGTCGTCCACGCCTGGACCCACGCGGCGGCCTCGACGTCGAAGGTCTCCAGGCGCGGATAGCTCGGGCCGGGCACGTAGGGCACATCCCGGAAGGTGGCCTGGGCGTCCTCCGCGCGGAGGAGCGCGTGCCGGATGGCCAGGAACGCCCGGTCGAGCATGGCGGCCCGGACCTGCATGACCGCCATGCTGAGGAGCTCGGCCGCGAGCCGGGCCGAGGCGAGCTCACAGCCGAGCTCCGCGAGGTGGAAGACGAGCACCCCGCCAACGTCCCGGACGAGGGCGAGCGTCGGCGTCGGCAGGCCGACGCGGAGCGCCTCGCTCGCGAGCATGCGCTCGACGGTGGAGATCCTGCCGACCGTGGCCTCCTCGATCGCGGCGGCGATCGCGGTGTACGTGCGGTCGCGCAGGCCCGACGCCCCGAGAAGGGGCTGCAGCCGGGCGCGCAGGTCGGCCACCGCGTCGTGGCCGTACATCCCTCCGCCGTAGAGCAGCTGCACGCGGGTGCGGGTGTCCTGCCCGTCGCGAGGGCCGGCGAACGGGCGCGGGTCGAGGATAGCGGCGCGCACGGCGGCGGCCGACGAGGCGTCGTGCTTGGGCATTGGGGAGAGCTCGCAGGGTACGGGATCAGGATGCGCGAAGGGCGCCGAGCAGGTGGCTCAGGCGGCGGCGTTCCGTTTCCGTATCAAGCGAGCGGTCATCACGGCGGGGCGATCCCTGCGGGTGAAGGGTCACGATGCCCTGGACCCGGCCCCCTGTCGAGCCGTTCCGTGCCGGCGCCTGTGGACGCCTGCCGGCTTGGTCAACGCCCCCTCAACGACGCTGCTCGAATCCCGGGGATCGGTCGACCTGACAATATCAGGACACGCTCCGCCTGCGACGAGGGGTACGACAGCGCTCCGATCCTGACCGATTTCAGCATCGCCAGGTCCATCACGTTGTAGAGCCTATTCAGGTCAACCAGGCGAAGTCCCCCCGTGGTTGGCCGAAGACCAGCATTGTGCTGCCGACCAGCTACCCAGGTGGCGGCGAAGCCGGCCGGTAAGCCGGAATCCCCACCACCTTGGCACTGCGGCAACGGTGTCGATCAGCTCGGACCTCAGGCAGCGGATGCGGTTACGCCTCGTTGAAGCCTGGAGCAGGCTCCTTTACCTTTGCGAGTTCGAGAGCCTTCAACGGACGGCGTTCGAGTTCGAAGGTGTTCACGCACCGGTCCGTCGGGCGGGCCTCGGTCCCGAGCAGCCTCCCGACCGCCCCCGGGTCCGTCCGCCACAAGGGATGGACGACGACGAGCCTCGCCGCTTCCGCCCCGGCGCCCTCGACGATGCACGGAAGCCCGATGCGGCCGGAGGTCTCGACGCGGAGGGAGCCCGGCCGCATCGCGGCGACCGACGCGGCTAGGTTCCGGGCACGCGCGAGCCAGTCCGAGAGCTCCGGCTCGGCGAAGCTCCCGTCGGCGCCGCCGGCATAGCCCGGCGTCACCATGGCCCGAAGGTACGCGATGCCCATGCGCCAATCGAGAAGGCTGTGGGACCGCCGGTTCCCGTACTGCTGGACGCAGCGGTAGCAGGACGTGTGGCAGTTCGACCTATGCGTCGGCTCCAGGAGGACGTTCATCGGCCACGCCTCCGCATCCCCCAGGATCTCGCCGATCATGTGGAGGATCTCGGGCCTGCCGTCCGTCCGCGGCTCGCCGAGCCGGCGGCACAGGCCCGAGCCGTTGATCAGCGCGTCGGCGACTTGGATGAGGGGCTGCGTGCCCCGCAGGCGCGGCTCCAGGGGCTCGAACTCGTCGGGCGAGACGTCAAGCGCGAGCGCGGCCTTCTGGACGAGGATGTGCGTGGCGCTCACGGCGGCGGCGCGTGCCGCCGTGCTCGACATGCGCCCCTGCTTGGCGACCATGTCGAGGTTGAGCCGCCTGTCGAAGGAGAGGAGCTCCAGGTAGAGCGCGTCGGTCTCCTTGCGCGCGACCAGGCCGAAGGCTTCCTCGACCGGGACCCCGTCGCGCCACCGCCCCCGCTCCTCCTCGCTCGCGAGTTCGGTGTCGACCGCTTGGCACACGAGGTTCGTGGCGCGCAGCGCGGGCTGCCCCTTGAGGACCCAGGTGTCGCTCATCTCCTGCACCGCGAACCGGGTCGGCTCGCCGTCCTCGCCCGTCGCGCCGTCGTTCAGGTGCATGACCGTGACGCCGGCCCCGCTCCAGACCTTCACGTTGCCGCAGTCGTGACCTTCGCCGTGGCGCAGGACCGTCGCCACGGTGCGGGTCGACATGATGCCGACGTCGTCCGGCTTGTTCGCCTCCGGCCTGAAGTCGGTCCGGAAGGCTGCCGGCGTCACGTACCAGGCGAACTCGTCCGGGTGGACATCCGCACGGCAATCGTCGCAAGCGACGTGTTCGTCCGGGCGCTGCGGCCTGTAGGCCGCGGAGCCGCAGGCGGCACAGCGGGCGACGTAGGCGCGGTCGCTGACCCAAGGGCTCAACGGCGCCTTGACGTCGATGCGGTTGGCGTTCTCGCGCTCGGCCTCCGGGAGGGTGCCCGTAAAGCCGATGACCCTGTGCTTGAGCTTGTCCTTCGTCAGCAGGGCGCCGGGGGCGTACTCGAACACCGCGAGCTCCACGTCGCGGTCCATCGTCGACCAGTCCCAATCGTCCTGCCCGTTGGTCTTTGTGCCGGTCTCGACCAAGCCGGTGTAGAGCTGCCTCACCCGGGTGGGCATGCCGTACATCGGCAGTAGCCCGCGCTCGGCGAGGAACTGGGCGAGCCCGGAGCGCCCGGCGGGCCGCGCCTCGCGAAGGTCCAGGATCTCGCCGACCAGGGTGTCCGGAACCGCCCACAGCAGGAGTTCGGTGCGGTGCTCGTCGGACAGGACGGACGCCTCGACGAACCGCCTCATGGCCGGTTCGGTCGCGGCGAGCGCATCGCGCAGCCGTTGGGGCCAGGGCGAAACCTCCGCGTAGAACGCGTCGGTCGGCACGAATTCGCCGTGAATATCCGGCGGCACCAGGCCGTCGCCGGGATAAGGTTGGCCGGCACTCCCGCACGCATCGCGCAGGCGCGCGAACGCCGCCCTGAGCCAGACCTTCCGGAGCAGCCGCCTCGGGATCGGGAGATGGTCGGCGGCCAGGAAGGGCGGTGGCGGCGCGTCGCCCGTGATCGCGCGCGGGTGGCGGAAGTAATACTCGTCGTGGCTCCGGCCCCGGCAGAACGTCGTCACGAATGAGAACGCCTGCCCGCGGCGCCCGGCGCGCCCGACCCGCTGCTGGTAGTTGAACCTCTGTGGCGGCATGTTGGCTTGCAGCACAGTTTGCAGCGAGCCGATGTCGATGCCGACCTCCATGGTCGTGGTGACAGAGAGGAGGTCGATCTCCTTGTCCGCCTTCAGCAGCGCGTCCGGCTCCTCGCCCTCGGCCCCTACGAAAATTCCCTTGAACCGGCGCAGACGCTCCGAGAAGTCGTCGGTCTGGCCGGTCAGCTCCTCGCACTTGATCCCGAAGCGGCGGACGTTCTCCTCCCTGCCGCGGACGATGCGGCGCCCGAGGAAGTTCGCGTTCCACAACTCCTCCACGGTGCCAGACGCCTCGCGCGGCAATTCTTTCCTGCAGCGGGTGCAGACGCCGTAGCCCGGCCTGAGGTGGACCCGCTCGCAGGAGCCGCAGCGCCAGTAACGGTCGCCGGCTTCCGACATGCGCAGGAAGAGCTTGCCGACCCGGATCACCCCGCCCCCGTGTCCCTCGCGGTCGAGGTCCGACAGCACCTGCGCGAACCGCGCGGAGGCGTCCTCCCCGAATACGACCCGCGCGTAGCGGCTGACCTTGTTCCGCTGAGGGACGTTCTCCAGCCGGCGCCACTCCCTGTTCCGCTCCCAGGAGAAGTATTGGTTTTCCTCGACCCGGTACGCCCCGGCGAAGACCCGGAGCCAGGCGTCCAGGCGGTCGACCTCCTCCCCGGCCTCGGCCGAGACCGACGGGTAGCCCAGGCCGGTCTCCTCCAAGGCGAAGAAGGTGTTCGAGAAGATCACATCGTCGACGAGTTCGGATTGTGCCCTGAGGATGGCTGTCCCGAGGTCCCGCTTCTCGACGGTCGTCAGGTTCGAGGCGAAGTCCGCCTTACCACCGCGGAGGCTGAACGCCTTGTACCAGGGCTGCCCCTTGAAGGTCTTGCGACCGACCTCGTCGAAGGGGTGGATGCCGAGGCGCACCAGCTCGGACATCACGTAGGAGATGTTGCCGCCGCTGCCGTCCTCGTCGTCCCGGTACTGCAGCAGGCGGTCGACGCGCACCTTCCTCGCGGCGAGGTTCACGCCGCTATCGCTCTCGGCCTTATCCCACTCGGCATAGAGCTTGCGGAGCTCCTTCCGCCGGCCGGAGGCGATCATCTCATCCTCGATCCTCTCTTTCTCCTCCTCGCTCACGTAGGACTTACCGGCGGCCTCGATCATGCGAAGGGCTGAGTCGACGAAGACCTCGCGGCGCAGGTCGCGCAGGTGCAGGCGCTCGATCTCAAGCGCTTGGTTCGCCGCGTCCTGCCGGCTGTCCGAGAAGATGATGCTCTTGGGCTCTGCGCCGTCCTCGGTCCTGATGGCGTGCAGGAACTCGAAGAGTTCGGTCGAGACGAGCTGCGAAGCCTGCACGAAGCCGGTCCGGAACGCGCGGACCGGCGAGCGGGTGCGGATGGTCGAGGGCCTGTTGGAGTAGTCGGTGCCGCAGCGGGGGCAGGAGAACGGCTGCGCCGTCTTGCGCCCGCCCGGCCCAGCCGCCGCATCGGCCTGGAAGTAGACGTGGCCGCGGACCAGGCCCGGGCGCTCCTCGGCTTCGTAGGCCGACAGGACCCCGGTCACGGCGTCGAGCGTTGCGGTTTGCCACTCATCCCATCCGCCCTCCGGCAGCACCGGTCGGGCCGTCGAGGGCCAGAACACCGCGAACTGGTCGAAGGTCATGCGGTCGTACAGCTCGGGGGCGCCGCGGTCGGGCGCGCTTTCCAAGTCGGTCGAGGTCGGCAGCAGCTCGAACTGCCGCTCGTCCGCCGTGGCCTGCCCGCGCTGCCCCCCGAGGAAGAGGTCGCCGCAAGCCTCGCAGTAGAGCATCTCGAAGAGGCGCCGACCCTGTGCGCCATCGGCCCCCGGGGGACCGTGCGTGACGCCCCGCACGATGGTCAGGTCGGTGAACCGCGTCTTGCTGTCGTCCGAGGCCACAGGCGCCCCGAACAGCCCTTCGACGTTGCGGATGAAGGTGTGCACCCGGAAAGACGGCGTGCCGGTCGGCGCCTTCGCGCCCCAGGCACCGCCGTCCGGCAGGGCGCGCGCCAACATCAGGCCGCGCACCGCCTCGCGGTCCGCCGCGCCAAATACCTCCTTGCCGATGTCCGAGAGCGGCGTCGCTCGGGCTTGCCCCATCCCCGAGCAACCCCTCACGAGCAGCGCGGCGGCCCGGGCGGACACGGCGCCAGCGGCTTCCGCCGTCGCCGCCGACGCCAGGCCGAGGCTCTCGGCGAGCGCCCGCACCGCGGACGCGTTCGCGTCGGTCTCGCCGTAGGAGGCGACCAGACGGCTGCCTTCTGCTGCGGCCGCGAGGAGGGCCCTGAAAGGGGCGGGATCGACCTTCCCGGCCGGGGCGTCGACCTTCTCGGGGTCGCCGGGCACGACGCACGTGCTCCAGAACGCCGCGTCCGTGCGGCCCTCGGCCCCCGGCCCCGCATAGGTGCCGAACGGGGCGAACAGGTCCCGCAGGTACCGGCGGCTCTGCTCGCCGGCGTGGTCCTCCATCGGCAGCGAGGCGCTCGACGCCAGGATGCGGAGCTTGTGCCGGTGCTTGGGGTCGTCCAGCCCGAGCCGGGTGAGGAGCGATTTGACGAGGAATGCGACCTCGGTGCCCGCCGAGCCCCGCACCAGGTGGAGCTCGTCGAAGACAAGGTAGAAGTACGCGTCCTCGTCGGCCTCGATCCAGGCCCTCGTCTTGTCGAAGACTGCGTCCTCGACCTCCCGGGACAGCATCGCGCCGAGCATGGAGGCGTTCGTGACGAGGATGTCGGGCGGGCATGCCTGCATGTCCCAGCGCGACACCATCTCGCCGCCGTCCAGCGACGGGAAGATGTACTTGGTCTCCTCGAAGGACTTGCCCCCTGACCTGGACCGCGTCCGCGCGTCGTGGGCCCGGGCGTCCCTTTGGTCCTCCTCCATCCGCGACATGGCCAGCCGCAGCTTCGCGCCGCGCCGCGTGCGCCTGTTCCTCTCCACCTCGTCGTCGGCCAGGCGGGGATGGGTCTCGTGCCCGGTCACGGGGGTATCGCCCGTGTAGTTGCCGAAGAAGATCCTGTTCCCGTCGAAACGCTCGTCCATGACGGCGCGCGCGGCGTCGGAATCGAGCGCTTTCCTCAGCCGGACCATCTGGTCGGCGACGAGGGCGTTCATCGGGTAGAGGATCAGGGCGCGGACGGCCGCCGGCCGGTCGGCGGCCTCGCCGGTCCGCTGCGACCTGCGCCTGTTGAACCTCTGGCCCTTCCGCCACCACGTGTTCCCGAGGTAGCCGTCGTCCGGCCTCGACCACCTCACGGCTTCCGATGCCAGGCTCGCGAGGATCGGGAGCATGAAGCTTTCGGTCTTTCCGGACCCGGTTCCCGACGTGACGATGCTGGGATGGCCGGGGCGGATGCCGCGCTCCAGCATCCGCACCTGGTGTGTGTAGGGCGGGTACGACGATTTCCGCCTGAGCGCGCCATCGGCCTCGGCTCCGTCGAACAGCCCGCTCAGGGCGAGCTCGACGAATGCGCGCTGCGCTTCCTGGCTCAGGGGCGCGAGGATCTCGGTCCCGAGCAGTTGCTCAAGCGTGCGGTCGTTGGCCGCGTAGCGGAGGACCGGCTCGACGAGCGGTTCCGTGGCGAGCACGTCCGGGGTCAGCAGCAGCTCGCGCCTTTCCCGCGCCACTGCCGGGTCGGCGATGCGGAAGGAGGTGTCCACGTAGGACACGAAGAAGTCGTGCATGCGGGCGAAGCCGCCGACGGGATCCAACATGGCTGGCTCAGGCTCGGGCGGCGAGGTAGGGCATCTGCGTGGCGGCCTGCGGGACGGCTTCCTCCGACCCGAACAGGATGGCCTTGAGCGCGGCGGCCATGCGCGGTCCGTCCTCCGCGCCCAGGGCGGAGGACGCGGCGGCGTGGATGCGCGACAGCCTGATGGCCGCCGGAAGGTCCAGTCCGGCCGCGTGCTTGCGGAGGAACTTGGCAGCTTCCCCCGGATCGGGCTCGCAGCTCCCCTTGGCAAAGGCGGCGGGCGCCGCCGCCAGCTCCGCGAAGACCAGCGGGGCGACCGCCGCCGCGCCGTCGGCGAAGATGCCCTCGACGGCCACCATGGGGCCTTCCGCCGCCACCGCGGCGGCCTCCTCGGACTTCGGGTCCGCCACCGTGACGAGCGGGATGAGGGCGGCGGGAAGCCGGCCCTGCCGCGCCGCATCGGCCAGTTGCGGGTACCAGAAGCGCGCGCCCGAGCGCTCGGCGCGCTCCACGACGCCGAGGGCCGCGCATCCCTCGGCGGCGCTCGCCAGGGCGGCCGCCAGCGGCGTCGGGATGCCGGACCCGGCCCGGGCCCACAGGTCGTCGAACGTGATCAGCGTCGGGTCTGCGTAGAGCCTCGCCACCCGGCCGGCGGCCATTAGGCGCCCGGCCGCCTCCACGAAGCCGCCGGTATCCGGTCCGTGCAGGACCGGCACCTCGCCGGCCTCGACGAGGACCGCGACGCGCAGGAAGGTTTCCATGCCCGCCTGCGACAGCAGGCCCGCTTCCTCCGCGAGGCCGGCAAGGTCCCGCAGCCCGAGCCGGCGCTCGTTTCCGCTCCCGGGGGGCCACGGCGCCAGGACCGCGGGCACCGCCGCCGGCTTGCGCAGCGCGGCGGCATCCTCGCCGGCCTTGACCAGGCGCTCCACGATTTCGAGCTTGCTCCGCTCCTCGTCGGCGAGCGCCGCGACAGAGGCGGCGAGGCCCTGCCTGCGCCCTTCGAGCTCCTCCACCTCGCCAGCCAGCGAGGCGCGACGGGCGTCCATCCCGGCGGCGGCATCCTCCGCTTCCCGCAGCCGCTCAGCGGTCGCGGCTTCGACCGCCTTCATGCCCCTGCGGCGCGCTTCCGCGAGATCCTCGTCCCGCTTGGCGGCCTCGGCGGCGCAGCGCGCTTCCAGCGCCGCTATCTCCTCGGCCTCCAAGCCCGCGATGAGCGCCCGGACCTGCTCGTGCGCCGCGGCGCGCTCGGCGGCCATCTCGCGCTCGACCTCGGTCCGAACCGCGCTCTCCAGGGCTGGGCGGGTGGCCTCGGCGGCGTCCGCAGCGGCTTGGTCGATCAGTTCCCTGACGCTCGGGTCTGACATCAGCCCGGCCTTGAACAGGGTCAGCAGCTCGCGCTCCCCCGCGAGCCGGCGGGACAACGTGCCGGCCCGCTCGATCTCGGCCAACGTGCCGGCGTCGGCGCCGGCAAGGGTAGAGACGCGGCCGGTAAGGGCGTCGGTATGCTGGCCCAGCGCCCAGGCGAGCAGCGCGGCGATGTCCGGCCCGCGCCGTTCCGGGCCGAGCGCCGCCGCGGCCATGCGGATGTACTCGTCGTCCCGGGACCAGTTCAGCGTGCCCGGCAGCTGCTCCGCCCTGTGATGGTCGCAGAGCCTGGGCGCCGCGTGCTCGGCGCCGAGGTCGATCACGAGATCCGGGGTAAGGCGCCAGAGCGTCAAGGAGGCGAGGTCGGAACCGGAGGCCCGGTAGCGCCCGTCCTCGCCTTGCTGCAACTTCACCCGCACGAACGCCTCGGGCGAGACCTGCACCGACCATTCGCCTGCCGGGCCGGCCTCAAGCCCGGCCTCCACGACGAGCCGGCGGCGCCCTTCCGGCGAGACCTCGCCTCCTGCCGCCAGGAAGGGGGTGAGCCGGCGGGGGGAGGCGGCGCGGAAGCTCGCGGACGACCCGTGCCTGTCGTTCGGGACCGAGCCGAACGCGACCCAGTCGCCCTCCCTGAGCGAGTTGGCGACGATGCCGCGCACCTCGATCTGGCCGTGCTTCGGGAACAGCGCCCTGACGTCGGCCAGGGCCGACCAGACCCCGTCCTCGGACCGCTCCGCCACGGGGGTGACCAATGCGCTCGCGTCGCGGCCCCGCCCGCTGCGACCGACGTACTCCCGGTCACGAACCTTCATCGAGACACCTTCCCCCACCCCGGCCCGCCGGTCGACAAGGTCGTCAGCGCGCCGCCCGTCCAGGCAGCGCGAATCCGGCCGGACGAATGCCTCACCGAGGCTACCCGATCGGCGTCATGCCCAACAGCTGCGCAGGCCGCGCCCGCCACTGCCCCGGGCAGCAGGCGGGCGGCGCGCGCCGCTTCCTCAGGCGTCACGCGGTACCTGGACCGCCCGTCGGTCAAGCCCGCGTTCGCCAGCGTCGACAGCCGCAGCCTGGCCGCGATGGCGTCGGGAAGGAACGCGCCGCGGACGCGGGCCTCCAGGTACCCGCCCGAGACCGTGAACAGCGGGCGCCGCGCCAGGCAGTGGGCGAGGACAAGGGCGGCATCACGGGAGTGGAGGCGGTGCTCCCGTCCGTCGGCGAGAACCTGGTAGACGTCGTGGTCGCGGTTCGCGGCCTGCGTCCAACGGGTCAGGCTGACGGCCCCGTCGCCGCGGCGCCCGTCGGCCACGAATTTCCCCGCGTCCCAGTCCCAGCGCGAGGCCGGTTCCTTCCCGAGCAGCGTGTGGTCGGTTTCCCAAAAGGCGAGCGGTCGCTCGGCCGGGCATCGGGGCGCGGGCTCGATCCGCCAATCCATGCGGGCCACGAGCGACTGCAGGTCGCCACCCACGCATCCGGCCAGGGGAGGCGCGAGACCGGACGGTTCCTGCAGCCGGAAGGGGACGGCCCCGACCGAGGCAGCGGCCTTGCGGAAGACGTCGGCCTCGGCCTCGCAGACGGCGCCCTGCACGACCGCCCCGTTTCCCCACGGCAGGAGGGCCGGGGGCTGAAGCGTCCAGGTCCGTCCGCGCCAACGGTGCCTGAGGCGGGGTTGGACGACCGTCGCATCCCTGAGCACTCGCAGCATCGCCCAGGGATCCGCGGCGTCACCGAAAGCCTCGCCCACGATGGCGACCACGTCCCCTTCGTCCCATCCGCGCCGCCCGCCGGCATAAACCGCCTCAACGAGGTCCGACATGGCGCCTTGCGCGCGGCTCCAGCCCGCTTCGGCCGGGAGTTGCCCGGGGAAGCGTGCTTGCGCCGAGCCCCCGGCCCAGTCCAGGAGGATCTCGCCGGCTTCGTCGCCGGCCAAGGCATCCCGGTGCGGCTGCGCGTTCGGCGCGAAAGCGATTTGGCGGCAGGACCGCTGCCGGCCGCCCGGCGGCTCCAGGAACCAGGTGCCGCTGACCGGACCGCCGGCCTGCAGGCGTTCGGGACCGCGGCCCTGGCAATCCAGGCTCACGATGCCGGCGGCGCCCGGACCCGCCCGCACCTGCAGTTCCGACCCACCCGCATCGACGTACGGCATGAAGGCCGGCCGGCCGAGCCAGAGGCCGCCGGTGCGGACCCCGCCCGTGACGGAAATGGAAGCCAGCCTCTCCGAGGACGGGGCTGCCGCGGAGGAAGCCACCATCTCCTCGGCCAAGGCTACCGGGACCGGCTCGGCGGTGAACAGCCAGCCGCCGCTCTCAACGAACCGCGGACCACCCCTCTGAAGCCGCCGGTGCGCCGCGCGCGGCAGTCCCAACCGGACGCGCGGCCCGGCGCGCTCGAAACCGTCCGTCGACCTCCACCGCCCGAAGCCGGTCTGCCGGAAGACGAGGTATGCCGGCGTGGACGCCGCCGGGCCGCCGGCCGCCGTTAGGTCGGAGACGGCCTCGGAAAGCGTCCGGGGCCCGGGCGAGAGCTTCGTTCCGTCCTCCCGGGCGGCCGAGAAGACGGGCTGGCCCTCCTCGTCGAACCCGAAGGAGAGATAGGCGGGCGAGGATGCCTCGGGCCGATCCCCGAAGGAACATGCTTGGACCAGGCGCCAGAAGCGGTGGTCCTCCAGGAGCCGTTCGCCCGCGGCGAAGGCATCCCTGAAATCCTCGAACGCATCCACCATGCCGGCCGAGCGTCGCCCGCGGTCGATCACGGGCGCGAACTCCGCGAGGAGCCTGAGGGGGTTGCCGGCGGCGGCTGGCTTGTCCTGGAGGAACGACGCCATGAGCGTCGCGTCCGTCTTCGTGGGAAAGGCGAATTTCAGGCTGATGCCGATGTGCGACCACTTCACGGGCACCTCGGGGAACACGAGTTCCCGGAAGCGGGCGTCGGTTTTCCGACGCCGCGCCAGCCACCGCTGGAGGCCCGCCCACATCCCGGCCACGCCCGGCATGTCCATGAACGAGCGTTCGCTGCCCAGGAACCGGCGCAGCTTGTGCCGGAAGTCGCCGTTCCGCTCCTCGCCGTTGCCGCGCAGGCTTGCCACGTAGAGGGTCAGGACGAGGTAGGCGAAGCACCCCGGCAACCCTTGAGCGTCCATGTTCGGGTGTAGGCCCTGCCGCAGGGCGTTCGGCAGCCCGCCGGCCTGGACCACGTGGCGCGTGAACGATGCCATCGCCCCCTCGCGGGCGTCGGGTCCGCTGAGGCCACCCGCTTGGGCGATGGTCTCGTCGGAGACCTCGAAGGAGCGGATCGGCGAGGCGTCGCCGTCGGGCCCAACCATGAGGAAATGATGGGTGAGAGCGCGCTCCCACTCCATGAATCCTGTGGGTGGGCCGCTTTCTGGCCTCACGCTTGTTCCCCCGCTCACACGGCCAGGATAGCACCTTCGGGTTGCGCCGCTAGACCTCAGCGATGCGTTTTCGACGTTAAGCAACTAGGCGGTGCCATGCTTGGCCGTTCGCTAAAATCCATGCACTTCTGGACGGGTTTCCCGGATTCGGCGGGCGAGGCAGGGTGGGATGCCTAAGGCGGTTTCTTTGTTCACCGGCTGCGGGGGCAGCGACAGGGGTCTGATCGACGCGGGCTTCGACGTGGTCATGGCCAACGACACGATGGGCTATGCCCGTGACGTCTACCTCGCGAACTTGCCCGAGACGGATTACGTGCTCGGCAATGTCGCGGACGTCCGCAGCTTCCCCGAGGTGGACCTGCTCGCGGGCTGCTATCCGTGCCAAGGCTTCAGCGTCGGCGGGGTTAGGGAGGCGGGCCGCAAGATCAACTACCTCTACCGCGAGTTCGACCGCGCGCTCCGGCAGATCAAGCCTAAGGCGTTCATCGTCGAGAACGTCTCTGGTATGCGGAACGCCAATAACCAGCACTTGGCCGTGAACCAGCTCACGCGCTTCCGGATGGCGGGCTACAAGGTCGACTGGTCCATCCTTGATGCGCGCGCCTATGGCGTCGCGCAGGAGCGGACGCGTATGTTCTTCGTCGGCATCCGTTCGGACCTGGGCGTGCGGTACGAATTCCCCCAACCCACGCACAGCCTTCCGGGGGAGGACGTTCACGGGCTGCCGTCCTGCCCAACGATACGCGACCGGATCGAGGACCTGCCCTTGTGGCCAGAGGGCGAGTACGACAACCAACCATTCCACTGGTACTACCTGTCCAGGGACCGCTGGCGAGACTGGGGACAGGTGAGCCGGACCATCGTGGCCAACAGCAGGCACACGCCCCTCCATCCCGTGAGCCCCCGCCTCAAGCGCATCGGCACCGACGAGTGGCGCTTCGTCGAGGATGCCCCGGCGCGGCGCCTCTCCTACCGCGAGGCCGCGCGCCTGCAGGGATTCGGGGACATGACGTTCCCGGAAACCGGCGGCACGCGCCTCCGCTACCGCGTCATCGGCAACGCGGTGCCGCCGCCGCTCTTCAAGGCCGTGGCATCGGCAATCCCGGACATCTGGTGACCCCATCGAGCAGGCGTTGGGAAGGGGTCTCTGATGCCGTCCGCGCCTCGATGCGGGGCAACAAGTCCACGGACACCAAGCCCGAGATATTCGTCCGACAACTCCTGCGCCTCGCGGGATACGGGTACCGGCTGCACAGGAAAGACCTACCCGGGAAGCCCGACATCGCGTTCATCGGCCGTCGGAAGGCGGTGTTCGTGCACGGCTGCTTCTGGCATCAGCACAAGGGCTGCAAGAGGGCGAGCAAGCCAAAGAGCCGGATGGATTATTGGCGTCCGAAGCTTGAGCGCAATCAAGCTCGGGATGCTGCTAACAAGAAAGCACTGGAGGCTCGGGGTTGGTCCGTGCTGACAGTCTGGGAATGTGAGATCAAGCAGCCCGCTACACTTGCCGCGAAGCTGCAGGCATTTATGGATGGGAAGCATGGCGGCGGGTGCCACTCCGCAGTTGACCCTAATGGAGGTGATCCACCCCAACCGTAGGGTGCGGTCCTGGACTAGTGCCGCGCCGCCTGACCGCCTCCCAGGCTCACTCAACTAGGGAGTTTGCCCGATTGCATGCTTCGCTTCAGCCGGTCCCGCGGGTCTTCGGAAGCAGCATCGAAAGCTTTGAGTGTATCCAGCATCGCTTGGGTAGTCGGCCTGTCAGCCCGAGCAACGATCTCGCGACAGGCCGCAACTAAGTCCGCTTCAGAGATGTCGGCAGCTTTGGCCAATTCACGAATGACCTTAATATTCTCTTCCGTTCGTGCCATCGAATCCTCCCGCAGTTGATATCAAATTAGGCCTTCTTGAGCTTTTTCAGGTCGAGCGAGACGGTCGCCTGCGACACTCCAATGAGATCTGCGACCTCAGACTGAGTGAGGCCGGACTTGACCATCTCGGCTTCGAGCTTGCGCCGCTCAGCTATCGTGATTTGAGCAGGTTCGAACTTCGTGAGCTGCTGGAAGCTACCCTTCGCGCGAACACGCATTTGCTCGACTTCACCGGTAGACTTGCGGCGGTTGATCGTAAGGACCCCCTTCGAGGACACGATCTTGAACGTGTCGGTTGGCTTGAGCCGGAAGGTAGAGAGGACATCCAGCATCGGGTCTGGACGGGAGGGAACGAGCTTAGGCATGAGCGATCCTTTCATGATTTTTCACGAAATCGATTAAAGCGCCCAGCGGTTCCTCATGGAATTATGTGCCGCGAGTAAAGAGCCTATGCCGCACCGGGCTTGGTCGGGCAGCCGAGCGGCCATCCTGAAAGAAGCCGGCCCGTCGCTTCGGCGGTGTCATGCCCCGCAGGACCCGCAGGGCAGTCTCGGCGTCGTAGCTCGTCTCGTCCGCGAGCGCATCGGCCGGGGGGCGCTCCCATACCTCGGGATCACTGAGGGCATGCCAGCGCTCCCGCATGGCGCGGACTCGGGGTGGTCCGGATCGTTGGGCGTTCCCGCATCCTCGCGCCGGCCAGGGCCCGGGGCAAGCCCGCGTGCGGAAGGCCTAAAACGAGAAAAGCCCCGGCATCGCCCCGGGGCCCTCTGAACATCCTCGCGCACTAGGGCGGGTAAGTCTTGATCACTTTAAGGCTGTAAAAGACACGGTGTCATCCCTGCGCACGAGGGCAGGGGGTAGGTCATCTCACCGGCGGTATCGCTCACGATGTGTCATCCCTGAGCACTAGGTCAGGGGTCGTTTTGTGCACACCCTTAAGATAGGCCCAGGCACCGGCCGAGGGAAGGCCCGCTTGGAGGCATGGTAAACGGTCGGGGTTTGCCGCTGGCAGCGTCGGTTGAGACGCTGGTGATGATAGCCCCAGCGAGTGTATTGCTCCCACGCATCGAAGTTCCGCACTGGAGCAACCTAGAGCGATGAGGGGCCGCCATATCGGTTTGCGCTACCCAATACCTCATGCACGAGCGGCTACTCGTCGCTCGCTTGGTTGGCCCCTGATGGTGTTAGGGCGGCTTCCGGGACATCCGACGGGGTATGCCGCTTCCCTTGAACCCGGAAAAGGACGACTGCGGTCTCCACCGAGCTGTCCGCAACGGTTCGAGGCCGTGTGAAAACGTGAGAGGTATCGGTTGCGGCAGAAGGTTATTCCCCAAGGCGCTGTGTGAAGCGTCGAAAAGGACGCATTGCCGCCATCAGCATGACTGCCTTGCGAGTTGGACTCCTCGTCAAGCAGAAGATTGTTCTACGGTCTCGCAGCGTGTCTTCGTTTTCACACAGCCTCGTTCGATGATGGACGCCAATCTGGTCGCGTATGTCGGGCTGGGCTCCGGCTCGGTCATGCAGGTCGAGGACCATCAGCATGGAAAGCGCGATGTTCGTGCCCTGATACGAGATGGCTTGCGGGCCGTATCGGTCGACCAAGTCGCTAAGCGTCAGCTTCGGGAAGGAGCGCTTCAGTTCGGACGTCGTCTTCATCCATCTGTAGGTGAACAGGACATCAACGCGCCCGCCGCCGAGGTCCCGGGCCTCGGGTCGGCAGATCTCCGCGAGCCGCGAACCCATGAGGAAGTTGACGAAGTCATGCTGGAGATCGGCTTCCAGCGGCGGGTTGTCCGCGTCACGATTGAAGAGATAGGCGACGCCGGGATACGTTGCCTTGCTGAGGTTGTACCGCGAGACGACGAAGCGTGTGACCTCTAGGAGCAGTACATCGACGAAGCTCCGGACATCCTCTCGCCCCCCGTAGTCGACATTCCCGGCGAGGGCGGCAAGGGCTGTCCCAAGCACCTCGTCGACGGTCCTGGATACGGTCTCGTCGTACAGGATGACGGCATCGGCCTCGATGCGGGCCGAGACGGTCTCGCGTACCTGCGCCGGGAGGTGCTCAATGATGGCGGCGGTCGGTGAGCTCCCGTCCGCCGCCCCGGAAGGGCGGTGGGTGACGAGGTCTACCCGGGCTTGGCCCACGAGGTCCCCGAGGGACATCGCCTCCGGCAGGTAAGCGGACCCGGCGTTCTCCTCTATCCAGTGCTCCAGGATGTCCAGGGAACGAAGCTCGCGCTGCATCGCGCCCACGATCATCGGGCGCACGACCTGCTCTAGCCCGCCGTCGGACCCTCGCCGGAACATGGTACGGCTCGCGGCATAGACGGACAGAAGCTCCTCCTCCATGACCGCGGCGACTTTGAGCCACGCCGAGCGGGAGATCTTGTCCGTGACCGCCCCGAGGCGGAGCGCGAGCGAAGTCCAGTGGACGCGTTCGAGGTCCTTCGCCGTGAGCCAGGACGACGTCTCGGGCTCGCGGTCATTCACGGTGAGGTAGGCGGTGTACTCGAAGGCCGATCGCGTGACGGTGTCGATCCGCTCTGGGAGATCCTCGCCGGTACGGCCTTCCTGGAAGGCCACCAGCATGTCGAGGCAGTTCCGGTAAAGCCGGGCATCGAGGCGCGTCTCGGTCGCGTCCTCGGCACGCGCAAACCAGCCCCGGGCCCGCCCGAAGGCGTCGAGCGCCGTTTTCGGCGTGGTGGCGCCGAGCCCCGTTCTCAGCGCATCGAGGCCGAGCTCGACCGCGGCTTCGTCCTCCGCGTCCTCGACATCCGCGAGTTCCGTCAGCTTGTGGCGCAAGTCGTCGGCGGGCTCGTGGGCCAGCACGGCCCCGGCAACCCTGGCCGCATGGCGGAGATAGATGCCGTCGTCCGACGGGTCGAGATCGAGGAGGTCGGCTTGGAGGCGCCGGAGCAGCGACCGCTCCGACTGGGCCATGATCATCGCCGCCTTCAGCGCCTGGGAGCGGGTGCCATAGTGGGCCGACCTGTCGGCGGCCCGTTCCAGGAAAACCCGGCCGAGCCCTTGGCGGTGCGTCGGCGGAACCTGCCCGCCGCGCCCAAGCCAAGACGCAATCTCCATCATGGCGAGCACGTCGGCGTTCTCCGCCACCGCGACCAGGGCCTTCGTGGTTGCCTCGGCTCGCGGATGTTCGGCGAGGATGACGAAGAGGCGCGCGCCCTCGACTTCCGCCGCATGATCGGCGGCCGCCGCGGCGAGCTCGTCGACCGGGATGTCGCCGAGGTCTTGCGCGTCGCCGTCGTCGAGAAGGCGTCTGATCAGGTCGGACGGCGCCACGGAGCCAGGCTCAGAAAAGGAATCGCTCGCCATGAGCGTGGGTCACGTGATCGCATGGGACAACGTCGAGGAGCGTCGGGTCCGCACGGGCGCCGACGATGATCTGGATGTCCCCCGCGCTCTGGATAGCCTCGTGCACGCGCGACAGCAACGCGGCGAAGTCGGCGGGCGCCATCTCCTGCGCGCCCGGGCTATCCAGGACCAGCAGGCCCGGGTGCCGGCCGTACATGCGTTGCCGGGCCACCTCGATCACGGCGAGCGCCGCCGCGATGCGCACGCGCAGGTTCTCTCCCGGGGACAGCCTCCCGAAGCTGGTCGGAGCCTTGCCCTGCACGATCCGCATCGCCCCCCCGGTGCCCCAGTCCATGCTCTCGATGTTCTGGACGCCGAACGAACGGGACAGCGTGGTGATCTCCCTCGACACGTCGGCGAGGATCTCGCGCGCGAGCCCGTCGTAGAGATCCTTGGTCACCTCCTCGGCGGCCTGGAGCACTGCCTCGTCATGAGCGCCGGTGGCAGCCTCTTCCTTCTCCTCCTCTTCCTCCTCGGCCGCGATCAGCGCGAGGAGTTGCTCGCGCTGGGCCTCAAGGCCCCGGATCTCCATCTCTAGGTCGGCGGAGCCCTCGGCCCGCAAGGCGGCTTCGGTGGCGCGCGACGCCTCGATGGCCTTGGAAAGCTCCGCCTCGGCCCCCCGCTGCGACGCCTGCGCCTTGGTCGCCTGGGCGCTCAGCTCCGCGACATTGACCTCAACGTCGTCGACGTCCCGCTGCAACTCCTCCAGCCGCAACGCGTCCTCGTCCTCGTCCGGTGCCTGGCGCGTGCCGCATAAGGCGCAGGTAGAACCCTCGTCCGCCCGCGAATGCCGGTTGTGGTCGATGCCGGCATCGCACGAGGGGCAGCAGACGGGGCGCAAGGTCCGGAGCACCACGCCGGCTGCCCGCTCGTCCCTGAGTTGCTGCAAGGCCCTCCGCGTTTCGAGGAGCAGGGTCGTCGCGCCCTGCAACTGGCGGTCCACCCTGACCGCCTCCTGCCGCGTCTCCTCGATCCCCTCGCGCAGGGCCAGCAGCCGACGGTCCTGCTCAAGCATCGTGGCCCGCAGGACGGCACGGTCGGGCCCGGGGCGGACCCGGCCGCGCGCGGACGAAAGAGAGGCGTCGACCGCGTCGAGGCTAGTCCGGAGCCTGTTCCCGAGGCCGCGAGAGGCGGTGGGACGCTCGGCCTTCGTCGCCCTCAACCGCCTCAGCGCCGTCGCGGCAGCCGTGTAGGTGCTGACCCACGGCAGGCCCATGAACATCTGCAGCAGCCTCAGCGGGATGGCATCGACCAGCAGCTCGCCGAACACGGCCTTGCCTGGACCGTCGACGAATAGCGCCGACGCGATGACCGGCCAGCCATGGGTGTGGCTGCCGTCCTTCTCGTTGTGGGCGTGGAACCTGGCGAACCCGAACTCCGCCAGCATGGCGTCCTCGACGGCGCGTTCTAAGGGCTTCCCGACCGTGCCCTCGTACAGGGTGAACCACCCGCCGTCCTGTTCGCGGCTGAAGCTGCCGGCCGCGCCCTTGTCGGGGTCGCCCGCATCCTTCGTGACGAGGAGCCGATGGCCGATGCCGTTGGCCTCGAAGACGACCTCCGCCTTGCTCAGCCATCGCCACACGTCCGGCTTCACGCGTTCGTGGATGTCGCCGCGGATGCCCCCTTGGATCACGCCCAGCAGGGTCGACTTGCCCCTGAAGTTCTGGTCCGAAACGATGGCCCAGAGCCCGGGACCGAAGGTGAAGGTCCGGCCGAACGGGCCGTCGGCGACGGTGCCCTCCTTGACACCCTCCAGCGTGACGGAGCGGATGCGGAGGCTCTTTCTTCGGGGCAAGGTGGATTGCGGCTCGACGGCGTGCCGGTCGAGCACCTCCTGCACGACCGGCACCGGCAGAAATGCCTTTCCGGCGATGGCTTCGATCCACTCCGCTGCCGTGGCTTGCGTGCTCATTATCGTCCTCTGAGGCTCCGGAGCCGGGCCAGGACGCGCTCCTTGATGGACGGGATCTCGGTCCCATGGCGGGCGTCGCGGTACTCGGGATGGAGGTACTGGTCGCCCTTCAGGTCGGAGCCGCTCCGGAAGCCGGTCAGCGTCATTACAAGCTCGACCCGCGACCTGTACCAGCCAAGGCTCGGCTGCTCGCGCTCGATCCGCTCGATGAACGCGAACGCGGCCGGAAGGACGATGAAGTCGTGCCGGCGCTGCCCGGCGGTCTGCTTCAGCGGACGCACCAAGCCATGCGCCGCGAGGATCGAGAGCGGCATCTCGATGTTCTGGAAGGCCCCGCGGCGCCAGCGAACCATCGCAACCGTGCGAAGGTCCGGCTCGTCGGCGTCGAAGATGTCGGACGCGGCATCCAGGCCGGCAGGATCGCCCTCGGTCTCGAAGCGGGTCAGGAGCTCGTCGGCCAGGTAATCCGGGTAGCGGACGAGGAAGTCGATGGCCATCGCCCGCTTCTCGCCGCGGAAGATGCGACTATCATGTGCGGCCTCCTCGCTCCCGAGTGCCAGGATGTACAGGAGGCGCACCGCGTCGCGATGGTGGAACCCGATCTGCGGCTTGGCCGGTCCGCCCCGCGCAGGACGGGTCGCGTCAGGGCTCGTGGTCGTCTCGGGCTGCCCGTCCATCGTGGTCGCTCAAGGTCGTGGAGGCCAAGTCACGTCGGTGATGAGGCGTGCGCCGGCCGGCGCCGAGTTCGTATCGTCGGAAGGCTAGCCCGCCGAAGCACCGGCTTCCAAGCCGCCTCGCGGCCATCGACGCCCGACGGGGCCAGACCGGACCGGTGACATAACAGCCTGGCAGTGGCCCGGTTCGTTCGCGCGCGAGGTATCGGGTTAGCGCTACCCGATACCCTGCCGACGGGTCGTGTTTTCCGGCCATCAGGGGTCACCCGGTCGGGACGGCGGCAAGCCCGGGCGGTTGCGCATACGGCTGGCCCGCCGAGCGTCGGGGGACGTCATATCCTGCACATAAGCGGGCGTAACGCGAGATATCTTGAACGTAAGGGCGGGGCCTCAGTCCGGGCGTCCGCCGGCGTCAGAGCGGCAGGGCCGGCTCATCGAGATCGACGACGCTGTCCTTGAACTCCTTCAAACCGAGAGCCGGTCCGAATGCCGGATTGATAAGGTAAAGCGTGTTGGCCCCCCCGCGCTTGGCCCGGATCTTCAGCGCCTTGAGGTCGTAGGCGACGTTGAATATGAAGAAGTCAGTGTCCCCGGTCCGGACGCCGAGAACCCCATAGTAGAGCAGGAAGTCGGTCACGCCCTCTGCGCCCGCCGCCTCGATGCCCGCCTCCTCTACAATGCGCCCCAGCGCGGCGGCGTCGAGCACGCTCGGAGCGTCGATGAAGTGGTAGAGCAGGTCCTTTGCCGCGGGCTGCACGTCGCTAAGTTCTCTGTCAAGCTCGATTAGCAGATCCTGCGAGTAGGCCCGCATCCCCTTCTGGATGTCCTCCTCGCTGATCCGGAGGCGGCTGAAGTTTGTGGCAAAGCCTCGGGCGTGGTTGAAAATTTTCAGGACGTTGCGTGGCCGCATGAGCGAGCGCTCGATAATGAAGGCCGAACTCTCCTCCCCCCGGAAGTGGGAGGCGCAGATAGTCGGCCAGATCTGCTCGAACGATACCTCTGCCGCTTTCCCGTCGAGGCCGGAGACCAGGCGCAAGCGCAGCATCTCGCGCAGCAGGTCCGGATCGGTCCAGTCGAGGGTTGCCCGCATCTCCTTGCCGTAATCGGCCGAGTTGGCCATGAGGTGCTCGTAGACGTCGTTACGCACGAACACGATGCAGCGGAACTGGTGGCCGGCGCGCTGCATCTCCCGTTCGACCTTACGGCCCGCGTCGATCAAACAGCGCAGCGCAATGGCATCGATCACGTCGACGCCCTGGGTGGACCAGCCCTTGTCCAAATTGTCAAATAGGACCCAGACAGTCCCCTTCTTTTCCAAGTAACGCGATACCCGGTCCCGCAGGGCACGAAGGTCGTGGGTGTAAAGCAGCTCGGTGACCTGCTGCGAGGTTAGCTTCCGCCCGTCTTCGTGGCCGTACCGGGCGGCGTACTGGTCGCCAATCCGTTGTGACAGCGTCAGCAGCCGCTCGGAGAAATCGCCCTCGGCCGAAAAGTTGTCCACGCGGTAGGCCGCATCGAGCTCAAGGTATAATGCGTTGATTTCGTGATTAAATTTGTAGGTCCCTCGGTCCTTTTCTAGGAGCTTATAGGTGACCTCCAACAGGATGAGGTACTCCCAGAACGCGGTAATCAAGTGTTGGCGCGCGCCCTCGGTCAGGTAGGAGAGGATGTCGTCCTTGAGCTTGAGCAGCTGGTAGCCCTCGGGCTTGAGGTCGACCACGATGTTGCGCTTGTCCGCCCGGATCTTGTCACGGACGCGGATGAAGAGTGCGGTCTTGCCCGATCCCTTGCGGCCAACCACGAGGTTCACGTCGCCCCGCAGGGCCCGGTCGTACTGACTGGTCTTGAGGAAGTACTGCGACAGTGTCGTCATCTCGTTCTCAGCGGTCGGGTCCCCGATTGACATGCTCTGCAACAGCCCGCCGGTCTCGATTGGGGACGTGTCCGCCTGTTGCAAGTGGTCGTTGATGCTCGGACAGAAATCCGCGACCCGGTCAGTGATGTCGTCCGGAAAGCGGTACGTGCGTACGGCGTCCCGGATGTCGAGGGGAGCGTCATAGCCCGCCGGGCACAGGATCAGGGTCGGCTTGCCCATCCCGTGAGCGAGGCCCGCGACGAACAATGCTCGCACATTGTGAACTTCAGCGCCCTCCAGCTCAGGCTGCTGCAGCAGGAGGACGATGCCGGCCGAGGCCGAGACCTGCCGGACCGCGTCCGCCGCGGCCAACCGGGTGTCCTCGGTCGGCATGAAGCTGCGGTAGCGGTAGCCAGCCTTCTTCACCCGAGAGACTACCATGATCGCCGCGGCCGTCCGGGTCGGTGGCTCGATGAGGTAGACCGGGGCCTTGCGGTCGAGCGTGAGGTTGAAGGGCAGCGCGGCCTCGTCGACGTGGCTCGTGAGCCGGTTCCTTAGGTCATCCGCCGAGCCGTACTCGTGATAGCCCAGGGTATCGAAGATGCCCGCCTCCTTCGCGACGCCGCGGTCTCCGACCGTCCCAGAATGCCGGATCAGGAACGCGCGCTTGCCGCGTCCGACCGTGAACCCCACTTCGTAGACCACGTTCAGGTTGAGATAGCTGATGTCAGCGACGACGAAGGGCGCCTCGTCGATCTTCGCGAGGATCGGGGAGATCAGTGGATTGCCCGCGATGTCGTTGAAAACCCATGGCTCGTAGCGGACAGGCTGAGCGGAGACCGCATTCGCATGCCTGACGCCTTCTAAGATTAGCCCTGCCACGGCCGGGTCACGGGACGAGTACGCGACAAAGGCAACCTTCTGGCCGGCCATAATCCCCCTCCCCTGGCGAAGGGGACGCCCCCTTTCGATCAAGGATGAAGCAACCTCGCCGATGAGACAACGGCGCGAAGCCCGCGGGACCCGATCGCACGAGCGCGGGGATCGATGCCGGTCCGGTTGAGGTCGCGAGATGCAGGGGCGGACTGTGCGGTCGCCACGGACCGCCGGTGCGCCACGAGCTATCTTACACCGCCATCCGATAGCGGCCGGATGTCGAAGGTGCCGGAACTTTTGTCATAGACCTGCAGCGGGACCCGCCGCTTGGCTGTGCAAAGCCCTACGGCGACAAGCCAGGTCAATGTGATCTTGTCGGCGAGGCTTGAGAGGATCTCGTCGCAAGGGTCGCGTGTCACCAACAACCCTGTCGCACCTGTGCGTCTCGCCTTACGCACTCGGGTTTCCGACCCGGTTTCCAACCCAACGAAAAAGGCCCCGTTCCCGGGGCCCCAAATTCGTCAATCATCCTAGATGTTTAGGATGGTGGGCGCGACAGGGATCGAACCTGTGACCCCTACCATGTCAAGGTAGTGCTCTCCCGCTGAGCTACGCGCCCCGGCAGGTCTTCCGGGTGGCCCCGGCGTCCTGCGAGGCCGCGGCTATAGCCGGTGCCGGCCGGCTCCGCAAGCGGGACCTTGGCGGAATCTGACACCATTCGTCGAAAGGCGTGGGGCGCCGCCCGCGCGACGGCATCCCCGTTGCACCCGAGCGGCAAAAATCGGCTAAGACAGCGCGGCGGAACGTAGGGTCGCCGCTCCGGCGCCGGCACGGCGGCCTCATGACGTCTCGACGAGGCGCGCGCGGCCGGCGCACCGGGTGGCACAGACCGAGCGTACGGACCGGCACGGGACCGAGGACGGCAAGCAAGGATGCGGTTTCTCCTATCGTCCGACGAGGGCGACGTGATCCGGGGCTGGGTGGTGCCGGACAACCCGCAGGCGATCAGCCGGGTCTCCGTCTGCATCGAGGGCCGCCGGGTGGCGGAGGTCTCCGCGATCCACTCCGACCCGAACTTCATCAAGTTCGGCTGGCACGCGACCGGCCAGTGCCATTTCGAGATCCGCGAGACCGACGTGCCGGGTCTGGCCGGAATCGAGCGGCTCGAGATCTACGACGTCGACACCAACGTGCTGATCTACCGGCGGCTGCCGCGCGAGGGCCTGACCGACAAGAAGGTCATCCTGCTCAACGGGCATATCCGCCCGGAGACGGTGATCCAGACCGCGCTCTACCCCTATTTCCGGCAATCGTATTTCGGGATCGGCCGGTTTCCGGACGAGATCCTGCGGGCGATGTTCGACACCGTGACGCTCGATTCCTGCCTGATGGCCGGTTCGATCATCTTCCCGCGCTACGAGGGGCACTTCGTCCAGAGCGGCGCGCTCACCATGCTGCTCGTCCACGATCCCTTCGTGGAGTTGGCCAGCCGCCTGTACTGGCTGCGCGAGCGGGCGAGCATCGCCGCCAACGCGGACCAGCAATGGCGCCTCGGCAACCTCGTCGAGGCGGCGGCCTTCACCCTCGATTACGATTTCACCGACGTGAAAAGCCTGAAGCGGCTGTTCCGGATGATGCCGGAGCCGGCCTATCACCTGCTCTACAACCCCCTGACCCGCCAGCTCAGCACCCACGTGCCGGAGGACCGGCTGATGCCGGGCAGTTCCATCATCGCCGTCGAGGTTCTGTCGCGCATCGACGTCGTCGGCCACCGCGACTACTTCGAGGCCTTCATGGCCTCGGTGTTCCACCATATCGGGATCGAGGCCCCGCTACCGCTGCCGCTGCCGATCCCGAACGAGACGCTGGCGCTCGCCGAGCTGCTGCGCGGGATGCGGTTCGCCCGCGACATGGTCGTCTACGATACGGTGCTGAGCGACGCGGTGCGGGCATCCGTCTCGAAGAACTGGGAGGCCTGAGCGGCGATGGCGGAGCGGGCCGGGCCCCAGGCGAGGCTCACGTCGCCGCTCGAGCCGACGCTCGCAGGCCGTCCGCTGCCGGCGACGGGCACGGACGGAGCCGACTTGCGCATCGATCTTGCCGGCGCCGGCCTCGGCGGTGCCTGGGTCAGCGTGACGTGGCGCGATGCCGGCAGCGGCGGCATTGCCCGCGCCCTCCTCAGCGCGGTCTCGGGCGACGGTGCGAGCGTGGCGCTGGTCGAGGAGCCGCTCGGCGGCGACGCCTTCGCCTGGACCGGCCGGCTGCCGCCGGACGTCGCGACCTTGCGCCTGACGGCCCTGTCGCGGAGCGACCCCTTCCGGCTGCGCGACCTCAGGATCATCCGCCGCGGACGCTTCGGGATCGTGGCGCGGGCCGGCCTCCGCCAACCCGGCCTGACCGCCCAGGCGGTCTACTGGCGCGTCCTCGGCCTCAAAGTCCGCGCCCGCGGGCTGATCGCGCGGGCGCTCGCGCACCGGGCCGAGACCGGCTACGCCGCCTGGATCGCGAGGTTCGACCGGCTCACGACGGCGGAGCGCGCGCGGATCCGCGCCGAGATCGCGGGCTGGGAGGCGCGCCCGCTCATCTCCATCCTGATGCCGGCGCACGATCCCGACCCGCGCGTGCTGGAGGCGGCGATCCGCTCGGTGCGCAGCCAGCTCTACCCGGCCTGGGAACTCTGCATCGCCGACGACGCCTCCACTGATCCGCGCATCCCGCGGCTGATCGCCCGCCACGCGCGGGAAGAGCCGCGCATCCGCTGCGTGCGTAGGCCGGAGAACGGCCACATCGCCCGCGCGACCAACGACGCCCTGGGCCTGGCGAGCGGCGCCTACGCCGCCTTCCTCGACCACGACGATCTCCTCGCCGAGAACGCCCTGTTCGAGGTGGCCGCCGCCGTCCGGGCCGATCCGGACCTCGAGCTGATCTACAGCGACGAGGACAAGGTCGATGGCCGCGGCCGCCGCTTCGAGCCGCATTTCAAGTCGGGCTACGACCGCGAGCTGCTGTGGGCCCAGAACTACGTGAACCATCTCAGCGTGGTCCGCACGGAGACGCTGCGCCGGCTCGGCGGCCTGCGGCCCGGCTTCGAGGGAAGCCAGGATCACGATCTGCTTCTGCGCCTGACCGAGGGGCTCGACCGCGCCCGCGTGCGCCACATCCCCAAGGTGCTCTATCACTGGCGGGCGGCGGCCGGCTCCGGCACCTTCTCCGACCGGGCGCTCGCGCGGGCCGAGGATGCCCGCCTGCGGGCGCTCGCCGAGGTGGCTTCGCGGCGGGGCGCCCGGGCCGAGCGCGGAGAGCAGGGCTTCAACCGGCTGCTGCGTCCCCTGCCGGACCCGTCCCCCCTCGTCTCCGTCGTCATCCCGACCCGCGACCGGGCGGAGCTGCTCGGCGTCGTCCTCGACGGGCTGTTCGCGCGCACCGACTATCCGGCCCTGGATGTCATCGTCGTCGACAACGGCAGCTCGGAGCCGGCGACGCGGGATCTGTTCGCGCGCTACGCTGCCGAGCCGCGCCTGCGCGTGCTGTCCGTGCCGGGTCCGTTCAACTTCTCCGATCTGTCGAATCGCGGCGCGGCGGCGGCGCGGGGATCGATCCTTCTGTTCCTCAACAACGACATCGAGGTGCTGGAGCCGGGCTGGCTCACCGAACTCGCCGCGATCGCGAGCGACCCGGAGATCGGCGCGGTCGGCGCGAAGCTCCTCTATCCCGACGGCACGATCCAGCACGGCGGGATCGTCCTCGGCATCGGCGGCATCGCCGGCCACAGCCATCTCGGCCTGCCGGGCGACGCGCCCGGCTACTTCGCGCGGATGCAGCTGTCGCAGGAGGTCTCCGCGGTGACCGGCGCCTGCCTCGCGATGCGGTCCGAGGTCTTCCGCGAGGTCGGCGGCTTCGATGCCGCGCATCTGGCGGTCGCCTTCAACGACGTGGACCTGTGCCTCAGGATCCGCTCGGCCGGCTACCGCATCGTCTGGACGCCGTATGCCCGCCTCGTCCACCACGAATCGAAGAGCCGAGGCGCCGAGGACACGCCGGAGAAGCGCGCCCGCTTCGAGGCCGAATCGCGGGTGATGCGCGAGCGGTGGGAGCCCGTGCTGCGGGCCGACCCGTACTACAATCCGAATTTCTCCCGGGCCGCGGCGCATTACCGGCTGTAGATCGCCCCCCAGCGACCGCCGCTCGGGGCGCCGGTTTGCGCAGGCCTCGAACCGGGATACACTGCACCGCAACAAACCGGACGTGATCCGGCAGGCCCAGCGGGGACATCGATGCGCATCGCGATGATTGGCTCGGGCTATGTCGGCCTGGTCTCGGGCGCCTGCCTGGCCGATTTCGGCCACGAGGTCGTCTGCATCGACAAGGATCCCGAAAAGATCGCCGCCCTCAACGAGGGCCGCATGCCGATCTACGAGCCCGGCCTCGACGCCCTGGTGGCCGACAACGTCCGCCAGAAGCGGCTCGCCTTCTCCACCGACCTCAAGCCCGCCGTCGCGCAGGCCCAGGCCGTCTTCATCGCCGTGGGCACGCCGTCGCGCCGCGGCGACGGCTTTGCCGACCTCTCCTACGTCTACGCCGCGGCACGTGAGATCGCCGAGGCGCTCACCGGCTACGCCGTCGTCGTCACCAAGTCGACCGTGCCGGTCGGCACCGGCGACGAGGTCGAGCGCATCCTGCGCGAGGCCCGCCCCGACCTCGATGTCGGCGTCGCCTCCAACCCCGAATTCCTGCGCGAGGGCGCCGCCATCGGCGACTTCAAGCGCCCCGACCGCATCGTCATCGGCGCCGAGGATGCCCGCGCCGCCGCCGTGATGCAGGAGGTCTACCGCCCGCTCTACCTCAACCAGGCGCCGATCCTGCTCACCGGGCGGCGCACGGCCGAGCTGACCAAGTACGCCGCCAACGCCTTCCTGGCCACCAAGATCACCTTCATCAACGAGATCGCCGACCTGTGCGAGCAGGTCGGCGCCAACGTGCAGGAGGTCGCCCGCGGCATCGGGCTGGACAACCGCATCGGCGCGAAGTTCCTGCATGCCGGGCCGGGCTACGGCGGCTCGTGCTTTCCCAAGGACACGCTGGCCCTGGTGAAGACGGCGCAGGATTACGGCACGCCGGTGCGGATCGTCGAGACGGTGGTGGCGGTCAACGACCAGCGCAAGCGCGCCATGGCGCGCAAGGTGATCGCGGCCTGCGGCGGTTCGGTGCGGGGCAAGCGGGTGGCGCTACTGGGCCTGACGTTCAAGCCGAACACCGACGACATGCGCGACGCGCCCTCGCTGTCGATCATCGCTGGCCTGCAGGATGCGGGCGCGCGGATCGTGGCCTACGATCCGGAAGGCATGGAGCAGGCGCGGCCGCTTCTGCAGGACGTGGCCTATGCCGAGGACGCCTATGCCTGCGCGGAGGGAGCGGACGCGCTGGTGATCGTGACGGAGTGGAACGCGTTCCGGGCGCTGGATCTGGCCCGGCTGAAGGCGCTGATGGCCGCGCCCGTCCTCGTCGACCTGCGCAACGTCTACGCGCCTGCGGAGGTCGAGCGCCACGGCTTCGCCTATTCCGGCATCGGAATTGCGTGATTGTGGCCTTCGATCCGCCATCTGTCCGATGCGTGTTTCGAAGCCGTCTCATCTGTCGAATGAGAGCGCTGCAACTTTCAAGCGCAACAACATGCCAGCTCCCGCCAAAATCGATCACCTGAGAAGAGCGAAAAAGACTCTCCGAAACCTAACGCAATATTCGCAAGAACTTTATCACTCCAATGGCCGAATGGCGGCAATTTTCGAACTCACCCAGACGATAACGACTGATATTTGTTGTTTTCGGCATTTTGCCGCTTTTCCGCCATCAACGTTTCACTGATGAATACGTGCCACACAATCTCCCAATCTCTCTGGATTAAGGGAGAGGTTGCAGCCAAGCGGGTTGGACGGTCCTGTCGGTCAGATTAAGAGTGCCTCTTAAAACCTTCGGTCGTCGGCCGCTCGTCCCCGAGCGCCGCAGGAAGGCCGAAGGTTGACGAGACATTCGCGGTGCGGGCGGAACATCCGCACCGAACGGACCCCCGGTCCCTGCTTCACGAGCGTAAACGGATCGACGTGACTCACCGCAAGAACATCGCGATCGTCGGCCGCGCCTGCCGCCTGCCCGGGGCTCCGAACGTCGAGGGGCTGTGGCAGCTCCTGACGGAGGCGCGCTGCGCCGTCTCGCGCATCCCCGAGGATCGCTGGTCGCTGCCGGCCTTCGGTCATCCGCGGGCGCAGGAGCGGGGCAAGAGCTACACCTGGGCGGCGGGCGTGCTCGACGACATCTGGTCGTTCGATCCGGGCGTGTTCGGCATCTCGCCCCGCGAGGCCGAGCAGATGGACCCGCAGCAGCGCATGCTGCTGGAACTGACCTGGGAGGCGTTCGAGGATGCGGGCCTGCGCCCGTCCTCCGTGGCCGGCAGCCATATCGGCGTGTTCGTCGGCGCGTCCGCCCTCGATTACGGCAACCTGCGCATCCTCGACCCGTCCTCGGGCGACGCCTACGCGGCCACCGGCAACACGCTCTCGATCATCTCGAACCGCATCTCCTACATCTACGACCTGAAGGGCCCGAGCTTCACCCTCGACACCGCCTGCTCGTCCTCGCTGGTCGCGCTCAACGCGGCGATCGCGGCGATCGAGGCGGGTCAGGTCGACACCGCCGTGGTCGCCGGCGCCAACATCCTGGCGAGCCCGTTCAACTTCATCTCCTTCTCCAACGCGCAGATGCTCTCGCGCACGGGCCTGTGCCAGGCCTTCTCGTCGAGCGCTGACGGCTATGTCCGCGCCGAGGGCGGCGTGGTGCTGATCCTGCAATCGGCCGAGGCCGCCGCCCGCAGCGGCCGGACGGTGCGCGGCGTCATCGCGGCGAGCGGCGTCAACTCGGACGGGCGCACCACCGGCATCTCGCTCCCCTCCGGCCACGCGCAGGGCGCGCTGCTGGAGCAGGTCTACCGCGAGGCCGAGATCGACCTCGACCGCATCGCCTTCGTCGAGGCGCACGGCACCGGCACGCCGGTCGGCGATCCGATCGAGGCCGGCGCCATCGGCTCCAAGCTCGGCAAGCCGCGGCAGGCTCCGCTGCCGATCGGCTCGATCAAGACCAATATCGGCCATACGGAACCGACCTCGGGCCTTGCCGGCCTGCTCAAGGCGAGCCTCGCCCTCGAGCACGACCTGCTGCCGCCCTCGCTGCACGCGGCCGAACTCAACCCCGAGATCCCGTTCGAGACGCTGAAGCTCGCCGTGAACCGCGCGCCGCTGGCGCTCGCCCGCACGAAGGCCGAGCGCTTCGCCGGCGTGAACTCCTTCGGCTTCGGCGGCACCAACGCCCACGTCGTGCTGACCGATCCGGCCCCCGTCGCCGCGAACGACGAGGCCGGCCGCGCCCCCGAGATCCTGCTGCTCTCCGCCCAGAGCCGCGCGGCGCTCAACGACCTCGCCCTCGACTACGCCACCCGCCTCGACGGCGCCGCGCCGGACGAGGCCGCCCGCGTCGCGGCCGCGGCCTTCCACCGCCGCGAGCGTCTCTCGACGCGGCTCGCCCTGCCGATCGCCCCCGGCACCGACGTCCCGGCCGCCCTGCGGGCCCTGGCCGAGGGTGAGGAGACCGAGGCGGCCGTCATCGGCACCGCGGTCGAGCGTCAGGCCGAGGTCGCTTTTGTCTATTCCGGCAACGGCAGCCAGTGGGTCGGCATGGGCCGCGAGGCCTACGAGGCGAGCGCGACCTTCCGCGCCCGCTTTGACCAGACCGACGCGCTCTTCGAAAAACTCTCGGGCTGGTCGCTCAAGGAGGCGATGTTCGCCGAGGATCTCGACGCGCGCCTCTCCCTCACCCGCGTCTCGCAGCCGCTGATCTTCGCGATCCAGAGCGCCTCGACCGCGGCGCTCCGCGCCAAGGGCCTCGCGCCCCGCTATGTGCTGGGCCACAGCGTCGGTGAGATCGCTGCGGCCGAGGCTGCCGGCATCCTGAGCCTCGAACAGGCGGTGCGGGTCATCTTCTTCCGCAGCAAGCACCAGGAATCGACCCGCGGCTTCGGCACCATGGCCGTGCTGCTCGGGCCGGTCGAGGAGATGGAGGCGTTCCTCGCCGATTATCCCAGCCTCGACATCGCCGCCTACAACAGCCCGAAGGCGATCACGGTCGCCGGCCCCGAGGCCGACATCGAGGCCGCGATGAAGGCGCTGGCGCGCAAGCGCCGCCGCGGGCGCAAGCTCGACCTCGAATACCCCTTCCACGGCCGCCTGATGGACCCGACCGAGCGTCCGCTGCTGCGCGACCTCGACGGGCTTAAGCCTGCCGCCGGCCACACCGCCATGGTCTCGACCGTGACCGGCACGGTGCTGCCCGGCGCCCAGTTCGGTGCCGGCTACTGGTGGCGCAACATCCGCGAGCCGGTGCGTTTCTGCGAGGCGCTGCAGGAGGCGACCCGCCAGGGCGCCCGCGTCTTCGTCGAGGTCGGCCCGCGCGCGACCCTGCTGCCGCATATCGGCGACGCCATCGAGCCGCTCGCCATCGAGGTCGCCTCGGTCGGCGTGATGCACCGCAAGCCCGCGGGCGGCGACCCGATCGCCAAGGCGGTGGCCGCCGCCCTCGTCGCCGGAGCCGCCGTCGACGAGGCGCGCCTGTTCGGCGCCGATCCGGCCGGCATCGTCGCCCTGCCGCTCTATCCCTGGCAGCGCCGCCCGTTCCGCCTCGCCGAGACGACGGAAGGCGCGGGTGCCGCGCCGCGGCCCTACCACCCGCTCGCCGGCAACAGGCTCGCGCCCGACGGCCTCGAATGGCACGGCCATCTCGACGCGGCCCTCGTGCCCGAACTCGACGACCACCGCATCGACGGCCAGGTGATCCTGCCCGGCGCGGCCTTCGTCGAGATGGCGCTGCACGTCGCCCGTCAGGCCCTGCGCACCGACGCCGTCACGCTCGCCGACGTCGAGATCCTCTCGCCGATGGTCTTCGCCGAGGACTCCCTGCGCGAGGTACTGGTGCGCCTGTCCGGCTCCGGCAATCAGATCCAGATCCTCAGCCGTCCGCGCCTGACCCCGACCCCGTGGCAGCTCCACGCCTCGGCCAAGATCATCGAGGGTAATTTCCCGGCGCCCGCGGCTCGCGATCTCACGATCCCGGCCGAGCATGCCATCGCGGGTGAAAACCTCTACCGCCGGGCGCTCGCCTCCGGTCTCGGCTTCGGCGAGAACTTCAGGCAGGTGGCGGCCTCCGCGCGGATCGACGAGACCACCATCGTCTCCGAGTTGATCCCGGCCGAGGCCGACGACCGCTACGGCCTCGTGCCCGCGCGCCTCGATTCCTGCTTCCACGGTCTGATCCTGCTCTTCGCCGAGTTGATGGGCGAGGGCGCCACCAAGGCCTACGTGCCGGTGCGCTTCGGCGAGGTGCGCCTGCTGCGCCCCGGCGCCGCCATCGCCCGGGCGGAGATCCGCACCCGGCGCTGCAACGAGCGCTCGATCCTCGCCGACTTCACCCTCACCGATGCCGAGGGCGAGGTAATCGCGACGATCCGCGAGGGCCGCTTCCAGGCCCTGCGCGCGCGCAGCGGCAGCGACCTCGACGCCTACGCCATCACCCAAGGCGTCGAGCGCGCCACCGAGCCGACCGCCCTGCCGCTGGAGCGGCGCCCGAGCGTCGCCGAGCGTCTGCGCCCGAGCCTCGCCGCGGCGACCGCGCCGGACACGGCCGAACTCGGACCGGGCCACCTGCTGCTGGAGGGCTGGGCCACGGCGCTCGCCTACCGGCTGGCCGAGGGCCTGTCCGAGAACGGGAAGGTGACCCTCGACGGCCGTCTGCCGGATGCGCTCCACGCCTGGGCGACCAACGCCCTCTACGCCCTGGAGAGCAGCGGCCTCGCGACGCTCGACAAGGGAGTCTGGCGCCTGCGCCGCGACGTGACCCTGCCCGCGCCCGAAGAGACCATGCGCTGGATCGCGGCCGATCATCCAGAGCTGGCCGCCGAACTGGTGCTGCTCGCCGACACCACGGCGCTGGTCGGCCGGATCGTGGCGGGTGAAGCGGTGACGGCCGCGAGCCTGCCGCCGGCCGCGCTCGACGCCTTCCACCTGCGCGGCGCCACCGCGCGCGCCGCCGCCGAGGTCGTCGCGAAGATCGTGGCGGAGGCCCGTGAGCGGCTGCCGTCCGACCGCGCCCTGCGCATCCTGCAAGTCGGCTTCGGTCCGCTCTCGGCCCGCGCCGCCGCCCTGGCCCGCGAGGCCGATGCCCGGCTGACCGTGCTGGAGACCGACCGGCGGCTGGCCGAGCGCGCCCGTCTCGCCCTGCCGGGCTCGGTCACGGTGGCGGAGGCCGGCGACGCCCTGCCCGCCGCCGCCTTCGACCTCGTTCTGGCCAGCGACGTGCTGCACCGCTCCGACAAGGCCCTCCCGGGTCAACTCGCTGCGGCCCTCGCCTCCGGCGGCCTGCTGGTCGCCGTCGAGCCCGGCGCCTCGCTGTTCCGCGACCTCGTCTTCGGCCTCGCGCCGGACTGGTTCGAGGAGGCGGTCGCCGGCATGCCGCTCTCGCGCCTCGACGACGTGACGGGCTGGCAGCGCACCTTGAGCGCCTCGGGCCTCGTGCGGGTCTCCGCCGACCGCGCGGCGTCGGCCAACGGTGACGACCTGCTGCTCGTCGCCGAGGCACCGGTGCGCCCGGCCCTCGGCCACGGCCAGACCTTCGCCTTCGTGGTCGGCTCCGACGACGAGTTCGGCGCTGAGACCGCCTCGTCGCTGGCGACCCTGCTGGTGGCGAGCGGCGTCCACGTCTCGATCATCCTCGATTCCGAGCAGTCGCTGCGCGAACTGGAGCGCGAGACCCCCGACACCGTGGTGTTCCTCGCCGGCGCCTTCGCCGGCGAGGGCGAGGCGGCCACCCGCCTGCGCGACCGCTGCCTCAGCTTGAAGCGCTGCGCCGAGCATCTCGGCAGCCGCCAGACCCGGCTCTGGGTCGTCGCCCCCGGCGCCACCCGCGATGCGGGCGGCGAGGCGGCCGCGGTCGAGGCCGGCGTCTGGGCCTTCAGCCGGACGCTCGCCAACGAGGCGTCGAACCTCGACGTGCGCCGGATCGACCTCGCCCCGGCCCTGTCCTCGAAGGACGCGGCCGAGCGGCTGCGCGCGCTGATCCTGTCGGGCACCGACGAGACCGAGATCGTGCTCGACGCCGACGCCACCCGCGTCGTGCGGTTCCATCCCGGCCGTGCTGCCCATGCCGGCGGCGAGGCGGCTCCGGCCGCGCGGCTGGAGCGCTCGAACACGGGCGGCCTCAACGAGATGGTCTGGGGGCCGGCCGAACGCGCCGCCCCCGGCCCCGGCGAGGTCGAGATCGCGGTGGCCGCCACCGGCCTCAACTTCCGCGACGTGCTCTGGGCGCTCTCGATGCTCCCGGAGGAGATCCTGGAGGACGGCTTCGCCGGTCCCCGTCTCGGCCTCGAAGTCTCCGGCCGCGTCACCGCCATCGGTGCCGGCGTGGTCGACTTCGCGGTGGGCGACGCCGTCGTCGCCTTCGCCCAATCGGGCTTCGCCACCCACGTGGTCGTGCCGGAAATGGTCGTCGCGCCGATGCCGGCCGGGCTCGACCCGGCCGCGGCGGCGACCGTGCCGGTCGCCTTCCTCACCGCCTACTACGCGCTCTGCACCTGCGCCCGGCTGCGCAAGGGCGAGTGGCTGCTGGTCCATGGCGGCGCGGGCGGCGTGGGACTGGCCGCGCTCCAGATCGCCAAGTGGAAGGGCGCGCGGGTCATTGCCACCGCCGGCTCGCGGGAGAAGCGGGCGCTGGTCGCCGCGCTGGGCGCCGAGCACGTGCTCGATTCCCGCTCGCTCGCCTTTGTGGACGATGTCCGCCGCATCACCGGCGACGGCGTCGACGTGGTGCTCAACTCGCTGTTCGGCGAGATGATGGAGCGCTCGCTGAACTGCCTGCGGCCGTTCGGGCGCTTCGTCGAACTGGGCAAGCGCGACTACGTCGCCAACACCCATATCGGCCTGCGGCCGTTCCGCCGGAACCTCTCCTATTTCGGCGTCGATCTCGATCAGGTGCTCC
Source organism: Methylorubrum populi (assembly GCF_002355515.1). Classification (NCBI taxonomy): domain Bacteria; kingdom Pseudomonadati; phylum Pseudomonadota; class Alphaproteobacteria; order Hyphomicrobiales; family Methylobacteriaceae; genus Methylorubrum; species Methylorubrum populi. Next base: position 2,128,628 of record NZ_AP014809.1, on the reverse strand, counting down.
AGCACCAGGGCGAGGACGGGGCGCGGATGTTCCGCGAGGTGATGGCGCTCTTCGCCGAAGGGGGCCTGCGACCGCTGCCCTACCAGCCGTTCGCCGCCGACGAGACCTCGGACGCCTTCCGGCTGATGCAGCAATCGGGGCATGTCGGTAAGATCGTCGTCACGCCGCCGGCGCCCGGCTCCGTGGCGCGGGTCCAGCGCAACGCCTTCGCGGTCAGCGACAAGGGCGTCCACCTCGTCACCGGCGGCCTCGGCGGCTTCGGCATCGAGGCGGCGCGCTGGCTCGCCGATCGCGGCGCCAAGCGCATCGTGCTCGTCGGCCGCTCGGGCAAGCCGAACGAAGAGGGCCAGGCGGTCATCGCCGAACTCACGGCCCGGGGCGTGCGGGTCGAGACCAAGGCCTGCGACATCACCAGCCGCCGGGCGGTCGAGAAGCTGATCGACGGCATCGAGACCGCGGGCAGCAAACTCGCGGGCGTGATCCACGGCGCCATGGTGCTGCAGGACGGCCTGATCTCGGCGATCGAGCCCGAGACCCTGGAAGCGGTGATCGCGCCGAAGGTGATCGGCGCACAGCACCTGGACGCCGCCACCCGCGGGCGAAAACTCGACTACTTCGTGCTGTTCTCCTCGGCCACGACCTTCATCGGCAATCCCGGCCAGGGCTCCTACGTCGCCGCCAACGGCTTCATGGAGGGGCTGGCCCGCCAGCGCCGCCGCCTCGGCCTGCCGGCGCTCGCGGTCGCCTGGGGCGCCATCGGCGATGTCGGCGTGCTCGCCCGCAACAAGGCGGTGATGGAGACGCTGTCCTCCCGCGTCGGCGTCACGCCGATGGACGCCCGTCTCTGCCTCGACCTGATGGCCGAGGCGCTGGAGGGCCAGACCGGCGCCAGCGACGAGGGCGTGATCGCGATTGCCGCGATGCATTGGGGCAAGGCGCGCGAGCGTCTCAGCACCCTGCGCTCGCCGAGCTACGCCAGCCTCGGCAGCGACCAGCAGGCGGAGTCCGGCACGGTGGCCGCCATCAATATCGGCGCGCTGCTGCGGTCGCAGGACATCGACGCGGTGCGCAAGACCGTCTCCGACGCCATCGTCGAGGACATCGCCCGCATCCTGCGCCTGCCGAAGGACGACATCAGCCGCGTGCGCCAGCTCTCGGAGATCGGCCTCGATTCGCTGATGGGCGTGGAGCTGGGGGCGAGCCTGCAGGAGCGCTTCGCCCTCGATGCACCGCCGGCCGGCATCTCCTCGGGGCTCACCGTCAACGAGTTGACGGAGACCCTGATCCAGGCGGTGGCGACGCCGGTGGACGACGCCGCCGGGGTGACCATGACCCTCGCCACCAAGCATGCCGGCGATCTCGATGCCGCCACGCTCGTTCCGTTCAACGAGCTCGTCGAGAAGAACGTCGCGGACATCAAAGAGATCTTGCCATGACCCAGCCGTCACGCCCGCAGGACGGCCGGGCCGCGCTCGCGAGCTTCGTCACCAACCGGCTCGGCCGCACCAATGCGCGGCCGGCCCCCGCCGAGACTAAGGCGCCGCCGGCCAACGAATCGGCGCAGGATTTCGAGAAGCTGACCGGCTACCGCGAGCTGCGCCTACAGCGCTCGGCCGCCGACCTGATCGGCCTCGGCAACCCGTTCTTCCGGGTGCACGAGACCCGCGCCGGCGCGCAGACCCGCATCGAGGGCCAAGCCTACTCGAACTACTCCTCCTACGATTATCTCGGCCTCAACGGGCACCCGTCGGTGAGCGGGGCGGCGCGCAAGGCGATCGAGTCCTTCGGCACCTCGGCCTCCGCGAGCCGGATCGTGGCGGGCGAGCGGCCCGGGCATCTCAAGCTGGAGCGGGCGCTCGCCGCCCATTACGGCACGGATGCCTGCGTGGTCCTGGTGAGCGGCCACGCCACCAACGTCACCGCCATCGGCGCGATCCTGGAAGCGCCGGACGTGATCTTCCACGACGCGCTGATCCACAACAGCGTGGTGACGGGCGCGCAGCTCTCCGGGGCGCAACGCCGCTCCTTCGCCCATAACGACCCAGCCGCCCTCGAAAAGCTCCTCGAGGCGACCCGGCACGAGCACCGCCGCGCGCTGATCGTGATCGAAGGCCTGTACAGCATGGACGGCGACGCGCCGGATCTGGCCGCCTTCGTCGAGCTGAAGCGCCGCTACGATTGCTGGCTGATGGTGGACGACGCCCACGGGCTCGGCGTTCTCGGCCGCACCGGCGCCGGCCTGCACGAGCATTGTGGGGTCGATGCCTCGGACGTCGACATCTGGATGGGCACGCTCTCGAAGACGCTGTCGTCCTGCGGCGGCTATATCTGCGGCCCCTCGGCGCTGATCGAGTACCTGAAATGCACCGCGGGCGGCTTCGTCTACAGCGTCGGCATGTCGCCACCGCTCGCCGCCGCGGCCGAGGCCGCGCTCTCGGTGATGCAGGCCGAGCCGGAGCGGGTGGAGCGGCTGCGCCGCAACGGCAACCAGTTCCTGGCGCTCGCCAAGAAGCATGGGCTGAACACGGGTTCGAGCCTGGGTCTGGCCGTGATCCCAATCATCGTCGGCGATTCGCTCAAGGCGGTGACGCTGTCCGACCGGCTGTTCAAGCGCGGCATCAACGTGCAGCCGATCATCCACCCGGCGGTGCCGGAGCGCTCCTCGCGCCTGCGCTTCTTCATGACCTCCGAGCACATGCCGGAGCAGATCGCGCAGACGGTGGCCACGGTGGCGGAGGAGCTGTCGGCGCTGGAGACCGGCGCGACGCTGATCGAGCAGCTGATGGCCCGCCGGGGAGCCTAATCGCGCTCCCAACCCTCCCCCCTCTGCGGGGGAGGGTGCCTCGTGGATGCGAGGCGGGAGAGGGGAGCGACGCTTCCGGAAGAACCTGAGCGAGCCCCTCACCCACCCCCCTTCGGGGGCCACCCTCTCCCGCAGAGGGGAGAGGGACACGCGCAGCCCAACTTCCCTCTAACCCCGCCCGGCCAGCCAGATCACGTGCCGCGCGCCGCGTTTTCCGCGCGCCCGGGTCGCGACCTCCTCCACCGAAAACCCCGCTTGGCCCAACCGCCGGGTGAAGGCGGCGTCGGGATGGGCCGACCACACCGCCAGCACGCCGCGGGGACGCAGGGCCGCGCGGGCCGCGCCGAGCCCGGCGGCGTCGTAGAGGCGGTCGTTCGCCGTGCGCGTGAGGCCGTCGGGGCCGTTGTCGACGTCGAGCAGGATCGCGTCGAAGGCACCCGGCCGCTCGCGGATCACCGCGGCGACATCCGCCTCGCGGATCGTCACGCGCGGATCGTCGAGGCTCGAGCCGGTCAGGTCGGCCATCGGCCCGCGCGCCCAGGCCAGCACCGCCGGCACGATCTCGGCCACCGTCACCTGGGCCGTTTCCGGCAGAACGCCCAGTGCCGCGCGCAGGGTAAAACCCATGCCGTAGCCGCCGATCAGCACCCGCGGCGCCTTCACGCCCGCGATGCGCTCGGCGGAGAGCCGGGCCAGCGCCTCCTCCGAGCCGCTGAGGCGGCTGTTCATCAGTTCGTTGCGGTCGAGCTGAATCGAGAATTCGCTGCCCCGACGCATCAGGCGCAGGGTGCCCGCCTCGCCGGGGATCGGGGCGGTGTCGAGATGCTCCCAGGGGATCATGAAATTCGCAGCCCTGCACGCCCTCTCCCCTCTACGGCAGAGGGTGGCCCCGAAGGGGGTCGGGTGAGAGGAGCGACGGTTCAGAAGAGGTCGTTACGTCGGATGACGGACGCCTTATCCGGCACCGTCGCTCCCCTCTCCCGCCTCGCATCCGCGAGGCACCCTCCCCCGCAGAAGGGGGAGGGATTTTTTGGAAGAGCTACATCCCGAACTGCACCTGACGGCTGTTGCCCTTCTTCAGGTTGCGGAAGCGGGCCATCGCCCAGAGCGGGAAGAACTTCGGGTAGCCGTGGTAGCGCAGGTAGAACACCCGCGGGAAGCCGGTCGCGGTGTAGCGCTCCTCGCTCCACAGCCCGTCCTGCCCCTGCGTGCGCATCAGGTAGTTGACGCCGCGGGCGACCGCCGGGTCGTCCACCTCGCCCACCGCCATGAGCGCGAGCAGCGCCCAGGCCGTCTGCGAGGCGGTGGAGTAGCCCGGCTCGAATTCGGGGTTGAGCTTGTAGGAGGAGGCGTCCTCGCCCCAGCCGCCATCCGGGTTCTGGATGCGGATGAGCCACGCCACGGCCTTGCGGATCTCCGGGCTCTGCGGATCGACGCCGGCGGCGTTGAGCGCGCAGAGCACCGACCACGTGCCGTAGATGAAGTTCATGCCCCAGCGGCCGTACCAGCTCCCGTCCTTCTCCTGGTCGTTGAGCAGGTAGGTCACGCCGCGGTCGAGCGCCCGGCTGGTCTCGCGGGTCTCGCCGAGCTGCGACAGCATCGAGACGACGCGGGCGGTGACGTCCGCGGTCGGCGGATCGAGCAGCGCGCCGTGATCCGAGAACGGGATGTGGTTGAGGTAGTGGTGGTTGTTGTCGGCGTCGAACGCCGCCCAGCCGCCATCGGCGCTCTGCAGCCCCTCGACCCATTCGCGGGCGCGGGCGATCGAGGCCGAGTAATCCGGCATGCCGCTGACCAGCCCGTGCTGGCGCTGGGCACGGTCCATCGCCATCACGACCACGGCGGTGTCGTCGAGGTCGGGATAGTGCGGGTTGGCATATTGGAAGGCCCAGCCGCCGGGGCGCACGTTCGGCTTGGTCTCGGCCCAGTCGCCCTTGATGTCGAGGATCTGGAGCGGCTTGAGCCAGTCGAGGCCGGCGCGGGCATTGGCTTCGGCCGCATCGCCGCCGGCCTCCAGCATGGCGTGGCTGGTCAGCGCCGTGTCCCAGACCGGCGAGAGGCAGGGCTGGACATAGGCCTCGTCGTCCTTCTCGGCGACGAGCTTCTCGATGGCTTCGAGCGCGATCTTCACCTGCGGATGGTCCGGCGGATAGCCGAGCACCTCGTACATCAGCACCGAATTGACCATCGACGGGAAGATGGCGCCGAGGCCGTCCTCGCCGTTCAGGCGCTCGGAGACCCAGGCCACCGCCTTGTCGATGGCGCGCTGGCGCGGCACCTTGGGGAAGTGGTCCTGCGTCTTCTGCAGCACGCGGTCGATCGCGCCGAAGATCGGCGTCCACGGCCAGGTGGCGTGGGGCGAGCCCGGCCAGACCCGCACTGAATCGGGCGGGGTCACGAACAGTTCGGCCACGCCGACGCCGCGCGGGTTCTTCGCCCGCGGCTTCTTGGCCTGAATCACGAACAGCGGCACCATGGTGCAGCGGGCCCAGTAGGACACCTTGTCGAGGTGGAACGGGAACCACTTCGGCAGGTGCATCACCTCCACCGGCATCACCGGCACCGCCGTCCACGGCACCTCGCCGTAGAGGGCGAGCAGGATGCGGGTGAAGACGTTGGCGTTGGCGGCACCGCCCCGCTGCAGGATCGCCTTGCGCACCGCGCGCATGTGCGGCGCCTCGATGTCGTCGCCGATCATCTTGAGGGCGAAATAGGCCTTCACCGACGCGCTCATGTCGAACGGGCCATCATGGACCAGCGCCCAGCCGCCATGCGCCTTCGACTGCGTGCGGCGCAGGTAGTTGCCGATCTTGGCTTCCAGCCCCGGCCGCGGCTCGGTCCCGCGGAAATGGTGGAACAGGATGTACTCGGAGGGGATGGTGGCATCCGCCTCGAGTTCGAAGCAGATGTGGCCATCGGCCTGCGTCATGTCGGTGAGCGCGCGGGTGGCGCTCTGGACGCCACGCTCGACATCGTCGAGGGACACGTCGCGGGTCTTGAGACGCTGCAGCGTCTCGACCTTGCTCGCGGCCGCCTCTCGCATCGTTCTCGCCTCGCTCGACTGTCTCGATGCCGTCGTCATATCGTTCAAGCGACTCCCTGTGCCTGTGCCCGTCCGCACATGCCGGTGCGGAACAGGGCTTGTGCGGCATTCGTGCCGGATCGGATCGCGCCCTCGATGGTCGAGGGCAGCCCCGTCTCCGTCCAATCGCCGGCCAGAACCAGATTCCGGTAGCGCGTCGCTACGCCGGGACGGCGCGCGGCTTCAGCGGGCGTCGCCGCGAAGGTCGCCCGCTTCTCCTTGACGATCTGCCAGCTAGGCAATTCCCGTGCAAGTCCGTTGAGTTCCGCAATCTCAACCCAGATCCGACGCGCAAGATCCTCGCGGCCCTCGTCCAGCAAGTGGTCGGCGCCGCTGATGGTCACCGAGAAGCGATCCGGATAGGCGAACAGCCACTCGGTCAGACCGCCGACGACGCCGAGGATCAGCGGCGCGCCCTCAGGGGGACGCACGGCGAAATGCGCGTTAACGATGGAGCGGAATTCCTGCGGCGCCGGCGTGCCGGGCAGCAGATCGGTCGCCACCCAGGGCGGCAGGGCCAGAACCACGGCGTCATCGGACCCGACCACGGTCGGCTCGTCGGTGAAGTCGAGGCGCTCGATTCGGCTCTGCCCGAGGCTCAGCGCCCGCAGGCGCCGGCCGTAGCGGATCTCGGCACCGCGGCTCTCGAGATAGCGCAGGGCCGGATCGACGAAGGCGGTGGACAGGCCCTCGACCGCGATGAGCGGGCGGCAAGCGCGCCCGCCGGCCCCGAGGGTCTCGCGCAGGATGGTGGCGGCAAGCCCGACATCGCTCTCGCGCGGATCGGTGTTGAGGGCGGCGAGCAGGACCGGGCGCCAGAGCCGCTCGTAGAGCGGCCCCTCGCAGGACATCTTTTCGCCGATCGTGCCGCTCTGGCCCGGCTTGTTGCCGGAGGCGGCCATCATCAGCGAGAGCGGCGCGAGATAGTCCCGCGCCCGGGTGCCCGGCACGCGCCGGCCCGCCCGCAGCACCCACCAGGGCAGACGGCCCTCGTTCGGGCGCAGGGTCCAGCGCTCGCCGGTGCGGAGATCGGCGAAGGGGAAGACAGCCTCATCGGGACCGGTCAGGGCGTCGTCCGGCGCCCCGATCAGTTGCAGGAAGTCGAGAGACGAGCGGTTGCCCGACAGGAGCAGGTGATTGCCGTTGTCGATGGTCAGCCCGAGCGACGGGTCGAAATAGGAGCGGCAGCGCCCGCCCGCCTGCTTGGCGGCCTCGTGCAGCACGACGCGCTGCCCTGCCTCCGCCAGCGAGGCGGCGGCCGAGAGGCCGGCGAGCCCGGCGCCGACGACGTGAACCGTACCCGACATCAGAAGATCCCGTGGCGCAGGGCGACGCGAAGGAGGGAGAGCTTGCCGGGCTTCACCCGCGCCCGCGGGGCGGCCCAGCCGCGCTTCACCACGGCGTCGAGGTAGAGCCGGTAGGCTGCCGCCATCAGGCGGGCCGCCTTGGTGGCCTGCCGCGGGCTGCGCGCGATGATCGCCCAGGTCTGGCGGTAATGCTCCTCCGCCTCCGCCGCGACCGCCGCGCAGACCTCGCCGAGACGCGGATGCGCCAGGGCCGTTTCGGGCGTCGGGGTCATCAGCCCGATCTTGTGGAATTTCTCCATCGGCAGGTAGAGGCGGCCGCGCGCCGCGTCCTCGTCGATGTCGCGCAGGATGTTGGTGAGCTGAAGCGCCCGGCCCTGGTGCCACGCGAGCCGGATGCCGTCCTGCTCCGGCATGCCGAAGATGCGCACCGAGAGCCGGCCGACGGCGCTCGCGACCCGGTCGCAATAGAGGTCGAGCTTGGCCTCGGAAGGCGCGACGATGTCCTCCTCGGCGTCCATCGCCATGCCGTCGATGACCGCCTGAAAATCCTCGCGCTTGAGCCCGAACCGGCGCATCGGCTCTTCGAGCGGCTTCACCCGCGGCGGCGGGTTGCCGGCATAGAGCGCGTCGATATCGGCCCGCCAGCGGTCGAGCTCGGCCGCGCGGACCTCCCGCGCACCGCCGTCATCGGCGACGTCGTCGACGGAGCGGCAGAAGGCGTAGACGGCGTACATCGCCTCGCGCCGCTCCTTCGGCAGCAGGCGCATCGCGGTGTAGAAGGACGAGCCGGCGGCCGGCAGGGCGGGCGCCTCGGCGGTCTCACCCGGAATCGGGCTTGCGGTGGCGCTCATCGGCCGGCTCCGGCAGCGGCGGGACGGGGCGCGCGCGACCGAAACGGGCGGCGCACCAGAGTGGCGGCGATGCCGCCGAGCGCGGTGAGCGCGAAGGCGGCCTTGCCGTGATGGACCTTTTCCGAGAGCGGGTCGCGGGTCAGCAGGCCCTTGGTCAGGACGACGGCCAGCCGATGGATCGCGGCGATCTCCAGGCTGAGGCGGAAATCGTCGATCCGGTTCGGCAGCGGCGCGCCTTCCTCCAAGAGCACCAGCGTGCGCTCGGCGAGTTCGCGGATCACGGCGCGCAGTTGCGGGCTCGCCCGGTCGGCGCCAAGCATCGACACGTCGGCGCCGTGCTTCCGCATCACGTCGAGGGGGATGTAGACCCGGTCGAGATTGCGGAAATCCTTGCCGCAATCCTGGAGGTGGTTGAGCACCTGCAGCGCGGCGCAGATCGCGTCCGAGGTCGGATAGACCCGCGCCGGATCCTCACCGTGCACGTCGAGGACGAAGCGCCCGACCGGCATCGCCGAGTAGCGGCAATAGTGGATCAGCTCGTCCCAATCCGCGTAGCGCGACTTGCGCGCGTCCATGCGGAAGGCGTCGAGCAGTTCGAGGGCGTGAGTCGGCGGCTGGCCATGCGCGGCCAGCTCGCGCTTGAGCGGCTCGACCGAGGGGTCGGAGCCGCCCTTGCCGGTGAGCGCGTCGGCGAGCGCGTCCAGCATCTCGATCTTGCGCTCGGGCGAGAGGCCGGTGTGATCGGCGACGTCGTCGCCCGCCCGCACGTAGTTGTAGAAGGCGAGGATCGCGCCGCGGTTGCGCGGGTGGATCAGGTGCGAGGCGACGGGAAAGTTCTCGTCGTGCTGCCCCTTGCCGGTGCGGGCGTCGCTGGCGGTCTGAAGCGGGGCGCTCATTTCATGTATCCCGCCTGACGGAACCACGCGATGGCGTCCTCCAGCCCCTGGCGATAGGGCCGCGCGGAATAGCCGAGTTCCGCCCGCGCCTTGGCGTCGGAGAAGAACATCCGGTACTTCGACATGCGCACGCCGTCGATGGTGGCGAGCGGCGCCTTGCCGGTCACCCGCGCGATCTGCTCGGAGATGAAGGCGATCGGGTAGATCACCGCGTAGGGCAGCCGCGTCGTCGGCGCCTTGCGGCCGACGATGGCGGCGATGTCGGCGAGCATAGCCGCCAGCATCACGTCCTCGCCGCCGAGGATGTAGTGCTCGCCGATCCGGCCCTTGCGCAGGGCCATCAGGTGGCCGGCGGCCACATCGTCGACATGGGCGAGGTTGAGGCCGGTATCGACGAAGGCCGGGATCTTTCCCTGGGCCGCGTCGAGGATGATGCGGCCGGTCGGCGTCGGCTTGACGTCGCGGGGGCCGATCGGCGTGGACGGGTTCACGATGACGGCCGGCAGGCCGTCCCGGGCCACCATCTCGTCGACCACGCGCTCGGCCACGACCTTGCTGCGCTTGTAGGCGCCGATGGCGGTCTCCGGCGTCAGCGGCCGGGTCTCGTCGGCGGGGGTGCCGTCGGCGTGCGGTTTGATGGTGGCGACGCTCGACGTGTAGACGATCCGCTCGACGCCGGCCTTCAGCGCCTCCTCCATCAGGATGCGGGTGCCGTCGCGGTTGGTGCGGACGATCTCCTCCATGTCCGGCGCCCAGAGCCGGTAATCGGCCGCGGCGTGAACGAGGTAGCGCTGGCCGCGCATGGCGCTCGCCACCGCTGCCCGGTCGCGCATGTCGGCCTCGACGATCTCGACATCGGGCCAGGTGAGATTCGTGCGCGGCGAGGAGGCGCGCACCGAGATGCGCACGGTGAAGCCGGCCGCGCGGAAGACGTCGACCAGGGCGGCGCCCAGGAAGCCGCTGGCACCGGTGATCAGCACCGGCCCCGCCGGGAACGGGCCGCTTTGGGTCGGCTCTGTCATCGTGCTCGCGTGACTTGACGGGAGGGTCTCGCCCGCCAGTCATGGGACCAGCAGACGAGCGGAAGCGCCGCTCCGTCGACGCACCCGCTTCGGGGTCGGACGGCGCGGCGCTTGTCTCACTGATGGCGCGGTGCGGCAAGCACCGCGCCCGATCGGATCAGGCGAGACGCAGGCGTCCGGCCCGGCTGCCCTTCTTCTCCGGCAGTGCGGCGCGGACGGCCTTGAGGATGCCCTCGGCATCGAGACCGGCCTCGGCGTACATCTTCTCCGGCTTGTCGTGGTCCTGGTAGGTGTCGGGCAGCGTCAGCGTGCGCACCCGGACCCGGCCCGCATCCAGAACGCCCCGCTCCGCGAGAAGGTGCAGCACCATCGTCCCGAAGCCGCCGACCGAGCCCTCCTCGATCGTCACCAGAACCTCGTGGCTACCCGCCAGATCCACGATCAGCTCGGCATCCAGCGGCTTGGCAAAGCGCGCATCCGCCACGCTCACCGCCACGCCCTCCGCCTCCAGCGCGTCGGCCGCCTTCAGCGCCTCCGACAGGCGCGTGCCGAGCGACAGCAGCGCCACCCGCGCCCCCTCTGGACGGCGCACCACGCGGCCGCGGCCGATGGCGAGCGGCTCGCCGGTCTCCGGCAGTTCCACGCCCACCCCCTCGCCGCGCGGGTAGCGCAGGGCGATCGGCCCGCTGTCATGCGCGTGGGCGGTCGCCACCATGTGCACCAGCTCCGCCTCGTCGGCCGCCGCCATCACCGTCATGTTCGGCAGGCAGCAGAGATAGGCCAGATCGAAGGCGCCCGCATGCGTGGCGCCGTCCGCGCCCACCAGACCGGCGCGGTCCAGGCAGAACCGCACCGGCAGGTTCTGCAGCGCCACATCGTGCACGACCTGATCGTAGGCCCGCTGCAGGAAGGTCGAGTAGATCGCCACGAACGGCTTGTAGCCCTCGGTGGCCAGTCCCCCGGCAAACGTCACCGCGTGCTGCTCGGCGATGCCCACGTCGAAGGTCTTGTCGGGATGCGCCTTGCCGAACAGGTCGATGCCGGTGCCGCCGGGCATCGCCGCGGTGATCGCCACCACCTTCGGATCGGCATCGGCCGCCTTGATCAGGCTCTCGCCGAACACCCGGGTATAGGCCGGGGCGTTGGCCTTCGCCTTGGCCTGCACGCCCGACACCACGTCGAACTTGACCACGCCGTGGTAGCGGTCGGCTGAGGCCTCGGCCGGGGCGTAGCCCTTGCCCTTCTGCGTCACCACGTGGAGCAGGATCGGGCCCTGATCCGAGTCGCGCACGTTCTTGAGGACCGGCAGCAGGTGGTCGAGGTTGTGCCCGTCGACCGGCCCCACATAATGGAAGCCCATCTCCTCGAACATCGTGCCGCCGCCCACGATCAGCGAGCGGGCATATTCTTCCGCGGCGGCCGCGCGCTGGTAGAGCGCCTTCGGCAGCAGTTTTCCCAGCTGCTTGGCGGTCTCGCGCAAGCTCCGGTAGGTGCCGCCGGAAGCCAGCCGGGCGAGGTAGGCCGACATCGCGCCGACGGGGGGCGCGATCGACATGTCGTTGTCGTTGAGGATGACGATGAGGCGCGAGTGCAGCGCGCCGGCATTGTTCATGGCTTCATAGGCCATGCCCGCCGACATCGAGCCGTCGCCGATCACCGCGACCATGTTGCGGCGCTTCTTCGGCGCCTCGCCCCGGGCCTTGGTCTCGGCATCGTCGAGGTCGCGGGCGACCGCCATGCCGAGCGCGGCGGAGATCGAGGTCGAGGAGTGGGCCGCGCCGAAGGGGTCGTATTCGCTCTCCGAGCGCTTGGTGAAGCCGGACAGGCCGCCGCCCTGGCGCAGGGTGCGGATGCGGTCGCGGCGGCCGGTGAGGATCTTGTGCGGGTAGCACTGGTGGCCGACGTCCCAGACGATGCGGTCGTCAGGCGTGTCGAAGACGTGGTGGAGCGCCACCGTGAGTTCGACCACGCCGAGCCCCGAGCCGAGATGGCCGCCGGTGATCGACACGGCGTCGATCATCTCGGCGCGCACCGCGTCAGCCACCCGCTGCAGCTCGCTCTCCGGCAGTAGCCGGAGACGATCCGGCGTCTCAAGACCCTCGAGGATCGTCGTGTCCGCTAGTGCCAATGCCTTCACCCGTCTCTCAATGCGTTCCCGTCGGCAGGCGGCTCTTGCAAGGCCAAATGCCCGAATCCTCGAACGCGGCCCTGTCGTCGGATCTCGCCCGCCCCCGGAAACAGCGTGCCCCGGGACGTATGAACGATCGTTCTAGCGCAAACCGATCACGGGATACCATGATCTCGCTGCAACAGCGGCGCGCCTTTCAGAGGATTCGACCGCCTTGTCTGCCTTCAGAGTTAAGGCAGCCGCGCCATTTCACGCGTGACGCGCCTCCAATTATGGATGAAGGCTGCGTTGATCAACATCTCGCCCGTCCCGAGGCCGCCGCCCGATGCCTTTCGCCGCAATGAAACCGATCATGGCTGCGCTGACGCTTGCCCTGATCGCCGGAGGCGCGGCCCAGGCGGCGGATGCCCGCCCGGCCCGCTCCCGAGCGGCGGCCTGCCTCGACGACGCCCGCTGCCGACGCCCGCCGGGACCGCCGGACCAGGATATCCGCCCGCTGATCGACCCGCTCGGGCGCCCCTGCGGCTTCCGCTGGCGCGAGACGCCGTCCGGGACCCGCCGCGTCCGGGTCTGTTACTGAACCGGCGATGGCGCTGCGATCCGTCCTTCCCGCCCTCCTGCTCCTCGTCGTCGCCCAAGCGGGGACAGCCCAGGCCCTGCAGGACGCGCCCGCCTGCCCCGTCCTGTTCGCGGAGGGGCAGGCGCCGGTTCTCGCCAACCCGAAGCTTGCGGACAGAGCCGTCCCGCTCTGCTTCGAGGCCTTCGCCGTGCTGCATTCGGGTGCTTCCCGCACGCCGCTCTACGCCGCGGAGCGCCTGACGCGCCGGAGCGTGTCCGCCGCCCGCCGGGTCGAGCGCGCCGACGCCTTCCACGACGAGGATCGCCTGCCCGAGGACGACCGGGCGACCCTCTCCGACTACGTCCGCAGCGGCTACGACCGCGGCCACCTCGCCCCCGCCGGCGACATGCCGACCCCGACCGCCCAGGCCGAATCCTTCAGCCTCGCCAACATCGTGCCCCAGAACCGGGCGCTGAACCGCGGCCTGTGGGCGGCGATCGAGGAGAGCGTGCGCCGGCTCGCCACCGAGCGCGGCGAACTCTTCGTTGTGACCGGCCCGATCTTCGAGGGCCGCTCGGTCGGCGCGATCAAGGGGCGGGTGCTGGTGCCGACCGAGCTGTTCAAGGCGATCTACGACCCGCGCACCGGCGAGGCCGGCGCCTATCTCGTGGCGAACGCGGCGGGGGCCGAGTGGCGCGCGGTCTCGCTCGCGGCCCTGCGCGACCGGAGCGGGCTCGACGTGTTCCCGGCGCTGCCGGAGGCGGCCAAGGCCAAGGCGATGGACCTGCCCGAGCCCCATGAATTCTCCCGCGACCGCCAGGAATCCTTCGCCGGCTTCCTCAAGCAGCTGGCCGCCGACATCCTGCGCCGGCTGTGGCGCGAGCTGATGCGCGCGATCTTCTGAAACGTCCTTCCGAGACGGGGGCCCCGAATGCCGCGCCGTAAAGCCGATCATCCGGCCGAGACCCTGCCCTTCCGCCCCTTCGCCGAGGATACGGGCGTGCAGACCTTCGGCGAATTCTCCATCGAGAACGGCACCCGCCGCATCGCCCTGCACGGCAGCCTCGACCTGACCCGCGACCGGGCGGGCCTGGCGCGGGCGCGTGCACTGAAAGGCCTGCTCGACGCGGTGGTCGCCACCCTCGAAGCCGAGGATCTTCCCGAAGCCGTGCCCGACGAGCCGGAAGCGTCGGAGACGGTGCGCAACCCTTTCGCTTGAGCGGCGCCAGCCTCATATCAGAACGGATATCCGACCCTCGCCCGTCCGGGCTTCGCCTTGCCCCTGCCGGGCGGCCCTGATAGTCGGACAGCAAATTCTTCATCCGCAGGCGGACGGCGCCCCGCGTGGCACGGTTCGAGCCCGTCGCTCGATCCGGCCAGCCGCGCGCGAGAGACCACGCATCCGCGACCGCCGGCCCGACCGGCTTCCACGCTTCACGCAGGACGAACGCACATGGCCCGCGAATTCATCTACCACATGCGGGGTCTGACCAAGACCTATGTCGGGGGCAAGAAGGTCCTCGATAACGTCAACCTGTCCTTCTACCCCGATGCCAAGATCGGCGTGCTCGGCATCAACGGCGCCGGCAAGTCGACGCTGCTCAAGATCATGGCGGGCATCGACAAGGACTGGACCGGCGAGGGCTTCGTCGCTCAAGGAGCGCGCGTCGGCTACCTGCCGCAGGAGCCGCAGCTCGATCCGAACAAGTCGGTGCGCGAGAACGTGATGGAGGGCGTGGCCGAGAAGCAGGCGCTGCTCGACCGCTACAACGAACTCGCCATGAACTATTCCGAGGAGACGGCGGACGAGATGACCGCCCTCCAGGACCAGATCGAGGCGCAGAACCTCTGGGAGCTCGATTCGAAGGTCGATCAGGCGATGGAAGCGCTCGGCTGCCCGAGCGACGAGCAGCCGGTGGCGACTCTCTCGGGCGGCGAGCGCCGCCGCGTCGCCCTGTGCAAGCTGCTGCTGTGGGAGCCGGAACTGCTCCTCCTCGACGAGCCGACCAACCACCTCGACGCCGAGACGGTGAACTGGCTCGAAGGGCACCTGCGCCAGTATCCGGGCGCGATCCTGATCGTGACCCACGACCGCTACTTCCTCGACAACGTGACGAGCTGGATCCTCGAGCTCGATCGCGGCAAGGGCATTCCCTACGAGGGCAACTACTCCTCCTGGCTGGTGCAGAAGCAGAAGCGCCTGGAGCAGGAGGGCCGCGAGGACATGGCCCGCCAGCGCGCCATCGCCCGCGAGACGGAGTGGATCTCGGCCTCGCCCAAGGCCCGCCAGAGCAAGTCCAAGGCGCGTATCACGCGCTACGAGGAGCTGGTCGCCAAGCAGCAGCAGAAGGTCGATGCGACCGCGCAGATCGTCATCCCGATCACCGAGCGGCTCGGACAGAACGTCATTGAGTTCAAGCACCTGAACAAGGCCTACGGCGACCGGCTGCTGATCGAGGATCTCTCGTTCAAGCTGCCGCCGGGCGGCATCGTCGGCGTGATCGGCCCGAACGGCGCCGGCAAGACCACCCTGTTCAAGATGATCACCGGCACCGAGAAGCCCGACGGCGGCGCGATCGAGATCGGCGAGAGCGTGCATCTCGGCTACGTCGACCAGTCCCGCGACGCGCTCGACCCGAACGCGACGGTCTGGCAGGAGATCTCGGGCGGCAACGACATCCTCTACTTCAACAAGCGCGAGATCAATTCCCGCGCCTATTGCGCGGCCTTCGCCTTCAAGGGCGGCGACCAGCAGAAGAAGGTCGGTACGCTCTCGGGCGGTGAGCGCAACCGCGTCCACCTCGCCGCGACCCTGCGCAAGGGCGGCAACGTCCTGCTGCTGGACGAGCCGACCAACGACCTCGACATGGAGACCCTGCGGGCGCTCGAAGAGGGCCTGGAGGATTACGCGGGTTGCGCGGTCATCATCAGCCACGATCGCTGGTTCCTGAACCGCATCGCGACCCACATCCTCGCCTTCGAGGGCGACAGCCATGTCGAGTGGTTCGAGGGCAACTTCTCGGACTACGAGGCCGACAAGAAGCGCCGGCTCGGGACCGACTCGCTCATCCCGAAGAAGCTGAAGTACAAGAAGTTTTCGCGCTGACAGCCTCCCTCTCCCCACATGCGGGGAGAGGGGCGAACACGCCTCTCACCACCACGCCCGGCCCGCCCCGAGGGGCGGCAGGCCGAGATGCGCCGCGACCGAGACGCCGATATCGGCGAAGGTTTCGCGCCGCCCGACAGCGCCCGTCGCCAGCCCCGGCCCGAAAGCCAGCACCGGCACCTGCTCGCGGGTATGCTCGGTGCCGGTCCAGGTCGGGTCGTTGCCGTGGTCGGCGGTGATGACGCAGAGATCCCCCGGCCTCAGGACGGCGTGGATCTCGGGGATGCGGGCGTCGAAGGCTTCGAGTTCGGCGGCGTAGCCCGGCACGTCGCGGCGGTGGCCGTGCTCGGTGTCGAAATCCACGAGGTTGAGGAAGACGAACCCGCCATCCGGCAGCGCGGCGAAGGCCTCGAGGGCGGCGTCGAGACAGGCGGCGTTGCCCGCGGGCTTGATCTCGCGGCCCGTGGCGCGGTGGGCGAAGATGTCGCCGATCTTGCCGACGCTGACGACGGCGCGACCGGCGGCATCGAGCCCGTCGAGCAGCGTCCCGGCGGGCGGGGCGACGGAAAAATCCTTGCGGCGGCTGGTGCGGCGGAAGCCGTCAGCCTCGCTGCCGAGGAAGGGCCGGGCGATCACCCGGCCGACGCGGTAGGGATCGCAGATCTCCCGCGCGATGCGGCAGGTCTCGTAGAGCCGCTCCAGCCCGAACGCCTCCTCGTGGGCGGCGATCTGGAACACGCTGTCGGCGGAGGTGTAGCAGATCGGCCGGCCCGTCCGGACGTGCTCGGCGCCGAGCGCGTCGATGATCGCCGTGCCCGAGGCGTGGCAATCGCCGAGGATGCCGGGCAGGCCGGCCCGCTCGATCAGGGCCGCGGTCAGCGCCTGAGGAAAGGCGGGCTGCGTGTCGGGGAAATGGCCCCAGGGCTCCCGCACCGGCACGCCGGCAATCTCCCAGTGACCCGACGGCGTGTCCTTGCCCGCCGCCGTTTCGACGGCGTGGCCCCACAGGGCCTGCGGCGGCCCCTCGGGCGCGAGCCCCGGCGGAAGGCGGCCGGTGGCGCCTTCGCAGGCGAGGCCGAGGCCGAGCGCCGTGAGATTCGGCAGGCGCAAGCCGCCCGCCCGCAAGCCCGGCCGGTCGCCGCGCCCGGCGGCGCAGGCCTCCGCGATGTGGCCGACCGTGTCGGAGCCGGCATCGCCGTAGCGGTCCGCGTCCGGCGCGCCGCCGATGCCGACGGAATCGAGGACGATGAGGAGGGCGCGGGCCATGGCTCAGGCCGGCTCGATCTCGGCGGTGGTCGCCGCATCCATCTCGAAGGCCGCCGCGAACAGGGCGCGGGTGTACTCGGTCTTGGGCGCCGAGAAGATCTCCTCTGCCGGCCCCTCCTCGACGACCTGGCCGTGCTGCATCACCATGACGTAGTTCGACAGCGCGCGGACCACCTTGAGGTCGTGGCTGATGAACAGGTAGGCGATGCCCCGCTCCCGCTGCAGGTCGCGCAGCAGCGTCACGATCTGCGCCTGGACCGAGCGGTCCAGCGCCGAGGTCGGCTCGTCGAGGACGACGAAGCGGGGCTTGAGGACGATGGCGCGGGCAATCGCGATGCGCTGGCGCTGGCCGCCGGAGAATTCGTGCGGGTAGCGGTCCATCGCCGCCGGGTCGAGGCCGACATCGGTCAGCGCCTTCGCCACCAGGGCGCGGCGCTCGGCGCCTCCCTTCACCTGCCCCTGCACCGCCAGCCCCTCGGCGACGATGTCGCCCACCGACATGCGCGGCGAGAGCGAGCCGTAGGGATCCTGGAAGACCACCTGCATGTCCTTGCGCAGGGGCCGCATCAGGGCGGGGCCGCGCCCCTCGATCCGCTGGCCAAGGAACACGATCGGCCCCTCGGACTCGGTGAGGCGCAGCAGGGCGAGGCCGAGCGTGGTCTTGCCCGAACCGGATTCGCCGACCACGCCGACGGTCTCGCCCGCCCGCACCGTGAGCCGCACGCCGTCCACCGCCTTGACGTGGCCGACGGTGCGCCGGAGCAGCCCTGCTTTCAGGGGGAACCACACCTTGAGCGGGCCGGCCTCCACCAGTTCCGCCGCGCCGGTGGGCACGGGGTTGGCGCGGCCCGAGGGCTCGGCGGCCAGCAGGCGCTGCGTGTATTCGTGCTGGGGCCGGGTGAAGACCTGCGCCACCGGCCCCGCCTCGACGATCCGGCCGGCGAGCATCACGCAGACCCGGTTGGCGATGCGCCGCACGATGCCGAGGTCGTGGGTGATGAACAGCATCGCCATGCCGAGCCGCTTCTGCAGGTCGGCCAGCAGCGCCAGGATCTGCGCCTGCACGGTGACGTCGAGGGCGGTGGTGGGTTCGTCGGCCACGAGCAGGTCGGGCTCGCAGGCCAGCGCCATGGCGATCATCACCCGCTGGCGCTGGCCGCCGGACAATTCGTGCGGATAGGCGCCGAGCCGCCGCTCGGCATCGCGGATGCCGACGAGGTCGAGCAGTTCGAGGATTCTGCTGCGCGCGGCCTTCCCCTTGAGGCCGCGATGGATCTCCAGCACCTCGCCGATCTGCCGTTGGATGGTGTGGAGCGGGTTGAGCGAGGTCATCGGCTCCTGGAACACCATGGTGATGTCCGCGCCGCGCACCACGCGCATCTCGCGCTCCGGCAGCGTCAGGAGATCGCGCCCCTTGAACAGGATTTTTCCGCCCGGATGATGTGCCGCGCCGTCGAGCAGGCGCAGGATCGACAGGGCGGTGACCGACTTGCCGGAGCCGGATTCCCCCACCAGCGCCAGGGTCTCGCCCCGCTCGATGGCGAAGCTGACCCGGTCCACCGCCCGCGTCTCGCGCGCACCGTTCCGGAAGGCGACCGAGAGATCCTCGACGGTCAGCAGCGTATCGGACATCGAACCCCGGCGATGAAAATCGGCCCGCGATGCGCCCATGTCGGGCAGGCGAGCGGAGGGGTTATAGCGCGCGGGCTCTCACACGCGAATCGTCCTCCGGGTGCGGCACATCCCTCTCCCCTCTGCGGGAGAGGGGCCCCCGAAGGGGGCGGGTGCGGGGAGCGCCGCTTCCACTGGACCGAGGAACTGAGAACGGCACCGTCGCTGCCCCTCTCCCGCCTGCTCCGCAGGCACCCTCCCCCGCAGAGGGGGGAGGGTCGATGTAAATCACTGCGCCAGCCCGACCTGCACGAGGTTGTCGCTGAAGGTCGGCGAGTGGCCCATGCCGCCATAGGTCGAGGCGCTGATCACGTTCACCGCCCCGTCGCGGTTGAGCGAGTGCCAGTAGCCGAGCGAGGCGATCACCAGCCCCTGCGGTACGTCGTCGGTGACCCGCGCCTGGCCATGGAAGGCGCCGCGGTCGTTGAACACCCGCACCAGCGCACCCTCGCCGATCTCGCGGCTCGCCGCGTCGGCCGGGTTGATCAGGATCGTCTGCTCCCCCTGCGCCCGGACCTTGTGCGCCTCGTTGGCGTATTGCGAGTTGAGGAAGCCGTGGCTCTTCGGCGAGACGATGTTGAGGGGATAGCGCTCGGCTTGGCTCGGATTTGTCTCCGGACGCTCGTTGGCCGGCACGTAGCCCGGCAGCGGGTCGAGGGGCTCGCCACCCTGGAACTGCTCGTACATCTGCCGGAAGGGCGGGGCGACGAAGTTGCCGCCGGTGACGGCCGCTTCCGAGTAGAACTCGCACTTGCCCGAGGGGGTGGGGAAGTTGCCCTCCGCGTGCGGCGTGCGCGTCTCCGGATCGCCGACGTTGAGGCGATACCAGCCGTGCTGGCGGAAATGGTCCATGGAGATGCCGCCGAGCTTCGGGCTCTCCCAGTCGAGATACCATTCCATGAGCTCGGCCTCGCTCATGGAGAATTGCGGCTCGGTGAAGCCGAAGGTCTTGGCCAGCCGCCGGAACAGCTCGGCATTCGACACCGTCTCGCCCGGCGGCTCGATCGCCTTCTGGTTCAGGGTGAAGAAGAAGTGCCCCCAGGAGAACATCATGTCGTCGTGCTCGGCCGCCATGGTGGCGGGAAGCAGGATGTCGGCGTAGCGGGCGGTGTCGGTGACGAAGTGCTCGCTGACGACCGTGAACAGATCCTCGCGGGCGAGCCCGCGCTTGATCTTGGCGGTCTCGGTCGAGTTCGAGACCGGGTTGGCGTTGTAGACCATAAGAGCGTGAATGCCGGGATTGATTCCCGCCTCGCCGGTCAGCACCTCGCCGAGCTTGAGCACGTTGATGACCCGCGTGCCCTCGGGGATCAGGTCCGGCCGGCAGACCCGGTCCCAGTGCACCGGGAACTCCCACAGCGGCATCTGGTAGATGCCGCCGCCGGGATCCTTCCAAGATCCCGTCAGGGCGGGCAGCGAGAAGATGGCGCGCAGCGCCTGGGCACCGCCGGCACTCCGCTCCACCGCCACGCCGGGCCGAAGGGCCGCGTTGCGGGTGGTGGCGTATTCCCGCGCGAGGTGCCGGATGTCCTCGGCCGGGATGCCGCAGATCTCGGCGGCGTATTCCGGCGTGAAGGCCTGGGCCCGCTCTTTCAGCGGCTCGAAGCCGACGGTGTGGCGGGCGATGTAGTCGTCGTCGGTCAGCCCTTCGGCGATGATCACGTGGATCATTGCCATGGCGAGCGCGCCGTCGGTGCCGGGCTTCGGCATCAGGTGCCAGTCGGCCTGCGCGGCGGTGCGCGAGCGGTAGGGGTCGATCACGACGACCTTCGCGCCGTTGCGCTGCGCCTCCTTCACCACGTGCCAGTGGTGGATGTTGGTCGAGACCGAGTTGCAGCCCCAGATCACGATGAGATTCGACTGCGTGAAGCTCATCGGGTCGGTGCCGTTGGTCGGGCCGACGGTGAGCAGCCACGCCGTGCAGGAGCCCGAGCCGCAGAACGTCTTCTCGGCCACCGTCGCCCCGAGGCGGTTGAAGAAGGCGTCACCCACGGTGAGCCCCTGCACCACGCCCTCGTTGCCGAGGTAGTTGTAGGGAAGGATCGCCTCCGCTCCGTGCGTCTCGATGATCGTGCTGAACCGGCGATGGATCTCGGACAAAGCCTCGTCCCAGGTGATCCGCTCGAACTGGCCGCTGCCCTTCGGGCCGGCGCGGCGCATCGGGTAGAGGATACGGTCGGGATTGTAGTGGTGCCGGTCGAAATCCTTGAGCTTGCCGCAGAGCGCGCCGCGGGTCATCGGGTGGTCGGGGTTGCCGCGCACGTCGGTGAGCCGCCCACTCTCGACGGTGTAGATCATCGAGCAGGTGTCGGGGCAGTCGTGCGGGCAGGCACCGAGCCGGGTGACGGCCTCGGACGCCGTCTTGGCGGCCGCCTCGGCATCGATCTCCGAGATGCGCTCTTCGAGCATGGTATTCCTCCTCATGCGGCCGGATCTTGGTGTCCGGCTCCTTGCAAGGGTTGAGCCTAACGCGCGGGGCATGAGAAAAATAGTGCGATTCTAAGAAGCGCCCTCAACTACAACCCTCCCGCGCGGGGCCAATGCTTGCACGATGATGCCGGGCAGCCGGCGGATTGCGTCAGGTGCGCTCGCAATCCTTCCCTCACGCATCCCCTTCGCGGGACGGCGCCCTAGATCAGGCGCTGTGCACCGCCTCGCTTTCACCCTGCTGCCGGCTGTTCTCGTCGCCTGCACCGGCCCGTCTCGTGCGGCTCCCTCGCCCGAGAGCGAGACGGTGGAGCAGGCTTTGTGCCGGCTGATCGAGGATTCCGCCAAGGCGCGACAGCTGCCGGTCCCGTTCCTGACCCGGCTGATCTGGCGCGAGAGCTCGTTCCGCGTCGGCGTGGTGAGCCCGGCGGGCGCCCAGGGCGTGGCGCAGTTCATGCCGGGCACGGCACGGGAGCGCGGCCTCACGGATCCGTTCGACCCCGAGCAGGCGATCCCGCACGCGGCGCATTTCCTGGCCGATCTGAAGCGGCAGTTCGGCAATCTCGGGCTCGCCGCGGCGGCCTATAACGGCGGACCGGGGCGGGTCTCGGCCTGGCTCGCCGGCAGCGGCGGCCTGCCGGCGGAGACGCGGGCCTACGTCATCGGCATCACCGGCCGGCCGGCGGAAGACTGGCGGCCGAATGCCGGCGTCGAGATGCCGGAAGGGTCCGATCCGAAGACGTCCGAGGCGAAATCCGAGGCGAAGCCGCCCCCGCCGGAGGCGGAGACGCAAACCTGCCTTCAGGTCACCGCGGCCCTGCGCATCCCGTCGCGCGGGGACCGCTTCGCCCTCTCGGTCGAGGGCGGCCCGGCCGCGCCCTGGGGCGTGCAGCTCGCCGGCAACTTCTCCAAGTCCCTGGCGCTGGCGAGCTTCCAGCGGGCGCGCACGCGCTACACCAGCGTGATCGGCGAGGTTCGCCCGATGATCATCGGCACGCGCCTGCGCTTCCGCGGCACCCGCACCTTCTACCGCGTGCGCATCCCGGCCGAGAGCCGCGGCGCGGCCGACGGCCTGTGCCAGAAGATCCGCGGCGTCGGCGGCGCCTGCATCGTCCTGAGGACATGAATCCCGAGGACATAACTCCCAACGTCGCCACCGCTCGGCCATGAAACCGCCGCGACCGCCGCGTCAATCACGAGTCACATGATCAAGGCATTCGTCTCCCTCGTCTCCCTGGTCTGCCTCGGGCTCACCGCCCTGGGCCTGAGCGGCTGCTCGCCGCTGGCGCTGTTCGACGCGCTGGGGCCGCGGGACAAGGGCGGGCGGCTCGCGGTTCGCGATGCGGCCTACGGCGCCGATCCGCGCCAGCGCCTCGACGTGTTCGTGCCCACCGTTCCGGTGGAGCGAGCGCCGGTGCTGGTGTTCTTCTACGGCGGCTCGTGGAACAGCGGCAGCAAGGACGACTACGCCTTCGCCGCCCAGGCCTTCGCCGCGCAGGGCTTCGTCACGGTGCTGCCGGACTACCGGCTCTACCCGCAGGCACGCTTTCCCGATTTCCTGAAGGACGGGGCCGCGGCCATCGCCTGGGTGCGCGACAACATCGCCGCGCAGGGCGGCGACCCCAGCCGGATCGTGCTCGCCGGCCATTCGGCGGGGGCCTACAACGCGGCGATGCTCGGGCTTGACCCGGAATATCTGCGCCAGGCCGGCGTCGACCCGCGGGCGGTGCGGGCGGTGGCCGGCCTGTCGGGCCCCTACGACTTCCTGCCCTTCGACCAGAAGACCTCGATCGAGGTGTTCGGACAGGCGCCCGATCCGGAGGCGACGCAGCCCGTCTCCTTCGCGGGCGCACACTCGCCGCCGACCTTCCTCGCCACCGGCGACAAGGACACGGTGGTGAAGCCCCGCAACACGGCGAGCCTCGCCGCGCGCCTGCGCACCGCCCGGGTGCCGGTGCAGGAGCGGATCTACGAGGGGCTCGACCATTCCGACACGCTGCTCGCGCTCTCCGTCAGCTTCCGCCGCAAGGCGCCGGTGCTCGCCGAGATGAGCGCCTTCCTCCACCAGCACGCAGGTGCCCGCCGGCTCACCACGCTGACGATGCATTGAGGTCCGACCCGCGCTCGCTCCAGCATCGTCCCGAAAGGTGACCGCCGGCTTTCGGGAAAAGACGATGCACAAAACAAGAAACGAGCCCGTCGGTCAGACCGCCCGTTCCTCCGGGATCGGGCGCGGCCGCCGGTCCGGCCCGATGGCGACGAAGGTGAAGAACCCCTCCGTCACCTTCATCGTGGCCTCGCCCTCGCGCTCCCGGCGCCAGACCTCGACCTGGATGCCCATCGAGGTGCGGCCGGTCTTCACGATCCAGGCATAGAAGCTCACCTCGTCGCCGACGAAGACCGGGCGGTGGAAGGTCATCGCCTCCGCCGAGATCGTGGCGCAGCGCCCCCGTGCCCGGCGCGCGGCGACGTTGCCCGCGGCCATGTCCATATGCGCCATCAGCCAGCCGCCGAAGATGTCGCCGGCCGGGTTCGTGTCGGTCGGCATCGCCACGGTGCGGATCACCGGCGGCCCGCGATCGGTGGGCTGCGCCGGCTCGGTGGAAGGCAGTTCGCTCGTCATCGGAAGGCTTTACGAAGGTTCAGGTCGGGCCAAGCGTAGCAGGTGCCGTGCCGGCCGGACCACCGCGCCCGGTGACGGTGCTGCGGACCTGTTTCCTGCCGGTCCACCGGGTTCGGCCGGGCGCCCCGACCAGGGTTCGCTCAAATGCGACGGATCGCGTTAACCGATTTTTAACCCGGAGATTGCGGCCGGCGGGCGGCTGTGAGAGCTTCATTAACGGAAGCTTAACTGCTCGGTCAGGGCCATGCGTATCGCGTTCTCCAAGCTCTGTGTCGTTCGGCCCGCCCGCTCGTTCGCGACCCGCCTTCTGGCGGGCCTCGCCCTGGCCGGGGCCTTCCTCACGGCACCGGCCCCGCAGGCCGCGGCGCAGCCGACGGCCGCGCTGCCGGCGATGAGCCTGTCGGCGACCACCACCGGCCCGGCCCGGCCGATCGCCGCCTGGGCCGAGTTCTGCGAGCGCTACCCGTCCGAATGCGCGGTCGATCGCACCGAGCCGGCCAGCATCACCCTGACGCCGGCGCTGTGGCAGACGATCAACGCGGTCAACCGCCGGATCAACCGGGCGGTGGAGGCGGTGACCGATCAGGAGCACTGGCGCGCCGCCGACCGCTGGGACCTCGCCGAGGACGGCCGCGGCGATTGCGAGGATTTCCAGCTCCTCAAGCGCCGGCTGCTGGTCGAGGCCGGACTGCCGCGCCGGGCGATGCGGATGACGGTGGTGATCGACGAGAAGGGCGAGGGCCACGCCGTCCTCACTCTCATCACCAGCCGCGGCGACCTGATCCTCGACAACAAGACCAACGCGGTGCTGCCCTGGACCCAGACCGGCTACACCTTCGTCAAGCGCGAGAGCCAAGACGCGGTGGGCTGGATGGCGCTCGGCCGCGACGCCTCGCCGCTCACGGCAGCCAACCGCTGAACGGAACACTTCGCGAAACTTTTCCCGGTCCCGAAATGGGACCGGATCCGCACCTCGCGCGTTAGCAGGCTTTAACGGGCCGGCAGCCAAGGTTGACGAGAGGTTTCCGCGGGCGCGCCCCGTTCCGGAAAACCCCGTCCGTGCCTCAGGTTCGCCGTCCCAGGGTCTGCTCGTCCCATGCGTCGCGTCCTCCTCGCCAGCCTGTCCGCTCTCCCCCTTCTCGCTGCCGGCCCCGTGCGGGCGGAGGAGAGCCCGGAGGGTGCGCGCCACGCCGCTTGGCAGGCCTGTCTCGACGAGGCCTTCTCGGATCAGGTCCGCACCACGAGCCGGAGCTTCGCCGCGACCAAGGCGGTCACCACCTGCCGGGACCGGGAAGAGGCCTATCTCGGCGCCCTGGCCGGCTCGCCGCTTCTCGACGGCGACGATGTCGCCCGCATCCGCCCTGCCCTCGTCGCCCGCGCCCGCGACCGGCTGATGGGCGAGCGGCGCCTCAGCGCGCTCTGACCGCTCGGCCCCTCTCGCCGATCACGCCAGCATGTAGGCCAGCAGCGAGCGCAGCTGCGCCGGCTTGATCGGCTTGTGGACGAGTTCGGCCCCCGTGGCCTGGGCGCGGGCGGCGATGTCGGCGCCGTGGTCGGCGGTGGTGAGGATCACCGGCGTCACCCAGCCCCGGTTGCGCCGCAGGTAATCCACCACGTCGAGGCCGCAAGCGCCGTTGTCGAGGTGGTAGTCGATCACCATCACGTCCGGCCGCGCCAGCCCGCTCCCAAGCGCGGCGACGACACCGGCAAGATCGCGAAACACCTGAACCTCGGCATCCCAGCTGCGCAGGAGCCGCTGCAGCGCCTCCGCCGTCGAGGTGTCGTTCTCGATCGCCAGCACACGGGCGCCCGTCAGTGCCGTGGCCAGCGGCGCCAGCGTCACACGCGCGTCCGGGCGCTGCGCGGCCAGCGGCAGGGTCAGGCTCAGGCGCGTGCCGTGGCCGGTGCGGGAATGCAGTTCGATGGCGTGGCCCAGCGTCGAGGCCATGCGCTGCACGATCGACAGCCCGAGCCCGAGGCCGACACCGCCATCGTCACCCTCGCGCCCGCCGCGGAAGAATTCCTCGAAGACGAGCGCCCGCTCGCTCTCGGGAATGCCGCAGCCGGTATCGACCACGTCGATCCGGCAGAGCTTGTCCCGGCGCCGTGCCGCGATCAGCACGCCGCCGCTCTCGGTGTAGCGGATCGCGTTGGAAACGAGGTTCTGCAGGATGCGCTGGAGCAGGACCCCGTCGGTCTCCACCACGAGATCGGCGCAGCGGGTGACCAAGCGCAGTTCCTTGCGCTCGGCGAAGGGCCGGAAGCTCGCTTCGATCCCGGCGACGAGATCGGCGAGACGCACCGGCTTGACCACGGGGCGGACGATGCCGGCATCGAGCTTCGAGATGTCGATGAGCGCCTTGATCAGGTCCTCGATCGTCTCCAAGCCGCGCTCGACCTGCCGGGCGACCGCCTTCGCCTCCGGGCCCGGGGCGAGGTCGGTCAGCGCCGAGAGCGAGAGGCGGGCGGCGTTGAGGGGCTGGAGCAGGTCGTGGCTCGCCGCCGCCAGGAAGCGCGTCTTCGAGCGGTTGGCGGTCTCGGCCTCTTCTTTCGCCGCCTGCATCGCCTCGTTCGAGCGCTCCAGGCTGCGCATCAGCCCGGTCAGTTCCTCGGTGCGGGCGCGGACGCGGCCTTCCAGCATGATCGCGGTCTGGAACAGCGAGTAGGCGCCGCCCTGCTGGTCCATGGTGCGCTCGACATGGGCCATCAGCGCCGCGTTGATGCGCTCGAGCTTGGCCACGCGATGCGTCAGGGACTCGATGGTCTGCGGCTCGCTCTGCGGCTCCGCCCAGAGGGTCGGGCGGTTCATCGCGCGGTCTTCGCGCCCCGACCTTCCGGCCCTTCGGCCCGGCCGATGGCGATGCCCGTGAAGGTCTGGTTGAGGTGCATCGAGCGGTACTGCTCGCCGTAGGTCTCGAAGCCGACCACGCCGTAGCGCCGGTACAGCTCGGCGATGCGGTGATGCACCTGCCGGCTCTCGGCATCGAGACGGCGGAACACGCAGTCGAAGCCGATCACGAGATCGAGTCCGCCGAGCGACGCGTCGAGGCTTTCCAGCTCGGCCCGGGTCGCCTCGACGATGTCGCGCGGCTGGGCCAGCGTCAGCACCACCCCCTCGCCGATGGCGCAGAAGAAGGTCAACGAGCCGTCCGGCTCCACCCGGCTGATCGAGCGGCAGTAATACTCACCGCCGATCTTCACCGCGAGCGGATAGGAGGCAAACGACATCGTCGAGAGGTTTTCCGGATCGAGCCCGACCGCCATGGCGTATTCGCGCGCCGCGGGCTCGGCGTTGAGTTCGGTGACGCGCCGCTCCTCCTCGCAGGCGGCGGTCACCACGAACTTGCGGTTCGTCGGCTCGAAATTGTCGCTCTTGAAGATGCGGATCGGGAAATCGGTCTCGACCAGCAGGATTACCGCCGCGTCGCGGCAGAGCCGGCCCTCGTGCATCAGCACCGTACTGCGGAAGGCGAGATCGTCGCCGGCCGAGCCGCCGATCAGCGGGATGCCGTCAAGCGCCCAGGCCGCGGCCGAGACCACGGTCTCCTCGGCATTGGCGAGCGAGTCGATCAGGGACAGGGCGAAGCGGTGGCCGCCGCCGTCCGGCCGCCCCGCATCGAGGGTCCGGCGCAAGGACCGGACGGTCGCGGCCGCCCCCTCCACGTCGAGCCGGGCGATGTCGGTGAGCAGGCCCGAGACGATGCGGAAGCCCTGCCGGGGAAAGGCGATGGCGACGAGGCCGCGATCGATCGAGCCCGCCGGGCTGATCCCGCCGGAGGTCGAGCAGCCGGTGAGCCCGACGCCGGGAAACTGCGCGGCGAGCGAAGCGGTGAGGGTTTCCGCCTCGTAGGCCGGCGAGAAGAACACGATGAGGTGGCCGATCGCCGCCCGGTCGAGGGCCCCCGCCACGGCCGCGACCGCGGCCTCCGCCTCGCCCGCATCCGTCCAGGCCGTCTGGATCCCGCACAGATGCCGCCGCATCTGCGTGCCGTACGCCACCGCCTCACTCCCTCGCACGGGGTCTGTTCCGGCAGGCCGGCCGCCCCTGACATATTGTGCACGACTATGTGCCCGGCGAAGAGGCGTGGCAATGGGTGGTTGTCGACAGGCGCCGCTTACGCCGCGGCCGCGGGCGGCTCTCCGCGCGCCCGGTAGGACAGCGCCTCGGCCAGATGCGGCCGCCGCACCTGCGCCTCACCGTCGAGATCGGCCAGGGTTCGGGCGACGCGCAGGATGCGGTGGAAGCCGCGGGCGGAGAGCCGCATGGTCTCCGCCGCGTGGCGGATCAGCGCCGTCCCCTCGGCGTCGGGCGCGGCCGCTGTCTCGATCACGGTGGCCGGGCAGGTGGCGTTGGTGGTCGCGGCCGGCAGGCCGAGGGCGGCGTAGCGCGCGCTCTGGAGGGCGCGGGCCGCGGCAACCCGCGCGGCGGCCTCGGCCGAGCCCTCGGCGGGCGGCGGCAGGATCAGGTCGGCGGCGGTGACCGCGGCGACCTCGATGCGCAGGTCGATCCGATCGAGCAGCGGCCCGGAGATCCGGGCGCCGTACTGGGCGACGCAGCGCTCGTTCGGCCCCCGGCGGCAGGCGTAGCCGGGCTCCAGCGCCATGCCGCAGCGGCACGGATTCATCGCCGCCACGAGCTGGAAGCGGGCCGGGTAGGTCACCCGGTGGTTCGCCCGCGCGATCATGATCTCGCCCGTCTCCATCGGCTGGCGCAGGGAATCGAGCACCTGGGGCGTGAACTCGGGCAGCTCATCGAGGAACAGCACGCCGCCATGGGCGAGCGAAGCCTCGCCCGGCCGAGCGTTGAGCCCGCTGTCACTTCCACCCAATGCCGCGACTAAAACCTAGCAAAAACAAAGACTTAACCGGGTTTTCACCCCCAAATCCCAAGACTCTACACCCATAAATTCCGCGACTGGATCTTGTTTTCCAGGAAATTCCGCGACCGGGTTTTGCCGCCCCGTGAGGCCGCGCCGGGACCGCCGATTTTTCGCGATCCCGCCTCCCTTTCCATGCTCCCTCCGCTTCGGGACACTCCCGCGCATGCCACGTCCGTCCCCGAAATCCTCGGCGCGAACCGATTCGCCCGTGCCGCCAGCACCCCACGTGACGCCCGTCGCCTCCGCGCCCACAGGCGCGCCGGCGCGCACCATCGGCATGGGCCACCGCTCGGTTCGCGGCACGGTCCAGGTGAAAGGCGCGTCGATCGCCCATGAGAGTACGCTCGAACGCGACCTTCTGACGATCCTGGACTTCCTGCCCTCGGCCCAGCGCGTCCGCGGGCAACCCATCACGATTACCTTCCGCGATCCTGTCACCCACAAGTCCCGCCGGTACACGCCGGACGTGGCAGTGGACTTCGTGGGGCCGACGGCCGCCCAGCCTTCGGCCGCCGCGGCGACGCCGATGATCTACGAGGTGAAGTACCGCGCGGACCTGTTCGCGCAGTGGCCGCGCCTGAAGCCGGCGTTCCTGGCGGCGCGCGCCTATGCGCGCGAGCAGAGGGCGACGTTCAGGATTCTAACCGAGACCGAGATCCGCACGCCGCTTCTCGCCAACGTGACCTTCCTGCGCCCGTACCTCCGGCGCGCGGAGCACGACGGGTTCGAGGAGACGTTGATCGCGACGCTGATGGCCTACGAGGAGGCCACGCCCGAGATCGTGCTGCTCGCGAGTTTCTCCGACGAGCCCAGCCGCTTGCAGGCACTCCCGCACCTGTGGCGCTTACTTGCGCAGGGTCGGATCGAGGCTGATCTCACCCTGGACCTGACGATGAAGACCCCGATCTGGGTCGCCGAGGACGAGGCCACGACATGGAGCGATCCGCATTCATACGCCTTGCGCCCTCTTGTGAGGTCCGCTGCGGAGAGGCGACGTATCGCATCACCCATGAGATCGATCTCGACAGCGTCCTAGGCGAGAACGTCGCGACGGGGGAGCGCAAGCGGCTCAAGGTCGCCGACATCGAGGCGGTGCAGCCGGTTGCCGGCGGGCCGGCCGAGAAGCAGCGCCGGGCGAGCGACATCTCGGACAAGGCGTGGTCGGTCGCCGAGCAGCGCTGGGCGATCATCAAGCCGCTGGTGGACCGCGGCATCATCCCACGCGCCGAGGTTGAGGCCGTCGCGGCCCAGGCGAAAGTCGATCCGAGCACGATCTACCGGTGGCTCTCGGATTACAGCCACTCGGGGCATCTCTCGAGCTTGGCTCCGACGACGGCAGGCCGCCCGCCGGGCCGGACGTCGCTGTCGCCGGAAGTCGAGGCAGTGATCGCTGGCGCGATCGAGGACGCGTTTCTGACCCGGCAGAAGCTGAAGCCCTCCGACATCATCGAGAAGGTCGAAGCGGCCTGCCGCCAGGCGAAGCTGCCGGTCCCGGGTAAGAACACGGTGCGGGCGCGGATCGCGGCGCTGCATCCGCAACTGGTGCTGCGCCGCCGCGGCGAGCGGGCGAAGGCGGACAACCTCGGCAAGCCGGTCCGCGGACATTTTCCGGGCGCGGACAAGCCGTTGGCGGTCGTCCAGATCGATCACACGCAGCTCGATGTGATCGTGGTCGAGGAGACGACGCGGCTGCCGATGGGTCGGCCGTGGCTGACGCTCGCGATCGACGTGTATTCGCGCATGGTGACGGGCTACCACCTGTCGATGGAGCGACCGAACGCCAACGCGGTCGGGCTGTGCCTGTCCATGAGCATGCTGCCCAAAGGGCCGGTGCTGGAGGCGCTGGGCGTGCCCGGCGAGTGGCCGGTCTACGGGCGGTTGGCGAAGGTGATGGCGGACAACGCCAAGGAGTTTCGCGGCAAGCTGCTCGCGCGGGCGTGCCGGGACTGGGGCATCGATCTCGATTTCCGACCGGTGAAGACCCCGCATTACGGCGGTCACATCGAGCGCCTGATGGGAACGACCGCCAACGAGGTGCGCAAGCTCGACGGCGCGACGTTCTCGAACACGCGCCAGCGCGAGGGCTACAACTCCGAGGGTATGGCCAGCATGACCCTCGGCGAGGTCGAGCGGTACCTCGTCGACTTTCTCACCACGACCTATCACATGCGCCTGCACAGCGAGATCGCGATGACGCCGCGGCGCAGGTGGCAGGTGGGTCTGCTGGGCGACGGGGTCCAACCCGGGGCAGGGTTGCCTGAAAAGATCGCCGACGCGGAGAAGCTCCGGCTCGACTTCACGCCGTGCCTTGAGCGCACGATCCAGCGCTACGGCGTCGAGATGGACAAGATCGGCTACCAGGACGAGGTCCTGTATCGCTGGGCCGGCGCGACCGATCCGGACGATCCGAAGCGGCCGCGACAGTTCGAGTTCCGCCGGGATCCCCGCGACGTCAGCCGGATCTGGTTCTGGGACCCTGAGATCCAGCGATACTTCGCGATCCCCTATCGCGATCTCAGCCACCCGTCGGTGAGCCTGTGGCAGATCAAGGCGGCGAAGGCGGAACTCAAACGCCAGGGCGTTCTCGACGTCGATGAGGACCAGCTGTTCAAGGCCATCGCTCGCCGGGAGGGTTATGCCGAGGAAGCGCGAGCCAAGACCAAGGCGGCGCGCCGTGAGTTCCACCGTGCTTCGCAGGTGAAGCCTGCCCCGGCGGCAGCGCCGGTGCAGGAACGTCAGCCGAGCACGCCGAGCCCACGCGAGGACGACGGGCTCTTCGATACGCCGCCGGTCATCTACGGCGACATCGAGCCGGCCGAGTTTCAGCGCTGACATGGGGTGCAACAGACCATGCTCGAGTGTCTGCCGTGGCCTCCCGCCCAAGGGCCTATTGGTCGTTCTGCGCCGTCGCTGCTGACAATTCTGCGCGGCCGCTTGGATGCCGGCGAGGCGCGATCCTAGCCGCTCGGCACCTCTGTCCTCGTTCTCCCCACTCTCCACAGGCCTGAGGACAACGGGCCCAAGCCCGTTGAACACCGTCCCAGATTAGAACAAAACAGGAACTCGATCTGCGAGGCCGCCGATGTCCGAGCGCTATCCCCACCTCCAGCCGGATGTCCGGCTCCTCGTGGAACGCTCGCGCCAGGAGCGGATCGCGTTCGTCCAGTCCGATCAGTGGATCGGCTACCCGGCGGCGACGGCGGCGATGGATCGCCTGGAGAGCATCCTCCATCACGCCCGGGCTCGGCGGATGGAAAACTGCCTGCTGATCGGGGACAGCAACAACGGCAAGAGCACCATCCTGGAGACGTTCGCTGCGCGTCACGGCGATCCGGTGCGCCTGCGAGAACCCAATGGGCTGACCGGGCATCGGCCGCTGTCCGTCGTCCTGATCGAGATGCCGAAGGAGGCCAACGAGGCCCTGTTCTGGGAAGCGATCTTGGAACGCATGCGCTGCGCGCCGCCCCGGCGGAGCGAGAACCTGATGCGCTACACCTGCGCAATCCTCGATCAGCTCGCGGTGCGCATGCTGATGATCGATGAGTTGCACAACATCACGCGCCTGCCCCCGCGCGCCCAGCGCGACCGGCTGCTCCTGCTCAAGAGCCTGAGCAATCGCCTGCGTCTGCCCATCGTCGCGGCGGGAACACGCGACGCCGAGGCCGCGCTCAAGACCGACGAGCAGACCGCCAACCGGTTCGAGCCGTTCGTATTGCCGCGCTGGCGATTGAACCAGGAATTTCGCTCGTTCGTGGCGAGCTACGAGCGGCTTTTGCCAATGCCCGAGCCTTCGAACCTCGCCGACAAGGAGCCCCTGACGGCCCTGTTCAATGTGTCCGAAGGCACCGTCGGCCGGGTCGTTCGGGTCATCCAGCGAGCGACCGAGACCGCGATCGAGGCCGGCAAGCCTCGGGTCGATCTCGGGCTTATCGAGGCTGCGTCGCGGTTGCCGTATGGCGGGGAACGGCGTCGCGCAGCCGGCTGAGGGTGCCATGCGCTGGCCCCTGCCCTCAACCCCCTACGACGACGAGATCCTGAGCTCGTACCTCGCACGCGCCGCGTTCCGGCACCGCCTGCCACCAACCGTGTTCGCTGCCCAATGGTGGCCGGACCGACCGGTCTGGAACCGCGATCTCGACCGCGGCGAAGATACCGCCTGGCTCGCCGATCTCGCGAACCGCGCCGGTCTCACCCTCGAACGGGTGCAGGCGATGACGCTCGACGCCCCGCGCCGCCGGTTCGGCCGGGGATCGGGCGATACGGCGCTGATCCTGTCCGCCGGGATTTTTCACCGCACACGGATGCGACACGCGGTTCAGATCTGTCCGCGGTGTCTTGGTGACGGTGAGCCGTACATGCGCCGCACGTGGCGCTACAGCTTCGTGCTCGCCTGCCCGACCTGCATGACACCGCTCCGCGATGCCTGCCCCCATTGCGGGGCCGCCATCGTGCCCCATCGCAGCTACCGCTGGCGACTGGACGCCTGCCACGCGTGCGGGCTCGATCTCGCCCATCGCGATCCGCATCCCGCGGTGGTCCTGCCGGCCGTGAACGAGTTACAGACCCGCCTGCTCGCGGTGCTCGCGAACGACCCGGGTACGACGGTCGGGCCTTGGCAGGGGGATGCTGCTTTTCGGGGCGTGCGCAGCCTTGTGACGGTGGCGCGGCATCCCGATGTGCTGCCCCTGCTGCGCTGCGCCCTTGGGCTCGACGCCGCGGCGATCCCGGTGACCCGGTTCGAGCGGATGCGCGCCGGCGATCGCGCCGTCATCCTCGAGACCGTCGGTCACTGGCTCAGTGACTGGCCGAACCGCTTCTTCGTCGCGGCCGGCAGCGCCGGGCTGACCCAACGCAGCTTCCGCAAGGTCGCCCAACCCGGCGACCTCGCGCTCCAGATCCTGCGCCTGCCCGAAGGGTTTGCCCGCGATCGAACCTTCGTCCCCGTGCTCCAGGACCGCGACCTCAAACGCCTCCGCCGCCAGAACCGTGCCGGGTACCGGCGCGTGCGTGCCGCTCGCCTGCTCGACGCCACGGCCCAACGCCGATGAAGGCGACCTGCCGAATCTGTCGCCGCCATCGCCCCGTGATGGCGGACGACCGGATCTGCTTCCCCTGCTCGGTCGGGATCACCCACACGTGCCCGATCTGCCAGGCCGTCATACCCGGAAGCGGCCACGCTCCCTGCTACCCCTGCAGCCAGCGACGCCGTTCCGAGCGCCAGATCGGTGAGGAGGCCGCAACGATCCCGATCCAGTGGATGTCCGGGATGTTTATCGCCTTCTGCGAGAGCGGCCGCATCCCCCTCGACAACGGCCTCGCCGCCGAGCGCATCGCCCGGACGGCAGACGCATGCCGCGCGATCGCGGTGAGGGATCCCACCTACGGTCGCCTCACCACCGACGCGGTCCACGCCGCGCTCGGCGCTGACGGCGCGAGACGCGTCGCACCCCTGATCGCCTTCATGAGCGATGTCGGCGTGCTCGACTGGGACCGGACCCGGCTTCAGGTCCTGATCGAGAACGAGCGAGTCGACGCGATCCTGACCGCGCATCGGGACAGCCCGCACGCGTCCCTCCTGCGCCGGTACCGCGACAGCCTCGCGGCCCGGAACCGGAAGCCCATCACCCAGCGGACCTCGCTCACGGCCGCCCTCGCCCTCCTCGCCGAACTCGGCGACGCCCCGCTGGGCGACTTGAGCCAGCGCCACCTCGCACGTGCGCTGCGCAAAAGCCCCGGGCACCGGGCCGCGCTTCAGGGCTTTCTCAGCTTCGTCGCCACCCAGGGCGGGCCGGCCCTGACCTCGCCCAAGCCGCGCCCTCTCAGTCCGGTCGCTCAGGAGAAGCGGCTGCGCGCCGAGATCAAAGCCTGGCGGAAGCGCCTTGCAAAGCCGCGCAGCGCCGGCGAGGCACGGGCCATGCTCATCCTGCTCCTCGCCAGGATCTACGCCCTGCCGATGACCCGCGTTCTCACGCTTCGGCGCGACGAGATCGTGGTCACCCGCAACAGCGTCACGCTGTGGCCGGCGGCCGAGGCGATCGTCCTCGAAGAACCGTTCGCCAGCACATTCCTGCGCTGGGCCAGATGGACATCGGGTTGGAGCAGTCGACCCGGCCCCTGGGCGTTCCCCGGCCGGCACGGGCACCAGCCTCTGTCCGAGGCGGCGATCGCCTACCACCTATCCGGTAAGGCCAAAGATCAGGCAAAGAAGCTATGATGGATTAGAATGGACGCGATCACCGGGTAACGCCCGTCTAGCACTCGGACGTCCCCGGTGACGCTTTCTCTTGCCGACGTCAAAGCACGAACCATCGGCCATCCACTTCGCAACAGGCTGGGATGCAATGATGGTCCGCCGTATCTCCACGGCAGTCCATCATGACGTCGAAGGTGGCATCCCACGACGGCGAGACAAGAGGCTCCAGCGACGTCACCCCTGAGTCAGAGTGAATCAGGGGTCAGCCCGTTCCTGCGCTTGGCAAGGTGGTGATCGGGTCCGAGGCGGCGATCGCCTACCACCTCGATCAGAACCTACGACGGCCGAGAACGATCGGCGCAGGTTATGAACGCCCGTCATAGACCACCAGCGGGTCCGGGTGTCCGCCCGTGAACACCCAGCCGCATCGCGCGACCGATTTGGTGATCCGGTCTTTCGGCTTCTGGGCAAGCCGAGCGCGAAGTGTGGCTTGCACTTGGTCCGCGCTCGCACCCGCGCCCGCTGGATCGGCCCATGTCAGGGCATCGTAGTTCTGTGGCTTCGGTGGTCGGATCGTGCTGCCCGGCCCACAATAGCCGTGCAGGGCGAATGCGCGATACCGTAGAATGTGGAGGGCATGCACCTCCGGAAGCGATCGAGCTTGGCTGTCGGTCAGCTTCGCGATGAAGCTCGGCGCGTAGAAGATGTTGCGGAGGTCCGTGTAGGCCTCCGGGTCGCTCGAACTCGCGTAGAGGTGGCAGCAGGTCAGGTCGCGTGTCGTCGCGCGCTTCAAACCCGTGCTCCACTCGAAGGCGGCCGCCGGGCTCGCATTGTCATCGACCATCACGCCGTCGACGATCGTGCCCCGGTCGGCCGTCCGACCCCGTACCGTGCGGAAGACGGCTCGGCGTCCGGTCG
The DNA here is from genome assembly GCF_002355515.1 of Methylorubrum populi. Classification (NCBI taxonomy): domain Bacteria; kingdom Pseudomonadati; phylum Pseudomonadota; class Alphaproteobacteria; order Hyphomicrobiales; family Methylobacteriaceae; genus Methylorubrum; species Methylorubrum populi. The sequence continues at coordinate 2,092,896 of NZ_AP014809.1, read as the reverse complement.
CCGTGACAACGTCGGGATGAGCGAAGAGCGACAGGGACGCGATCGCTTGATCGATCGATCCCCATGGGGATGCGGCGATCAGAAAATCCAGCACCGCCCGCCCATCGTACCCGAACGCAGCAAGAGTCTTGCATTCATCTGGCGTGTCGCTCGGAAACGGCGGCATGAGCCAACCCGCCACGGGTTGGACCACCACACCCCCAAAGCGGGCTTCCCGCGCCCAGCACGCAATCCCGTCGACGAAGATCGGGGTGTCGTCATTGGCGACGACATCCTCGCCGTTCGAAACTTGGATGCCCGTTCCGAGGAACGATGTGTTCGTGATGTCGACCGGTCGGTCGGCCCAGTCAACGAGGCGGCCTTCGCAATCCCGGCAGATCGCGGCGGGATAGGAGACCGATCCCCGTCCCTCACCGCCGCAGACCGGACAGATCTCGCCGCCCGGACGCCATCCCACCATGTGATCCCCCTTGCCCCTCACTGACTGAACCACACTGCGACTGAGGCAGGAAGGATGCGGGCCCTGCAGGGGCGGCGATTGCAGGCGCTTCGGGCCAATCGAGGGCCAAGTCCGAGCCTATCGTCGCTAACGCACCTACTGTCAGAAGGACTGAGCGGAGGTCGGCTGCGAACCCTTCTGCGATCCGCCAAAGGTGTGAGATCGCCAACCAAAGCGACGATCCTGACAAAAGGTCATGCACAGGGCGTGCCCGCCCGCTCTTCGCGATGTATGCATATTGCGTTTTTGCATACATCATCGCCCACGATGGTCCGACCGCTCTCGCTCGCCCAGCATACGCTGTACGCTGACCTTCTCGACCAGGGGATCGATGATCTATTCGATCCGGAGATGCCGGAGAACGGCAGCATCCTGGTCCGGTCGAACCGCGCCGGCGCGCCAGCCGACCACGCCTACTACCAGGGTTACCGCCCCGCCGCCGGTGATGCCGGCCGAGGCCAGCGCTACGCCCGCTATCTCGGGCGCGCCGACGATCCTGACGTCGTGGCACGGATCGCGCGGTTTCAGCGGGTGAAGACAGTGCGCGCCGAGCGCGCAACGACGGTGAGCGCCCTGATCGGAGCCGGGATGCCGCGGCCCGACCGGATCACCGGCCGGATCATCGAGGCGCTCGCGCGCGCCGGCCTGTTTCCCGACCACGCCGTGCTCCTCGGAGAGGCCGCCTTCCAGACCTACGACGGCGTCCTCGGCGTGCGCTTCCCCAAGCGCCCACAGCGAACCAGGGATGATCCCGCGGTCGAGATCGCCCTCCGGGATCCCGGCCGGGTCGGCGGCATCCTCGACGCCCTCCGCACGATGGATCCCAGCTTCGCCTCCGGGCCCGAGGACCTTGGCCTCTGCCGTTCGGCGACCGGCGTGCAGGTCGCCGTCGTCGGCCTCGATCAGGCCAACGACGAGACATCAGACCTCACCGGCATCCTGATCGATAACCCGGTGCAATCCCTCGTCTTGCACGGCCCCGGCATTCCCGTCGCCGTGCCAGCGCCGGAGCGGCATGCGGTTCACGCCCTGACGGAAGCCCGTCGAGGAGCCGGCGCATGCGTAAATCGCGTTTGCACCGAACGCGCTCGCCATCTCGTCGAAGCGCTCAGAGCGATTGGTCGAGATCCTGCGCCGACGGCGGCCATCTTAGAGGCCGCGACACGCAATGGATCGTGACAACGCCCCTCACTCAGGCAGACGGATTTGTAGCCGGCCCGGGGTGTCACACATCAGCCACGGGACAGAGCTTCTGGCGTGCTTGCGTCCATCGCCATTTTTGGCGATGGTGCGGGCATGACGTACCCGGGTGGAAAAGGGCGGTGCTACAAGCGGATCATCTCGCTGATGCCGCCGCATCGCACGTACATCGAGACCCATCTCGGCCACGGCGCAGTGCTGCGGCACAAGAAACCTGCGCACGAGAGCTTCGGCTACGATCTGGACCCGACCGTCATCGCGTGGTGGGGAGACCGCACGCCGCGGGGTTGCACGATCCAGGTCGGCGACGGGATCGCGCACCTGAAGGAGCGGCGCTTCACCGGCGAGGAACTCGTCTACTGCGATCCGCCCTATCTCGCCGCGACCCGGCGATCGCGAAGTCGGATCTACCGCCACGATTACAGCGAGGCCGAGCACGTTGCGGCCCTGACAGTTCTCCGCAACCTACCCTGCCCGGTCATCCTGTCCGGCTACGCATCGGATCTCTATACGGATCTGCTGCCTGGCTGGCAGCGCATCGACGTTCCCGGCTGGAGCCAGGCCGGCGCTGTGGTCGAATCGCTCTGGGTGAATTACACCCCCTCCGACCACCTGCATGATTATCAACACATCGGAGCGACATTCCGTGAGCGCGAGCAAATCCGGCGGCGTCGCAGCCGGGTTCTGAGCCGCATCCAAGCTCTGCCTACGCCGGAACGGCTCGCCATGCTCGAGGAACTCGCCGCAGCCGACACATCCGTGTTTCTCTCCGTCGCCAGCCGTCTGCACGATGCCGGGCGCTCTGCGGACACGCCGTTGCTGAACCGAGACGCGCGATGAGCGCGCTCCCTGTATCCGCGACCGTCCATGCGGTCATCGAGCGGCTCGGCTACAGCGAGGCCAACGGTCTGGTCTGGGCCGAAGCCTTTGATGCTCTCGGCTCTCATCGCGCGGCGCTCGCGACGGCCGCAGCCCGCATGCAGGTGGTCGCGGCGTTCGGTCTTCGCCCGTCCCACCACCGTCCCCGCTTCAAGCCGCTCGTCCTGATCGCACAAGCCGAGGACGACAGCGCAGTTCTGAACCTGCACCGGCGCGTCTGGAGCCAGGGACTGGTACCGTATCTGATCGTGGTCACGCCTCAGAGCGCTTGGCTTTGCGACGGGTTCGGCTTCTCATCGGACACGCGCGAGCAACGCACGCGCAAAAGGGTCGCGGTCGACGACCTCGCAGGCCCAAGCGATACCGTGTTTCCCAAGCTGCACGCTCACGCGTTGCGCTCGCGCGTGACGTGGCGCGACTATGCCGTCTCGGAAACCGGCGTCGACGAGGTGCTGCTGAAGAACCTTGGCAGCCTCTCCGACGTTCTGACGAGGGGACAGGCCGGGCTCAGCAAGCTGCCGATCCAGCTCGCCCATGCGCTCATCGGGCGGATGATTTACATCTACATGCTGGTTGATCGGGGCATCCTGAATGAAGCCTGGTTCGAGCACCAGAAGCAGGACCGCCGCGCCGTCGTCGAGCCGTATCATCCCTGGCCGGTCGAGACATTTCTCGCCCTCAACGCAAAGCTCGATGGGGTCTTCAACGGGACCATCTTCCCGCTTACGACGGATCCCGCGATCATCGAAGCCGCGCATCTCACCTACTTGCGCGACGCGATCAGGCTCGGCCGGGCCAACAGCGACGGCAGCCTCCAACTCGCCCTGTTCGAGATCGATCTCGGCTCAATCCGGATCGAGACGCTTTCGGCCGTCTATGAACTGTTCCTCGCCAAGACAAACCCGAAGCGGAAGAAGGCCGACGGCGCGTTCTACACCCCGCCGTTCCTCGCTGACTTCATCCTGGACGCCGTTGAGGACCGGAAGCTCCTGACGGAGCACGACCGCGTTCTCGATCCGGCCTGCGGCTCAGGTGTCTTTCTCGTCGGCGCATACCGGCGCAAGATCGAGAACGCGCTCGTCGCCGAACGGCAGTCTGTCCTGCCGGCCGAACGCCTCCAGATGATCCTGACGACCGGTATCTTCGGAGCCGAACTCGAGCCGCAGGCCTGTCACGTCGCAGCCTTTAGCTTGTATCTCACCCTCCTCGACTACCTCGCCGAGGAGGAGATCATGGCGTTCTCCCTCGGCAAGCGCGGGGCTGCCAAGAAGCTGTTCCCTCCGCTCGTCGGCACGAACCTCATCGCCGATGACTTCTTCGCGCCAAGCACGCGCTTCTCAGCCCCGTTCGATATCGTCGTGGGCAATCCGCCGTGGGGCAATGCGCTTCGCAGCGATGCCGAATGGCTGAAGAAGGCTGCGCTTCGGTGGAAGGACAAGGTCGAGAACGCTCAGGCCGCCCAGGTCTTCGTTCTTGAAACGCTCGATCGTGCGATCGCGCCTACGGGCATCGCCGCCTATCTGCTGCCCGCCAGTTCCTTCGGCAACGATCGCGCCGCGCCGTTCCGGCATGCCATGACGGCGTACCAAATCGTCAGTGTGACGAACCTTGCCCCGTTCCGACGCGAACTCTTCAAGGAAGCCGAACAGGCCGCCGCGATCCTGATCATGTCAATCAGCGTGGCCGAGCCTGATCACCTCGTCCGCTTCGACGCGCCGACGGCGATCTCTCAGCCGGTCAAGCGGCGCACCGCGGCTTGGACGCTCGTCCTCGATCCAGGCGAGAGCGTCGGCATCCCACAGGCGGAACTCGACACAGACACGGCTTGGGTCCGCGGGATCAACGGGCGATCGGTCGATCGCCTGATCATGAACTATGTCGACGGACATATCGCCCGTCAGCGGTTCGCGACCCTCGGGTCCCTGACACCAGAACTCGTGGTGAAGCTCGGGGCCGAGACACGCTATTCGGGCGTACCCATGGACCATACGCTGACGACACGCGGCGATGCTCGGACGGACTATATGAACTTCGTCGGTGCCGGTTCGGCACTGAAGCTCGGCGATACCGAGGGCATCTACCCCCTGGCCAAGGCGGTTCAGAAGGGCATCAAGGGCCAGTATCGTTCGCTCTTCCTGAACGACGTCGTCCTCGTACCGCGCAAGCAAGGACCGGCAGCCCTGGCGACGCGGCCCGTCGCGTTCAACACGACACTCATCGGCATCGGCCTCAAAGAGCCCAAAGCCGACCACGGACGGACACTCTTGCGAGCGATCACCCTGGTGCTGAACAGCCGTTGGGCCCAGTACTACCTGACCCTGCACGCCCCCTCCGCGATGATGGATCGCCCCCGCTTGAGCCTCGGTGATCTCACGTCGCTGCCGCTGCCCTTCCGGGGCCCCGAGGATCCGCGGCTCGAGCGCTTCTTCGAGCAGTCCCAGACCGATCTCGATGCAGCCTGCTACGATCTTCTCGGGATCACTGGCGAGTTCCGCTCTGCCATCGAGGAATTTCTGGATTATCGTCGCCTGTTCGCGAACGCCAAGGTTCCAGAGGAAGCCTTCTTGGACGCCGAGGAGGCTGCTCACACGACCTACGTGCAGACCATCCGCAAGCGCCTGATCGGTGTCGCTGGCGTCGGACCGGAATGCGAGTTTCGAGATCCGGTTCGCAACGTCACCGTCGTGCAGACCTCGCTCGATCCCGGCGTGCCCTCCCAGAGCTTCGATTTGGAACCGGCGCTGCGATCCTACGATCAGAACGCTGGAGCGGCGTTCGAAGACAGCCTGTTCTACTGGCGCGATCCCGATGCCGCGCGCCTCGTCCTGGTCAAGCCGTCCGAGGCCCACCACTGGACGATTGCCCAAGCCTTCATCGACGCGGATCGCGTCGCGGCCGGTATCCTCGCGCCCCACGCATGATCGCCCAGACCAAGAGGCAAGCCGCTCTCATCGAGACGTTCATGGCGGCCGGAATGGTCCGCGACGAAGCCAGCATCTGGAGCGCCCTGACGGTCACGTCTCTTCGTGCCGTCGCCATCGCCTACAAGCGCCTGCGACGTCAGAAGGCTTGGGACGCACAGCGTGCCATTAGGCCTGAGAAGAAAATGGGGGAAGTCGACATCTCGGTCGCCATCTTCCATGAGATCGACCGTCTCAAAGACAGATTTAGGATCGACAATCCTCTTCGGGACATTGAATTCGTCCCCGAGCTTCCCGTGGAAAGCCGCACACGACGCGGGCCAACAGCACGGCGCATGGACTTCCGGATCAAGCGCCGGTTCGGAAGCCGTCGCACAGCCTCCCTGGCCGTCGAGGCCAAGCTCCTCCGACAGCACGGCGACGTCACGTCTGCCTATCTCGGCGAAGATGGGCTCGGCTGCTTTCTCACGACAGACTCGACCTACACCCGCGAGCGCGTAGCGCTCATGTTCGCGTACTCTGCGGCTCAGGAGCATCCGCCGTGGGCCAATCTGATTGAAGGCGCTCTGCGCGGCGGCGAATACGGAGCGACGCTGCATGCCGTTCAGCCTCAGTTCGGCATCGCACTGCATTCTGGAGTGCCGAGACCAGCCCTCGAACTCCCGGACATCTCCATCCTGCATCTGGTATTTGCATTTCCACCAAACTAAACAATTCGGAACTTCCAAGAAGCGCATGTTTGGAAACCGCAGGTTCAGGATAGTGGAGACCAATCTCCGCTAGGGACCTGGGGACAGCGGGTACGACAGGGCTGCGTTAGGTTTGGCCGCGCCTCCTAAGGTTCGTCTCGAACCCACCAGGCCTACGCGATGTCCGATCCGAACGACCCCGCCAATGAGAACCCCGAGCCAGGGGACGCCCATGCGCAGCAGGAGGCGCTGAAAGCGGCGTTCCAGACCGACGCGAAGCCGACCAAGTCCCGGTGGGCCGATCCGGACACGTCGCTGCTGAGGACCAGCTTCGACGACGCCCCCCGATTTCCGGTCGAGGTGCTCGGCCCTTTCTGGCAGACCTGGGTCGAGCAATCGGCTCGGGCCGCGAACGCCCCGGTCGACTACACTGCCGGCACCCTGCTCGCGACCGTCGGGGCGCTGCTCGGCAATGTGCGCTGGCCCAACGTCGAGGGCGTCTGGGAACACCCGAGCGTGCTGTGGATCGGTCTCGTCGGCAATCCCTCGACCGCCAAGAGCCCCGGCATGCGCCCGGTGCGTCGTCTGATCAACCAGATCGAGGCCAAGCGTGCCGCCACCATCGACGGCGAGGGGGCGGCCCATCGCCTGAAGGCCGTCGTCGCTGACCTCAAGGACAAGGCGTGGCGGCGCGCCGTCGAAGAGGCGCTCGCCCAGGACAAGCCGCCGCCCGAGTGGCCCGAGGACGCCGAGATCCCGGCGACGCCGGTGATGCCGGTCCTGCACGTGGTCGACGCTACGACCGAAGGCCTGATCACGACCGCCGCCGGCTCGCCGCGCGGGCTGCTGCAATTCTCCGACGAGCTCGCGGGCTGGTTCGGCGGCTTCGACCGCTATCGCGCCAAGGGCGTCAGCGCCGACCGGCCGTTCTGGCTGAAGGCCTACGACGGTGATCCCTACACCGTGATTCGCAAGGGCGGCGACCTGAAGAACGGCGTGCGCGCACCGGTCGAGATCCCGCACCTATCGATCGGCGTCATCGGCAGCGTCCAGCCAGAGCCGCTGCGCGACTTCCTGACGAAGTCCGACGACGGCCTCGCCCATCGCTTCCTGTGGATGTGGCCCGAGGGCCCGACCAGCTTCCGGATACCGCGCAAGTCCGACACGCACGCGCGGGCCGATGACGACCGGGCCCGCGCGGCGCTGATCGCGATCGACGACTTATCGACGCGGGTGAAGAACCGGCCCGACGAGGTCGCGGTGTCCGAGGAGGCTACCGACCTCCTCCAGGCCTTCGGCCAGAGGATGATGGACGACGCCCGGGGCAAGAGCGCGTGGTACGCCTCAACGCTCAACAAGGCTCCCGGCCAGGCTCTGCGCCTCAGCGCCGTCCTGACGTTCCTGCAGTGGAGCGGCGGGGCGGAGGACGCAGAATCGCCGACGACGATCGACGCTGACCGCATGGCCGAGGCGATCCACCTGATGGACGCCTACTTCCTCGAACAGGCCAAGCGCGTCCGGCAGACGGCGACCGTCGGCGATGGAGAGGCCGATGCCCGCGCCGTGCTCGCGATCCTGCGCGAACGCGACTGGCGCGATTGCTTCACCGGGCGGCAGCTCCAGCGTGTCGCCAGTGGACGGCTCGCGAACACCCGGCTCCGCAAGGACGCCTGCGCCCTCCTCGTCGAGGCCGGCCTCCTCTACTGGAAGCCCGACCGGGAGGGCACCACCAAGGGCCGCGAGCGCGAGGAGTACCGCGTCAACGCCCGGGTGATCTTCCCGCAGGAACCCACGGTCGTGGACGCCTCTCCCCAAAGCGAGACGACCGAAGAAGCCGCCTGAGCCAGGCTTTCGGCGCTACCGGCGCTATTGTCAGCCACCGAAGGACGGACAGGCCCGAAACCTGCCCGTCTGTCGTACCCTTTTTCTCCATCGCCACGATGCGGAGCGGTTCGACGAAACCGACAGTCCTGACAATTGGTCGGGGTGGCAGGACGCAGAGGCGGTCAGGATGTCGCCCTCCCTATGCGTTCTGAGCAGGTGGGGCGGGTCCTGCCAGAGCAGCGCCGCCACCTTAAACAAGGCCGCGCCGCGGGCTGTGATCGAATCTTCGTCCCACTCCGCGTAGTCGTGCAGGTTTGCGGCTTCGGACGATAGACAGAAGCAATCGCGCCGGCCACGCCATCGTCGCCCTCAGCTCGCAATGCGACCGTGGTGTTGCGCGCTCGCAATTGCGTGATCACGACCGCGGCCTGAAACTTCAGGTCGCCATCAGGCGCATCCGTCACCCTCAGAAGGTGGCATGTCGCTGCCACACAGGGGTCCGGTGAGTGTCGGTTGTCTGGGACGGCATCACAGCACGGCAGGTTCTCCATGAGGACCATGCCGCTCGCCGGCACGCGCTCGCCGATGCAGCGAAGGGCTATGATTGGACGAGGGTCCTCTCTCTCCTTGAGGCGGATCAGTCCCTCGCCAACACCACACGGCCCGACGGAGAATCGTTGTACGCGCCCCTCCATCAGGCTGCACACGGGAATGCGCCGCAGGAGGTCTGCGAAGCTCTGATCCGCCTGGGGGCCTGGCGGACGCTGGAGAACGCCCGAGGCGAGCGCGCGGTCGATGTCGCCGAGCGCCTTGGCCACGACCGGCTCGCGGCGATCTTGCAGCCCGTGCGACTGTCGCGCGTCCCCTTCGGCGTGCTGCGCAAGATCCAGGAGCACTTCCACACCGTGATCCGGGGCCGTGCCGACGACCTCGTTCGCGATGGACGGCTACGACTGCCGGAGATCGCGCACCTCCTCGAAACCCGCATCGACGCAGAACCCGCCTGGTTCGCCGTCCCGGGCATGTACGGAGGTTTCGCCTACCGGCTGGCTGCGGACGGCGCGAATGCGCGTCTCGTCGCCGAGAGCTGGTGCAGGGTCGTCGAAGGCTCCGGACAGCGGCACGAGATCACGTCCGCCGGCGCACGCCTCGTCGACGAAGGCTTCGTGTGATGCGCGATTTAGCGACGCGTCGCGCAGCCACTCGATGGGCCTCTCCATGATAATATTGTTCAACGATCACAGATACTTATCTGTGGATCAGCTGGCAGATGGTTCGAAGCTGAGCCGAACAGCGGCTGCCCTCACATGACCGGCGTGGTATCGACGGAGCCGCCCAGAACCGTGGTTCACAGCCCAGGCCGCATGCTCAGCCCAAGTGAGATTTACGAGAACTTCGACGCGCTCGCGCAGCAGAAGCTGGCCGGCGGCGAGTTCGGCTTGGCCCTGATGGAGGCAGTTGGCGCGCCGCGCGCCACCATCACCAAGCTGAAGGACGAAGCCGCCACGGGATCCTTCTCTTGGACCCGCATGCTGCGGTTCGAGACCGTGGCTCTCGGCGATGCCGACCGCACGCTCGAGCGGATGAAAACTGAAGCTGCGAGCGCGTCCAAGACGAAGCGCCCTCGCCTGCTGCTGGCCTATGATGGGGAAGGCATCGCCGCCCACGACACGAAGATCGGCGATGACATCCATGAGGGTGTCGATGTCCTGCCGATGGAGGCGGAGTTTTTCTTTCCCCTCGGCGGACACGAACGGTATGTCCCGGCACCCGAGCGTCAGGCGGATGTGCGGGCGACCAAGCACATCTCGCGGTTCTTCGATGCCGTGCGCGATGCGAACCCCGGTTGGACTACCGAAGCCGACCGGCATTCCCTGAACCTATTCATGGTCCGGGTCCTGTTCTGTCTGTTCGCGGAAGATGTCGGTATCTTCGAGGCCGACCTCTTCAAGAGCGCCCTGATCCAGTCGACCCAGGTCGACGGCTCCGATCTCGCCGCCTTCCTCGACGGCGCGTTCCTCCACATGGCGACTGAGCCTGAAAAACGTCCGAAGGCTGCTCGGGGCTGGGCGAAGCTGCCCTACGTGAACGGCGGTCTGTTCGAAGAGACGTCGCCGATGCCGACGCTCGATAGCCGCTGCCGCAAGCAGCTGATTGCCTGCACCAAGCTGAACTGGAGGACGATTAACCCCGATATTTTCGGATCGATGCTGCAAGCCGTCGTCGACGTCGAGAAGCGCGGCGAGATGGGGATGCACTACACATCTCCATCGAACATTGCCAAAGTTCTCAACCCGATCCTGCTCGACGACCTCCGCGCATCTCTTGAGAAAGCCGGATCGAACAGGGGTCGTCTTCATGAACTCCTGAAACGCCTCGGACGCATCAGGATGTTTGATCCTGCATGCGGATCCGGCAACTTCCTGATCCTGGCCTACAAGGATATTCGTTCAGTTGAGATGGAGGTGTTTCGGCGGCTCGGTGAGCTGCCGCATCCGGTCGTCAAACTTGAGAACTTTTACGGGATCGAAATCGACGACTTCGCATGCCAGACGGCTCGCCTCGGTCTGTGGATCGCCGAGTATCAGGTCAACGAGATCTTCCGCCGCGAAATGGGCAAAGCTCCACCGGCGCTCCCGCTTACAGCGGCCGGACGGATCGTTTGTTTGAATTCCGCCCGGACGAATTGGCTGGATGTTTGCCCACCCGACGAAGCGGCTGAAACCTATATCGTTGGCAATCCGCCATTCCGTGGCGTGACTTGGCAGTCACGCGACCAGAAGGCCGATGTGCAATCGGTTTTTCAGGGTGAAGTGCCGAGTTCGGGAGAACTCGACTACGTCGCAATTTGGTTCATGAAAGCGACGCTCTATTCCGAGCGTACGGGATCTCCGTACGCGTTTGTCTCGACGAACTCGCTCGTGCAGGGCGTGCAGGTCGCCGCGCTCTGGCCTCGTCTTCTCAAGAAGCTGGAGATCCAATTCGCACATCGCTCCTTCAAATGGACGAACCTGGCTTCCCGGAATGCGGGCGTGATCTGCGTTATTGTCGGACTTGGACCGCCAAACGCCACGCCGAAACGACTGTTCGATGGCAACACCGAAAAGTCAGTCTCGAGCATCGGGCCCTACCTTGCTGAAGGCACCGGGGCGATCGTTCAAAAGCGGCGCAAGCCCATCGGCTCCGTTGAGCCGATGACTTTCGGCAACAAGCCGGTCGATGGTGGACATCTGCTTCTCGATCGCAACGAGCGCGATGCGATGCTGCGCCGGCATGCAGAAGCAGGTCCCCTCATACGACGCCTGTACGGTAGCCAAGAGATGATGAAGGGGCTCGAACGGTGGTGCCTCTGGATTACTCCCGATCAGGCTCCGAAAGCGGTCAAGATTCCGGGCATTGCTGAGCGTATCGAGCAGGTGCGGTTGATGCGTATCGGCAGCACGGATGCGGCCGCACGTAAGATGGCGGAGACACCTTGGCAGTTTCGAGAGCAGAACGCGAGCCGATCTCACACCATCATGGTGCCCGCGATCACGTCCGAGAACCGGATCTGGCTGCCCATCGACGTGATGCCAAGCTCTGCAGTTCCCAACAACAAGATCTATGCGATCTACGACGGATCGGTGTGGCAGGCGGCCATCCTCTCGTCGCGCCTTCATCGTCTATGGCTGGAGACCGTCGGTGGCCGGCTCAAAGAGGATCCCTCCTATTCGAACCAGCTGGTTTGGAACACCTTCCCGCTGCCGGCTCTGTCGGACCGTAGGAAGGACGAGCTCGAAGAGCACTGGTGGGAAATCGATCGGGCCCGCAAAGAAGCCGGGTTCAGCCGAACCCTAGGCGATCTCTACGTTCCCAAGACGATGCCGCCGGATCTGCGCCGGGCGCACGAGGAACTCGATGAGACCGTCGAGGCCATCTTCGGCTCGCGCAGATACCGCTCGGATGCTGACCGCATCGAGCATATGCTCCAGCTCTACGAGCGCGCCATCGCCGACGAACCCGGCAGAAGAGCGTAAGGGGAAACGCCGTGGCTGAACTCTCTGACACGACCCTCCGCTATGCGGCGGACGGATCCTCGAAACGCACGGACGCGCTTGGCATGCGCGTCATGCAGCGCCGCGTCTGGGACGTGCGCGACAGCCAGTACATCCTGGTGAAGTCGCCGCCGGCGTCCGGCAAGTCGCGCGCGGCCATGTTCATCGGTCTGGACAAGCTCCAGAACCAGGGGCTTCGCAAGGTCGTCGTCGCCGTGCCCGAGCGCTCTATCGGCGCGTCGTTCCGCGACACAAAGCTGACCGCCGGGGGCTTCTACAGGGACTGGAAGCTCGACCGCGATCTGTGCGGCGTCGGGTCGGAGACCGGCTCGAAGGTCGCCGAGCTCATCGAGTTCCTCGGCTCCAGCGGCGAGAGCATCGCCCTGTGCACGCACGCGACGCTGCGCTTCGCCTTCACCAGGGCCGGCATCGAGGTCTTCGACGGCGCTCTCATCTGCGTGGACGAACTGCACCATGCCTCGTCGAACGACGAGAACAAGCTGGGCTCCCTCCTGCGCGGCCTGATGGACCGCGGCAGCGCCCACGTCCTGGCGATGACGGGCTCCTACTTCCGGGGCGACACGGAAGCGATCCTCCACCCCGAGGATGAGGCTCGGTTCGAGCGGGTCATCTACACCTACTACGAGCAGCTCAACGGCTACGAGTACCTCAAGACGCTGCACATCGGCTTCCGCTTCTACCAGGGGCGCTATCTCGACCGGATGGGCGAGGCCCTGGATCCAGCTCTGAAGACCATCGTCCATATCCCGCATGTGGGATCGAGCGAGGCCGTCGCCGACAAGATGTTCGAGGTCGACGCCATCGTCGACACGCTTGGCGATCCGCTCGGCAGCGATCCGGTCACCGGCTTCGTGAAGGTGCGCAACGGCCGGCGCATCCTGAAGATCGCCAACCTCGTGGATGACGGCCCCGGCCGAGAGAAGGTCATGGCCTCGCTCCGCAAGGTCAAATCCCGCGACGACGTCGACGTCATCATCGCCCTTGGCATGGCCAAGGAAGGTTTCGACTGGATCTGGTGCGAGCACGTCCTAACGGTCGGCTACCGCGGCTCGCTCACAGAGGTGGTCCAGATCATCGGCCGCGCGACCCGCGATGCCCCGGGCAAGACCGAGGCGCGTTTCACCAATCTCGTGTCAGCTCCCTTCGCGAAGGACGACGTCGTCTCACGCGCCGTCAACGACATGCTGAAGGCGATCTCGGTGTCCCTGCTCATGGAGCAGGTGATGGCCCCGACCTTCAAGTTTCGCACCCACAAGGGGTCGGACGACATGACCGGGCAGCAGCCTCAGACGGGCAAGCCCGAGCCCGTGACGAACGTGGGCGAGATCGAGGTCATCAACGGCCCCATGGTATCGGATGAGGCCAAGCGCATCATCGACGCCGATTTCCCGGATCTCGTCGCCAACGTGCAGAGCGATCCCCGGACGATCACGGTTATGCTCAACCCAGACGCACACCATGCCGACGTGATGCACGACGTCATCACCACCGACATCGTCCGCCGGCGATATCCCCACCAGCCCGAGAGTGTCATCCAGGACGTCGTCACGCTGTTTGGGGCTCGCACCGAACTCGGGCGAGCCGTGAAGGAGGATCCCAGCGTCATCCAGACCATGAGCCTCGACCTGGACGACCCTGCGCCGACATCCGGGGGCCAGGAGCCTCAGGACCCCCAACTCCCCGGCGGCGGAGACAATTTCATCCGGGCGACGCACAAGTTCCTCGACGTGCGCGATCTCCAGGTCGATCTCCTCGGCGGGCGGCGCGAGTTCGTCGACGCCTACGAGATCCTGTCGAAGGAGCTCAACGAGGACATCCTCGCCCGCCTCCACGGCGAGGTCCGCGCGATGAAGGTGGCGATGACCCAGGAGGAGGCCGAGAAGCTGATGCCGCGCATCAAGGAATTCCTCGCCCGCGAAGGCCGCGAGCCGAACCTGAACTCGCCGAACGGGCGCGAGGTCCGTCTCGCCGACGCCCTCGCTTTCATGCGCAAGCTCGCCCGGCAACGGCGGGCCGATCTCGCCGGGGCCGATGCCGGCCGCACCGCTGGAGCCGCCAATGGCTGAGATCCCGGACGCCATCGATTATCTGAACGACCCGCTCCTCGCGACGCCCGATGAGAAGGTCCGGGCTGCGCGCACGCCGGTCGTCGAGCAGGCCGCCGAGGTTCTGGCGCGCATCAACGCCTTCTACGCCGAGAACGGGACGGAGCCGGTCTCCCAGAAGGGCCGGAGCGTGCTGGAACGCATGCTCGCGAACGAGCTCGCAGGACTGCGCGCGTCCAGGGCGGCCCTCACGGGCCTCGAGCCCTTCGACGTCCACGGGCTCGTGTTCGTGACAGGCCAGGCGGTGGATCCCATGGACGATCCGTTGCTCGCCGACGGGACCGACATCTTCCAAGTCCGCGATGCCCTCCAGCCGCGCGCCACGCCGGACTACGTCGCGGATCGCGTGCCCTGCCAGGACTTCGATCGGTTCGAGGGCCTGTTCGACAGTGTGCGCCAGAGCGTGAAGGAGCGCCTGAGAAAGCCCGTGCCATTCAGCCAGGAACGGGTCGAGATCGGCGAGTTCTTCGTCCTCAAGGGCCAGATGCTCCAGGTCGCAGACGTCCGCGATCCCCACCGACGCAACGGCAAGGATGACGCGCGTCTGCGTGTCGTTTTCGAGAACGGCACCGAGTCCAATCTCCTGATGTCGTCACTGGTACGCCGGCTCTACGAGGATAAGGATGCCCGACGGATTCCGACAACAAGCGCAGGCCCACTTTTTGAGGGCGCGTCGACCGGGTACGTCTACGTGCTTAGGTCGCTGTCCCCGCGCCCCGAGGTCGCCGGGCTTTTGAAGGTGGGTACGACCGCCGGGCGGGTCGAAGATCGGATCAGCCGCGCCGCCACGCAAGCGACCTACCTCTATGCCGACGTCGAGATCGTCGACACCTACGAGTTCAAGGGACACTCGGCCCAAGAGGCCGAGCGACTGGTTCACAAGCAGCTGCGGCCCTACCACGTCGCACTGAAGGTCACGGGACCGGACGGCACGCCTCACAGCGCGACCGAGTGGTTCCGGATCAATGCCGATGCCGTCGCCGATGCTGTGACTGCAGCGCTTGGTCAGAAGGTGCGGACGATCGCCGCGTAAGCGAGCGTGGCGAGGGAGGCTCAGGGCGAGAGGTAGCTAATCTCCGTTCCTGGCCTCCCCGCAACACAGACACCTGTCACGCACCGCACCTGGGCGGATGAGGCCTCCATCCGAGGCCAGCGTGCAGTCGATAGGGCGTCGCGTCACTACCGCTCGGCCATCCGCTCGAACGCAAAGCTAAGCTACGCCAAGCTCAGCAGGTCCGCAAATTTACACCCAGTCTGCGATTCACCCTCTCAGGTCGAATGCTCGAAGGGTACGACAGTCCGAGCGGAGCTCCCGAACACCACAGCTTGTGTCGCTTTCGTCCCTATTGTCAGACGCGTCTGACCAACACAGCCTCCGGCAAATCTTATAGCGTCCGTCGTACCCGGCTGACAAAACCGACGATTCTGACAATAGGTCAGGAACGGGCCACGGCCACAAGGCCAGCCGCCGCCAAGCCGAGCACCCCAAGCACCAAGGCCGTCGGAACCCGTGAACGCGGTGGGATGAACCACGACGTCCGGCGACGCGTGCCGCAGAGTCTTCGCACGGCCGGCGCTTGGCTCCTCGCCACCGCGACCTCCATCGACAGCGCGCCATGCTCCCGCATCCAAAGATAGCGGTGGCGGCCATCGCGGAAGCTGAGCGCTCCGTGCCGCTCTACGGAGACTTCCGGCATCCACATCGGCTCGCCGGCGAGAAATCGTTTGCCCGCCTTGGCAAATCTGTTCGAGTTGTCGTCTGAAGCATCGCCGGGGACCGCAATGTACTGGTCCGACAGAAACCAACAGCGATCAAAAGCATCGATATCGATCCACACGCGAACGTCCGCATCCGGTGCGCGACGATATCCGATGTCCCAGCTGAAGACCGTCCAGTTCACATGGACGGCATTCTTAGGCGGCCGGGACATCACTCTCAACCTTCGTGAGCACGGGTACGACGCTGTGTGGATCGTGGGCGAAGACGGCCTCCGTCAGCGCGCCGGGCTCCACCTTGTAGCGCTGCCCCCAGGTTTCGAGATTCTGAGGCCGGTAGCCCCGATCCGCGCGCCAGCGCTCGAACACCGACGCATCGATCGTCTCGTTGACGATCTCGTCGCGTTCGCCTTGCGAGACCTCCGGCGGCGCGCCGATCGGGCGGTAGAACGGCTGGGCGACGTAGCGGTACAGACCCCCCGCGAACTCGCCGTAGCTGTCCCGCGGGCGCACCTCCAACACACCCGGTTCGAGGACGACGTCTGCGCGGAACGCCAATCCATGGCCGGCCGCCTTCTCCATGATCCACCTGAGCGGGAGCTGGCTGAGGAGGTCGTCCCGGTATCCGCCGCCCACATTGGCGTGTGCGCCGACGAACCAGCGCTGCTCGACGTTTGCGACCGGACGGGGGGGTGCCATTTCGGTCAGCGGGACGCCCTCGCGAAACTTCTTCGTCCACAGCGTCGGCGCGAACGCCGCCCGGTGCTCGTCGATGGCGAGCGCGTGGTAGCCGTTCTCGATCGGCAGCCGCAGCCCCGTGTGCAGGAAGGCGTAACCCGACCGGCTCAGGCCCGGGATCCTAGCGAGGCCGGGGCTCGTCGTCGGCACGCCGAGCGAACCGACCGTGTCCCAGACGCCGACCATCTTGACCGAAACCGGCATCGCGTAGGTGGCCATCCAGCGCTCCTCGGGCGAGGCGTCAGTCAGCGTGCCGTCCCCGGCGCGCGCCAGCAGCCACCGGACCGTGCGCCGCTCGTCGCCCCGGCGGTACCGGTCGAATAGCTGGCTGGTCCCAAGTGGGGCCCCGGGCTTCAACACGCCGCATAGGGCGATGAACCCGGCGAGGCTGCGCGCCGTGTAGGCCCCTCGGCTAAAGCCGAAGATGAAGATCTCATCGCCCGGCTCGTAAGTCTCGACGAGCCATTCGTACGCGCGGGCGACATTGCGATCGATGCCAACGCCGAGGACGCCACCCCGGACCTTCTCGCCGACCGTCGTCCCGACGCCCCGGCTGTAGTAGCCGACCTGACGGATACCGTCGGTGCCGCGTTGCGCGCACAACGCCTTCAGTCGCCAGACATTGGTGTTGTCGTCGAGCGTGTTCCACGTCCCGTCGAGGAACACGGCAATGCGCTTCCGCTCCGGCGACTGCGCCGGCTCGATCCCGTTCGACATCGGATTTTCGATATTCACCCTTGCACGACAAGGTTAACGCGGATCTCGACCAAGCGTTGCTTGGCCTTTCACGCGCACGCGACCGGCAAATCCGACACCTGCGTCGTGTACCGGGGCGTGCGCATCTCGAACTTCGTGTTCCAGTCCCGCTTCGTCGTGAGCCCGGCACGTGCCGGTACGACGGCACCGCGGCCCCATCGGGCGTTGCAGGCGTCGAGCGCCGCCATCAGCGGCGCGGACCGCTCGCGGTCGAGGCGGCCGATGAGAGCCCGTGGGCTCTCAGCCAGCGGCACGAGATCGGTGGTGATCACCCCGGCCTTGGAGTAGCGCCAGGGCACATGGCCGGGTTCGCGCCAGGTCTTGGCGACGCCGTGTGTCGCGGCCTTGATCAAGGCGAGGCTGTCGTTCGTCGCCTCGGGCAGGCTGACCACGGTCGAGACCGAGCGCATGGGCTCGCCGCGGTCATGCTCGCTCGTGTGGTAGAAGACCGTCACCTGATCGGTGCCGAGCCCGTCGCGTCGCAGCTTCTCGCCGAGCCGCGCTGCGTGGGCGGCGACCGCCTCTTCCAGCGTCGCCCGGTCGCTCACACGGCCTGAGAAGGAGCGGGTGACCGCGCAGCCCTTGCGCCGCGCCGGCAGCAGTTCGAGCGGCAGGCAGGAGAGCCCGCGCAGCTCGTGGATCATGCGCTCGCCGACGACGGTGAGCGCCTTGCGCACCGGTCGGGGATCGAGGTCGCGCAGATCGGCGACGCTGTCGACGCCCATGGCCTCGAGCTTGGCGAGCGAGGCCCGGCCGATACCCCAGAGCTCGCCGACGTGGATCCGGCAGAGCCAGTGATCGTACTGGACCGGATCGGTTAGGTCGCAGACGCCGCCAAGGTCCGGCACCGTCTTGGCGATGTGGTTGGCGAGCTTGGCCAGCGTCTTCGTGGGCCCGAGACCGACGCAGGTCGGGATGCCGGTCCAGGCGCGCACCGTTGCCCTGAGATCCTGAGCGAGCGCGAAGCGGTCCCGCTCGCGCACGTTGGAGAGGTCCAAGAAGCTCTCGTCGATCGAGTAGATCTCCACGTCCTTCGCGAAGTCGCGGTACACCGCGTTGGTGCGCGCCGACATATCGCCGTAGAGCGTGTAGTTCGACGAGAACACGCGCACGCCTTCAGACTGGCACATGTCCCGGATCTGGAAGTACGGCGCGCCCATCTTGATGCCGAGCGCCTTGGCCTCGGCCGTGCGGGCGATCGCGCAGCCGTCGTTGTTCGATAGTACGATGACGGGCTTGCCCGCGAGCTTCGGGTCGAACACCCGCTCGCAGGAGCAGTAGAAGCTGTTGCCGTCGATGAGCGCGATCGCCCGGCTCATCGCTTCAGCGCCGCCTTCGCGGTGTGCCAGTGGATCGTGAACCGCACGACGCCCCAGATCACGCCGTCCTGAAGCTCCTCGACCGCGAAGACCGGCAGGTCCGGGTTCTCGAAGGCGAGCCAGGCGCGGTTGCCCTCCAGGCGGTAGCGCTTGATCGACATCTCGCCGTCGATCGCCGCCACGACGACGCTACCGTCGGCGGGCTGCAAGCTGCGGTCCACGCAGGCGAGATCGCCGTCGAAGATCCCTGCCCCTCGCATGCTGTTGCCGGCGATGCGCCAGAGGAAGGTCGCGGGCGGGTTCGGCGCGAGCCAGCGCGGCAGTTCGAGCGCGCCTTCCAGGAAATCGTCGGCCGGCGACGGGAAGCCGGCGCACAGGCTCTGCCCGATCAGCGGGATCCGCACCGCATCGGCGCTGCCGGGCACGAGCTCGTCGATCCGTGCGATCCCCACCACGCCTCTCCCATTCTGGAACAGAATGCGAACAGATGCGCCGTCGGTTCCGGCTGAGGCAAGCGCTGGCGGCAGCGATCTCGCGAGCCTGGGGAAGCCTGTGGATATCGGGGACAGCGGTTCGACCCAGGCGGGTACCACGCCCGACCGAATTCGCCACGAACGCGAGTCCAGACCTCCCGCTAAGTCCCCGTCCGGCGCACCCATTCGCGGTTGCAACGCGATCTCGGCAGGGTCTTGTTCCCTTTTTGTTCTTGGTTAACGTCCGGACCAGAAGCCCAGCGGACCGCTCCACATCCTCAGGAGCGGGCGCGGGCTTTTCGGATTCCGGAGGCCCAAAATGGACCGTTTCGAAGCCGAGCTGCACGCGATCGCTCTGCAAGGCTCACCCCACTATCGGGTTCTCCGCAAACTCGAACGTCGTCCCATCTACGAGTGGCCTCTGCCCGACAAGGTGAAGATCGGCGTCATCGTCGACACCGAGACCACCGGCCTCGATCCGCACGAGAACGAGATCATCGAACTCGGCATGCTCCGCTTCGCCTACACGGCCAGCGGCACCATCCTGGGCCCGCTCGCCGAGTTCCACAGCTTCCGCGAGCCCTCCAAGCCGATCCCCAGACACATCACGCAGCTGACCGGGATCACCGACGCGATGGTCGCGGGGCAGCGCATCGACGATGACGCCGTGCGCGACTTCGTCGGCTCGGCCGACCTCGTGATCGCCCACAACGCCGCCTTCGACCGTCGCTTCTGCGAGCGCCTGAACTCCGTCTTTGTCGACAAGGCCTGGGCCTGCTCAATGAGCCAGGTGCCCTGGCGCGAGGAAGGCGTCGAGGGCACCAAGCTGTTCTACGTCGCCTACCAGCAGGCCTTCTGGTTCGAGGGCCATCGCGCCCTCGACGATTGCTACGCCCTGCTCGAACTCCTTGAGATGCCGCTGCCGCGCACCCACGCGATCACGATGACGACGCTCCTCGACGCCGCCCGCCGAGAGACCCGGAAAATCTGGGCTATCGGAACCCCGTTCGAGGTCAAGGATCGCCTGCGCGAGCGCGGCTACCGATGGAATGCCGGGCAGGACGGGCGCTACCGCGCCTGGCACCGGGAGGTCGACGTGGACCAGGTCGAGGCCGAGCTCTGCTTCCTGGAGGATCTCGATTTTCCCGACATCGCACCACTCGTGACCGCGGTCGACGCCTATATCCGCTTCTCGGATCGGCTATTCTGAGACCGCGTTGGAGGTCGCGCTGCGCGCGACCTTCCTCTGTCATACCATCGCGACCGAACAGGCCGGCTGGACGACAGGAGGCCTGTCCGGCACGAATGGTCATCGCATCTCCGAGGACGCGCACAATGACCGATTCGCCGGATCAGGCCGAGACTTCCTTGGTCGACATCGACCGTCGCTGGGCAGCGTTGGAGGTAGGACTGGCCGATCTCGAAAGTCCTGATTTCGACGCGAGCCTATTCGATGACGGGCCGGGTCCATGGATCGTGTTGAAAGGATCGCAGTCCGACGGTCCCGACCCCGATGATGTCTTCACCGTTCCTGCTTCGTTAGAACGGATCGTTCGAGGCTTGGAGAGCGTCCACGCCGTTCATGAAACGGCGGACGATTGGCTGAGCGACGATCGCGCCAGAGACCCGCGACCACACGAACGACGGGTCTCGGTGTTCTTCAGCGAAACCAGCGCGATCTACACGACCATGCAAACCGAAGAGCCTGTGCTGAACAGCGGTTTTTCATCCAAATCTGAGATTGAAAGTGTGGCGATCGCTTTGCTCACGATCATTACAGATCGGTTGGAAAACCGTTCCGCAGTAGCCAGCGGCCCATGATATCAACGATATCTGGATTAATGTACGGACGCCTCGCACCAAGGTAATTTCGATTGGGATTGATGATATCGAAATCTATCAGATGTGCTGCGCCCGGGCGATCTCCGTTGCGAGGTGTAGTAAACTCTCCGCGGCAGAGCTGTGAGGCTTGTTCGGGCCACATCCAATAGTGACCGGGCAAGCCAGGCAACAACCAGAAGCGGCGAAATCTCGACCGCCTCGGGAAACCGCCCTTCTTCGTGAAGTCGATCGTTAGAGCAAAGACGTAGGGGAGCTGCCCGATGTCGAGGTTGTGATACTCCCAAACACGATCTCGCAGGGAAATGTCGAGAATTTCGATGAATTCTTTGTAGCTAAGATTACCAACAATCTCGTTGAGGCGCTTATAGATCCAGGGCCAGCGATCGGCAAACTCTGCCTTCAATCGTTCAACGTCCCCCTCGCCGCCATCACGCAGGACGGCATAGCGCAGCCGACCCGCTTCGACCGCGTCGCAGACCGCGCCATTGTGATGCGAGAAGTGGGGCGTGCCGTTTTCTGGCGCTGGACGGACGACGTGCATCCCGCCCAGGCAAAGGGGGCACAGAAACCGCGGCAATAGCGGATCCTGTTGCCTCAACAGCGGTCCATACTCGGTCTGGGCCCAGACGACGTCCACACGTCGGCGGGTGTGAATATCGAGCGCATCGTCCACCACGGTCTCCTGCAAATCGCTTCGCAGGAAAGCTTGAGGGTTCGTCTCGCAAGAGTCGAATCGCGGCCGCTTCGGGACACGGAGACGCGGTTCTCTGACAAGCTGTTCTGATACCATGCTGAGGGTCGCACCCAACGCGGCCTTCAGCCCGACGGAGCGTGGAAGATGGCACGGGACTTCGTCTTCGTCTGGCAGCCGAACGACGGCTTCCCAAAGGCCGACGTCGACGGGCTCCTGGCCCGCTTCGCCGCCGACGGCCCCTTCATCGAGGACTGGCGCTGCGCAACGGGCCAGACCCGTCCCGGCGACAACGCCTATGTGTTCGGCCAGGGGGCGGCGCACCGCTGCATCTTCGCGGTCGGCACCGTGGCAGGGCCGCTCAAGCCTCGGCAGCCGAACGTCGCCTATCGCTACCTGCCGGTGCGGATCGAGATGATCGCCGATCCGGACGCCGGCGGCCTGATCGATGCGGCAGCGATCCGAACCCTCGGTGACGGCGCGCTGAAAAGCATCCGGCGGAGCGGCGTCAGCTTGGCCGCCCCGATCGCCCGCGGCCTCGATCGCCTCCTCGCTAGCCGGCCGATCCTTGAGCCTGCCGTCGTTGATCCCGTCGCAGAGGTCCTCGTCAGCGAGACCCCCGAGATGCGCCTGCATCGCCGGCTCGAACGCAATCCGGCCGCCGCCCGCGCCGCCAAGAGCTGGCACGGTTGCCGCTGCCAAGCCTGCGGCTTCGACTTCGAACAAGCCTACGGCGACCTCGGCTCCGACTTCATCGAGGTCCACCACCTCAAGCCGCTCGCCAGCCTCCCGAGAGACCAGACGACCTTGCTCAATGTCGTCACCGACTTCGCGGTCCTCTGCGCGAACTGCCACCGGATGATCCACCGGCTTCCCGACCCGAGCGATCTTGCGGCGCTGCGAAGGATTGTGACCTACCAGGCTGGGCACCAGACATGACCCTGGATCCAGAAGCCCAAAACGACAGAGCCCCACACCGCGGCAACCGGGTTTAGCGAACCGGCATCGCTGCTGAGTTCGGCAGCCCGCGAAGGCGAAGGGTACGACGCGCCGGTTTGCGTGAATCGTGCGCCTCGAGCGAGCGTCCAGGCTGATCTGCCGCGTGTCAGCACCACGAGGACATCCATGACCGACACACCATGGCTCTCGACCTCGGGCCCTTCGCGCTCGCAGCCGACGGAGCGCAAGGCCCGCCGAGCCCCGGAACAGATCCTCGCCGACGCGCTCGAGGTGCTGCTCGCGCGCTCAACCATCAGCGCCGAGGAGCGCGAGCGAACCTGCCTCGTCCCTGAAGCCACCGCGGCGGATCTCAGGGCGTTGGTACGCCATCGGCTCACCGGTGAGCCCGCCTTCCGCCAGGCCATGAAGGATGCTGGCCTCCTGACGATGGCCGCCCTCGCCCGCGCGACGCCCGCCGAAATCCTCGCCCTGCCCGGCGCGCAGCCGGAGCTCGTCGGCAACATGCGAGACGGCGTCCTCAAGGCAATCGAGCGCGACCGCGCCGCCGAAGCGCGCTCGCAAGCCTCCGCCGCCCGCGTTGCCAAGATCCGAGCGGCCGAAGCGCTCACCAACGCGCTCAAGGTTCTGCTCAAGCGCTCAACCATCAGCCCCGAGGAACGCGACCGGACCTGTCTCGTGCCTGAGGCGGACAGCGATGCGCTCGAACGCCTCGCCACCTGCAAGCTCAGCGGCGATGCCGCAACCGCCTCGGCCAGGAAGCGGACCGGGCTGACGAACTATGCCGCGCTCGCACGAGCGACCCCGGCCGAGATCCAAGTCGTTCCTGGAATGAACGACGCCGCCGAAATCCGGCAGGCCGTGCTCGATAAAATCGCCGAACTCGCGGCGGCCGCTGCCGAGAAGTCCGGCGTCTGATCCGGGTTACGCACGCGTAACAAGGATACCGATCCCCTCGGATCAGCCGCCGAATGCAGCCACGAGCTTTGCCCAAGCGCTGTCCGCATTGAGCCGGCCCGTCTTCTTCACGCGTCCATGCTTCCACAAGGCGGGGGGCGGGCAGTTTGGCAGGATCGTACCGTAGTCGACATGAAGCACGTTCTTCTGTTCGCACACAGCGTCCAGAACCGTAATGATCTCCGGATCGTTTAAGGGACACCCCACGATCAGCGCCCGGTAGAGATCGTTCGCTGTGCGGCCCTCGATCTCAAACCACGTTGCATCGCCATGCCCCGGCACCGGGATCCGACAGACGAGGGCCGTGCGGCTTCGCTCCGGCATCGCCCCAGGGTTCCACACCACCCAAGGGTTGGGCTCGTCAGGATCGTTCTGGAACCGCCAGACATCGCGCGTGCCCGCCGAGACCTGATAAGCCGCTTTCTTTGCAGCAATGGGGCTCGCGGACGTGATCGTCCCTCTCCGCCCTCGTGGATCTGGCGCGCAAAGTTCGTCGAACAGCGCGAGAATTTCCTCGAACCGGTCGATGCGCGCTATCTGCGATGGCTCACTGGGACGCTGATCGAACGTGACCGCATCGACGTCACCGTGACGGCCCGTGCCGCCCATCGTGGCGAGGGCACTCGGGTTTCCGTCCCTCACCCCGACCCAGCGATCGTCATCCCGGTGATAGGGCTGTTGGGTCTCGATCCGATCGGGAAGCGCCTCCCACATCGGCCCACCCGTCTTCCACATCGCGAGATCCGCGCCCTCGTGAGCGTCCTCCTGCGAGAGAACGTCGATCTGGCCTTCGTCCGCCAGTCCAGGCCGGCCGCCCGGCCGATACAAGACGTCGTCAGGCCGCTCGCCCTCGCGCACCCAGCGCACGACGTCGATCTCGCGTGGCTCGTCATAGGGCCACCGTGCACTCTCGACGTCCAGCGCCAGCCAATGACCCGGCGCGATCTCGTAGACGTGCACCTGCATCTGCAAGGTGCAGTTCGTGAACGGCAACGCCCCCGCAAGCCGCGGCGGAGTGCTGCGCGCGCCGTCGAACACGCGCTCGGCAACCAGAGAGCCATGCTCGCTGAAGGCCCGGTGGAGGTTGGCGAGCAGCGGCGCATGACGCTCGTGGATCTTCGCATCGAGCGCCACCCGCCATCGCCCGTCCTGCATCACGCCCGTCCCCGGTCCCAGGACCGAGTAGAGAAGAGGCTGAGGGGTCACAGGCAGCGGCTGAGGCGGTCGACGCACAAGGTCGCGTACCACCGCGCCAATGGGCGAAATGAAAGCCCGGATCACCACCGACGACGGCAGGACCAGGACGCCGTCGGTGACCTTCACAGGCGTGACGAGGCGCGGAATCAGGAACGTCCGATAGAGGTCGCGCGGAATCAGCGCGAACTCATTGTCGTTGCCGAGGAGAGTCTTCAGTTTCGTGCCAGCATGGACCAGCCCAAGGCTTTGATCAGTCGGCGGCAGTGCCAGAAGATCGCCTGGGAGATCAATGCTGTAAGGTTCGATCGGCGCTTTCAGCCGACCGACATGGTCGCCACTGTGAATAACCGCGCCGAGATAAAGCCCCGTGATCACACCCGCATGGAGCCGGCAGATCAAGCTCTCCATCGGCCGATCGTCGCTACCCGGCAGGGGCTCATTCCGCGCCACGGCCACCGCAAAAGTCACACCGTCCCAGCGATCATTCGGCAGGCGCTCGAGCGCCACTTCGATTTCCGGGTTCGCAAGGGATGCCGGATGATCGACGAAGCCATCGATCCAGCGGACGAACCACGTGCCCTCCTGTGGGAGGCCCGACATCTTGAACGAGCGCGACGCCACACTGAGACCCACGGCACGAGTTGGTGCCGCAGGGTTGACGAAGGGTGCTTAAAATCCCGTGGAATTGACCGGTGCGAAAAAGGATATGGCGCAGGCGCGTGGCGGGGTGTGATGATGCCAGAGGGCGCTGTGGATAAGCTGCGGCGGACTGGCGCAAGGGCTCCACTGGCAGGCTTGGCCAGTCGCAGAATTATTGGAGCTGTCGCAGCATTTGCTGGAAGTGACACCCGCCGCCGACCAGCGCAGCCATGGAGGCGGAATGGTGCGGCTGGCGGAACGGGCGCCGGTTGGAGAGCGCGCCGCCCTTCAATTCGCCGGCAACAGATTGGATCATCGAGACTTCGAGCAGCTCGCGCGGGCCGAGCGGCGGCAGGATCGAGGGGAGGCGCGCGGCCAGCATCGACTTGCCGGCCCCGGGCGGACCGTTCATCAGCAGGTTGTGGCCGCCGGCGGCGGCGATCTCCAGGGCGCGCTTGGCGCCCTCCTGCCCCTTGATGTCGCGCAGATCCGGCATCGGGCCGGCGGGCGCGGCCACCGCGGGCCGGGGCCGGGCCATCACCTGGCTGCCCTTGAAGTGGTTGGCGAGCTGGATCAGCGAGCGGGGCGCCAGCACGTCCATGTCGCCCGCGGCCCAGGCCGCCTCCGGCCCGGTCGCGACGGGACAGATCAGGCCGAGGCCCCGGCCGTTCGCCGCCATCGCCGCGGGCAGCACCCCGGCCACCGCGGTGATCGAGCCGTCGAGCGCCATTTCACCGAGCACGCAGTAGCCGCCGAGCGCATCCGCCGGCAGCGCGCCGATGGCCCCCATCACCGCGAGCGCGATCGGCAGATCGTAGTGCGAGCCTTCCTTGGGCAGGTCGGCCGGGGCGAGATTGCAGGTGATCCGCTTGGCCGGCAGGGCCAGACCCGAGGCGATCAGCGCCGAGCGCACCCGCTCGCGCGATTCCGCCACCGCCTTGTCCGGCAGGCCGACGAGGGTGAAGGCGACCGCGCCGGCTGCGATCTGCACCTGCACGTCGACGGCGCGCGCCTCGATCCCCTCGAAGGCGACGGTGGCGACGCGCGTGACCATGTGCCGGTGCAAGCTCCGAACCCAGAGGTTGCAGACTAGGCGGCACCTCGCGCGCTGGCAATTGCAAGCGCGGCCGTGCAGGCCGCTGGAACCGGCCTCTCGCCCTTGCGCGGTGATCGCCCATTCAAGGGGAAGTGCTGCGCTGGTACGGTCGAGGCGACAGGAACCACCGGTGACATAGATCGTTCGCCGGATACCAATCTGCCGAAGGAGCCTTTCATGTTCGTCCGCCCGCTCGCCGCCGCCGCGCTCGGTCTCGCCCTGCTCGCCGGCCCGGCGCTCGCCGACCAGAAGCTGCCGCCCGAGCAGCAGACCAAGGTCGAGGACATCCTGAAGAAGGAGGGCTTCACCAAGTGGAAGGAGATCGAACTCGACGACGGCATGATCGAGGTGGACGACGCCATCGACGCCAACGGCAAGCAGTTCGATCTCAAGCTCGATCCGAAGACGATGGAGATCGTGAAGCGCAAGGCCGAGTGAGGCCGCGGCTCCGGGGCGTCCTCCGCCCCGGAGCTACTTCACCCGGGCGAAGTACGGCCCGCTCTCGGCCACGCCCTCGCCGTCGGGCTTGAGGCCCTGCCAGCGGGTGCCTAGCCGGCTCCCCTTCACCAGGGTGAACAGCGGCTGACCGACCTTGTAGACCGCCACCCCATACCGGTTGACGGTGCTGCCGTCGCCGTAGCGGTCGAACGCCACCGCGAGCCCCGGCCCGTCGCGGCGGGTTCGGCACCGGATCGTCTCGTCGCTCTGGAAACCCCGCACCCGGAGGACGCAGCCGTCGCGGACATCCGGGGGCAGCAGCACGAGGTCGTAGGTCACGACGATGCCCGTGCCTCCGGCCGTCCGCCCGGCGGCGTGCTCGTAGCGGTAGCGGCCCTGCCAATCCTTGGGCGCGCCCTCCTGAGCCGGCTCCTGCGCCGGGGCGGCGGTCGATGAGCCCGCGAGCAGCGCGAGGACGGCAAAACGCAGCGGGATCGTCCGCATGGCCCCTCCCTTATCTTCGGAGGAAGCATGGCCGGGCGGGTGGAACGAGGCAACCTGCTTGTGTCCCGCTTGCATCCCGCCGCGCGGGCCGTCATATACGGCGCGGGAGGTTGGCGAGGGACGTTTCACTCGCCAACCGGGTCAGGTCCGGAAGGAAGCAGCCCTAACGAGACCGAGCGGGTCTTTGTCCAGCCTCCCACCTTCGCCGCCCGCGGGCCGGGCGGCCAGCCTTCCCCAAAAAGTCCGAACGGCGGCATGGACGAGACGCACGGCACGTTCCCCGACGAGCCGGGCCTGCCCGGCATGCCCGCCGCGGCGTCCGCCCCGGCCGCGACGCCCTACCGGGTGCTGGCGCGCAAGTACCGCCCCCAGACCTTCGACGACCTGATCGGCCAGGGCGCCATGGTGCGCACGCTGGCCAATGCATTCGCGGCCAACCGCATCCCGCAGGCCTGGATGCTCACGGGCGTGCGCGGCGTCGGCAAGACCACCACCGCCCGCATCCTCGCCCGCGGCCTCAACTATCTTCGCACCGGCCAGCCCGATACCGGCCCCACCGTGTCGATGCCGGGCCTCGGGGTCCACTGCCAGGCGATCATGGAATCCCGGCACATGGACGTGCTGGAGATGGATGCTGCCTCGCATACCGGCATCGACGACGTGCGCGGCATCATCGACGGCATCCGCTACGCGCCGGTCTCGGCCCGCTACAAGGTCTACATCGTCGACGAGGTCCACATGCTCTCGGAGAAGGCGTTCAACGCCTTCCTGAAGACGCTGGAGGAGCCGCCGCCCCACGCCAAGTTCGTGTTCGCGACCACCGAGATCCGCAAGGTTCCGGTGACGATCCTGTCGCGCTGCCAGCGCTTCGACCTGCGCCGGGTCGAGGCCGACGTGCTCTCCGCCCATCTCAAGAAGATCTGCGCCGCGGAAGGCGTCGAGGCCGAGGACGAGGCCCTGGCCGCCGTCACCCGCGCGGCGGAAGGTTCGGTGCGCGACGCGCTCTCGCTGCTCGATCAGGCGATCGCCCACGGCGCGGGCGCGGTGACGGCCTCGGGCGTGCGCGACATGCTGGGCCTCGCCGACCGTTCGCGCATCGTCGATCTGTTCGAGGCGGCGATGCGCGGCGACGTGCCCGCCGCCTTCGCCGAGATCCGCGCGCAATACGATGCCGGCGCCGACCCGGCGGTGGTGCTGTCGGATCTTGCCGGCTTCACCCATCTCGTCACCCGCCTCAAGCTGGTGCCGGGTGCCGAGGCCGATCCCACCTTGAGCGAGGCGGAGCGGGTGCGCGGCGCCCAGTTCGCCGTGCGGCTGCCGGTGCGGGCGCTGTCGCGGGCGTGGCAGATCCTGCTCAAGGCACTGCCCGAGGTGCAGGCCGCGCCCCGGCCGCTCGCGGCGGCGGAGATGGCGATCGTGCGGCTCGCCTACGCCGCCGACCTTCCGACTCCTGATGAGGCGCTGCGCCAGCTCCGCACCGATATCGCCGGCTCCGAGGGCGGTGGCGGCCGCCCGAGCCTCGGGCGCGACGGCGGGGGTGGAACCGTCTCGCACGGCTCGGCGGCCCTGCAGATGATGCCGCCCGCTCCGCAGCCGTCGCCGCGTCCGGCCCTGGCTGCTGTCCCCATCACGTCCGCCGCGACCGAGGCCGCGCCGCGTCCGGCCCCCGCGGCGCCCGCCGGCCCGCGGCTCGGTCGCTTCGAGGACGTCGTCGCGCAGGCCGAGGCCGCCCGCGACATCGCCCTGAAGGTGGCGCTGGAGCGCGACGTGCATCTCGTGCGCTTCGAGGAAGGACGGATCGAGTTCCGCCTCGCTCCAGGCGGGCGGCAGAGCCTTCCGACCGATCTCGCCCGCGCCTTGGATGCCTGGACCGGGCGGCGCTGGCTCGTCGCGCTCTCCAAGGAAGAGGGTGCGCCGACGCTGGCGGAGAATTTGCGCGCGGCCGAGCAGACCCGCCACCAGAACGCCGCCGCGCACCCGCTCGTGCGCGAGGTTCTGTCACGCTTCCCCGGCGCTCAGATCGTCGATGTCCGCGACAAGGCGCCGGAGGGCGATGCCGCCGAGGCCGGGGCGGACGGCATCGGACCGGCCGCTCCGCCGCCCGAGGAAGCGGAAGACGACGATGCCTGAGGTCGATGCCTCAGGACGACACCTGAGGCGGCCCCTGGCAGGCGCAGACCGACGCGCCTAAGTGCGGCAGGCGAACCTTTTCTCGACCGGAACCGGAGCTGACCCACCATGCGCGACCTCATGGGCATCATGAAGCAGGCCCAGGCCATGCAGGAAAAGATGGCCTCGCTCCAATCCGAACTCGATTCCGTGGAGGTCTCGGGCGCCTCCGGCGGCGGCGCCGTGAGCGTGCGGATGACGGCCAAGGGCCAGGTGCTCGGCGTTTCGATCGACCCGAGCCTGATGGTCGCCGACGAGCGGGAAATCCTGGAAGATCTGATCGTGGCCGCCTGCAACGACGCCCGCGGCAAGGCTGAGACGACGGCGCAGGAGAAGATGGCGGAGTTGACCAAGGGTCTGCCGCTTCCGCCCGGCATGAAATTGCCGTTCTGAGTGTCTCTCGCGAAACTGCCGCGGCATCCTTCGGTTCAAGGACGAGTCCAGCGAAAGTTTGACGCGGATGTTTACGCTGACAGCCGATCTCTGCCGCGAGAAGTACGATCCTCTCAGCTTGCGGCGGAGCGGGAAGAACCTCACAAGTATCGACAAGCCGGCTAAAAAGTTGGACTGACAGTTTATCTAATCACTCCCGCGTCGTTTTATCGCACCTGATGAAGAGGTTGGTCGCGGGGACCCCTATATCGCAATGGATCGTTCGCGAAATCAATGACATAGCCCGATTGCCCGACGCAGCGTCAGGAGCGTTTCGATCCCAAAGATTTGAATACCACCGCTCTCGCGATCCACAACCTTAAATTTTGTTAAGGCAGCTACTTCGACGAGAAGACAAGATCCACGAGCCGGGTCCGACGCGGCCCCCCTAGCGAGGCTCGGCGGTTCCGCCGGCCTCTTTCCGATCAGAGCCGGCGGAACCACCGCCGCGACCGGAGAGATGCTGTGCCAAGCTTGCTGTCGGCGACTTTGATCACCGCCTGCGCCTTACTCACGACTTTTCTGGGCGCAAACCTCTGGGCCCTGCGCATGGCAACAGCGATGACCGCCGCGGACGAAGAGGGTCACACCCGATCCGGCTGATCCCTTCCGGGCGGCTTAAGCCGAGAGGCGCAGCGGCGTGGCCTCCAGCCTCGCATCGAGCATACCGTCCTCGCCGTGGCGCGCCACCACCACCTGCCGCACGCCCGTGGCCTTGGCGAGACGGTAGAGAGAGACGAGGGCCGGGTCGTCGATCGCCGCATCCGAGGCGATGACGATCGAGTCCATGCAGGGTCCGACCGCGGGGATCAGTTCGGCCGCATCCCGCCCGCTCTCGGCCTCGAGGCGGCAGAGCACCCAATCGTAGCTCTGCGAAAGAGCGTTGAGGCCGATGGCGAGGCCCTGCGGCTCCTCCACCAGAACCTCGAGCGGGGCCACACCGCGCTTGACTGCGTGGAGGCGTGAACCGCGCACCGGCTGGATCACGTCGAGGAAGTCGGCTTCGCCCGCCACGAGATCAGTCAGCCCCGGCTCGGACGGATCGGGGAGCCCGCCATCGGCTTCGGCACTGGCCTCACCATTGACATCGACCAGGAGCGTCTGACGAAGCGGACCGAGCACGCGGGCGAGTTCCGAGGCGAGACCGGGCTTCCCGCCGGCAGGTGGGGACTCGACCACGAGCACGCAGCCGCCCTTCTGCCGTCCCTCGGATTGCAGCCGGCCCGCACCGCCCTCCAATCGGGCGATCAATCCGTCCAGATCGGTCGAGGAGGCCGCGGATTTCGCGGGGACGGTGAGCCCGCTCCTGCCCGCTCTCGCGGCATCCCCCCGGCTCGCGCTCTCCGCTCCGATCGGCGCCGTGCTGGCGAAGACCGGGTGCTGCACCGTCGCCGTCGCCCGCAGGGAGTTGGCGAAGGCGAGCGCCGGGGCGAAGCGCTCGGTCGCGGAGGCTGGATAGGCGCCGCCATAGACAGGCTCGTAGGCGGGACGGCGGCGGGACGGCGGCTCGGGCTCGGGGTAGAAATCGCGCACACGATCGCCCGTCGCGCCGGCGAGGACGGGCTCGCCCTCGTCCCCAGTGCGGCCCCCGTCCGGCTCGGGCGGCGCAACGAGGAGGTGGCGGCCGACGACCGCCGCGCTCGCCAGCAGGAAGGCCAGCACCGTCGCGAACGCGATGATCGGGATCTTCTTGGGGAAGGACGGCAGGTCGGGCACGACCGCGCGGGACACCACGCGGGCATTGGCCGGGCTCGCATTCTCGGCGTCGCGCGCCGCCGCCTCGCGGTAGCGGGCGAGGTACGATTCGAGCTGCTCGCGCTGGGACTTGGCCTCACGCTCCAGCGCCCGCAGCTCGACCTCGCTGCTGTTGCCCTTGGCGACCACGTCCTGCTGGCCCTCGACCGCCGCACGCAGGGACTCGACCCGGGCGCCCGCGATCTTGGCGTCGTTCTCGAGGGTGCGCACCACCCGCTCGGCGGCGGCCTTGATCTGGTTCTCGAGGTCCTGGACTTGGGCGGTCAGTTCCTTGATGCGGGGATGGGCCGGCAGCAGCGTGCGCGATTCGAGGGCGAGCTGCGCGCGCATCGCCATGCGGCTCTCGACCGTGCGCCGGATCAGCTCGTTGTTGGCGACATCCGGGATCTCGAAGGCGCGGCCCTCCTTGATCATGTCCTTCAGGAGCTTGGCACGGGCGTTGAGGTCCGCCTGGATCGTGCGCGCCTGCGAGAGCTGGCTCGACAGTTCGGACAGCTGCTGCGACGAGAGCGGCTGCGCGGCGGCGCTGCTGCCGGTGCCGATCAGGCCGTGCTTGGCCCGGAAGGCCTCGACCTTCGCCTCGGCCTCGGCCACGCGGGCGCGCAGCGTCGCGATGTTGTTGCCGAGCCAGGTCGAGGCGTAGCGCGCGGTGTCGACGGAGGCCGCCTCGAGCGAGGCGAGGTAGAGGTCGGCCACCGTGTTGGCGCCCCGCGCGGCGAGTTCGGGATCGCGCGAGCGAAACTCGACGGCGAGGATGCGCGACTTGCCGACCGGATAGACCAGCAGGTGGTCGAGATAGGTGTCGAGGATGCGGTCCTCGGATGCCCGCTCCATCGGCGCCGAGACGAGCCCGAGCATCATCAATGTGCGCCGGATCGCCGAGGTCCCCTCGGCCTCCGGATCGAATTCAGGGTTGCCGACGAGCTTCAGGCTGCGGATCGCCTCGCGGGCGAGATCGCGCGACATCGCCACCTGCACCTGGCTCGCGACCGCCTGTTCGTCGATCGGCTGGGGCTGATCCGTCCGCTCGGCGGCGGTGCGGGCGAAGGCGGGATCACGGCTCTCCAGCAGGACCTTGGCCTCGCCGGTATAGCGCGGGGTCACCACCTGCACGAACACGCCGGCCCCGAGCGCGGCCATCAGCGTCGGCACGGCGATCCAGGCCCAGGAGCGGCGCAGGACCCCCGCGATCTGCCCCACTGCCAATCCGTCGCCCGGGCCGCCGGAGCCTCCGGACGGTGGAAGTGACGGATCGGTCGACAGCCTGAGGCGCGGCATGGGCAGTCTTTACGAAGGCAGAGCGCGGGATCGGGATAAACCACCCGTTTCGAGCCAATAGGCGCCGTTAAGGTTGACGTGGCGTTAAGACGGCAATCCGTGCCGCGCCAGCATCCGGGACAATGCACCTCGACGAAGACAGCATTCCGCACACGACCGCGGCCGGATCAGCATTCGTTAACCATGCTGCCCTAAAAACCGGACGAGGTTCTCCATAACGGCGATGGCGATGCATCGGCGCGCATTCCTCCTGGCTCTTCCGTCCATCCTCGCGCTGGGCGGCTGCCTGCGCCCGGATTTCCGGACCATCGATCTCGATGCGACCGGGACCGGCTCCATCGGCGCCCGCTACCCGCTGGCGGCGGGCGACAGGTTGCGGGTCATCGTCTTCGGGCAGGACAACCTCTCCAACATCTACGCCGTCGATGGCGGCGGACGGATCGCGATGCCGCTGATCGGCGTCGTCCAGGTTGGCGGACAGACCACGGCGCAGGCTGCCCGCCTGATCGAATCGAAGCTCGCCGCAGGCTACGTGCGCGAGCCGCACGTCACCGTGGAAGTCGACGCGTACCGTCCGTTCTACATCCTCGGCGAGGTCACCACCTCCGGGCAGTACCCCTACGTCAACGGCATGACCGTGGAGACCGCGGTCGCGATCGCGGCCGGCTTCGGACCGCGGGCGGCCCGCGACTACGCGGTGCTGACCCGCGAGGGTCAGGGCGGTCTCGTCAACGGTATCGTGCCGATGTCCTATCCGGTGCGGCCCGGCGACACGATCGTGATCAAGGAACGCTTCTTCTGAGCCGCCGGCCGCAGCGTTCACCAACCTCTAACCGCGATCCGTAAAAGGTGGCCGTGGACGCCGGTCGGAGCCCCTTTGCGGGCTGATCGCGCGCACCTCTTAACCGCGCGCTGACGACGTCGCGACGATCGTCCGCCGCATGGGTCTCCCGCTTCGGGACACCCGCGCGGAGATCGACGGACGTGACCGCTCCCATCGCCCCTTCCCTTACCGCCCTCGCCGCGCATGATCGTGCGGGCAGCCCGGTCGTGGATCTACGGACCCGTGGCGGCGCGGCCGAGCGCCACCGGATCCTCCACGTGTTCCGGGCTCCGGTCGGCGGCCTGTTTCGCCACGTCGTCGATCTCACCCGCCTCCAGGCCGAGGCCGGGCACGCCGTCGGCCTCGTCTGCGATGCCTCGACCGGCGGGGAGCGGGCCGAGCGGGCGCTGGCGGAACTCGCCCCGCACCTCGCGCTCGGCGTCACGCGGATCCCCATGCGCCGCAATCCGCATGCGAGCGACCTCGCGGCCTTGCGCGCCGTGCGGAAGCAGGCCCTCGCCGTCGGCGCCGATGTTCTTCACGGCCATGGGGCCAAGGGCGGCGTCTTCGCCCGGCTCGCGCCGCTGGGCCGAGCCGGTCGCGGCGTGATCCGTGCCTACACACCGCATGGCGGAAGCTACAACTATCGACCGGGCACGCCTCTGCACCGCCTCTATATGGCCGCCGAGCAGATGATGGCCCGGGCCACCGATCTGTTCCTGTTCGAGAGCGAGTACGTCGCCTCGCGCCACGCCGCCTATGCCGGCGGGTCGCCGCGCCTGGAACGAATCGTTCACAACGGCATCGGCGAGGCCGAATTCCTGCCCGTCGGGACGTCCGAGGACCCGTTCGACCTCGTCTATGTCGGGGAGCTGCGCGAGGCCAAGGGGCTGCCGGTGCTGCTGCGGGCGCTCGCACGGATCCGCGGCCGGGGCCGCAACCTGCGCCTGCTGATGGTGGGTTCGGGCCCCGACATGGAGAGCCTCGCCGCCATGGCGGAGAATCTGGGCTTGCGCGACGCCATCGCCTTCGAACCGCCTCAGGCGATCCGCCCCGTGCTCGGCCGCGGCCGGGTCATGGTCGTGCCCTCGCTCGCCGAATCGCTGCCCTACGTCGTTCTGGAGGCGGCCGCGGCCGCCCAGCCGCTGGTGGCGACTAATGTCGGCGGCATTCCCGAAATCTTCGGCTCCCTATCCGGTGACCTGGTGCCGCCGGGCGATTGCGAGGCTTTGGGCAGGG
The DNA here is from genome assembly GCF_002355515.1 of Methylorubrum populi. Taxonomy (NCBI): domain Bacteria; kingdom Pseudomonadati; phylum Pseudomonadota; class Alphaproteobacteria; order Hyphomicrobiales; family Methylobacteriaceae; genus Methylorubrum; species Methylorubrum populi. Next base: position 2,057,705 of record NZ_AP014809.1, on the reverse strand, counting down.
CCATCGTCCGCATCCTCGACGAGGAGCCCGCGCTTCGCGAGGGCCGCGCCCGCGCGCTGAGCGATTCACTGCGGACCCGGTTCTCGATGAACCGCATGGCGACCGACGTGCTGTGCGGCTACGCCGCTGCGTTCCGCGCGAAGCGCGTCGCGGCGGCTTCGGCAGCGGCCTGATCCGGATCCGGCCGCGCCGCATGTCCCAATGCGGGCCAGCAGGACCGGTCGCGGCTTAGCCTTCCGTGAAGATCGATCCGGCACAATCCGGTGCCGGAAAGGCTCGACGTTTTCACGTGGAACATTTCGATGAGTGCCATCGACGTGCGGGATCTGCTCAAGGTCGCCGAGCAGAACGACGCCCTGACCCCGGTCCCGTCGCCGCTCGCGTTCGACATGACCGGCGAGTCCGGCAACGGGTCTCAAGCCCAGCCCCCCGCCGAGCGGCCCCGGGGCTCGTGGCTCTCGCCGGTGGTGCTGGCGGGCTGCGTCCGCCTCGCCGAGTTCTGCGGCTTGGTCCTCCTCGGCCTGGGATTGCATCAGGCGCTGCTTCGCGGTGTCGTGCCCCTGGCACCGCGCTACGTCACCGCTGTCCTTGCGGTTACGGTGGCCGCCCTCGCGCTGTTCCAGGCCTCCGGCAGCTACCGGATCGGTGCCTTCCGCGACCTGTCGAGGACGGCCGTGAAACTCGCCACCGGCTGGTCCGTGGCCTTCCTGATGGTCGCCGCGGCGATGGTGCTCGGCAAGATCGCCGATCACTATTCCCGGATCTGGCTGCTCAGCTACTACATGGCGGGCCTCGGGATCCTGCTCGCCGGCCGCGCCGCCCTCGCGGGCTTCGTGCGCGCGCAGATGGCCGCGGGCCGGTTCGACCGCCGCACCGCGATCGTCGGCGGCGGACCGGCCGCCGAGGAGCTGATTCAGGCCCTGAATGCCGGCGGCGATACCGGCATACGCATCATCGGCATCTTCGATGACCGGGCCGACGACCGCTCCGGCACCGAGGTCGCCGGGCATCCCAAGCTCGGCAATGTGAGCGATCTCGTCACCTACGCCCGGCATGCCCCTGTCGACCTCGTGGTGTTCACGCTGCCGATCTCGGCCGAGACGCGCATCCTGCAGATGCTCGCCAAACTCTCGGTCCTGCCGGTCGATATCCGCCTGTCGGCGCACGCGACCAAGCTGCGCCTGAGGCCGCGCGCCTATTCCTATCTCGGCGACGTGCCGCTGCTCGACGTATTCGACAAGCCACTCGCCGACTGGGACGTCATCCTGAAAGGCGCGTTCGACCGCTTCGTCGGCCTGCTGTTGCTGGTAGCCCTCTCGCCGGTGATGCTGGCCGTCGCCCTCGCGGTGAAGCTCACCTCGCCCGGCCCCGTGCTGTTCCGGCAGAAGCGCTACGGGTTCAACAACGAGCTGATCGAGATCTTCAAGTTCCGCTCGATGTATGTCGATCTCTGTGATGCGGGGGCGGCCCGGCTCGTCACCAAGGCGGATGCCCGCGTGACGCCGGTCGGCCGCTTCATCCGGAAGACGTCGCTCGACGAACTGCCGCAACTTTTCAACGTGATCCGCGGCGACCTCTCTCTGGTCGGCCCCCGTCCCCACGCGATCCAGGCCAAGGCGGCAAACACCCTCTACGATCAGGTGGTGGACGGCTACTTCGCCCGCCACAAGGTGAAACCCGGCATCACCGGCTGGGCGCAGATCAACGGCTGGCGCGGCGAGACCGACACCAGCGAGAAGCTGCAGCGCCGGGTCGAGCACGACCTGCATTACATCGAGAATTGGTCGATCCTGTTCGACCTCAAGATCCTACTCACCACGCCGCTCGCGCTCTTCAAGACCGACAACGCGTATTGAGGATCTTCGGGACGTCGAACGGGTAAGGCCCGGGACCGCCTGAGCGCGGTCCCGGGCCTTCGTGTTTCAGGCGCGGAGGACGTTCCAAATCACGGGAGCGCGCCCGCCTTCTCCTTCACCTTGGTCATGGTGTCCTGGCAGGCGGTTTCCTGGCCAGCCTTGTCCTGTTCCTTGGCCTTGGCGAGCAGGGTTCGTGCCTCCTCGACGCCGGCCTTGGTGGGCTTGGTCGCCGGGTCGGACGGGGCGCCGGCCGGCGGCTTGTCGAGGGCCTTGGCCGAGCCGGATGAGGTAGGACCGCCCGGCGGTTCCTTGCCGGTCACCTGCTCCGCGCCGGCGCTGTTGAGCCGTCGCTCCACCGCGGCGATGTCGTCCTTGCAGGACACCGCCAAAGCGGGGCCCGCCGCGACGAGAGCGGCCAGGGCGATGGGCAGGCTGAGGGCGATGCGCATGGGGTTCGGGCTCCTCCAGATCGACTTTTCGCGGGCTGGTCCTGTGACCGCCGCTTCGGCCGAGAAAGCCCGCCAAACCCGCCTGTGGTTCCGCTCTGCGACGCTTCGCCCGAAACCGCCGGGGGCGGCCGGGAGCCTTCCGGACATGCGAAAGGGTGCGGATCCCGCGATCCGCACCCTCTCTTGCATTCCGATAGGTCGGAAGACTTAGCGGATCAGGTTGACCAGGGCCGAACCGGCCGGGCTCGCCAGCTCCTTGGCGTCGATGGTGCCGTCGTTGTCCGGATCGGCAGCCTTGAACTGAGCCTCGACGGCGGCGAGGTATTCCTTCTTGTCGAGGGTGCCGTCGTTGTCGGGGTCGAGCTTCTTGAGGTCGGCCTCGCTGACGCGGCCCTTGAGCTCCTTGGCGTCGAGGGTGCCGTCCTTATCGGGATCGAGCTTGTCGAAGGCGGCCGAGCCGGCGGCCAGGGCCTCCTTGAGGTCGACGGTGCCGTCCTTGTCCGGATCGAAGGCGGCGATGTCGACCTTGGTCGTGGTCGTCGGGGCCGCGTAGGCCGGGGCCGCGACGAGGGCGGCGAGGAGAACGGCAGAGGAGAGGCGGAACGCCATTGGGGGCAAACTCCTGGTCGAAGTGGCCCGGCCGGAGCCGGGCGGACGGCAAAATCGCAGAGCCGTGCGCAACCGCCCGCCCTCGGCAAAGCGGCCGCTCGGCCTCGCTGCGATTGCGTAACTTGCCCGGGATGATTTGGCAATAGGCGGAGCGGAAACGGCGCGTCTCGCGGTCTCGGACATCCTCGCCTGCCCGGTCCATATAGAAGCGGCGCGGTTCCGGAGAACCGCGCCGCTTGCAACCCTTGCGAGACTTTCCGGACCGGGACCGGTCTGGATTGGGCCGTGATGCCGGGCCCGGCTCAGCCCTTGCGGACCAGCGGCTCCACCACCGGAGCCGGCGGCGGCGGCTCGAACAGGATGCGCAGGCCGCCGAAGGCCGCCACCGGCGCGCCGGGCGCGAGGCTGCGGTTCGAGGTTGCGTTGGGCACCCGGACGATCGGCACCTCGTCCACCGGCGAGAAGGTGCCGAAGGTGGCGTAGCGCGCGTTGAAGGCGTTCTCGACGAAGCCGTAGAGCTCGATATTCGGCGCGATGCGGTAGCTGGTGTTGAAGCCGAACACGGCGTAGTCGCCGGTGGTCTTGTTCTGATTGGTCGGGTCGCCGACGAGGAACTTGCCCGTGGCGAAGCGGGCGAGCGCGCCGATCCGCCATTCCGGCGTCACCTGATACTGCACGCCGACCTTGAGCTGGTGCGGCGCGACGCCGGGCAGGCGGTTGCCCGGACGCACGAGCACGACGCCGCTCTCGTCGCCGCCCGCGCTGTTGAACGGGTTGCCGGGGGCCGCGAGTTCAACGGGCGACTCGAAGGTCGCGTCGACGAAGGCGTAGTCGACGAAGGCGTTCCAGCGCGGCGCGTTGTAGAACAGGCTCGCCTCGACGCCCTGGCGCTTGGTCGAACCGACGTTGCGGAAATAGGCGCGACCGATCGTGTCGGGGGCCGGCACGAACAGGATGTCGTCGTCGTTGCGGGTCGAGAAGAAGCCGGCCTTCCACGACAGGATGCCGCCGAACAGGTCGTCGGGCTGCGGGATGCGGCCGCGGACACCCGCCTCGACCGTGCGCGCCACGACCTGCTTCAGCGGCGGATCGCCGACGAAGAAGTTGGTGAGCGAGCAGGGCGCCGCCGGATCGGCGCAGGAGAGCTCCGCCGGGGTCGGGGCGCGGTTGGCCTCGGTGTAGCCGCCGTAGGCGACGAGGTAGTCGGGGATGATCTTGTAGGTCGCGCCGACGCCGGGATTGAAGCGCTGGTAGTAGTGGTCGCCGTTGAGCGCGGTGCCGATCTGATCGCGCAGGATGATCTTGGCCATGTTGAACCGGCCCTGCAGCGTCAGCGTCAGCCGATCGGTGAGGTCGGTGTTGTTGGTGAAGTAGATGCCGCCGTAATCGTTCGAGGAGCGCACGGAGACCGGGGTGATGATGCCGTCGTCGCTCGAGACCACGATCCCGGGGGGCGAGAAGCCGCGGTCGAAGGTGAGGCCGCCGATCGAGTTGTCCGCCGTGAAGCGCGTCCGGCCGCCGTCGTAGGAGCCGCCGAGGACGAAGCGGTTCGGCAGGCCGAACAGCGGCTCGCGCACCACGGTCTGGACGGTGGCGCCGAAATTGTCGGTGTCGGTGCGGGTCTGGTTGAGGAAGGCGTAGGGGCCGCCCTCGTCGAAGCGGTCGGCGAAGATCGGGTTGACCGCCCCGAAGTTGAAGGTGCGCAGCCGGTCTGCCCGCACGGGATTGCCGGTGCGGTCGCGCAGGAAGAACTGGTTGTCGTCCGCGCCCTCGGCGCAGACGAAACGCTCATCGTCCTCGCAGTTCTCGACATCGGCCGCATCGCCGTTGGCGGTGCGCTGCCGGAACAGGCCGTAATAGGCGTTGCCCTGCACGCTGATCGTCGGCGTGACGTCGTAGGTGCCGGAGAGCTGGAAGCGCAGGAAGTCGTTCTTGGTCTGGTCGGGATAGGTGAAGACGTCGCTGCGATCGACCTTCAGGAGTTCGACCGGGGCGGTGCCGTTGCCGGTCAGGCTGTTGCTGGCGCCGATCACGTTGAAGTGGAACTCGCCCCGCTCCGCCTGCACGCCGAGGTCGGCGTAGATCTGGTTGAGGCGCGACGGCGAGTGGCGCCGCCAGCCCTCCTCGCCGAGCTTGGTACCGGCGACGTACAGACCGATATTGTCGATGCGCTGGCCGTGCTGGAACGCGATCGCGCCGCGGCCGAAGGAGCCGCCGAGAGCGTTGATCTCGGTGCCTTGGTAGGTGAAGCCGTTCTTCAGCGACACCGCGAGCGCGCCGCCCAGGGCGTTGAGGCCGAAGGCAGGGTTGGAGCCCTCCAGCTCGATCCGGTCGACGGCGATGTCGGGGATCAGATCCCACTGCACGGTATCGCCGAACGAGGTGTTGAAGCGGGCGCCGTTCAGATAGACCGCGACGCCCTGCGGCGAGCCGCCGAGCGGCGAGGCCTCGAAGCCGCGATAGGTGATCGTCGGCTGGAAGGGATTGCCCTGCGCGTTGTTGATGCTGATCGAGCCGATCCGCTCGTCGAGTGCCCGAACCGTGCTCGGAAAGCCGACTCGTGAGACATCGGCCGCCGTCAGCACGCTCGTGTTCTGCGGCAGCTTGTTACGGTCGATGCCGTCGAGCACGACGGTCTCACGCAGACCCGACGCGGTCGGCGTCGCCACGATCCGGCGCGAAGCCGCGACCGGCGTATTCGAGACGACGCTGATCTCCTCCAGCGTGACAGCCTGCCCGCCACCTGCGCTCTGCGCCAACACCTGCCCCGGAAGCAGCGCAACCGATGCGATGAGGCTGCCTCGCAGCACCCGCATTGTCATTCCCCAGCCCTTTTTCATTCGTGCTTGTCGGCCTCCGGAGAGACCGTTGCCGACTGTTGCTGGAGGCGGGGAAGCGCCACAATTGGCCAGCGCCTTCTTTCGGGCCCTTTATGATGAAGCGCTCAATCTTCTCGTGGGCGCGTGCTGTTACGGCAACATATTTCTCTAGTCGCAGCAAGGCTTTATGGATCATTGTCCTGTCGATGCCGGGACGTTTCGGCAATAGATCCCGATTACGTTCGAGCCGATACTTTCATCCAACGGCCGCGAAGAAAAATGATCGATTCGATCGCGGACGGGCAGCCTGCGCGCGCGAACGCTCCCACGCACCCGATCATCGTCACGGAATGGCGGCCTGGCCCTCGCTCGGGCACCGTGCGGGCTGACCGCTTCGATTGAGCGGAGACCGGCTAGAGCCGTATCCGACCTGATTGCATCAGGCCGGCGTCTCTCGCTCATTGTTTTGGCGCGCCTTCTTTCGACGAACCGGTGACCACTTCGTCGGAATGCGCTCTAGGCATCGGCGCCGAGGGCGATTTGACGATGGGATGGAAGCGGCTCGATGCGATCCGGCGGCAGCCGCGCGTACGGCGGCGGCGGTGTCCGAGACCGGCCCGGTCTCGCTTCAGATGCGGGACTGGATGCGGCGGGCGACCTCGCCCAGGCGCTGCTCGAGGATCGTCGGTACCTCGCAGACGTACGAGACCGATTGATTCCGCTCGTCGAAGATGCGCCGATCCCAGTTGAACTGGCTTTCCAGATCCGCGACCTCCTTGGAGGCGACCTTGGTGGGATCGGATTCCGGGCTGTCCTTGAGCTCGCTCACCTTGTCCGCCTCGTCGCGGATGCGCTCGGCGAGCCGGCGCTGGCCCTGCGCGTAGCGGCTGATGCCGCTCATGACGGTGTTGCGCTCGCCGTTGATGATCTCGAACACCCCGGCGAAGACGCGGGTGAGCCGCTTGCCCTTCTCGGCCGGATCGAGCTTCGCCGTGAACTCGTCGAGCAGGGTGTCGACCTCGCGCAGTTCGGTGCGGCGGGAGGCGAGCTTGCGGGCGAGCTGGGCCGCCTCGCGGTCGTTGCCCCATTCCCCGGCCTCGGCGAGGTCGGGTCCGGTCCAGAACGAGCCGTAGCCCAGAGTCGTCACCTTGCGCTGGACGCAGGGCCAGTCCGGATCAGCCTTGGGCTGCGCCAGAGCTGGCGCCGCCGCGAGGGCGAGGACAAGACAGAGCGGGGCACGGACGGAGCCGAGGGTCGCACGAAGGATCATGGGAGGTCTCTCAGGCGGCCTCGCCGGCCGGTCCGCCGCGCCGGGCCATGATGCCGCGGCCCGGATCGTAGGCGATCACGGCGAGGGTGAAGAACAGGAGGCCGGTGCCGACCACGACGGCGCAGGCGACCGGCTCGAAGCGCCCGTAGAGGGCGAAACGCACCAGCTCGACCGCGTGGGTGAACGGGTTGGCCTGGCAGATGAGATAGAGCCACTCGCTCGATGCCCGCACCTGCCAGAGCGGATATAGGGCAGAAGAGGCAAAGAACATCGGGAAGATCACGAAATTCATGACGCTCGCGAAGTTCTCGAGCTGCCGCACCAGCGAGGACAGGAACAGGCCGATCGCCCCGAGCATCAGCCCCGAAGCCAGGAAGGCCGGCAGAGCGGCGAGGTAGCCGATCGGCGGAATGCCGGTCTCCCAGAACCACGCGATGGCGAGGAACGCGTAGGCCTGCACGATCGAGACGCTCACCCCGGCGATCAGCTTGGCGAGCAGCAGCGTCCAGCGCGGATAGGGCGAGGTCAGCAGCACCTTCATCGACCCGACCTCGCGGTCGTAGACCATCGAGAGCGAGGATTGCATGCCGTTGAAGAGCTGGATCATCACGGCCAGCCCCGGCACCACGTAGGCCTCGTAGAGCACGTAGGTCTCGTAGGGCGGCGTGATCGACGTGCCGAGCGTGTTGCGGAAGCCCGCCGCGAAGATGAACAGCCAGACCAGCGGGCGGACCATCGCCGAGAAGAAGCGCTCCTTCTGGTGGAAGAAGCGCAGCAACTCGCGGCGCACGATGCCGCCGAGCGCGATGAGGTAGCCGACCGCGTCGAGGCGGCCCGCATGGGGAGCGGGTTTCGCCGGGCTCGCCGCGGTGGGGTTCGAGGACGCGCTCATGCCAGGGAACTCATGCGGCAGATTTCACGGCGCGTCTGTCGGGCTCGGCCACGAGGCGGCGGAAGGCGGCCTCCAGGGTCTCGCCGGGTCCGCCGATCTCCCCGGCGCGCCCGCGGGCGACAATGCGCCCCTTGTGCAGGACCACCGCATCATCTTCGGGAGAAATCTCCTCGAAGATATGGGTCGCCCACAACACCGACAGGCCTTCTTCCCGCACCAGGGCGCGGACGATGGCGACGATGTCGGCGCGCGATTCGAGGTCGAGGCCGACGGTCGGCTCGTCGAGCAGAAGCAGGCGCGGCGCGTGGATCAGCGAGCGGGCGATCTCGATGCGCCGCGACTGGCCGCCGGACAGCGTCCGGATCTTGTCGTCGCGCCGCTCGGCAAGGCCGACGCGGGCGAGCAGAGCCTCGATGCGGGCCCGCGCCGCCGCCCGGCCGATGCCGTGCAGGCTGGCGTGGTAGTGCAGGTTCTGCGCGACGGTGAGGTCGGTATCCAGGGTGCGGGCCTGGAACACCACGCCGAGGCCGGCCAGCGCCCGCGACGGCTCCCGGTCGAGGGGATGGCCGAGGATCGAGACCCGGCCCTCCTGATTGTTGTAGAGCCGGGTGATCACCGAGAACAGCGTGGTCTTGCCCGCGCCGTTGGGCCCGAGCAGGGCCATGAAATGCCCGCGCTCGACGGTCAGCGACACGTCGGCGAGCGCGGCGCGCTGGCCGAAGCGGTGGCTGACGCCGGCGACGTCGAGGGCCGCGCTCATTTCGGCAGCGCCCGCTTCGCGTCGTCGAGGGCCTCCAGGCACTCGTCGAACTCGCCCTCGCCCTGCTCGCGCTCGGCGATCTTCAGGGCGCGCTTGAGCTTCTGCGGCACGGCGTCCGGCGCCAGCTTTTCCACCTGCGCCTTCACCGCGCCGATGCCCTCGGCGCAGGCCGCCTTGTCGTCGGCAAAGGCGGGGGGCGTGAGGAGGAAGGTGGCCAGGAGGGCGCCGGCAAAAGCCCCTCTCCCCTCCGCGGGAGAGGGTGGCCCCCGAAGGGGGTCGGGTGAGGGGAGCGCCGCTTCCGGACAGTGCGGAGCCGGCCCCTCTCCCGCCTGCTCCGCCGGCACCCTCTCCCGCAGATGGGAGAGGGTGTTCCGTGTGCGTCTCATGAGATGTCTCATCTCACTTCACCGTAATCGTGCCGGCCATGCCCTTCTCCTCCAAACCTTGCGCGTACCACTTGTAGGCGCCGGGCTTGATGGCGACGAACTCGATGGCGATCTCGCCGGGATCGTCGAACTCGAGATGGTCGGGCGGGCCGCCGCCGTGGATCTCCTTGTGCTCGATCACGATCTGGTTGAACCAGATGTAGCGGAAGAACTCGGGCGCGTAGAATTTGTATTCCTGCCGCCCCTTGGCGACGATGCGCAGACGGTAGGCCTTTCCGGCCTCCAGCTCGATATCCTTGTTCTCGACCACGAAGTCGTTGCCCTCCTCGTTGCCGAGGACGAGGTCGGGCAGGTTCTGCCGCTTCTTGGTGAGGTCGAGGGCGCCCGCCGGGGCACCGGCGAGCATCAGGGCCGCGGCGGCGAGGCCGAGGCGCGTCGTCCACTTCATGTCGTTTCCTCCGGAATCTTATTCTTGCATCGCCCTTGTCCGAAAGCCGCGCCCTGCGGGACGAGGCCTTCGTCGGCGAAATGAACTCATTTCCGCGAGATCGCCACGCCCCAGGGCAGCAGCCCGACCGGGATGCTCTTGACCACCTTCAGCCCCTCGACGTCGATCACCGAGACGTCGTTGGAAGTGCCGTTGGTGGTGAAGAGCTGCTTCTCGTCGGGGGTGAAGGCGAGCTGCCAGACGCGCTGGCCCACGGGCAGGTACTTCTGCACCTCGTAGGTCTTGGCATCGACCACGGCGACGCGGTTGGCCGGTCCGAGGGCCACGAAGGCCTTGGAACCGTCCTTGGTCAGGCGCACGCCGACGGGCTGGATCTGCTCGTCGGTGACGCTCGGGATCTTGAAGGTGATCTTCTTGATGACCTTGCGGGTGGCGACATCGATCACCGAGACCGTGCCCCCAACCTCGGCCGAGACCCAGAGGAACTTGCCGTCCGAGGAGAACTCGGCGAAGCGCGGCCGGGCATCCACCAGCACGTTGTCGATCACCTCGAAGGTCTTGGTGTCGATGAAGTGGGCCATGTTGGTGGTCTCGGAGGTGTTCACGAGAACCTTGCCGTCCGGCGACAGCCCCATCCCCTCCGGCTCGACGCCGACCGGGATCTCGGCCAGCACCTTGTTCTTCTCGATATCGATGATGGTGACTTGGCTGTCGTCCTCGTTGGCGACGTAGAGCGGGTTGCCGCTCTGATCGAGGATGAACTGCTCCGGATCGGGGCCCGAGCGCAGCGAGCGCACCACCTTACCGGTGGCCGTGTCGAGCACGTCGATGCGGTCGTCGTCGCTGGCGCAGACGAAGAGTTCCTTGTCGTCCTTGGAGAGCGTCACGCCGCGGGGGCGCCGCCCGACCTTCCAGGTCCCGGTCACCGCCATGGTTTCGGTGTCGATCACCGAGACCGTGTTGGCCTTCTCGTTGGTGACGTAGGCGGTGAAGGCCTGCGCCGTCCCGACCGCGCCGAACCAAGCGCCTGCCAGCACCGCGCAACTCAGCCCCGCCCTCAAACGAGCGACCATCGGCGTCCTCCCTGTCGTCTTCGGCGCGTCTCTGCGCGCCCGCATCGGAATCGGTTTCAGCGACATGACGCTGACGGCCACACCGCTCAAAACAAAAAAGGGCGAAGGGGGGCGGCTTGCCGGGCGGTCGATTGCCGCATCGTCTTCCCTCCGGCGTCGAACCGGCCCACGCGGGCGGTCACCGGAGCTTGCACGCGGTCTCCGGCTCGTCGGCGCCGAGCGTGTCGAGCGGCGTGCGCTGGTGGATGAAGCCCTGCTCGGGCGCCACCGAGACCATCGCCTTGGGCTGCACCACGATGATGGGCTGGCGCAGCTGATGATCCCAGGGCCGGTAGGTCAGCGAGACGCCCTTGTAGGCCGGCAGCGAGAATTCGGGCTTCACCAGATGGGCCGCCAGCGTCGCCGGATCGGTGCTACGCGTCTGCGTCGCCGCCTCGCCGACCGTGCGGACCGCCGCCCAGACCTGATAGTCGAGTGGGCGCATCAGGCGGCCGGCGAGCCGCCGGAAGCGGTTCTGCGCCTGGGCCGCGCCCCAGGTCTCCAGGGTCGGGTGCCAGGTGGTGGCGATCAGCCCCTGCGTGCCGCCGACCGGCCGCGCATCGACGGTGCGGAACGGGACGTAATCGCCCCAGTCGCCCTCCTCGTCGGCGACGATCGCCATGTCGTAGTCGAGCCCGCGGGTGAACACCATCGCCTCGGCCCGGGTCGGCGTATCGCCGCGGGCCTTGGCCAGGGGGCCGAAGGTCCAGGGCTTCTCCGCGGTGATCTTGAGGCCGAACTTGCGGGCGGAGTTGCGCATCGCGTCCGCATAGGCCTTGTCGCGCTCGGTCGGGCCGGTGATCAGGAAGATCTTCCGCCAGCGCATCAGCGTCAGGTACTGCGCCAGCGCATCCGTCTGCATGGCGCGGCTCGGCAGCACGTGGAACAGGTTGGCGCGGCAATCGGCCCCGCGCAGCCGGTCGTCCGGCGCGCCGGCATTGAGCACGACGGCGCCAGTCTCCTTCAGCGCGTCGGCCACCGCCAGCACCTCGGCAGCGGGGAGCGCCAGCACGAAGAACCTCACGCCCTTGTCCGCCAACCCCTTGGCGGCCTCGACCGGGTTCTGTCCCTCGTCGAGGGCGACCTCGTCGAGGGCGAAGGTCTGCTTGGTGAAGCGGCCGGTGGTGTTGTTGTCCTTCACCGCCATGCGGGCGCCCGCCACTCCGAGATCCTCGGGATCGGCCTCCGCGTCGTAGGAGGACGGGGCCGGCACCGGGCGGTAGAGCACGGCGATGCGGGTCTCGGAGCCGGGAACCGGCGCGGGCGCCTCGGCGGCGGGCGCGCCCGGCTGCGGCTCGCCGGTGGCCGCCTTCGGCTCCTGGGCCTGCCCGGGAACGGTGAGGGCCGCGGTCAGGCCGGTCGCGAGACCAGCGGCGAAGAGGAACGGAACGGACGAACGCATTGCCCGGCACGCTAGCAACATCTTGCCACCGGCCTCAACGACAGAAGCATAAGATTTTCATAAGATTACGATCCTGGGACGCCCTCGCGCCGCGGCCCGACCGCGCCCGGTCGCCGTTGCCGAAGGGGCCGCCCGGCATCGGGAACAGGCGCGCCGACAGTTGCCAAATTCTCCGGGACACCAAGTTAGAGTCGGTCCGCGCGGCACCGCGCCCGTCCCAGGCCTCGACCCCATGCGACTTCGCGCCCGGCTTTGTACTTTCCTGCCCGCCCTCGCCCTCCTGTCCGTCGTGAGCGGCACGGCTCTGGGCCAAGAGGCGGCGCGCGAGGCGGCGCGCAAGGCGGCGATCTTCCCGGCGGAGGTGAACGACCCGACGCTGGCCTACGGCCGCAAGCCGCTCCCGGCCGACCAGAAGCGCCTCGACCTCGTCACGGAAGTGCTGCGCCAGCAACTCGCCGAGAAGGGCGGCCTCGAGAGCGTCGATCTCAGGCCCCAGGCGGAAGAAATCCGCAAGGAGAGCCCGCTCTACAAGTGCAACGGCTGCACCGGTCCGATCGCCAAGGCGCTTGGCGCCGAGCTTGCCGTCACCACCTTCGCCGACAAGGGCGCCAACCAGCTGTTCAGCCTCGTCGTCACCATCGCGGAGGCCGAGTCCGGCAAGGTCGTGCGTCAGGGCCAGGTCGTGATAAGAGCCAACACCGACGACGACTGGTCCCACGCCGCGCGCTGGATCGTGAAGAACCGCCTGCTGGCCGAGCCGCTGCCCGGCCGTTCCTGAGGTGGGGCTTGTGCGGGCGCGCAAGGCTGAGCAAGAACGTTTCCCGTGCCCGACATCGAACCGAATTCTTCCGCGCGACCCCGCCTGCTCGTCAGCGTGCGCGGGCCCGACGAGGCGCTGACGGCGCTCCGGGCCGGGGCGGACCTGATCGACGCCAAGGATCCCGAGCGCGGCGCCCTCGGCGCACTGCCGCCTGAGACCGTGCGCGCCATCGTCGCAACGGTCGGCGGTCGGGCGGTCACCAGCGCGGTGGCCGGCGACGGCACCGGGACGGCGATCGCCGCCGCCATCGCCACGATGGCCGCGACGGGGGTGGATTTCATCAAGATCGCCGTCGGCGCCGCGGACGACGCCGCGCTGGCGGAGGCGGCGGCTCGGGCGCTGGGCCGGGTGATCGGCGTGCTCTTCGCCGAGGACGGCGTGACCGAAGACGGAGCCGCGCGCTTGGCCGCCGCGGGTTTTGCCGGGGCGATGATCGATACCCGCGGCAAGAGCGGGATCGCGCTGCCTGCCCTGATGAGCGCGCCGCAACTCGCCGCCTTCGTCGCCCGCTGCCGCGTGCACGGCCTGATGAGCGGGCTCGCCGGCTCGCTCGGGCTCGCCGACATTCCGGCCCTGTCCGGTCTCGGAGCCGATTATCTCGGCTTCCGCGGCGGTCTCTGCCGCGCGGGCGACCGGCGCGAGGCGCTCGACGGCGCGCGGGTCGCGCAGGCGGTCGCGGCGATGCGAACCGGTCTGCGAGCCGACGCCGCGTGACCGTCATGACAAGCGCGACGCCGATCCCTCTCCCCTCCGCGGGAGAGGGTGGCCCCCGAAAGGGGTCGGGTGAGGGGCCGGCTCCGGATTGTCCGGAGACGTCGCTCCCCTCTGCCGCCTGCTCCGCAGGCACCCTCCCCCGCAGAGGGGGGAGGGTTTCGGGCGGTGCCGTCATCAAGATCGGCGGCAGCCTCGTCTCCGACCGCACGCGGCTCCGCGCCATCCTCGCCGAATGCGCCGACGAGGCCCCCGTGGCGATCGTGCCCGGCGGCGGCCCCTTCGCCGACGCGGTGCGGACGACGCAGGGTCAACTCGGCTTCGACGACGCTTTCGCCCACCGCCTCGCCCTCGATGCCATGGGCCGCATGGCCGAGGTGTTCTGCGCCGTTGAGCCGCGCCTGACCATCGCCGCGAGCCTGGAGGCCGTGGCCGACGCCCTCGGCCGAGGCCGCTCGGTGATCTGGGATCCGGTTGCGCTGAAGGCCGGCCATCCCGACATCGCCGAGAGTTGGGAGGTCACCTCCGACAGCCTTGCCCTCTGGCTCGCGAGCGTGATCGGCGCAGACCGCTGCATCCTCATGAAGTCGGCAAACAGTCCTGCCGAAACCGATCCGCATATCCTCGCCCGCGACGGCCTCGTCGATGCCGCTTTCCCCCGTTTTGCCGCGGCCTTTCCCGGCGCGATCGTGATCCGCGGTTCTGACGCTCCTCACGAGAGGCACGCCGCATGAGCGCGCCCGAACACCTCGTCTTCATCACCGGCAAGCTGGCCCATGCCCGGCTGGAGAAGGTCGCCGCCACCCTGCCGGCGGAGCGCTTCACCTGGAGCATCGCCGATGCCGGGGTGAAGGTCGCCGCGCTGATGACCGAGGAGATCATCAAGCGCCGGGTGCAGATGCCCGAGGGCGCGACCCGCATCGTCCTGCCGGGACGCTGCCGCGCCAATCCGGAGGCGCTCAGCCACCATTTCGGTCTGCCGGTCGAGCGGGGGCCGGACGAGATCGTCGATTTGCCGGCTTATCTCGGGTTGAGCGGGCGCAAAGTCGATCTCTCGCGCCACGACCTGCGCATCTTCTCCGAGATCGTCGACGCCTCGAAGATGACGCCGGACCAGATCCTGGCCAAGGGCCTCGACCTCGCCCGGCGCGGCGCCGACGTGATCGATCTCGGCGGCCTGCCCGACACGGCCTTCCCGCATCTCGAGGACAGCGTGCGGGCGCTCAAGGGCGCGGGGCTGAAGGTCAGCGTCGATTCCTTCTCCCTCGACGAGCTGACCCGCGGGGCGCGGGCCGGAGCCGATTATCTGCTGAGCCTCAACGAGGAGACGCTCGACCTCGCCTTCGAGACCGACGCGGTGCCGATCCTCGTGCCGATGCGGCCCGACGACCTGCCCTCCCTCGACCGGGCGATCGAGCGGATGGAGCGGGCGGGGCGGCCCTACATGGCCGATCCGATCCTCGAGCCGATCCATTTCGGCTTCGTCGACTCGATCGTCCGCTACCGCGAGATCCGGGCGCGCTGGCCGAACATCGAGATGATGATGGGCACCGGCAACCTCACCGAACTCACCGAGGCCGACAGCCTCGGCGTCACCGCGCTCCTCGTCGGCATGTGCTCGGAACTCGCCATCCGCAACGTGCTGATCGTGCAGGTCTCGAATCACACGCGGCGCACGGTGGAGGAGCACGACGCCGCCCGGCGGGTGATGTACGCGGCGCGGGAGGACGCCGCCCTGCCCAAGGGCTACGGTCGCGAGTTGCTCGCGCTCCACGACAAGCGGCCCTACGTGCAGACCCCCGAGGAGATCGCCGCCCTGGCTGCGGAGGTGCGCGACCCCAATTACCGCATCGCCGTCGCCGAGGACGGCATCCACGTCTACAACCGCGACCGTCACACCACCGGCACCGATGCGATGGCCTTCTTCCCCGATCTGAACGTGGAGAGCGACGGGGCGCACGCCTTCTATCTCGGGGGCGAGCTGACCAAGGCCGAGACCGCGTTCCGGCTGGGCAAGCGCTACGTGCAGGACGAACCCCTCGACTGGGGCTGCGCCGCCGACCGGACCCAGGAGGACACCACCGCCTTCAAGGCGGCCGGGCCGACCAAGGCCGCCCATACCAAGCATAGCGGCCCCGAAGCGCCCGCCACCGCGCGCGCGGCCCGGACCGATCCCGAGCGCGAGGCCGAACCGCCGCGCACCGAGACCGGCAGCGGCGCGGAGGCCGAACGCGATCCGCTCAGCGCGCCGAAGGGCGGCCGCATCGTCTGCGGCCGGCTGGTGCCGGACGACGACCAAACCTAACTCCTCCCCGCACGGACCTTTTCGAAAAGCCGGTGCCCCCCTTTCAGACGGAAGCTTGATGCCGCTGATCCTTGAGACCGTCGTCACAACCCTGTCGGCGGCGGGCACGATGCATCTCGTGCCGTTCGGCCTGATCCGCGAGGGCAAGGATTTCGTGCTCGCCCCGTTCCGGCCCTCGCCGACCATCGAGAACCTTGCGGAGCGCCCCTACTTCACCGCCTCCGCGCCCAGCGACGTGCGGGTGATCGCCGGCGTCGTCACTGGGCGGCGCGATTGGCCGGTGGTGGACTGCGATACAATTCCCGGAAAGCGCCTCGCCGAGTGCTTCGGCCATGCCGAGTTCGAGGTGGCCGCGGTGGAGGACGACCCGCAGCGCCCGCGCTACCGCGGGCGGATGGTGCACGCGGTCAGCCACGTGCCCTTCATCGGCTACAACCGGGCGCAGGGCGCGGTGATCGAAGCGGCAATTTTGTCCACCCGGCTCCACATGCTGAGCCCGGAAAAGGTCCTGACGGAATTGGCCTATCATGCCATAGCGATCGCCAAGACCGCCGGCCCCGCCGAGCGCGAGGCCTGGGACTGGATCGAGGACAAGGTCGCGGGCGCCCTCGGGCGCAGCGGGCGCGTCCTCGATGGGACGAGCCGCCCCCTGTGAGGCGCCAGAAGCCTCGAGAGGCCGTTCGAGGGAGATTGTCGGGTTTGAAGCGGATCGCTCTTCTCGCCGCCGCGGCGCTCGCCGTGACCGCCATCGGGGCCGAGGCCCAGCACGCGCCGACCCGGCGCAAGATCGTCGAGACCGTCGCCATCGATGCATCGCCCGAGAAGGTCTGGGCGGTGGTCGGCAACCCCGCGGACGCCGCCTGGATCGAGAACGTGACCCGCGGCGAGCGGCAGGGAAGCGCGGACAAGCCGGTCTTCCGGCTGACCCTGAAGAACGGCCACGCCATCGTCGAGGAGAGCCGCAAGCTCGACCCCGAGCACATGAGCTTCGCCTACTACATCCTCGAGAACGAGGTCACCGATTTGCCGGCCAAGGACTACTCGGCCACCATCTCGGTGCGGCCCGAGGGCGAGCACGCGGCCCGCGTCGAGTGGAAGGCCGCGTTCTACCGGGGCCATCCGAACAATGACCCGCCGCCCGAACTCAACGACGAGAATTCGGAGAAGACCGTGCGGGCCTGGGTTCATGCCAGCCTTGAGAACCTCAAGGCCCGGCTTGAGAAGAGCGGCTCCTGACACAGGTCGCTCGAATGAGGGGTGAAGCGGCCATGCTCGGCCGCCTCAACGGGAGGAGAAAACGCATGAAGTTCAGGACGCTCGCCGCCGTGGCGGCGCTCGCCACGGTCACCTTCGCCGCGCAGGCGCACGGCCCCACGCGGCAGAAGGTGTCGGAGTCGATCGAGATCAACGCCCCCGCCGACAAGGTCTGGGCGATCGTCGGCAACTTCCAGGACGGAAGCTGGATCCCGGTGGTCGAGAAGACCGAGGGCAAGGGCGGCAACGAGGTCAAGGCGACCCGCACGCTGACCCTGAAGGGCGGCGCCACGGTCGAGGAGGAACTCGCCAAGTACGACGCCGAGAAGAAGACCCTGATGTACCGGATCAACAAGGTCGACGTGAAGACCCTGCCGGTGAACGACTATTCCTCGACGATCGAAGTCGAGGGCGAGGGCGGCAAGACCAAGATGACGTGGCGCGGCGCGTTCTACCGCGGCTACATGAACAACGATCCGCCGCCCGAGCTGAACGACGAGGCCGCCAAGAAGGCCGTGCTCGGCCTCTACAAGGCGGGCCTGGAGAACGTGAAGGCCAAGGCCGAGAAGGGCTCGTAAGGTCGATGCGCAGAGCCGGCATGGACAGCGTGCTCCGGTGGACCCGCCGGCTCTCCCCTCTTCCCTCCGCGGGAGAGGGTGGCCCCCGAATGGGGTCGGGTGAGGGGCTGGCTCCGCATTCTCCGGAAACGTCGCGTCCCCCTCCCGCCTCGCATTCGCGAGGCACCCTCCCCCGCAGAGGGGGGAGGGTCTTTCTGGCCCTCGCCGGCCTCCTGGCCTGCGCCGCCCCCGCCCTCGCCCAGGAAGCCCTGGTCACGGCGCAGCTCGGCAACGCCGTCGAGGTCGTGGACTTGGCGTCCAAGAAGATCCTGCAATCGATCCCGGTGCCGGGCGCACCGGCGGGCATCGCCCTCTCGCCCGACCGGAAGTCCGCCTACGTCACCCGCCCCGAGGGCCATGGCGTCTCGGTGATCGACCTCGCGGCGCGCAAGGTCACGGCGAGCCTCGACCTGCCCGGCGGGCCCCTTGGCATCGGCGTCAATCCGAAATCCGGCGAGGTCTACGTCGCCGACTGGTACGGCACCCGCGTCTTCGTGCTGCGGCCAGGCGCGGACGGGCTGACCCCCGAGGGCGAGATTACCACCGGCCAATCCCCGTCCGGGATCGCCGTGACGCCGGACGGCGCCACGCTGCTGGTGGCCAACCGCGAGTCGAACTCGGTGTCGATCATCGACGTGGCGAGCCGCCGGGAGACCCGGCGCGTCGTCGTCGGCCAGCACCCGTTCGGCCTGACCCTCTCGGCGGACGGCGCCACCGCCTACACCGCCAACGTGGTCTCGAACGACGTCTCGGCGATCGACATCGCCAGCGGCCGCGAGACCGGCCGGGTCGCCACCGGCCAGCGGCCCTACGTGATCGCGCTCGCCGCCGGCAAAGGATTCGTGACCGATCAGTATTCCAACACCGTGACGGTGTTCGATCCGGCGAGCCTGAAGCGGCTCGCCGCGATCGATGTCGGCGACCACCCGGAAGGGATCGCCACCACGCGGGACGGCAAGACCGTCGTCGTTGCCAATTGGGGCGATAATTCCCTGAGCCTGATCGACCCCTCGACGCTCACCATCACCGGCACGGTCGAGACCGGCGACGGCCCGCGCGCCTTCGGGGATTTCCTGCGGTAGGGGTCAGGCCGCCGCGGGTGGCTCGCCGGAGCCGGTCTCGGCGGGCGAGTTGAGGATGTCCTCCAGCTCGTCGACGAGGCGGTCGATCTGGTCGTCGCTCGCGAGCACCCGCGTGGTCCGGCCGTCCTCGGTGACGAAGGCCAACTCGATCGCCTCGCCGGTGCGGGTGGCCAGGATGCGGGCGAGCTTGTTTCCGGCGGTCATTCGCATCTCCTCGTGATTTCGTTCCCGTCAACGCGCGGGAGCGGCCCCGTTCCTCACGCGATCAGACCGACGGCGACGGCCGGGCCGCAGGTCGAGACCCAGGCCGCATCCTCGGCCCGCAGGCGTTCGGCGATGATCTCGGTGAGCGGCACGGCGCGGCGCCCGAGCCGGGCGGCGAGCCGTTCGGCCAGGAAGCGGCCGGCGCCGCAGACGACGAGCGGCGCGTCCCCCGGCAGGTCCGGGCGCGAGAGCAGCACCGCGGCGGCATCGTGCAGCGGGCGCAGCTGCGCCTCGGCGAACCACGCGGCGAGCGCCCGCCACTCCCCCGTGCTTCCCTCCTCCCGGTCGCGGCCGACCATGCGGGCGAGCCGGGTCTCGGTCTCGGGAAGCGACTTCCCCTTGAGGTCGGCGCTGTATTGCTGGTCGGCCCCCTCCGGCAGATCGCCGGTGAGGCGGTAGATGTCGGCGGTGCTCGCAAACGTCTCGGCCATGAGCCGCGTGCGCCGTCCGCGCCAGGGCGCGTGGTCCGCGAAGGCGAGGAGCGGCGTGCGCACCACACCGGTATAGACGAGTTCGCCCGTCTCCAATCGCTCGGCATCGCTGTAGCCCTGCGCGGCGGGAACACCCTGCACGATCGGGATCAGGTCAGCGGTGGTCGAGCCGATATCGACGAGAAGCGCGTGCGGCGCGTGCCGGCCGATCAGGGCGGCGGTGGCGTGCCAGTTGGCGGAGGCGATGTCGACGGCATGCGCGCGGGCGGCCTCGGCCGGGACGAAGCCGGCGCGGCCGGCATAGATCCGCACCGCGCCCGTCAGAGTCGCTTCGGCCCAGGCCGAGAGCTGGTGTACCCCGTCGGCCCGGTCGGCGAAGCAGTCGGTCAGTTCACCGGTCATGGTGACGGCGTGGTGCGCCTCGTCCCGCACCCAGTCCGGCAATTGCGCGAAGGTCTCGTCGAGGGCGGGAACGCCGCGCCAGAGCCGGCAGGGGGCCTGCACCGCCTCGACCACGCGGCCGTCCTCGACCAGCGCCGCCTTGACATGCACCCCGCCGAGATCCCACCCGATGACCCTGGTCGTTGTCCGGTTCACGCGATGTCTCACGGTTCTGAAGGGGCGAAGCCGTTCCGGCTGATCCCGGTGATCGACCTGCGCCACGGCCAGGTGGTGCGCGCCCGCGCGGGCGAGCGGGACGCCTATGCCCCGATCGACACCCCCTTGGCCAGAGGCTCCGGTCCCGCCGAGGTCGCACGCGGCCTTCTCGACGCGGTCGGGACGGACCGGCTCTACATCGCCGACCTCGACGCGATCATGGACGGGGCTGCCCCGGACCGCGCCAGCCTGGAGGCGGTGGCCCGCGCCTGCCCCGGCGTGACGCTGTGGGTCGATGCCGGCTTTTGCGATCTTTTGGGACTTGAACGCTTCGTCCACTCCGGTCTCGGCCACCCGGTGATCGGCAGCGAGAGCCAGCGGGATGCCAGCCTCGTACGGGCGCTCGGCGACCGCGCCGTGCTCTCCCTCGACAGCCGTGGCGAGGCGCGGCTCGGCCCGGACGCCCTGCACGACGATGCCGGGACGTGGCCGCAGGAGGTGATCGTGATGACGCTCGCCCGCGTCGGCACCGGCACGGGCCCCGACCTTTCCGGGGTTGCGCGGGCCGTCGCGCTGGGTGGGAGCCGGCGGATCTACGCGGCCGGCGGCGTGCGGGGGCCGGAGGATGTCGCGCGCCTCATGGAGGTGGGGGCCGCGGGCGCCCTCGTCGCCTCGGCGATCCATGACGGGCGGCTGCGCTGAGCGGCCTACGCCCAAAAAGAAAGGGACGGCCGAAGCCGTCCCGATCCATCAACGTCCAAGGAAGATCGAAGCCAGTCGCTGGAGCAGACCCCGCGGTGCGGGCGGAGGCTCGCTCTGCCCAGGACTGTCCCCGATCTAAGCGTTGGCGGCGAAGGGGTGCTGCGCCGAGTTGCGCTGCTCGGTCACCGTCGCGGCCTTCGGCTCGCCGTTCACGGCGCGCTGGATCGACAGCTTGGTGGCCTCGTAGTTGTACTTCTGGATCTTGGCGTCGTCGGCCGCTTCCCAGTGGATGAACACGCCGACCAGCACGTACAGGTCGTCGGCCTCGTCCGCCGGGATGATGCCTTCGGCAACCGCGTCCTGAACGGCCTTGGCGACGCCGTGCTGGGCCGGGCCGAACATCTGGACGGCCTGACGGGCGTCGTTGATGGTGACCTTGTTGAACATCAGCGTGTTCGGCTTGCACGGCAGGTTCGGCGCGATCACGGCGAGCAGGCTGGTGAAGCCGTGCTTGTTGTTCACGAGGCCGTTGCAGAAGGCCGTCTCGGCCGGCGAACCGCGCGGTCCGATGATGAGGTCGATGTGGGCGACCTCGTTGCCGTCGCCGACGAGGGCTTCGCCGACCTGAACTTTGGTGATCTTTGCCATTCGGGGTCTCTCCCTGGATTCCTGAAAAAAGGCCCGCCCTGAGAGGAGGCGGGGCCTGGAAGCCATCCTTGTTTGCGGCGCCCGGCTGAGAGCCGAGCCGGTTTGCCCGGATAGCGGCGCGGACCCTACAGCGGGCTCCGGCGCCGAACAACCCGCGCAAAGCCCTGAAATCGGCGATTTTTTGGGTAGCCGGGGGCCTTGACGCGCAAAGATTCGTCCCCTCGCGGGCGCGGGCCCAGCAAAGGCTCAAGATGTCTCGCCGCGGGCCGACAGGAGGGCGTCGAGGAACAGCGTTGCGACGGTGAAATCGGCGCTCGTGCCGGGGTTGAGGCCGGCCTCCTTCAGCACGCGGTCGTAGTCCAGGAGCCGCTCCACCGGTGCCGTGGCGAGATCGATCCCCGCGAGTCTCTCACCTGCCTCGGCGCGCACCGCTTCGGCCCGCTCAGGCCCGTGCTTACGGGCGATGTGGCTGTCCGGCACGCCGGTGAGGTAGGCGAGGTGGACCGCCGTCGTGGTCCAGGGCGGGGCCAGGCCGCGGGTCCGGGCCTCGGCGAGCGCCGGAAGGCCGATCTCGAACAGATCGCGGAAGCCGTCGGTATAGGCCCGGGCGATGCGGTCGCGCGGGGCGGCTTCGGCCATCGCCGCCAGTAGCGGCGGGACAGCGACTTCATCGGACACGTCATGGCGCGCGGCCCGGCCGAGCCCGCCGGGATTGGCCCGACGGATCGCCGCGAACACGTCGCGGGCATCCGACGGGTCGAAATCCGCACGCACGGCACTCAAGGCCCCGGCGAGCGGGCCGGAGGCTTCCGCGGCGCGGGCGAGCGGGGCGCAGAGGAGCAGGATGCCGAGATTGGTGTTCTGGCCCACGGCCGCGAAGGTCGCCTCGACCCCGCCGCGCACCCGCCTCCCGACCCGCGCGCCGGGCTCGGAGAGCGGCGGCGCCGAGACGTCGGCGCTGGTGACGAAATCGGCCACCACCATGCGGTGGCCGGGGGCGTAGCCGTGGACGTTGCCGGGCTTGAGCGCGTCGAGTTCGGCGAGGCAGGCGGCACGATAGAGGTCGGCCACCGTCGCCGCGGGCAGACCGCTCGGCTCCGCCGCGCTCATCCGAGCGCCGAGACCAGCCGCGGCGGCCGGGCGGCGCGCACCGCGTTGAGGAAGCCGCGGGCGACCGCCCCGGCGATATCGACCTCCGTCACCTGCTGCAGGCCGGACCAGGCCGGCATGGAGTTCACCTCCAGGACGAGGAAGCCGCCCTCGCCGTCCTCGACCAGATCGATGCCGGTGTAATCGACGCCGACCGCGGCGGCGGCGGCCTCGGCGAGTTCGGCGGCGCGGGCGGGCACGTCCCAGGCGAAGGGGCGGCCGCCGCGATGGACGTTGGTGATCCAGCCGTCGCCCTCGCGGATCATCCCGGCGATGGCCCGGCCCTCGCAGACGAAGACGCGGTAGTCGCGCCACAGCCCGTCGGAGCGCGGCACGTAGCGCTGGAGGTAGTAGACGCCGCTCACCGCGTCCTCGGCCGGCAAATCATCCGGGTTTTCGAGGAGCATCAGCCCCTCGCCCTGCGAGCCGAACAGGGGCTTGAGCACGATCGGCTTGCCCGGCCGCGCCTCGCGGGCGACGATCTCGGCGGCGGCCTCACGTTTGGAGACGACGAAGGTGTCCGGCGTCGGCAGGCCGGCGCGGGCGATCAGGAGGGAGGTCGCCGCCTTGTCCACCGAGCGCTCGATGGCGGTCGGCCCGTTCCAGACGGTGACGCCGGAGGCGACGAGGGCATGCAGGACACCGAGACGCATGGTGGTGGCCTCGAAGGTGCCGCCGGCGATGGTGCGCAGCAGGACCCCGTCCGGCAGCCCGTCCGCGAAGCCGGGCACCCGCAGGGGCTCGCCGCAGCCGGTCATCACGGCGACGTCGGCCAGCGAGAACAGCACCGGCTCGACACCGAGCCCCCGCAACGCCTCCCGCAGCCGTGCCTTGTGCCAATTGCCGTTGTCGGCCGCGAGCCCGATGCGCATTCGCTCTTTTTCCGATTCCTTTTTCCCCTCTCCCCTCCGCGGGAGAGGGTGGGCCCCCGAAGGCGGACGGGTGAGGGGCCGGCTCCGCGTCGTCCGGAAGCGCCGCTCCCCTCTCCCGCCTCGCATCCGCGAGGCACCCTCCCCCGCAGAGGGGGGAGGGTCTTGGCTACGCGCCTTACGCGAAGGAGGCGTCCACGAGCTGCGGCTCCAGCCGGCCACCACGAAACGTCTTGCCGGTCTTGACCGACGTCACGATCGCCTCGGCCGGCGAGAACAGCGCGCCGTCGATCTTGTAGAAGTCGCCGTTCACCCGAGCGAAGATCTCGGCGAAGGGCGCGCCGTGATCGGCGGAGGTGGTGGAGGGCAGCTGCTCGGCGAGCTGCTTGGCATCCGCGTCGTCGGCATCGACGAAGAGCTGCACCCGGCCGCCATAGATGATGGCGTCGTTGGTGCGGCCCATCGCCTGGATGAAGTCCGGATGCTGCGGCGAGAGCGGGGCCGAGCCGATGCCGTCGAGGATCTTGTGCAGGTCGAAGCCGACGGTGTGGGCCTTGTGCAGGGCCACCTCCAGCACGCGGGCGACGACCTGGGTCGCGCCGGCGAGGCTCTGGGTCGGGGCGTAGATGAAGGTCACGTTCTCCGGCGCGAGGCCGGTGGCGCTGGCGACCTTGTTGACCACGGAGGCCGGCGGGGCGCTGGCGGATTCGAGCACCAGGGCGGTCGCCGTCGCGTTGTCGCGGTAGCCGAGCTCCTTGTAGAGTTCCTCCACCACGGCCACCGCGCGGCCGGGGCCCGAACCGAGGGCGAAGAAGCCGGAATCGCCCTCCTCGTCGGCGAGGCTCCAGCCGGCATATTGCGAGCCGAGGCAGGCGAGCACCGGATCGGCGGAGTGGACCACCACGGTGTAGGGCCAGGAGGCGACCGGGCCGGTGGGCGCGATCGTCACGGTGCCGAGGCCGCCGAGGCAGATCTCGGCGATGCGCCGGCCGGCCTCGATCGAGCCGCGGGCATTGGCGCCGGCATCGACGGTGCGCGCGCCGTTCTCCTGGGCGACGATGAGGCGGAGCTTGGCCGCGTCAGCGACGAGGCTCTCGACCAGCGGCCCGGCCAGGGCGTTGAGGCTCGGCGCTGTCGTGTTGGAACTCATGACTGTTCTCCGTCTCCTCCAGCAGCGCGCGGACCCGTTCGGTCCTCGCCCGCAACTCTTCCCTGACCGCCGCCGCGTCCGGCCCGGAGGCCGTGACCGTGCAGAACGGCGCGTCGCGCGCGACAGGGCTGCCGGCCCGCGGCCGGTCACGCACGTGATCCGGCCAGTCGAGCGGCGGCACCGCCGCACAGGTCCGGGCCGCGTAACAGATCTCGGCGCCTGTCGCATCCATCGGCGTTGCCTCGATCGCAGGCATCCGGCCGAGGGCCGCCTCGATATGCTGGATCAGGAGCGGCGTCGGGCGCCGGTCGAGCACGTCGAGGGTCGCGCCGGGGCGCGGATTGATTTCGAGGAGCCACCAGTTCTCGCCGTCGACGAGGCTGTCGGCGCTGGCGAGCCCCGTCAACCCGGTGGCGCGGACGAGGCGCGAGGCCGCCTCCGCGATGGCGGCGGCGATCGCCGCCGGAACCGGGCCCGCCTCGTCGCGGCCGCGGGCGAGGGCGCCGGCATAGCGGAACGGCCGCAGGGGCGAGGGCGCCTGCCACTGCTCGGTGAGCGCCAGGGGTTCGATCCGGCGCCCGTCGGAGAGGAAGTTGAGGGCGAAGGCGCGGCCGGGCTTCCGGGCCTGGAGGTAGTGGCCGGGCGGCGCGGCGCCGACCGTGCCTGGGCGGATATGCGATCCGCCGCAACCGCCCGCGCGCTTGACCAGCCACGCGCCCCGCTCGGCGACTGGGCCGGGCGTCACCGCCGGATGCGGGATCGCGAGGCGCTCGCAGAGCGCGGCGAAGCGGAACGGGTCCTTCAACGCGGCCACCGTCTCCGCGCCCGCGCCGAGCAGGCGGTGGCGGGCGGCGATCTCGGCCACGAGGTCCGGCGCGCCCTCGAAGCCGCTGCCGAGGACGACGCCGAGGGTGCCGCCGGCCCGCTCCGACAGTTCGGCGAGCCCCGCCAGAACGCCGGCCCGGTCGCGGCTACCGGAGCCGAAGCGGCCGGGCAGCGCGCAATGCGCCTCGGCCAGAGCCAGGGTGTCCTCGTCGCCGAACAGGTCGAGCACGAACGGCCGAAAGCCCGCCCGCCGCGCGGCCTGGGCCAGCGCCCGGCCGGACTGGGCGGCGATCAGGATCGCGCCGCCCTCGCGATGGCCGAGGGGACTCAGTGGCGGGCTCAGCCGGCGATCTCGACCGCGAGCTTGTAGGCGTCGCGGAAGTCGAGGCAGAGCGGCTCCTGCGCCTCCAGCATCTGGCGGAACAGGCGGCACTGGGTCTGGTACTTGACGTTGCCGACCGCGAGCGCGCCGATGCCGACGCCCTTGCCGGTGGGCAGCGGAACGTCGACGGCGTTCACGTCGATCCCGGCGATGCCGGCCGGGGGCACCGCGTTGACGTCGGAGGCGACCAGGAGCTTCGGCGCGGATTCGAGATCCTCCGCCGTCAGGATCGAGACGCCGGCGGGGCCTGCCGAGAGGATCACGTCGGCGTCCGTGATGGCCGCGCGCCGCGCCTCGGGCGCCGTGCCGTCGACGGCGCCGACCTCGATGCCGAAGCGCCACTTCATGGTGAAGGCGATCTTCGAGACCCGCTCCTCGCCGTCATGGCCGACGAGCACGGTCTGCGCGCCCTCCAGAGCGCCGATCACCGCGGCGACGTAGGCGACGACGCCCGCGCCGCCGAAGATGACGATGCGCTTGCCCTTGAGGTCGGTCGAGAAGTGCGCCTTCAGCGCCCGGTTCACCTCGGCGACCATCGCCGCGCCGGTGGTGAAGGAGCCGGCCGGATCGGCGAAGACGTGATTCACGAAAGGCGGCACGAAGGCCTTCTTCGCCCGGTCGACCATGTCGAGGGCGAGTTCGGCGTTCTTGCCGCCGATGAAGATGCCGGTGCGCACGCCGTCCTGCGGCGCGCGGGAGAAGATCGAGTCCTGGGTCAGGGAGACGACATCGGCGAGATCGACGCCGGTATAGGGGATCAGCGTCTCGAAGCCGGCATCGATCGCCATGTTCACGTCGAACGGGCTCATGTGCTTGAGCGGCGTCAGCATGTGCAGGATCGAGCGGGCCATGGTCTTCGTCCTCCCGTGACTGCGCCTTTGCGAGGCGCTTCAGCTGCAAAACCGGAACGACTGGCGCCGGTCAAGCGCAGGTTTCTTTGAACCGCGAAAAAGAAAAAGCTCTAAACTTCGGCGACCGAGGCGCCGACGTTGCGCCCGCGGGCGATGACGAAGCGCAGGCGGCCGGGACGGGCGAGCGCCGCGACCAGCGCCTCCGCCTCCTTCTGCGAGGGCATCAGCGCGAAGCCGGTCGGCCCCCAGGAACTCTGGCCGTAGCCGGGCACGCCGGCCGCCGCGATGGCCGCCAGCGCCTCGGCGACGGCCGGGCTGGCGAAGCGCCCGCCCTGGTGGGGCGCGAAATGGTCGCCAATCCGCTTCTGGATCTGCGTGATGCCGGCGCCGAAGCCGTCGGGCTCCGCGGTCGCGACCGCCGGCAGGACCTGCATCAGCACGATCCGGCAGATCTCGGCCGCCTGGGCCGCCTCGAACGGCGGCAGGTCGCGGAACGCTTCCGTCTCGCGGGAGCCATGCACCCCGGTCATGGCCTCGTCGAGGATCAGCACGACCCGCCAGTCTTCCGGGTAGGGCAGCCGGGCGATGACGGGGGGCGGCGCGCCGGAATCGTCGCGGCCGCCATCGACGATCAGCCCGCCCTCGGTGAAGGCAGCCAGCCCGACGCCGGAGCGGTTGCCGCGGTCGAGCACGTCGGCGAAGTCGGCCGGGGCGAAGGGGCGCCCGTTGAGGCGCGCGAGCGCGGCGGCAACCGCGAGCGCGACCTGGGTGCCCGATCCGAAGCCGGCATGGGCCGGGATCGCCTCCTCGACGTCGATCGCCACGGTGTCCGGCACGTCGAGATAGGAGGCCGCCGCGAGCAGGTTGGCGCGCACCCGCTCGGCCTCGGGGCCGCTGGCGGAGACGCGCTTGGCGGAGCGGGCCACGAGCTGCACCGCCGGCGCGTCGAGGGCGAGCCCGATGCTGCCGAAGCGGCGTCCGAGGCCGCCGTTGAGGTCGAGAAAACCGAAATGCAGGCGCGCGGGGGCGCGGACCCGCACGGCGTTGATGGCCGTGCCGGCGGCGCGCGGGGCGCTCACGGTCTCACCCATCTGGTCCGGGACCTCGGCCACGGTCTCATTCCCTCCCGCAAAAGCTGCCGGCCCGGCCGGCGCACACGCGCCCGGCGATGCGGGCGGCTTCTCCCATGCTGCGGCGCCCGCGACAACCTCGCCCGACGCATCCCGCGAGCGAAGGAAACAGGCTGTCGTTGCACCGGATCATCCTCGGATCTTCGCCGGAACATCGCTGCGGGGGCGCGCGCCGATGCACGAAATCCTCGACGCAAACTTCGCCGGGGGCTTGCAGGCTCCGGCTCGCGGAGGCAAAACCCTCCCGCTCCCTTTCGCGGAGCCGGTCCGAGCCGCCGTTGTCGAACCCGAACCGGGATTTCGCGACGCCTGAAGCTCCACCAGGGGTGCTTTTCCGGCATCCTTCGGACATGACCGTCTTTCGCCCCGCCTCGACGCGGGGATGTCCGAAGAAACGACGGTGAGGAAGCATGGCAGTCTGGGTGAAGGGAGGCGCGGCGGATGTGGACGCGGCGGTGGAAGCCGCTGCCGACCTGCTGGCCGGATCACGCGTGCCGGTGCTCGCGGGACTAAGCGCCGAAGTCTCGGCCCTGCGCGCCGCCTACCGGCTGGCCGAGACGCTGGGCGCCTCGCTCGACCCCGTCTCCGGCCCCAGCGTCTATGCCGAACTCGGCGCGCTCAGCGCGGGCGGCGCCATGACCACGACCCGCGCCGAGACCATCGGCCGGGCCGACGTGGTGCTGATCCTCGGCAACCGCCCCTGGGACGGCGACCTGATCGCCGAGATCGCCGCCGCGGCTCCGAGCCGCGGACGCGCGGCGGGGACCGAGCGCGCCCTGCTCTCGCTCGGCGGCCCGCAGAACGGCGCGACCCGCCACGTCGCCTACGCGGCGGAGGCCGGCGGCCTCGCCGTCTCGCTCGGGCACCTGCGCGCCTTCGCCAAGGGGCACCTCGCCGGTGAGGCGGCCTATGCCGACCTCGCCCGGCGCCTGTTCGCCGCCCAGTACGGTGTCGTCGTCTACGATCCGGAGGAGGTCGGCGAACTCGGCGTGGAGATGCTCCAGGGCCTGATCCGCGATCTCAACGAATCCACCCGCTTCTTCGCGCTCCCGATCGCCGACCCGTTCCAGGGCCGCGCCGCGGTGCAGCTCTCCGCCTGGACCACCGGTCAGGCGCCCCGGGTCGGCTTCGGGCGCCACCAGCCCGAGCACGATCCCTGGCGCTTCGACAGCGCCCGCCAGATCGCCGCGGGCGAGGCCGACGCCGCCCTGTGGCTCGCCTCGCTGCCGGCCCCGCGCCCGGCCTGGCTCGGCCGCCTGCCGACGATCGCCATCGTCGGCGAGGGCTCGCCCGAGGCCGCGGGCGAGACGGCGGAGATCGTCATCACCGTCGGCGTGCCGGGCCAAAACGTCGGCGGCGCGCTCTGGAACGAGCGGCGCGGCGTCATCGCCTACACGGAACCGAAGGCCGCCACGGACGCGCAGACCGCCGCCGGCGTGCTCGCCCGGATCCGCGACCGCCTCATCGAGAAGGGTGTCTCATGCTGACCCGCATCCACGGCGGACGGGTGATCGATCCCACGGCCGGGCGCGATGCCGTCGGCGACGTCTGGATCGAGGACGGTCGCGTCGTCGCCCCCTCCGAGCGCAAACCCGACCGCATCATCGACGCCACCGGCTGCGTGGTGATGGCCGGCGG
Organism: Methylorubrum populi; assembly: GCF_002355515.1. Classification (NCBI taxonomy): domain Bacteria; kingdom Pseudomonadati; phylum Pseudomonadota; class Alphaproteobacteria; order Hyphomicrobiales; family Methylobacteriaceae; genus Methylorubrum; species Methylorubrum populi. The sequence goes on along the minus strand of NZ_AP014809.1, from coordinate 2,028,277 downwards.
CGTCGAGGTTCACTCGCACATCGCTGGCGGCAACGTGGTGATGAGCCGCCTGCTGCTGCCCGACCTCTACGTCAGCGAATCCGCGCCCAACGGCCACCCCTTCGCCCATGCCGGCGGCTCGGGCAGCTGGATCGGCGCCAACTACGCGCGGATGGGCTACACCACCGCGGTCGAGCCGGCCCTGCCGCCCTCGAACGCGCTCGCGACCCATCTCGAACTCGCCGATATCCCGCTGCTCGACCGCGGCGGTCTGGCGGTGCTCGGCAACGACGATCACCTGCTGCAATTGCTGCGCGACGGCGAGGGCCGCCAAGCGGTGCGCGATCTCGTGCAGCAGACGCTGGCCCATTCGCGGGGGCTGGGCGTCAAGTGCATCAACGCGGGCGGCGCCTCGGCCTTCAAGGACGGCGTGCTGAAGCTCAGCCTCGACGACGAGATCCCCTGCTACGGGCTCACGACCCGCAAGATCATGTCGGCGCTGCTCGACGCGGTCGAGGAGATCGGCGTGCCGCACCCGCTGCACGTCCACTGCAACAATCTCGGCCTGCCCGGTGCCGACGACTCCCTCGTCGCGACGCTGGAGGCGGCGGAGGGGCGGCGCATCCACTTCGCCCACGCCCAGTTCTACGCCTACGGCGTGGTCGATCCCGAGAACCCGATGACCGGCGGTTTCCGCTCGGCGGCGGAGCGGATCAACGCGGCGATGGAGGCCCACCCCAACGCGACCTACGACGTGGGTCAGGTGGTGTTCGGCCAGACGGTGACGATCTCGCTGGACATCCTGCGCCAGTTCGGCGGCCGGAAAGGGGCCAAGCCGAAGAAGTGGGTGCTGACGGCGGGCGATGCCGAGGGCGGCGGCGTGGTGCCGTTCCTCTACCGGCCGCGCGGCCCGGTCTCGTCCCTGCAATGGGCGATCGGCCTGGAGCTGATGCTGCTCTCCTCGAACCCCGAGCGCACGATCCTGACGACCGACCATCCAAATGGCGGCGTCTTCACCGAATATCCGCGCATCATCCACCTGCTGATGGATGCCGAGGAGCGGGCGAAGGAGATTGCGTCGCTGCCGGCGGTCGTCGGCGAGCGCTCCGGCCTGCCCAAGATCGAGCGCGAGTACACATTCAGCGAGATCGCCCAGCTCACCCGCTCCGGCCCGGCCAAGCTTCTGGGCCTGACCGATCGCGGCCACCTGCGCGAGGGCGCCAAGGCCGACGTCGCGATCTACCGCGACGAGCGGGACCGCACGGCGATGTTCTCCCGCGCCAAGCTGGTGCTCAAGGACGGCCAGCCGATCGTCGAGGACGGCGAGGTCGTCGCGTGGTTCTCGGGCAAGACGCTGTCGCTCGATGTCGAGGCCGATGCCGGCATGGAAAAGCGTGCCGAGAGCTACCTGCAGGACCGCTTCGGCGCCGGACTCGACACCTTCGCGGTGCCGGACGCCGCGTTCCCGGAGAATACCGGGACGTTCGAAGACGTGGCCTGTCGGGCGTGATGGGCGAGGGTGATGGGACGAAATCGATGAGCGACCTCATCCTCAACGGCATCAAGGTCGAGGACACCTTCGCCGAAGCCTTCGACGTCGCGGGCACCGCGATCATCGTCACCAACGACACGCCGAAATGGGCGATGATCGCGGCGACGGTGATGACGGGCTTCGCCACCTCGGTGATCGGCTGCGGCGCCGAGGCCGGCATCGACGCCGAGCTGTCGCCCGACGAGACGCCGGACGGACGCCCCGGCGTGCGCATCCTGCTGTTCGGCTTCGAGCCGAACGGGCTGAAGGATCAGCTGCTCAAGCGGGTCGGCCAGTGCATCCTCACCTGCCCCGGCACAGCCTGCTACGCCGGCGTCGAGGGCCCGACCAAGATCAAGCTCGGCGGCGCGATCCGCTATTTCGGTGATGGCTTCGCCGTCGCCAAGCGGCTGCCGGACGCGCAGGGCAAGATGCGCCGCTACTGGCGCATCCCCGTCATGGACGGCGAGTTCCTGTGCGAGGATTCGACCCGGGCCGTCGACGGCGCGGTGGGCGGCGGCAACCTGCTGTTCCTCGGCCGCAAGCACGCCGACACGCTGATCGTCGCCGAGATCGCGGTCGAGGCGGCGAAAGCCGTCCCCGGCGCGATCCTGCCCTTCCCCGGCGGCATCGTCCGCTCCGGCTCGAAGGTCGGCGGCCGCACCAAGGGCATGATGGCCTCGACCAACGACGCCTATTGCCCGACGCTCAAAGGTCGGGCCGGCTCGGCGCTGCCGCCGGAATGCGGCGTGGTGCTGGAGATCGTGATCGACGCCCTGACCTCGCAAGGCGTCGCCGAGTCGATGCGCGCGGCGCTCCACGCCGCCACCGAGATCGGCGCCAAGTACGGGCTCGTGGCCGTCACCGCCGGCAATTACGGCGGCAATCTCGGCCGGCACCACTACCACCTGCGCGATCTGTTGGAGAAACCCGCGGCATGAGCACGCTGAGACTGCGCGGTGATCTGCCGGAGCGGGTCGATCTCCTCAACATCACTCCGCTCGCCCTGAGCGGCTTGTCCGAGGCCGAGGCGGGCAAACTTGCCATCGGCACCAGCCGCCGCGGCCTGACGCTCGGCGACGCGTTCGAGATCTCCCTCGACGGCTCCGACAGCCTCGTGATCGAGGGCGGCTCGTCCCGGCTCGACCGGGTGGGCGCGGCGCTCTCGCAAGGCTCGATCCGCGTCGAGGGCGATGTCGGCCAGCGCCTCGGCGAGGGCATGGCGGCGGGCACGCTCACGGTGACGGGCTCGGCCGGCCCCTATGCCGGCACAGGCGCCACCGGCGGCACGATCACGATTCAAGGCGATGCCGGCGACCATGCCGGCGGCGCGGTCTACGCCGCCAAGGCCGGGCTCGACGGCGCGACGCTGATCATCAAGGGCGCGGCCGGCGACCATCTCGGCGACCGCATGCGCAAGGGCCTGATCCTGGCCGGCTCGGCCGGCGCTTACACCGCCTCGCGCATGATCGCCGGCACCATCGTCGTGTCCGGCGCGCTCGGCGACCATCCGGGCTACGGCATGCGCCGCGGCACCCTGATCGCCGGAGGCCACGGCGCGCTGCTGCCGACCTTCGTCGAGACCGGCACGCCGGACCTCGTCTTCGTCCGCCTGCTCGCCCAGAGCCTCAAGCGCCTCGGCGCGGCCCAGGCCGGCCTGCTCGGCGGCACGCTGCGGCGCTACTCGGGCGACCTCGCGACGCTCGGCAAGGGCGAACTGTTCGTGCCGGCCTGATCCGGCACGATTTTTCCGAACGCCGTCGGCAAGTCGCAGAAAAATGACTTGCCGGCCTGCCGGATCCTCCCACCTTGCCTCGGACCGGGGCGCGGGGCACCGATCCGGGTCGTGCCGCCCGCGCTCTCCTCCGAGCCGAGGCCGCGCGCATGTTCCTGCTCCTGTCCGTCTGCCTGATCGCCCAGCCGGCGCAATGCCACGACGAGCGGATCAACCTGTCCTACGACAACCCGAATCCGTTCCTGTGCCTGCGCAACTCGCAGAGCACGCTGGCGGCGTGGCAGGAAGAGCATCCGGACTATCACGTGAAGAGCTGGCGCTGCGCGCCCAAGGGCAGCCTGCCGAACGATCTGTAGGCGGGACGGGGAAGGCCGACCGGGACAAGCCGGCAATGCGAGCCGGCTTGAGACCCCGCCCCGGCGGTGACATGGTCCGGCCGCCGCCGCTGCGGCGGAGAGGGAGACCATGCGCTCGCTGAAAGTCCGGTTCGCCCTGCTGCTCGGCGGCACGGCGCTGCTCGCGCTGCTGGCGGCAGCCGGCGTGCTGTGGTCGATCCGGCTGACCGAGAACGTCATCGACCGCACGCTCGCCGCCCAGCACCGGCTCGAGCTTCTCGCCGAATTGTCTGGGCGGCTGGCGCAGTACGGCTTCGCCGCCATCGAGAGCATCGGCAACCCGGACGCGCCGCCCGAGGCCCTGTCGGTGACCCGCGACCGGGTCGACGAGGCGCTCAACCGGGTCGACGACGCCCTCGGCGCCGGCATGGCGACCAGTACCAACCTCGAGGACCGGATCCAGTACGTCGCGCGGACCCGGCCGCTCGCCAATGTGCGCGCGGCCCGAGCGATGCTCGATCGGCAGGTCACGCTGGTACGGCGGGAAAGCGATCCCGATCGGCGTAAGACCGCGATGCAGGGCGCCCTCAACGCCTTCGGTGCGATGACCGGGCCGCCGCTCTCGCTGTTGGTCGAGGCCGAGCGGCGCAGCATGAATGCGGGCTCGGAGGCCGCCGCGACCCTGTCGCACCGGCTGACCGCCGCCGCACTGGCGGCAGCGGTGCTGGCGCTCGCCTTCGTCGGGGTTCTCTACCGCTCGGTGACACGGCCGACCCTGGCGCGGATCGAGGAGATCCGCCGGGCGGCCGGCGCCGTCGGCAGCGGCGCGCTCGATACCCGCCTCTCGGTCGAGACCCGCGACGAACTCGGGCTTCTCGTGGCGAACTTCAACCGAATGGCCGCCCGGCTCGCCCGCCGCGAGGGGCGGCTCGCCGCCGACCGCGCCGCCCTGGAGGACACGGTGGAGGCCCGCACCGCCGACCTGCGCGCGGCCAATGCCCGGCTGGAGATGGTGGACCGCTCCCGGCGCCGCTTCTTCGCGGATGTCAGCCACGAACTGCGCACGCCGCTCACCGTGATTCTCGGCGAGTGCGATCTCGCCCAGCGCACGGCCGAGCGCGCCGCCGGGCGGCCCGTCGATCACGGGCCCGTCTTCGCCACCATCCGCAAGCGCGCCCAGCGCCTCAAGCGGCGAGTGGAGGATCTCCTGCGCGTCGCCCGCTCGGAATCCGGGCAGATCGAACTCGACCGGCGCAGCGTGAGCGCGGTGGCGGTGCTCGGCGACGCCGTCGACAGCGCCGGCTCCGAGGCCGCCCGACGCCGGGTCGAGCTGGTGCTGGAGCCCGGCGACCGCGACATCGAGATCAGCGCCGATCCGGAATGGCTGCGCCAGGTCGTCGAGAGTCTGATCGACAACGCCCTGCGCCACGCCACCGGGCTGAGCCGCATCACCGTCGGCCTGAGCGGGCGGGCGACCGTTCAGGGGCATCGTGCCCGCATCACGATCGATGACGACGGTCCCGGCTTTCCCGAGGACGCCGACGGTCTGTTCGAGCGCTTCCGCCGCGAAGCCCGGTCCGGCGAGGCGGGCTTCGGCATCGGCTTGGCTCTGGCGCGATGGGTCGTTGAACGCCATGATGGCGTGATCGGTCTCGGCAAGTCCGAGCATGGCGGCGCGCGGGTGGTCCTCGACCTGCCCGCGCTCGACGACGGCGTCGGATCAGACCAGACCGGGGCAGGACATGAGAGGATCGGCGCCGCATGACGACGCGCGTATTGATCGTTGAGGACGACATCGACATCCGCGGCATCCTCGCCCGCGGCCTGGAGGCGGAAGGCTTCTCCGTCGGCGTCGCCGGCCAGGTCGAGGACGCGCTCAGCGCCGCCCGCGACGACGCGCCGGAGGCGGTGGTGCTCGACATCACCCTGCCCGACGGGTCCGGACACGACGTCTGCCGATCGCTGCGCGAGGGCGGCTATCCCGGCGCGATCCTGTTCCTGAGCGCCCGCGACGAGGTGCGCGACCGGGCCGAGGGGCTGGCGCTCGGCGCCGACGATTACATCGTAAAGCCGTTCGTGTTCGACGAGCTGCTGGCCCGGCTCCAGGTCCACCTGCTGCGCCGCCGCGAGGCCGACACGCCGCGCACGGTCTTCACCGCCGGCCGGCTGACCCTCGACGTCAACATCCGCCAAGTCAGCTTCGGCGAGGCCTCGGCCCGCCTCACGCCGCGGGAGGCGGAGCTGCTCGCCCTGCTGATGCAGGAGGTGAACCGGCCGATCTCGCGCGGCGAGATCTTCGACCGCCTCTGGGCGGGCCAGGGCGGCCTCTCGCTGAACGTGGTCGATGTCTATGTCGGCTACCTGCGCTCGAAGCTCTCGGATTTCGTGCGGCTCGGCGGCCCGGTCATCGTTACGGTGCGGGGCAAGGGCTTCATGCTCGACCTGCGCGGCCAGGATTTCCGCCACTGACGCCCCGCGGCATTTCGCTCCGGCAACCCGCCTTCCGACGAAAGTCTAACCGCCCGGCTCACGCGAACTTGGCTTGAACTTGGGAAGAAACGGCAAGCTGGCTCTTGCGGGCGGGACCGGAATTGGCGATATACCTCCGGCGTGCGAAAACGAGTGCGTCGCCAGTATCTTACGATCCTCTTAATGAAGCAGGATCAGGGGTTCGGGCGTTCCATAAAGTCGAGGAGAGACACCATGAAGTGGGCTGCCCCCATCGTTTCCGAGATCTGCGTCGGCATGGAAGTCACGAGCTACGAGTCGGCCGAGATCGACACCTTCAACTAAGGTGATCTGAGCCGGGTCGGGTTGCGGGCATCAGCGGGTTCTCACCATGCATGTCGTGATCCTGGGCTCGGCGGCGGGCGGCGGCGTTCCCCAGTGGAACTGCCGCTGCTCCATCTGTTCCATGGCCTGGGCGGGCGATCCCCGTGTCAGGCCGCGCACGCAGTCGAGCATCGCGGTCTCCCCCGACGGGGAACGCTGGCTCCTGCTCAATGCCTCCCCCGACATCCGCCAGCAGATCCAGGCCAATCCGCAGATGCATCCGCGGGAGGGTCTGCGCCACTCGCCGATCCACGCGGTGCTGCTGACCAACGGCGACGTCGATCACGTCGCGGGCCTGCTGACCCTGCGCGAGGGCCAGCCCTTCACGCTCTACGCCACACCCGGCATCCTAGCCTCCGTCTCCGACAATCGCGTCTTCGACGTGATGGCCGCCGACGTCGTGAAGCGCCAGACGATCGCTCTCAACGAGACCTTCGAGCCGGTGCCCGGCCTCTCGGTCACGCTGTTCTCCGTGCCCGGCAAGGTGCCGCTCTGGCTCGAGGACGCCTCGATGGAGATCGGGGCCGAGACCGAGACCACCGTCGGCACGATGATCGAGGCCGGGGGCAAGCGCCTCGCCTACATCCCCGGCTGCGCCCGGGTGACCGAGGAGTTGAAGGCCCGCGTGGCGGGGGCCGACGCGCTCCTGTTCGACGGCACGGTGCTGGAGGACGACGACATGATCCGCGCCGGCGTCGGCACCAAGACCGGCTGGCGCATGGGCCATATCCAGATCAACGGCGAGACCGGCTCCATCGCCTCCTTCGCCGATGTCGAGATCGGCCGGCGGGTTTTGATCCATATCAACAACACCAACCCGATCCTGGTCGAGGACTCGCCCGAGCGCGCTGGTGTCGAGGCGCGCGGCTGGACCGTGGCCCATGACGGCCTGACCCTCGATCTCTGATCGGACACGGGAACCGCGCGAAGCGTCCGGCCTGGAAATTTAGTGCCGGGCTGAATATGTTTTGCACGATACAATCGCGCGGTGTTCGCCCTGCCCAGGCCGGTGCGGGGCTCCATTTAGAAAAGCTCGAACGAGCCACATCGGAAACGCGACTCGAAGCCGGGGAGACCGAACGCCATGACCGCCCAATTCCCGCCGCCCGTCCCGGAAGCCGGCCAGCGCCTGCTGAGCCACGAGGAGCTTGAGGCGGCGCTGCGCGATATCGGCGCCCGGCGCTACCACAACCTCCACCCGTTCCACCGGCTGCTGCACGACGGCAAGCTCTCGAAGGATCAGGTCCGCGCCTGGGCGCTCAACCGCTACTATTATCAGGCGATGATCCCGGTGAAGGATGCCGCGCTGCTGGCCCGCCTGCCGGATGCGCAGCTGCGCCGGATCTGGCGCCAGCGGATCGTCGACCACGACGGCGACCATGAGGGCGACGGCGGCATCGAGCGCTGGCTCAAGCTCGCCGAGGGCGTCGGCTTCGCGCGCGACTACGTGCTCTCCACCCAGGGCATCCTGTCGGCGACCCGCTTCTCTGTCGATGCCTACGTCCACTTCGTTTCCGAGCGGAGCCTGCTCGAGGCGATCGCCTCCTCGCTCACCGAGATGTTCTCGCCGACGATCATCTCCGAGCGCGTCGCCGGGATGCTGAAGAACTACGACTTCATCACCAAGGAGACGCTGGCCTATTTCGACAAGCGGCTGACCCAGGCCCCGCGCGACGCCGATTTCGCCCTCGACTACGTCAAGCGGCACGCCACCACGCCCGAGATGCAGCGGGCGGCCATGGACGCGTTGACCTTCAAGTGCAACGTGCTCTGGACGCAGCTCGATGCGCTCTACTTCGCCTACGTCTCCCCCGGCATGGTGCCGCCGGATGCGTGGCAGCCGGGCGAGGGCCTCGTCACCGAGAACGCCCCCGCCGAGCCCGGCCCCGCCGCGACGCCGACGGCCCAGCCCGCGGCCTTCTCGGGCAGCGACGTGCCGCGCCTGCCCCGCGGCGTGCGCCTGCGCTTCGACGAGGTCCGCAACAAGCATGTGCTGCTCGCGCCCGAGCGCACCTTCGATCTCGACGACAACGCCGTCGCGGTCCTCAAGCTCGTCGACGGCCAGAACACGGTCTCGCAGATCGCCCACACCCTGGGCCAGACCTACGATGCCGATCCGGCCGTCATCGAGGCCGACATCCTCCCGATGCTGGCCGGTCTCGCACAGAAAAGGGTTCTGGAGCGATGAATGCACCGACCCCCGCCCCCTCTCCCGCGGACGTGATTCCGGCGCCCGTGGGTCTGCTCGCCGAGCTGACCCACCGCTGCCCGCTGCGCTGTCCCTACTGCTCGAATCCGCTGGAGCTCGACCGGCGCTCGGCCGAGCTCGACACACAGACCTGGCTGCGGGTGCTGACGGAGGCGGCGGGGCTCGGCGTGCTGCACGTCCATCTCTCGGGCGGTGAGCCGACCGCCCGCAACGACATCGTCGAGATCACGGCCAAATGCGCCGAACTCGGCCTCTACTCGAACCTGATCACCTCCGGCGTCGGAGGTGCGCTGGCCAAGCTCGACGCGCTCTACGATGCCGGCCTCGACCACGTGCAGCTCTCGGTGCAGGGCGTCGACGCGCAGAACGCCGAGAAGATCGGCGGCCTCAAGAACGCGCAACCTCAGAAAATGCAGTTCGCCGCCCGCGTCACCGAACTCGGCCTACCGCTGACGCTGAATTCGGTGATCCACCGCGGCAACATCCACGAGGTGCCGGGCTTCATCGATCTCGCGGTCAAGCTCGGCGCCAAGCGGCTGGAAGTGGCCCACACCCAGTATTACGGCTGGGCCTACGTCAACCGCGCCGCCCTGATGCCCGACAAGCGCCAGGTCGACGAGTCGATCCGCATCGTCGAGGCCGCCCGCGAGCGCCTCAAGGGCCAGCTCGTCATCGACCTCGTGGTGCCGGACTACTACGCCAAGTATCCGAAGGCCTGCGCCGGCGGCTGGGGCCGCAAACTGATGAACGTGACGCCGCAGGGCAAGGTGCTGCCCTGCCACGCCGCCGAGACGATTCCCGGCCTCGAATTCTGGTATGTCGGCGACCACTCGCTCGGCGACATCTGGACGAAATCGCCCGCCTTCGCCGCCTATCGCGGCACGTCTTGGATGAAGGAGCCCTGCCGCTCCTGCGACCGGCGCGAGAAGGATTGGGGCGGCTGCCGCTGCCAGGCGCTGGCGCTCACCGGCGATGCCGCCAACACCGATCCGGCCTGCTCGCTCTCGCCGCTTCACGCGAAAATGCGGGATCTTGCCAAGGAAGAGGCTGCCGAGAACCCGCCCGATTATATATACCGCAGCATCGGGACGAATGTGCAAAACCCCCTGAGCGAAAAGGCACCCCTTTGAGACGGACTATCCTGGCAGCCACCCTCGCGGCGGCTCTCTCGACGACGCTTCTCGCGACCACGCCCTTCGCCTGGGCGGCCTCGGACACCGCACCGGCGGCCAAGGACACAGCCAAGGCTGCGGCGCCGAATGCCGGCGACCTGCTCTTCGAGCAGCCGCAGATGAAGAACACGACGCCCGGCAGCACGCTGACCTACGACTACCTGCGCCGCAGCGGGATCGTGAAAGGTCCCTACGGTCCGCCGCTCAACGACGCGATCAAGCTCACGGTCGAGCCCGGCAAGAGCGCCGAGAGCCGCGATATCCGGGTGCAGATGTTTTCCGGCGGCAACCGTGTCCCGGCGGGTCCCTTCACGGACATGGCCGGCAATCCCGTGCTGAGCCTGTTCCTGGAGAACCACCTGAAGGGTCTCGCCGGCCTGCTCGAGGCCAACCCGCGCTACATCAAGAACGCGATCCGCAAGGGCCTGCGCGAGAAGGCGACGGTCACGCCGGTCCAGATCGATTTCAAGGGCCGCAAGGTCGAGGGCTGGCGCGTCGAGATGAAGCCCTTCGAGGGCGACCCGCTGACCGAGCGGATGCGCGGTTTCGAAACCACCACCTACACCTTCGTCGTCGCGCCGGAGGTTCCGGGCGAGATCGTCTCGCTCGAGGCGCGGACCCTGAAGGCCGATGGCGGCGAACTCCTCGAAGAGAGGCTCGATTATGACCAGAAGGATTCCTGAGGCCGCACTCGCCGCGGCGCTGGCGGCGGCTCTCCTTGCCGCGCCGGCGCGCGCCGAGGAAAACGATTATCCGACCGACGCCCGGGCCGATTACGTGTTCGGCTGCATGGCCGCCAACGGCCAGACCCGCGAGGCGCTGGAGAAGTGCTCCTGCTCCCTCGACGCCCTCGCCTCGATCCTGCCCTACGACAAGTACGTGCAGGCGAGCACCATCCTCTCGATGCGCCAGGGCATCGGACAGCGCACCACGGCGTTCAAGTCGACCAAGATGTTCGACGACAAGGTGGCCGACCTGCGCCGTGCCCAGGCCGAGGCGGAGATCCGCTGCTATCGCGGCGCCTCCTGAGCCGGCGCGCGACCGCAGCCCCGCGAAAGGGCACGAGGGATCTGGCTAAACGGGATGCGAGGGGCTAGGCCGGCAGGCCGGACCCCGACGAGTCGACGACACCCGATGCCGCCCTCCGCTTCCCCGCCGACGCGCCTGCAAACCCTGCTGCCCGACCTCGGCCGGCGCACGCTGGTGATGGGCATCCTCAACGTCACGCCGGACTCGTTCTCGGATGGCGGTCGCTTCGAGGGCGTCGAGGCGGCGCGTGAACAGGCGGCGGCGCTGACGCAGGACGGCGCCGACATCCTCGACATCGGCGGCGAGTCGACCCGGCCCGGCCACACGCCGGTGCCGGCTGCCGAAGAGCAGTCCCGCGTCCTGCCGGTGATCGGCGCCGTGGCGCCCGGCCTGTCCGTCCCGATCTCGATCGACACCTATAAGGCCTCCACGGCCGACGTCGCGCTGAAGGCCGGCGCCACCCTGGTCAACGATGTCTGGGGTCTGCAGCGCGAGCCGGACATCGCCCGGGTCGCCGCCGAGCACGGCGCGCCGGTCATCGTCATGCACAACCGCGAGACGATCGACGGCTCTATCGACATCGTCGCCGACATGTTGCGCTTCTTCGAGCGCTCGCTCGACATCGCTCGCCGCGCCGGAATCGCGGAGGGCGACATCGTGCTCGATCCCGGCATCGGTTTCGGCAAGAGCTGGGAGCAGCATCTCGAAGCCCTGCGCCGGCTTCCCGAGATCCGGGCGCTGGGCTTCCCCCTCCTCGTCGGCGTCTCGCGCAAGAGCCTGCTCGGGCGCCTGCACGACCGGGAGACGGCGCCGCGCGACCGCCTCGTCGGGTCGCTCGCCGCGCACGTGCTCGCCGGCTCGCTCGGAGCCGACATCATGCGCGTCCACGATGTGGCGCCGCATGTCGAGGCCCTGCGGGTGCTCGACGCGGTGATGCGCCCCGGGTCGCTCCATGGCTGACCGCATCCTCGTCCACCGCCTCGCGGTCTTCGCCCGTCACGGCGTGCTGCCGGAGGAGGAGCGGCTCGGCCAGCGCTTCTACATCTCGCTCGAATGCCGCCTCGACCTGTCGCAGGCCGGGCGCAGCGACGACGTCGCCGCCACCGTGAGCTACGCGGATCTGGCCGAGATCGCCCTCGACATCGCCACCAACCGGCGCTTCGCCCTGATCGAGGCGCTGGCCGAGGCGATCGCCGAGACCTGCCTCGCGCGCTTCCCCCGCATCGAGACGATTGCGGTGCGGATCGACAAGCCGAGCGCGCCGATCCCCGCCGTGCTCGACTACGCGGCCATCGAGATCGTGCGCGGCCGCGCGGACCGCGTCTCGCCGACGGAGAAGAGATGACGCGCGCCTATCTCGGCCTCGGCAGCAATATCGGCGACAAGTCCGCGAGGCTGGCCGAGGCCGTCGAGCACCTCGCGGCGACGCCCGGCATCCGGGTCGCGGCGCGCTCCGCCGATTACCGCACGCCGCCCTGGGGCGACACCGACCAGGACTGGTTCCTGAACGCGGCGGTGGCGATCGACACCGATCTGACGCCGCACGGGCTGCTGGAAGTCTGCCTGGCGATCGAGGCGGCGCTCGGACGGGTTCGCGAGCGCCGCTGGGGACCGCGGGTGATCGACATCGACGTGCTGGCCTACGAGGGGGCGCAAGTGTCCGACGAGCGCCTCGTGCTGCCGCATCGCTTCGTGCGCGAGCGGGCCTTCGTGCTGGTGCCGCTGGCCGAGATCGCCCCCGATCTCGTCATCGGCGGCGAGACCGTGGCGCAAGCCCTGGCCAAGCTCGACGCGACGGGGATCGAGCGGGTCGAATGAAAAAGGCCCGAACCGCGGGTTTGAGCCTCGATCGCGAAGCGGGCGATCACTCCTCCGCCGCACCGAGAAGCTTGTTCTCCTCCTCGGCGAGCAGCGGCACGTCGTATTCCCTCAAGACCTTCTCGATATCGGCCTTGCGTTTGCGCAGGACGGTGTTGAGGCTGCGCTTCCAGTCGTTCTCGTTCTGGCGCACGCCCATCGAGACGCGAAAGGTCAGGGGCGGGCGCGACGACTCGTTGAGGAGCGGCACCACATCCATCGGAACGCCGCTCTGCTTGGCCAGCCAGCCCGCGGCCGGACCCCAGAGGATCGCCACGTCGATCTTCTTCTCGGCGAGATCGGCGATCACTTCCGCCGCCACGGTCTGATGCTTGCGCTCGGCTCCGAAAGCGTAGGGCGCGTAGGCGTGGATGTGCTCGCCGACGAGCTTCAGCTCGCTCAGACGGTTGGAGGGCGGGGTGCCGGCGATGATGCCGATCTGCCGATCCTTCAGCCGCGGGTCGTCGAGAGCCTTGATGTCCGGCAGCTCGCCCTTGCGTGCCACCAGGACGTAGGCCGACCGGTAATAGGGATTGGTCGCCTGAACGATCTCGCCGCCCGACGTGCCGATGATCAGGTCGCACAGGCCGGTCCCGAGGGTGTTGCGGACGAAGCCGGGCCCCTGGGTGAGCCAATAGTAGCGCAGCTTCACCTTCAGTTCGTCGGCGACGATCTGCGCGATCTTGTTCTCGAAGCCGTCGCCCTTGCGGGCGGAGAACGGCATGTTGCCGGGATCGCTGCAGACGCGCAGGACGTCCTGCGTGACCAGATCCGGCAGATGTTGCGCATGGACGGGCCGCGCCCCTGCCGAGAGCAGGAGCGCGGCGGCCGCGATTGAAACGAGAGGGCTCGAGCGGGTCATCAGCCGCCGAGGCACTCCTTCTCGGCCGTCTTGGCGCTCTCGGGCTTCTCTTCCTTCTCGCCCGGACGCGCACGGCCCCAGGCACCGGCGGCGCGGGCGCGCAGGTACACGTAGAGGTCGTTGGCGTAGCACATGACGTTCTTGTTATCGCCGAAGGCCGGCATGACGCTCTCGTTGCCCGCCGTATGGTTCTGACGGCCACCGGCGAGGATGCCGTAGAACTCTTCGTAGGAGAGGCGCTTGAGCGAGTCCTTCAGGACGGGGGCGTAGGTCGAACCCATGCCGTCCGGACCGTGGCAGACGTGGCACTCGGCGTGATACCGGCGGTACCCGGAATAGGTGTACCAATCGACCTTCTTGCCGTCGTTGGTGATGTGGAAGGTCGGGTGGCCATCCTTGTCGAGGTACTTGCCATCTTCTTCCTTCACCGCCGTGGCGGCCTTGAGCACCGGCTCGTCAATCTCCTTGGCGTTCGGATCGAGCTTGTTGGCGAGTTCCGGCTTGGCGTCCTGCGCGAGGACGGCGGTCGCGGTCGGAACCGCTCCGAGCAGGGCCGCACCGACGAGACCAAGAACAGCGGTTCTTTTTATCGAAGACAACGACGTTTCTCCCGAGACCATCATGTTGCACCGCAACGTAGATCGTGCGGCTACTAGCAGGCCCTACAGCATAATCATAAAATCATAAAGATGCCGGCGCGATTTCCCGCGCCGGCATCCTTAGGCTCAGTGTCGCAAGCGACGACTTAGTTGTTCGGCAGAGCGAAGACCGTCAGCTGGCCACCGAGGTTGGTGTAGCTCGACAGGGCCGCGTAGCCGCCCACCGCGCCGAGGCCGGCGTTCGGGTCGGTCAGGCCGGCCGCGAGGCCGATGCCAGCCCAGCCGCCGACGCCCGACAGGACGCCCACGTACTGCTTGCCCTTGTGCTCGTAGGTCATCACGTTGCCGATGATGCCCGACGGGGTCTTGAACTTGTAGAGTTCCTTACCCGACTTCGAGTCGACCGCCTTCAGGTAGCCTTCCAGCGTGCCGTAGAAGACCACGTCACCGGCGGTGGCCAGCGCGCCGCCCCAGGCCGAGAACTGCTCGGGGTTCGACCACTTGATCTTACCGTTCACGCCGTCCCAGGCGATGAAGTTACCCATGCCGCCGTGCGAGCCGGGGGCCGGGTACATCGAGAGGGTCGCACCGACATAGGGCTGGCCCGGGGTGTAGGTCACCCGGAACGGCTCGTAGTCCATGCAGACGTGGTTGGTCGGCACGTAGAACAGGTTGGTCTTGGGCGAGAAGGCCGCCGGCTGCTGGTCCTTGGAGCCGAGCGCCGCCGGGCAGATGCCCTTCGAGTTCACGTCCTCGCCGTTCTGCTCGGTCGAGTACTTCGACACGACCAGCGGACGGCCGTAGGTCTTGGAACCCTTGTCCATGTCGACCTTGGTGGCCCAGTTCACGACCGGATCGTACTTCTCGGCGACGAGCAGTTCGCCGGTGGCGCGATCGAGCGTGTAGCCGAAGCCGTTACGGTCGAAGTGCGTCAGGAGCGGGCGCTCCTTGCCGTCGATCTTCTGATCCGTGAGGATCATCTCGTTGATGCCGTCGTAGTCCCACTCGTCGTGCGGGGTCATCTGGTAGACCCACTTGGCCATGCCGGTATCCGGGTTACGCGCCCAGATCGTCATGGACCACTTGTTGTCGCCCGGACGCTGCTTCGGGTTCCAGGTCGAGGGGTTGCCCGAGCCGTAGTAGAAGAGGTCGAGCTTGGGATCGTAGGAGAACCAGCCCCAGGTGCAGCCGCCGCCGGTCTTCCACTGATCGCCTTCCCAGGTCTTCAGCGAGGAGTCCTTGCCGACCGGCTTGCCGAGCGAGGTGGTCTTCTCGGGGTCCATGATCATGTCGGCGTCGGGGCCCTGGGAGTGGCCGCGCCACACCTTCTTGCCCGACTTCAGGTCGTAAGCCGTGACGTGGCAGTTCACGCCGAACTCGCCGCCGGAGATGCCGACGATGACCTTGTCCTTCACCGGGAGAACGGTGGCGGTGTTGGTCTCACCCTTGGACGGGTCGCCGTTCTTGACCGACCAGTTGACCTTGCCGGTCTTGGCGTCGAGCGACACGAGCGTGGTGTCGGCCTGGTGCAGGAGGATGGCGCCGTCGGCGTAGGCCAGACCACGGTTGACCGTGTCACAGCACATCACCGGGATCACGGACGGATCCTGCTTGGGCTCGTACTTCCACACGATCTTGGCGCCCTGGTCGAGATCCAGCGCGTAGACGATGTTCGGGAAGGGCGTGTGGACGTACATGATGTTGCCGACGACGAGCGGGGAGCCCTCGTGGCCGCGCAGAACGCCGGTCGAGAAGGTCCAGGCAACCTGGAGGTTCTTGACGTTGTTGGCGTTGATCTGGTCGAGCTTGGAATAGCGGGTGTTGGCGTAGTCGACGGTCTGAAGAACCTGCTCCGCCGGGTTGGCGATGCCCTTCATGACGCTTTCGTTGGCCAGGGCCGGGCTCGCAGCAGCGAGACCCGCACCGAGGGCGAGAAGATGTACCGCTCTCATGGATTCCTCCGACAGGTCTTATCGTCGGACGGACGGCAGCCCGCTGCCCGCCTTGGATTGACCTGCTGTTTGCGACAGGGATGGTATTCGCTCCGGCAGCTCGCGACAGCTGCTCCGGAATCAGGATAATCCTGCATTCCCGGCAGCTTAAGCGGCTGGTTCCGCATCCCCTAGCGGCCCCCTCAAACCGAAGCTTGAACGAACTCTAAGAAAATTTCCGCCGCCGTCAACTCGATTTCGCGCGTCGAATGTCGCAGCCGACACAACCCTTATCATGGAATTTTTCTGATAAAACGCAGTTTTTGCGCTGCACAATTTAATATGCGGCGCACACATCTCACTTTTGCTTTGACGTAACGAAGATCGAGATCGTGCCATGAAATGCGTCCGCTGCATGGGCGGGCCAAATTTTCCCAACCCGCATGCAGAAACGGCACTTTAATTCCTGAGATTTGCCCTCCTCAGACGGGTGTTCGGTATCGCAGCGCAAAACATGAGGCGGCTGGGAATGGCGGGGCGGACTGGCTCGGAGGGACCGGATCGCCCAATTGCGAGCGGGAAAATTTTGCACCGAACCGTTCCGCTTATCCTTAAGGGACAGCGGTGATACCCGGGACGAATCGGCAATCGGACGGCTGCAGCCCCCTCGGCTTCGCTCGACGGCCGTCGTCGCGACTCGGATCCTCCCCCGACGGCCGCCCCGGATCCCGCCTCACACGGCAACGATACCGGGGAAACGGGCGGCCATGCTTGCGCGGGTCGCGTCGGCCCAGGCCCGGTCGCGCCCCGTGCGCGGCCGTTCGAGGGGAATGCTTGCCAGGAGATGGGCGGGCCGGGGCGAGACCAGCAGGAGCCGGTCGGCGATCTCGATGGCTTCGGCAACGTTGTGCGTGACCATCAGGACGCTCGTGCCGGAACGGCCCACCGCCTCGACCACCAGCGCGCGCAGGGAGGCGGCGGCGGCGTCGTCGAGGGAGACGAAGGGCTCGTCGAGAACGAGGATCCGCGGCTCCAGCGCCAGCGCCCGCGCGAGGGCCACACGGCGCTGCATCCCGAGGGACAGCGCCCCGGGATAGTGGGCGCGCCAGGGCGTGAGCCCGAGCGATTCGAACAGAGCGTCGAGGTCGCGCGCCCGCTGCTCACGGGGCAGGCCGAGCCGGACATTCTGCTCGACCGTGCGCCAGGGCAGCAGGCGCGGATCCTGGAACACCATCGCGATTCCGGCCCGGGACGGTTCGGGAATGACAGCGCCCTCGAAGTCGCGATCGAGGCCGAGCAGGATGCGCAGGGTCGTGGTCTTGCCCGCCCCCGAAGGCCCGATCAGGCAGGTGATCTCGCCGGCATACAGGTCGAAGGCGAGGCCGCGCACCGCCTCCACGGCTTCGGTGCGCGCCTTGCGGCCGGCCTTGCGATAGACCTTGCGGTCCACACGCACCGTCAGAAGGGGCGCGGGCAGGAGCGGCGCGGCCCCGGCGCCGGCCACCTCGGGGCCCGTCTCAGCGCCAGCGGCGGACATGGGCGTCGAGGGGCTGGAGCAGGAGGGCGTCGATGGCGAGCATCACGCTCATGAAGACGAGGCTGTAGCCGATCACCGCGGTGACGTCGAAGAGGGTGAAGTAGTAGTTGATGGCAAAGCCGACCCCATTCGGGCGCCCGAGCAGCTCGACCACCAGCACGATCTTCCAGGCGAGCGAGATGCCGGAGCGCGCCGCCGCCACCATGAAGGGCTGGAGCTGCGGCAGCAGCACGTGGGCGATCCAGGTGCGCCGGTCGAAGCGGTAGGTCGTCGCCATCTCCTCCAGGCCGGGATCGAGGCCGCGGGCGCCCTCGCGCATGATGACCGCGACATTGGGCAACTTGTTGAGTGCCACCGCGACGATGGCGGCGGTCTCTGTCAGCCCGAGCCAGACATAGGCCAGCACCGTGATGACGAGGGCCGGCGTGTTGAGGATCACGAGAAGCGGCGTGTCGAGCAGCCGGTCGGCGAAGCGCGAGCGTCCCAGGGCGATGCCGAGCAGCACGCCGAGGCTCATGGCGATCACGAAGGAGACCGCGACGCGGGCGAGCGTGACGCCGACATTGAAGAGGAGGTCGCCCGTTTCCGCCTCGCGCAGGACGAAGGCGAGCACCGCACTCGGTGCCGGCAGGGTCCGTATGTCGGCGTAGACCGAGACGCCCTGCCAGAGGGCGAGCAGGACGGCGAGGGAGAGGAGGCGCGCGAGCAGGGCCATGCGAAGCGTCAGCGGACCGAGGCCGTCATCGCGGCGTCGTCAGCCATTGCCCGCGGCGTCGAGATAGAGATCCGGCGGCAGCGTCTTGCCGGCGCCGAGGAGCTGCGCCCCCGCGAACCGGTCCAGGGCGGCGTAGATGCGCTCGCCGTCCGCGCGCTCGGCGGCGATCGGCCGGCGCGGGATGCCGGCGAGGAAGTCGCGCTTGAGGGTGGCGAAGGTGGCATCGTCCTCCGCCGCCATGAGCGGTCGGACCGTCTCCCACAGGGCCGGCTCGTTCGCCAGCGCATCCTTGGCAGCGGCCGAGGCCCGGGCGAACCCGCGCACCACCTCGCCCCGGTCGGCCACGGTGTGACCCTCGTAGAGATAACCGATCAGCGAGACCGCGCCCTTGGCGCCGAAGGCCCGCATCACGTCGTCGGCCGAGATCAGCCGCCTGAAGCCCTTGGCCTCGAGACGCGCGCAGAACTGCCAGTAGAGCAGGGCCGCATCGAGCTCGCCGCTCTCCAGCTTCTGCGCCAGCAGCGGCGGCGCGCCGTAGGCGATCTGCGCGGCGGTGTCGAGTTCGAGCCCCGCCGTCTCGCGCGCCTGCGCCTTCAGCAGGATCCAGTTCTTGTCGAGCGCCCCGCCGGCCACCCCGAGCCGCTTGCCCGAGAGCGCCTTCAGGTCGGTGATCGGACTTCCGGCCGGCACCATCAGCGCGCCCTCGGTGGTCGAGTAGGGCGAGAAGCGCACGCCGCGTCCCTCGTTGCCGAGCCGGGCGGCGAAGATCAGGTCGCCGACGATCGCGTCCACCTGACCGCCGAGGAAGGCGATGCGGGCGGCATCGTTGCCGGCGAGCTTGACGATGTCGAGGGTGAAGCCGTTGGCCGTATCGAAGCCGCGCGCCTTGATCACCGCGGCCTCCCAGGAGGCGGTGCCGAAGGGCAGCACGCCGAGCCGGAATGTCTCGCCCGCCGCCCGCGCGGGGCGAACCGTCGGCAGCGCCGCCGCGAGCGACAGGGCCGCCGTCGCGAGCATTCCGCGCCGTGACAGCATGGGCGTCCTCATGAATTCTCGATCAGGCCGTCCCGCCTCTCGGGAAGCGGACGTTTTCTGTTGAATTTTTTAATAGGGACTCGGCTCCGCCCCGTCCACAGCCGGCCCCGGCGTTTCCTCTGCGACATGCGGGCCCGCGCGCTTCGATCCGGCTTGCGCCGCCGCCCGTCCGGACGCAGGTTTTCGCCGGTTCCAAGGTTCGCCGGTTCCAAGGGAGGTGACGATGGCACAGGCACGCGAGGGCGTCCTCGACGACGCGACGGTGGAGCGGCGGCTCAAGGAGGAGCTTCCGGAGTGGCGGCTGGAGGACGGTTGGATTCGCCGGACCTACAAGACCGCCTCGTGGAAGAGCACGCTGATGGTGATCAACACCGTGGGCCATCTGGCCGAGGCCGCGTGGCACCATCCCGACCTCACCGCGTCCTATGCCTGGGTCGAGGTCCGACTGATGAACCACGCCGCCAAGGGCATCACCGAGAAGGATTTTGCGCTGGCCAAGAAGATCGAGGAGGTAGTGAGCTGGCAGCCGGGCGCCGAGGGCGGCGCCCTCGAAGGGACGCCAACCGATCCGCGTTTCGCCTACATCAAGTACGACAAGTGAAGCGAAGCTGGGCGACCTCCGCCTGATCTTGTCGTTCGCTCCCGTCATCGCGAGGCGAAGCCGTGGCGAACCAGGGCGCGACCTCTTCGGAGATGCCGTGTTCCGGTTTGCTTCGCTAGCGCTTGCGACGACGATGTGAGGCCGACGAGACGAACGGCCGGACGCTGGCCTTACGCCACGCCGTGCTGCCGGAACCAGTCCTGCATCCGCCGCCAACCGTCCTGCGCCGGCTCGGCCCGGTAGCTCGGGCGGTAATCGGCGTGGAAGGCGTGCGGCGCGTCCGGATAGACGACGAAGTCGCAGGTCTTGCCGGCGGCCCGGCAGGCCTCCTTCATCCGGTCGATCGTCGCGACCGGGATCCCTTGGTCCGCCCCGCCGTAGAGGCCGAGCACCGGCGCCTTGAGGTCGGCGGCGACATCGACGGGGTTCTTCGGCATCAGGTCCGAGCTGTCGCCCACGAGCCGCCCGTACCAGGCAACGCCCGCCTTCACCGCCGGATTGTGCGCGGCGTAGAGCCAGGTGATGCGCCCGCCCCAGCAGAAGCCGGTGATGCCGAGGCGGGCCGTGTCGGCCTTGCCGCTCGCCTTGGCGAAGGCGACGGCCGCGTCGAGGTCGCTCATCACCTGAGCGTCGGGCACCTTGGAGACGACCTCGCCGACGATCTGCTGGATGTTCGCCAACTTCGAAACATCGCCCTGCCGGGCGTAGAGTTCGGGCGCCAGGGCGAAGGTGCCGAGCTTGGCCAGGCGGCGGCACACATCCTTGATGTGCTCGTGCACGCCGAAGATCTCCTGGATGACCAGCACCGTCGGGAAGGGCCCGCCCTCCGCCGGCATCGCCCGGTAGGCGGGGATCTCGCCGTTCGGCGTCGGGATCCTCACCTCGCCGGCCGTCAGCCCATTGGTGTCCGTGGTGATGGTGGTCTGGGCCGCCACGGGCTGCACCGCGAGCGCGAAGCCGCTGGCGAGGCTCGTGGCGATCACGGTGCGGCGCGACAGGGTGGTCTGAGCCGCGAGGCTGCGAAGGTCGGCGTCGAACGCGGTCATGCGCGCCTCTCAGGCTATGGATCCGTCGAGCGGGCGATCGCCCGACGGCAGAGTTAGGGCGTCGCCTGGAAAGGGGGATGCCGGCTCTCCGGAAAAGGCGAATGCGTCGCCCGAAGCCCGGCCCCGTCGGCGAACGGCGATAGGCGGGCTCGCGGCCACGCACCGCCGCCGCCGCGGCCGCCCGAAAGAGCCGACCACGGTCCCGGACGAGGCTTCCAGCGGTTTCGCTCGCTCCCTTGGGATCAGCCCGCGGCTCAGGCCGGTTGCTCCGCCACCGTCCTCCTGAGACCCGTCATGACGCCAAGGCAAGACGAATGGACAGCCCCGCCGCACGGACGACCTATCCGCCGCCTCAGCCGGAAGGCTTGGCGCCCGCGCTCCTTCGCAACATCCGGACGCTGCAGGAGCGCCGAAGCGCCGCGGACCGGGACGCCTCCCTGCAGGATCGCATCGCCGAGACGATCACGCGGTTCACGGGCAGCATGGCGTTCGTCGCCCTGCACGTCGTGCTGTTCGGCTTCTGGACCCTGGTGAATACGGGGCTGCTGCCGATCCTGCCGAAATGGGATGCGTCCTTCGTGATCCTCGGGACCTCGGCATCGGTGGAAGCGATCTTTCTCTCGACCTTCGTGCTGATCAGCCAGAACCGCATGGCCGCGGCGGCCGACAAGCGGGCCGATCTCGACCTCCACATCAGCCTTCTGGCCGAGCACGAGGTGACGAAACTTGTCGCGATGGTGTCGGCGATCACGGAGCGGATGGGTATCGAGACAGGGGCCGATCCGGAAGTCGGCGAACTCAGCCGGGATGTGGCGCCCGACGCCGTCCTCGACGCGATCGAGCGGAACGGCCGCGCCTGACGCGCCGGCCGCCCCAAAAGAAAATGGCCGGGCATGAGCCCGGCCATCCTCCGTTCTACCGGTGGAAAGAGATCACTTCCCGCCCATCGCGTCGGCCTTCTGGATCAGCGCCTCGGCCATGCGGATCGAGGCGATGTCGATGAGGCGGCCGTCGAGCGAGACGGCGCCGCGGCCGGCCTTGGCAGCCTCCTCCATGGCTTCGAGGATGCGGCGGGCCTTGGTGACCTCGGCCTCGGAGGGGGTGAAGACCTCGTTGGCGAGATCGATCTGCGAGGGGTGGATCGCCCACTTGCCCTCGAAGCCGAGCGCGGCGCAGCGGCGGGCGGCGGACTTGTAGCCGTCCGGATCGGAGAAGTCGCCGAACGGGCCGTCGATCGGGCGCAGGCCGTAGGCGCGGCAGGCCACCAGCATCCGGTTCTGGGCGAACAGCCACGGATCCTGCCAGTGGGTCTGGCGGTTGCCGGCCTCGTCCTTGTCGGTGAGCACCGAGTAATCGGGGTTCACGCCGCCGATCACGGTGGAGCGGGCGCGGGTGGAGGCGGCGTAGTCGGCCACACCGAAGGACATCGCCTCCAAGCGCTTGGAGGAGGTCGCGATCGCCTCGACATTGGCCATGCCGAGCGCGGTCTCGATCAGCACCTCGAAGCCGATCTTCTTCTCGCGCTTCTTGGCCTGCTCGATCTGCGTCACCAGCACGTCGATGGCGTAGACGTCGGCCGGCACGCCGACCTTCGGGATCAGGATCATGTCGAGGCGCGGGCAGGCCTCCACGATGTCGACGACGTCGCGGTACATGTAGTGGGTGTCGAGACCGTTGATGCGGATCATCATGGTCTTGTTGCCCCAATCCAGGTCGTTGAGCGCCTGGATGATGTTCTTGCGGGCCTGCTCCTTGTCGTCGGGCGCGACCGCGTCCTCGAGGTCGAGGAAGATCACGTCGGCCTTCGAGGCGGCGGACTTCTCCATGAAGGTCGGGTTGGAGCCGGGAACCGCGAGTTCCGAGCGGTGCAGGCGGGGCGTGGCCTGCTGGATCAGGGTGAAGCTCATCGGGAGTCCTCCGTTCTTTGAGACCGTCTTGTCCTGCGCGCGGTCACTTTCACAGATTGCGTGCCGCGCTTCTATCTCGCGCGCCCGGCCCGGCCGTCCAGCCGGGTCCGAGACACGTCGTCGAGATTGTATGCATTATCCAGTCGCGCCGAAGCCGACGGCGATGCAGTTGATCGAGAGCAGCAGGGCGGACTTCACCGCCTCGCGCTTGTCCTCGTCGGTTTCGCTGCGGTAGCGGCGCAGCAGCTCGACCTGCTCGCGGCTGACCTGGTTGATGGTCGGCAGCCGGCCGCGCAGGCGCTCGCTGAATTGCGGGAAGCGCTGGGCGAGTTCGCCGTCGCCGGAGACCCGCAGCACCATCTCGCGGGTCAGCGCGTATTCCTGCTCGATCATGCCGAAGATGCGCGCGCGGATGCCCTCGTCCTCGACGAGGCCGGCATAGTCGCGGGCGATCTCCAGATCGACCATCATCAGCGTCTTCTCGACCTCGTCGAGGACGAGGCGGAACACCCGGCAATCCCGGAACATGCGCTTGAGCAGGGCTTCGCCCTGTTGCCCGCGCACGTCGATGAAGCTCTTCAGCCCCGACCCGACGCCGTACCAGCCGGTGATGACGTGGCGGTTCTGCGACCACGCGAACACCCAGGGGATCGCCCGCAGATCCGAGAGCGACTTGGCGCCGAAGCGGCGCGCGGGCCGCGAGCCGATATTGAGCAGGGCGATCTCGTCGAGCGGGCTCGCCGCCTGGAAGTAATCGACGAGGCCGTCCGCCTGGAGCAGGTTGACATAGGCCGCCCGCGAGGCGCCCGAGAGCGCCTCCAGCGCGTCGTCGAGTTCGGCGCGCGAGCCGTTGCCGTTCCCTTCCGAGAGCAGGGCGTGCTCGAAGACCGAGGCCGCCAGCAGCTCCATCTGGTAGGCCGCCGTGCCGCGGTTGGCGTATTTGAACGAGACGACCTCGCCCTGCTCGGTGATGCGGAAGCGGCCCTGGATCGAGCCCGGCGGCTGCGCCGCGATGCCGCGATGGGTCGGCACGCCGCCGCGGCTCACCGAGCCGCCGCGGCCATGGAAGAAGGCGATCGGCACGCCGAGATGGTTGCCGAGCGTCGTCAGCCGCACCTGCGCCTTGTACAGCTCCCAGTTCGAGGCGATGAAGCCGCCGTCCTTGTTGGAATCGGAATAGCCGATCATCACTTCCTGCACCCCGCCCTGCCAGCGGGTGGAGCGGCGCACCACGGGGATGCCGAGCAGCTCCTTCATGATGGTCGGCGCGGCGCGCAGGTCGTCGATGGTCTCGAACAGCGGCACGATCGGCAGCGGGCAAATCTCGGTGCCGGTGGCGTCGAGGAAGATGCCGGCCTCCTTGGCCAGCAGGTAGGCGCCGAGCACGTCCACGGTCGAGCGCGTCATCGACAGGATGAAGGCGCCGAACGCCTCGCGGTCGAGGGTGTCGCGCATTTCGCCGACCAGGGCGAAGGTGGCGAGCGTCTCGCGGGCGTCGTCGGGCAGCCGGTCGGCGAAATCCTCGAACGAGGTCTCCGGCGTCCGCGGCCGGGCGAGTTCGGTGAGCAGCCACTCCTTCCAGGCGGGCGCATCGAGCGCCGGCGGCTCGCGGTCGCCGTTGCGCAGCTTCCACAGGGCGTGCAGCGTCTTGGTGGTGCGGGTCGAATTCTCGCGGAGATCCAGCCGCACGGTCGAGAAGCGGAAGATCTCCACCATCCGCCGCACCGGCCGCACGATGTCGGTGGCGAGCGCCCCGCACTTGGCGTCGGCGAGCCCCTTCTCGAGGGTGCGCAGATCGTTGATGAGCCCGTCCGCGCTCGGATAATCGGGGCCGACCGAGCGGGCGCCCTTGTTGCGGGCGATGGTGGCTTCGAGCTTGCGCAGCACACAGGAGAGGAACTGGCGGTAGGCCTCGCCCGGGTTGCGGTTGGCGATGGCGCGCCCGTCGCCGGACTCGGCGAGCATGTGGGCGAGTTCCTGGCGGAACGCCTCCGGCACCGGCAGCGAGCGCTCGGTGATCGAGAGCACCCGGCCGAGATGGGTGATGCCGTCGCGGTAGCGCCGCAGGCTCGCCAGCGCATTGCGCTGCAACGTCTCGCGGGTGACGCTGGCGGTGACGTAGGGATTGCCGTCCCGGTCGCCGCCGATCCAGCTTCCGAACTGGAAGAAGGGCGGCACCTCGAAGGTCTCGTCGGGATAGTATTGGGCGAGGCTCTCCTCAAGGGAGACCATCACCTCGGGCAGCATCTCGAACAGGGTCTCGTCGAAGAAGTGCAGGCCCCAGGCGACCTCGCGCTCGACGGTGGCCTTCTCCAGATGCAGCTCGCCGGTCATCCAGATCAGCTCGATCTGGTCGCGCAGCTCGTTCATCAGGCCGTTGCGCTCGCGCTCGGTCCAGCGCGGCAACTCCAGCTCGCGCAGCACGAGGTAGATCCGGCGCAGCTTCTCCAGCACCGTCACCCGCTTGCCCTCGGTGGGGTGGGCGGTGATCGTCGGGCGGATGCGCAGATCCTTCAGCAGGGTGTGGATCTGCTGCGGGCCGATGCCCCGGGCGGAGGCTTCCGCCAGAACCTTGGCGAAGGATCCGTTCAGCGCCTCGCGGCCCTGGTCGCGCTCGACATGGCGGCGGCGGCGCATGGCCGCGTTCTGCTCCGCGATCGAGACGAGCTGGAACCAGATGCCCTGCACCTGCAGCGCGCGGGCCAGCATTTCCGGCGTGAAGGAGGAGATGTCGGCGCGCCCGTGCAGCACGTCCTCCAGCTCGGGATCGTGGCGGCGCGCCACGTCGAGCAGGGCGTGGAACAGGATCTCGAGGGCGTCCTCGGTCGCCGTGCCGGTGATGACCGGCGGCGCGAAGGTCGAGTCGGTCGCGGCTGACGGCCGGGCGTGCAGCGTCTTGGTCATGGGATCCCCCCTGGCGAGGTTCTCTTTTCGGACTCCCGTGGGCAGGCCTGCGGGACGGTGGATCACTCCGATCCACAAAGCCCCCTCCTCCCAAACGCGAGGCCGAAGCGAGGAGGGGCAGGTCGTTCAAGTCAGGTGAGGCGGTGCCGCTCGCACCACCCCGAAGCCCCCTCCCCGCTCGGAAGAGGGGACAGCGCGATTACGCCGCGCGGGCGAGCACGTCGGCCACGGTCCGGCCGAAGGAGCCCGGATCGGGCGCGACGGTCAGGCCGTAGGACTTCATGATCTCGGCCTTCTCGGCGGCGCTGTCGCCGGTCGCCGAGATGATCGCGCCGGCATGCCCCATGCGGCGGCCCTTCGGCGCAGTCAGTCCGGCCACGAACCCGATCACGGGCTTCGAAAAGTTCTCCTTGATCCAGGCCGAGGCCTCGGCCTCCTGCGGGCCGCCGATCTCGCCGATCATCAGCACGGCCTCGGTCTCCGGGTCCTGCTCGAACAGGGCGAGATGGTCGAGGAAGGAGGAGCCGTTGATCGGATCGCCGCCGATGCCGACGGAGGTCGAGATGCCGATGCCGAGCTCCTTCATCTGCGCGGCAGCCTCGTAGCCGAGCGTGCCGGAGCGGGAGATTACGCCGACCTTGCCCGGCAGGTAGATGTGGCCGGGCATGATGCCGAGCATCGACTTGCCCGGCGAGATGATGCCGGCGCAGTTCGGGCCGACCACCATCGTGCGCTTCTCCTTCGGATAGCGCCGCAGGTAGCGCTTCACCCGCATCATGTCCTGGGCCGGAATGCCGTCGGTGATCGAGCAGACGAGCCTCAGACCCGCATCGGCCGCCTCCATGATCGCGTCCG
Source organism: Methylorubrum populi (assembly GCF_002355515.1). Classification (NCBI taxonomy): domain Bacteria; kingdom Pseudomonadati; phylum Pseudomonadota; class Alphaproteobacteria; order Hyphomicrobiales; family Methylobacteriaceae; genus Methylorubrum; species Methylorubrum populi. The sequence continues at coordinate 2,001,606 of NZ_AP014809.1, read as the reverse complement.
CCGCGAAGGGAGGCGCCACGAAGGTGATCGAGGTGGTGGCGCCGGTCGCCTCCACCGCCTCCTTGACGGTGTTGAACACCGGCACGCCGCAATGGGTCTTGCCGCCCTTGCCCGGGGTGACGCCGCCGACGACGTTGGAGCCGTAGGCGATCATTTCCTTGGCGTGGAAGGTGCCCTTATCGCCCGTGATGCCCTGGACGAGGATCGGGGTCTTCTCGTCGATGAGAATGCTCATGGCGTGATTCCTCCCCCGTTCGTCAGTGCTTGGCGCCGTGGCAGGCTTCGACGGCCTTGCGCGCGGCTTCCGTGAGGGTGTCGGCGGTGATGAGGTCGAGCCCGCTCTCGGCGAGGATTTTCTGGCCCTCCTCGACATTCGTGCCGGCCAGACGCACCACGAGCGGCACGTCGATCTTCACCTCGCGCGCGGCCTTCACCACGCCCTCGGCGACCCAGTCGCAGCGGTTGATGCCGGCGAAAATGTTGACGAGGATCGCCTTCACGTTGCGGTCGGACAGGACGAGACGGAAGGCCGTCGCAACCCGGTCTGGGCTGGCACCACCACCCACATCCAAAAAATTCGCCGGCTCGCCGCCCGCGTGCTTGATCATGTCCATGGTCGCCATGGCCAGACCCGCTCCGTTGACGATGCAGCCGATCTCGCCGTCGAGGCCGATATAGCTGAGATTGTGCTCGGCGGCCTGGGCCTCGCGGGGATCGCCCTGGGATGGGTCGTGCATGTCCGCGATGTTGCGGCGGCGGAACAGGGCGTTGTCGTCGAAGGACATCTTGGCGTCGAGCGCCAGCACCCGGTCGTCCTTGGTGACGACGAGCGGGTTGATCTCCAGCATGGTGCCGTCGCAGTCGCGGAACGCCCGGTAGGCGTTCATGATGGTCTTCACCGCGGCCGAAACCTGCTTGATGTTGAGCCCGAGCTGGAACGCGATCTCGCGGGCCTGGAACTGCTGCAGGCCGACCGCCGGCTCGACCACGACCTGGATCAGCGCCTCGGGCTCCTTGGCGGCGATCTCTTCGATATCCATGCCGCCGCGCTGGGAGGCGATGACGCGGACGCGCTCGGCCTTCCGATCGAGAACGTAGCCGAGATAGAGTTCGCGCTCGAACGGGTCGGCGGTCTCGACATAGACGCGCTGGACTGGCTTGCCCTCAGGTCCGGTCTGAAGGGTGACGAGGCGTTTCCCCAGCAGGTCGCGGGCGGCGTCGCGCACCTCGTTGTAGGTGCGGCAGAGCTTGATCCCGCCGGCCTTCCCGCGGGCGCCGGCATGGATCTGAGCCTTCACCGCCCAGAACGAGCCGCCGAGCTCGGTCGCCGCGTAGACCGCCTGATCCGGGCTGAAGGCCACGGCGCCCTTCGGGACGGCGACCCCGAAGCTCGCGAGCAGCTCCTTGGCTTGGTACTCGTGAACGTCCATCGAGACCTCCTTCGCGTTTCCGTCGTTTTTGTTGGGCCAACCTTCGCGGAAAAATTACTTTTCGGGAAGCGGGTCGGCTCTCAATTTTTTCTTTTTTGGTACTTTAGTTTGCTTGCCCGTCAGAGACTTAGCGGGCTTCTAAATTGAGGATCGGGCGGCGCGGACACTGGGTGTAGCAACGCTCGTCCTGCCCTCGCCCTCATCCTGAGGTGCCCGCGTGAGCGGACCTCGAAGGATCGTCCAGAAATCGCGCGGGTCACGGAAGGTCCTCGGAGGCCGCTTCGCGGCACCTCAGGACGAGGGGCAGGGTTGGACGGCGGCCGTCCGCTCTCAGTCCTTGCGAGGCGCAGCCACAGGACTCGCCCCGGCCGGAACCGTTACACTCGGGAATGGCTTCGCATCCGCCCGCGATGACGGCGGGCGGATGCGTAGGTCTCAGTTCACCTTGGCCTTCACGACCGCGTAGACGCGCTCGTTGATCGCGCCGGCCTCGGCCAGCAGGGATTCCAGCTCCTTCAGCCGCTCCTCGGCGAAGGCGCGGTCGTCCAGGCCCTTGGCGTTGACGTAGACGTTGAGCGCCGCCGAGCGCAGGCCGGCATAGGCCGACAGCACCGCGACACCGGCGTCCGAAATCACGTTGAGATTGCCCTTCTCGGCGACGATCTCGGCGAGATCGATCACCTCGCGGCAGACGCGGCAGCAGGCGAGCGGCACGTCGGTCGCGGTCTTCAGGGCCTCCTGGATCTTGGCGGCGCGGGCGGCCTTCTCCTCGTCGGTGTTCTTCGGCAGCCCGTAGGCGCCCATCACCGCATCGAACGCCTCGACGTCGTCGGCGATCATGCCGGTCAACGTCCGGCGCAGGCCTTCCGACTTCTCCAGCACCTGCTTCAGGTCGGCCTCGACCTCGACGTACTTCTTCTTGCCGATGGTGAGGTTGCAGACCATCGAGACCAGCGCCGCGCCCATGGCGCCGGAGATCGCCGCCGCCCCGCCGCCGCCGGGGGTCGGAGCCGAACTCGCCAGGCCGTCGAGGAAGGTTTCGATCGTCTCGTTCGCGGCCATGGGTCCCTCCCCTGTCAATTCTTGTTGGTTCGTCGAGGCGGCGCCGAAGGCCGGCGCCGCCCCTTGAGCTGTGACCCTTTAGGGCCGTGAGCCGTCAGGCCATTTCCTTGGCCAGCTTGTAGATCTCCTCGGCGTCGAAGACGCCTTCGCTCGACTCGAACAGCTTGGCGATGCAGGCGCGGTGCAGCTTGAGCTTCAGGCCGCCGATGCCGAGCGCACCGAAGGCGCGCTTTCCGCCGTACTCCTTGCCCTTGTCGGTCGCATCGATCCCGCCGATGCCGAGCGGCGGCTGGGCGTTGTAATCGGCCACGATCTCGACCGAGGACTCGTTCTGCCAAGCCGCCTGCGGCAGCAGTTCGAGGCCGATCGCGCCAGCGGTGAAGATGAGGTGGGCGCCCTTGATCACCTCCGAGCGCGAGGCGTCGTCCGGGGTCTCGGCGGCGGTGACGTTCACCTTGAAGCGCTTGTTCACGGAATCGGCCGCGGCCTGCGCCTTGTCGAGCTTGCGCCCGCACAGCACGACCTCGGCGCCCTCGCCGGCGAGCAGCGCCGCCGAGCGCATGCCGACCGGGCCGGTGCCCGCGAGCACCACGGCCTTCTTGCCCTTGACCGAGCCGCCCGCCGCCTTGACGACGAGTGCCACGCCCGCCGCGGCGGTGGTGTTGGAGCCGTTCGAATCCAGCATGCAGGAGACGCGGAACGGGCCGAAGAAGCGCTTCTTCACCGCCGCGAACACCCGCTCGCCGGCCGCCATGTCGCCGCCGCCGACGAAGATCGCCGTCGACTGCTTCTCCTTGCCGCCGCGGGTGTAGATCGTGCCGTCGACATAGGCGCCGACGTTCTCGGGCGTGACGTTGCCGTAGCCGGTGATGTGGTCGGCACCGCCGTCGTAGCCGACGACGACGTCGAACACGCTCGGCGTGGGATCGGTGTCGAACTGGAAGAGCAGCTTCTTGGACATGGTTCCTCTGGCCGGTTGGTCATGGACCGCGGTGACGGATCACGCGGCGCCTCTGCATGGAGGATGAGCCCAGGGCCGTGCAGCCCCGGTCGTCCTCGCCCCTTAGATTCTTTTCGTGACGCGGCCCCGTTCCGAGGCCGGCGCGCCTTACGCTTCGACGACGTTCTGCGGCTTGCCCGCGACGAAGGCCTCGACGTTGTCCACGAGCTGGTCGGCGAGGATCTGCATCGCCTCCTTGCTCGCCCAGGCCACGTGGGGGGTGACGATCAGGTTCGGCAGGTCGGCCTCGCACAGGATGTTGCCGTCCTTCGGGGGCTCCTGGGCCACCACGTCGAAGCCGGCGCCGCCGATGGTGCCGTCCTTGAGCGCCTGGAGAAGGGCCGCCTCGTCCACGAGCCCGCCGCGGGCCGTGTTGATGAGGATCGCCGACTTCTTCATCTTCTTGAGCTGCTCGGCCCCGATCATGTTCTTGGTGTCGGGGGTGAGCGGCACGTGCAGCGTGATGACGTCGGACTGGGTCAGGATCGTCTCGAGATCGACGAGGCCGTCCTGCGGGAACACGTCGTAGGCCAGCACCTTCATGCCCAGCGCCTCGGCCCGCTTGGCGATCGACTTGCCGAGCGCGCCGTAGCCGATGATGCCGAGCGTCGAGCCGGCGATGTCGTAGATCGGATAGTCGAAGTAGCAGAACTGCTTCGACTTGTTCCAATCGCCCCGGCGCACCGAGTTGGCGTAGGGCACGATCGCCCGGCGCAGGGCGAACATCAGGCCGACCACGTGCTCGGGCACGGTGTTGAAGGCGTAGTTGCGGATGTTGACGGTCGTGATGCCCTGGGTCTTGGCCGCGGCCTTGTCGACGACGTCCGTGCCCGTGGCGGCCACCGCGATCAGCTTCAGGTCGGGAAGCTGCTTCAGCGTGTCGGCGCGCATCGGCACCTTGTTGATGATCGCGATCTCGGCGCCCTGAAGGCGCTCCACGATCTCTTCCGGCGTCCAGGTCGACTCGTATTCCTTGTACTCGTGCGGGAAGTTGAATTCGCGCACCGTCGCGTCGAGCGACTCGCGATCGAGGAAGACGACTTTCTTTGTCATTCTGGACCCCTTCCGGATCGACCGGCGGGCGTAACGCCGGCCCCGTTTCCTCACCTGCTTCGACGCGTTTCCCCTGCCACGGCCAGCCGGCCGTGGCAGGGGGCGCCGTTCTTATATTGAGCGGAAGCGGCGCCGTTGGAACCGGCGCCGCTCACCAAAATCAGGACTTCGAGAGGGGGTTCTCACGCAGGTAGCTGGAGGCCGCGGCCACGCCCGAGCCCGGAGTCACCTTTACGCCGTTGTCGAGGAGCGACATCTCGGCACCGGCGATGGCGCCGAGCAGGGACAGCTCGTTCAGGTCACCGACATGGCCGATGCGGAACACCTTGCCCGCGACCTGAGACAGGCCGGCGCCGAGCGCGAGGTTGTAGCGCACATAGGCGTGCTTGATGATCTTGGCCGCGTCCACACCCTCGGGCGCCAGGATGGCGGTGACGGTGTCGGAGTTCCACTCCGGCGACTTGGCGCAGGTCTTCAAGCCCCAGGCCGCGACGGCCTGGCGGGTCGCCTCGCCGAGCACGGCGTGGCGGTGATAGACGTTCTCCAGGCCTTCCTCGAACAGGCAGGCGAGCGCCTCGCGCAGGCCGTAGAGCAGCGGCAGCGGCGGGGTGTAGGGGAAGTAGCCGGCCGGGTTCTGCTTCTTGTGGTCTTCCCAATCGAAGTAGACGCGGGCGAGCCGGTCGTTGCGGCCGGACGAGCCCTCGGCGGCCTTGAGCGCCTTCTGGCTGACGCAGATCACGCCGAGGCCGGCGGGCAGCATCAGGCCCTTCTGGGAACCGGCGATGGCGCAGTCGACCTTCCACTCGTCGGCGTAGAACGGCAGCGAGCCGATCGAGGACACGCCGTCGACGAACAGCATGGCCGGGTGGCCGGCGGCGTCGATCGCCTTGCGCACGGCACCGATATTCGAGGTCACGCCGGTCGCGGTCTCGTTGTGGACCACCATGACCGCCTTGATCTCATGGTTTTTGTCGGCGCGCAGGGCCTCCTCGATCTTCTCGGGCTTGGCGCCGGTGCCCCACTCCTCCTCCTGGACGATCACGTCGAGGCCGAGGCGCTGGGCCATGTCGATCCAGAGGTGGCTGAACTGGCCGTAGCGCGAGGTCAGCACCTTGTCGCCGCGGGCGAGCGTGTTGGTCAGCGCCGATTCCCAGATGCCGGTGCCGGAGGCCGGGAACAGGAAGATCGTGCCCTCGGTCGAGCCGAACACCTTCTTGGTGTCCTCGAACAGCGGCTTGGTCAGCGCGGGGAAGTCGACCGAGCGATGATCCTCGGACTGCACCATCATGGCGCGCATCACCCGGTCCGGGATGTTGGTCGGGCCAGGAACGAACAGGTGGTTGCGTCCCGGACGTCTCGTTGCCGCCATGAAAGTTTCCTCCAATTACATCGTTCTGGACGGACCAGCCGTTAAGGCCGCGATCCCGTCCGATCCTGGTGGCGGGCACAAGCCCGCCGCGAAACGTCGTACGGCCTCCCCGCACCGCGCACGAAAAGGCCTCGCGCGGGCCGGGGCCCTATCCCTGCCATGTCGGATCGTTGACCGTCCCGGAGCGGCGAAGCGGCCGTCATGCCGCCCGCGTCGCGGCGCGTGCAGCCACGCCGGTCGCCTCCAGAGGACCGAACCCTCGTTGCGTCAGCCCAGCGCCGCATTCAAGCGCGCTCCTGCTGATTGTCCAGCGCTCCCATCCGTCCCGGCCATTCCCACACCGCTCGGGGGGCGTTTTGCCGCGCGCATCGAAGCACGCGCGGCGGATGACCTTGGCCGCCGTTATGCCTCCCCCGCCTGGGAATGGAAAACGGAAAAAACTGAACTGAAAAACAAAAAGATTTTCGCATGCACGGCCCGCGGACCGGGTCTGCGGCCGGCCGGGTCCGGCGTGGCAGACGGGCAACTCGGCGGCCGCACCGCCACACGACGAGGCGCACGGCCGTCATCAAACTGAGATCGGAATGCGATTTGGCTCTCCTCCGTCGCGATGCGGTTGTGAGAAGCCGGAGGCGCCCGTGTCCCAAGATCCGGAATCGACCATCCGCGTTCGGACGCTGTTTCTGTCCGATCTGCATCTCGGCACCAAGGGCTGCCAGGCGGCCCTGCTGCTCGACTTCCTGCGCGACGTCGATGCCGACACGATCTACCTCGTCGGCGACATCGTCGACGGTTGGCAGCTCCGCTCCGGCTGGTACTGGCCGCAGGCGCACAACGACGTGGTGCAGAAACTGCTGCGCAAGGTGCGCAAGGGCGCGCATGTCGTCTACGTGCCCGGCAACCACGACGAGTTCCTGCGCAACTATATCGGCACGACCTTCGGCGGCATCGAGATCGCCGACAGCCGGGTCCATGTCGCGGCCGACGGCAAGCGCTACCTCGTCATCCACGGTGATCAGTTCGACATGGTGGTGCGCCACTCCAAATGGCTCGCGCATCTCGGCGACTGGGCCTACACCACGGCGCTCACCGTCAACACGGTGGTCAACCGGGTGCGCCGCCGCCTCGGGCTCGCCTACTGGTCGCTCTCGGCCTGGGCCAAGCTCAAGGTGAAGAACGCGGTCAACTTCATCGGCCAGTTCGAGACCTTCCTGGCGAGCGAGGCCCGGCGCCAGGGCGCGGACGGGGTGATCTGCGGCCACATCCACCACGCGGCCCACCGCGAGGTCGAGGGGCTGACCTACCTCAATACCGGCGACTGGGTGGAATCCTGCACCGGCATCGTCGAGCATTACGACGGCCGGATGGAGGTGCTGCACTACCCCACCATGCTGCGCGAGCGCCGCGCCGCGGAGACGTTCGAGCCCGAGATCCGCCGCGCCGTCGCCTGAGCCGAGCGATGACATCCCCCAAGAGGCCGGAATGAGGCTGCTGCTCGCCACCGATGCGTGGCACCCGCAGGTCAACGGCGTGGTGCGCTCCGTGGAGCGCATGGCCGAGGCCGCCGCCGGCCTCGGCGTCGAGCCGCTGATGCTGACGCCGGCCGACTTCGCCTCCCTGCCGATGCCGGGCTATTCCGAGATCCGGCTTTCCCTCGTGACCCGCGGGCGGGTGCTCGCGCGCTGGAAGCGGCTCGCGCCGAGCCATGTCCACATCGCGACCGAGGGGCCGATCGGCCACGCGGTGCGCGCCGCCTGCCTGTCGCTGAACCAGCCCTTCACCACGAGCTACCACACCCGCTTTCCCGAATACCTCGCCGCCCGCGCCCCCGTGCCCGAGGCCTGGAGCTACGCGTGGCTGCGCCGCTTCCACGCGGCGGCGAGCGGTACGATGGTGAGCACGCCCTCCCTCGAACGGGAATTGGCGGGACGCGGCTTCACCCGCCTGATGCGCTGGACCCGGGGCGTCGACACCGACCTGTTCCGCCCCCGCGGCGAGGACGCCAGGGCACAGCTCTTTCCCGACCTGCCCCGCCCGATCTTCCTCTCGGTCGGGCGGCTGGCGGTGGAGAAGAATCTCGCCGCCTTCCTCGCCCTCGACCTGCCGGGCTCCAAGGTGGTGGTCGGCGACGGGCCGGACCGGGCCCGGCTCCAGGCGCTGGCGCCCGAGGCGCATTTCCTCGGCGCGCTCACCGGCGAGGCGCTGGCGCGGGTCTATGCCAGCGCCGACGTCTTCCTGTTCCCGAGCCTCACCGACACCTTCGGCATCGTGCTGCTCGAAGCCCTGGCCTCGGGCCTGCCGGTGGCAGCGTTCCCCGTCACCGGGCCCCTCGACGTCATCGGCGGCACCGGCGCGGGTGCCCTCGACACCGACCTGCGCAGGGCCGCCCTCGCGGCGCTCACGATTCCGCGCGAGCGCTGCCGGGCGGAGGCCCTGCGCTACACCTGGGCCGAGAGCGCGCGGCAATTCTACGACAACATCGAGACCGCGCACGCGCTGGGTCCGACCCCGCGCTCCCCGCACCGGGCGAGCAGCGGCGCGCTGCCCCGCCCGGCTGATCCATTTCCGCCACGGCCGGGCTCGTCCGCGCCGTTCTCGCCCCCGCCGGGATGACCGACGGCCGCGGGGATGCGAGGATCGGCGCCATGCCGCCCCGCTCGAAATCCGAAAAAGCCCCGCGCCCGTTCGATCCGGCCCTCGCCGCACGCTACCCGGCGGTCATCGGCTGCGACGAGGTCGGGCGCGGCGCCCTGTGTGGGCCGGTGATGGTGGCGGCGGTCTGGTTCGACCCCCTCGCCTTTCCCCCCGAAATCCTGGCCCGGCTCGACGACAGCAAGCGCCTCGACCGCGCCACGCGCGAAGCCCTGACGCCGCTGATCCGGGCGCATGCGCGGGTCTCGCTCGCGGCGGGCTCGCGGGCGCTGGTGGATCGGGTGAACGTGCGGGCCGCGACTCTCGACGCCATGCGCCGGGCGGTGGCGGGCCTCGGACTCGACGCGACCGTGCTGGTGGACGGGCGCGACGCGATCCCCGGCCTGACCCAGCCCTGCCGCGCCGTGATCGGCGGCGACCGCCTCGTGCCGCAGATCGCCGCCGCCTCCATCGTCGCCAAGACCCTTCGCGACGCGATCATGCGGCGCCTCGCCCCGCGCCATCCGGACTATGCCTGGGACCGCAATGCCGGCTACGGCACCGCCGCCCACCTCGCCGGGTTGACGGCGCGAGGGCGCAGCCCGCACCACCGGGTGAGTTTTACGGGACGCTTCGCGGCCGCGGGTGTCGTCTCGACCGGGTGACGCCCCCGCTTGAACCGGCCGCACGCCGTCGAGCCCCCGTCGGCAGGCGGGATTCCCGTCGGCCGAGGAGCCGTCAGAACAGGGCGAGCTGGTCCCCCGCGCGCGGCGGCACGCGAAACAGCTCCGTCGTCTGGCGGACCGGCTCCTCCGGAAAGCCGAGCCGCCGCTTGGCCAGGGCGAAGCGGCGGCGGATCAGATCGGCATAGGGGCCCTGGCCGATCATGCGGGTGCCGAAGGCGGCGTCGTAGGTCTTGCCGCCGCGGGCCCCGCTCAGCAGCGAGAAGACGTGCGCCTTGCGTCCCGGATAATGCTCGCTGAACCAGTCGCCGACGAGGTCGTCGAGTTCGTGCGGCAGGCGCAGCAGCACGTAGCCGGCCTCCCGCGCCCCCGCCGTCCGGGCCGCTTCCAGGATCGCCTCGATCTCGTGGTCGTTGAGCGAGGGGATGACGGGGGCGGTCAGCACCATCACCGGCACGCCCGCCTCGCTCAGGGCGCGGATCGCCTCCAAGCGCTTGCGCGGATGCGGCGCGCGCGGCTCCATGCGGCGGGCCAGATCCGGGTCGAGGGTGGTGACCGAGATCGCCACCTTCACGAGCCCCTGCGCCGCCATCGCCGCGAGGAGGTCGCGGTCGCGCAGGATCAGGTTCGACTTGGTGACGATGCCGACCGGGTGGCGGAAGCGGGCCAGCACCTCCAGCACGGCGCGGGTGATGCCGTGGCTGCGCTCGATCGGCTGGTAGGGATCGGTCGCGGTGCCAAGCGCGATGGTCCGCGGCCGGTAGCCGGGGGCCGACAATTCGCGCTCCAGAAGAGCGGCCGCGTCGGGTTTCGAGAACAGCCGCGTCTCGAAATCGAGCCCGGGCGAGAGGCCGACATAGCCGTGGTTCGGCCGGGCGAAGCAGTAGATGCAGCCGTGCTCGCAGCCGCGATACGGGTTGATCGAGCGGTCGAACGAGATGTCCGGCGAGGCGTTGCGGGTGATGATGTGGCGGGCGCGCTCGGGCATCACATCGGTGCGCCGCGGGCGTTCCGCCTCCTCCGGCCAGCCGTCGTCGAAGGTCTCGCGCCGGGTCGCCTCGAAGCGCCCGTCCGGATTGGTGGTTGCGCCGCGCCCGCGCCGCGCTTCGGGCGCGACCCGGGCCGCGTCATGCCGGGAGCCATCCGGCTTGCCGTCCAGCGGCTTTCGTCCGTCACCCACCCCCGACGCCCACCGTTTCCCGATCGTCCTACCGCTCGTCTTTTTAAGAACATATCAGGAACATGGGAAGCGGGAATGCACAAGTTTCATGCAAGGACTGGCTTTCACCGTCATTCCGGGCCGTCCGCGGGAACGGCCGCGCAACGAAGGCTTTGCGCGGGCACAAAATCGGTTATTCGCGCGGCATGATCTCCGGCCTCATCCACGTGGCACGATCCTCCGACCCGGTCGCGATCGAGTGCCTCGCCGACACGCTGAGCGCACTCGTCGCCGGCGTGGCGGCCGGACTCGTCGGCGATGCGGTGATCGTGACGGCGGATTCCTGCTCCGCCCTGGAGACGATGGCCGAGGGCAGCGGCGCCACGCTGGTGGTGCGACCGATGGGCGCCAATCCGTGGAGCGCGGGTGCGCGAGCCGCGCGGCGCGAGTGGCTGCTGTGCCTGGAGCCGGGCGACATCCCGGCGGAGGGATGGATCCGCAGCCTCGATCGCTTCGTCGGGACCGCCCGTCCGGACATGGCGCTCGGCCGGATGCGTCGCCCGCACACCGCCCTGCCAGCCCGGATCGCCGCGCGGGGCGAGAGCGTCGTGGGCGTGCGCAGCCCGCGACCGGGCGACGTGGTGCGGCGGGAGCGGCTGCTGGCCGGCCTGCCGTTCTCGCCCCGGCTCAAGGTGCGGATGCTGTCGGTCCGGCTCGACCGCAGCTGAGGGCACCGGACGACGGCCGCGGGCCTTTTGGAAAAAGACGATGCTCTCGGCAATCAGCCGACCCGGAACCACGGGGGCGCGGCGCGCATCAGCACCATCACCGCCGCGGCCGCGAGTGCCGCGCCCACGGTCATCTCGGCCGAATGCGCGTATCCGGCGCGCTCGAGGGCCATGGCGGCGGAAGCGATCGTCAGCGCGATGCCGGCGGGAACAAGATGCGTGGCAGAGGCGTTCATACCTCTCGCTCTACACGATCTCGCTTGCGCAGGGATGGTGTCGGCGCATCGCCAAGCCGACAAAATCGCGCGAGTCGGCGAGCCTGCCGCTGTTGGGCCCAAACGCGAAAGGCCGCCCCGTCGCCGGAGCGGCCTCGACACATCCATAAGAGGATGAAGCGGAAGGCTTACTTGATCTTGGCTTCCTTGAACTCGACGTGCTTGCGCGCGACCGGGTCATACTTCTTCATGACCATCTTCTCGGTCTGCGTGCGGGAGTTCTTCTTCGTGACGTAGAAGTAGCCCGTATCGGCGGTCGAGACGAGGCGGATCTTGACGGTAACGGCCTTGGCCATGGCTGGGCGCTCCTAAAGCGGGTCGAGGGGCGATTCGCTGGTGGCGCGCCAGCGCGGGCGAAACGCAAAAGGCCGGGAAGCCCCGGCCGAATTCCGGCGCGGTCAATGCCCGATGGGGCGCGCTTCGTCAAGCCGCGGACGGGCCGCGAGGCAAGCCGGCGCCCTCACCGCGGCGGGTAGGTGTGCCCGTCGGCCGGGAAGCGACCCGCCTGCACCTCGTCGGCGTAGGCACGCACGGCCTCCTCGATATGGGCGCGCAGCGAGCCGAAGCTCTTGACGAATCTCGGCACCCGGTCGCTCAGGCCCAGCATGTCCTCGAGCACGAGGATCTGCCCGTCGCAGGCGGCGGTCGCGCCGATGCCGATGGTCGCCGCGCGGATCGCGGGATCGGTGGCAATGGCCCGCGCCACCGGCTCGACGATGCCCTCCATGACGATGGAGAAGGCGCCCGCATCGCTGATCGCGCGGGCATCGGCCCGGAGGCGATCCTCGTCGCCGGCGCCGTGCCCCTGCACCTTGAAGCCGCCCATCGTGTTCACCGATTGGGGGGTGAGGCCGATATGGCCCATCACCGGCACGCCCCGCTCCGTCAGGAAGGCGACCGTCTCGGCGAAGCGCGCGCCGCCCTCCAGCTTGACCGCCCCGGCCCCCGTCTCCTTCAGGACGCGGGCGGCATTGAGGAAGGCCTGTTCGCGGCTCGCCTCGTAGGAGCCGAACGGCATGTCGACCACCACGAGCGCGCGCGAGGTACCGCGCATCACGGCCTGGGCCTGGAGAATCATCATCTCCAGGGTCACCGGCAGGGTCGATTCCATCCCGTGCATGACCATGCCGAGGGAATCACCCACCAGCACGAAGTCGCAATAGGCGTCGACGATGCGGGCGGTGTGGGCGTGGTAGGCGGTCAGCGCGATGATCTTGCGCCCCTCGGCCTTGCGCTTGATCAGATCGACCGCCTGGAGACGACGGGTTTGAACGACCTGCGACATGTCTCGTGATCCGGAAGGCTGGCTTTCCCGCGGCGCCCGGCCGGGCACGGCGTGCGGAACGCCTCTATAAGCCCGTTCGCGCCGCCCCGCAGGGGGCATATGGGCCGGTTCCAGGGGATCGGAAGAGAAGTGTTACCCGGAGGGGCCTGCCTTCTCCTGCGCCGGCGTTCCGGCCCCTCACGCGGCGACCACCGGGAACGGTGGCCGAGGATCGACGTGAAAGGTGCTTCGGTCGCCCTGTCTGCCCATTTCCGGGCATTTCCTCCCTAGACTTCGGGCCGCCTCCGGGCCCGCCGTTTTTCCGCCACATCTCGGCCGGTGTCAATGGCGCAGCCTGATGTTCAGAGGCTTGAGATTGCTCGAATTTTAGACGCGCGAGGCGGCTTGGCCGCATGATGGCAACAATGTGTCAAAACGCCTTTTCGAGGAGTTGCTCGATCCATTCGGGCTGGGTCTCGCCGACCGAGCGGGCGATCTCGGTCCGGCCCTTGTAGAGGATGAGCGTGCTCTGCATCTGCGCGCCGAAGCGGCGGACGAGGTCGCGCTGCGTGTCGAAGTCGAGCGTGAAGACGGCGAGCGCCTTGAAGCGCGGCTCGGCCGAGAGGGCTGCCACGATCGGCTTCTGTGTCCGGCAGATCGGACACCAGGGCGCCGAGATCTGCACGAGGATCGGCCGCCCCTCGTCCTGCGCCGCCTCGAACGCCTTGGCGTCGAAGGCGACGGGTTCGGCCGCGGACCCGGCCTTCGGCAGGCCGCCGGACAGGAGCGCGGACAGGAGCGCGACCGCGAGGAAGAGACCGTGGCGGCGGGTCGTCATCGCTTCATCCTCGCCCTCTCCTGGCTCCCTCGCGGCACGCCGCAGGTCCCTTCAGCGCTCGGCCGCGCGCCCTTCGCCCGATTCGGCCCAGACCCGGTCGGGCTTGACGACGGCGGTGTCGTGGTCGTCCTGCCAGCCCTCGACGCCGAGGGGGAACCAGTGGACGCGGCTGTAGCCGGCCGCGACCAGCCGCTTGCCGGCATTCCAGCTCCCCCAGCATTCCGGCCGGCAGAAGGTCACGATTGGCTTGGCCCTGTCGCCGCCGGTCAGCTCGGCGACCCGCCGGAGGAAGGCCTCCTCCTTCTCGGGGGCGAGGGGTGCAGCGCCCGCACCCGGCATCCAGACCGCGCCGGGAATCGAGCGGTGCGTCGGCAGCCACGGCCGGTCGGCCGGCAGTCCCGCCGGGCGATGGTCGGCGAGCACCACGTCGATGAGGACGGGCTTGTCCGGCAGCAGCTTTTCGAGCCCCTCCCGGTCGATGACCGTGGCGCCCTTCAGGGTCGCCGGCGTGTAGCCCCGCGGCGGCCCGGTATAGAGGCCGTCCGGCTCGGGAACGTTGACCGGCGAATCGGCCGGTCCGGCCGCGCCGAGCAGCAGACCCAGTGCCGTGAGGGCGGTAGCCCTGGCGATCGCCCGCATGGTCCGGTCCCTCGGCATCAGTTGCTCGCGGAGGGAAGCGGGAAGCTGTGCTCCCAGCGTCCGCCCTGATTGTCGGAGGCCACGACCTTGATCGGGCCCTGGATGTCGGGCCGCATCGCGAAGTTGATCACCGGGTTCGAGGCGATCGAGATGTCGCCGTCGAGGTGGAACACCAGCTTGTCGCCCGAGGTCACGTCGAGCTTCTCGATGTAGCGGGCGGGGGTATAGTCGCGGGTGATCTGGTTCATCTGCATGCCCGAGAAATTCGGGTGCCGGATCATCAGCGTCGCCTCGACCGGCTTGCCGGCCTGAGGCTCGCCGGCGAACTTCAGGCGCATCTCGCCCATGCCCTTCATCGCCTCCTCGTCGCTCATGCCCATCGGCGCCGAGCAGCCGCCCGAGGCCTTCACGAACTTGGCGGACTCGAGAAGCCGCCCGTCCTTGGTCTCCACCACGGCGTGAACGTTGGTGTAGTTGTTCACCCGCACCCGCAGCTTGATCTCGCCCGGGTCGGCGGCCGGGCCGAAGGTGAAGTGCGCCGCGTAGGGCGAGGGATTGTCGTCGATGACGAAGTAGAGGCCCTTCACGCTGTCCTTGTCGGCGAGCGTCAGGCCGATCGGCACCAGGGCGGCGTCGAGGGCACGGGCGGGGGCGTCGATGGTCACGGCGCTCTCGCTGGCCTCGACCTTCCGGTCGCCGAAGATCGAAGTCTTGATCTCGGACCAGCGGGCGGCGCGCTCCTCGTCGGTATCGGTGGCGCCGGCCCGGACCGGAGCGGGCGCGAGCGCGAGGGCCGAGAGCGTCAGACTGAGGGCGAGCATCAGGCGTTTCATGGTCGTCTCCTTCCCGGAAGTCCCCCGAAGCGTGCGGCGGTCATTCCCACTCGAGTTCTTGGTAGGCCTGGGTGACGTTGCGGCCGTTATAGGTGTCGAACAGGGCCCAGTTGTCCTTCTCGCCCTGCGCCACAGTCCGCACCGCGGTATCGATCGGCACGCCGCCGGCCACCGCCTTGCGGGTCTCGTCGCGCAGCGCCGAGAGATAACGCGCGAGGTCGGCCATCGTCGGCGCGAGGGCCACTCGCGTCGGGCCGTGGCCGGGCACGGCGTCGGTGGCGCCGACCGCCTTCAGCCGCTCGATCTCCTTGAACCAGCCGAGCAGGCTGCCGTCGAGCGAGGGGATGCGGCCGACGAACAGAAGGTCGGCGGGAAACAGCAGCCCGCTGCCGGTGTCGAGCATCGACAGGTCGCACGTCGTGTGTGCGCTGCCGTGGGCGGTGAGCCGCAGGGTGCGGTCGCCGAGGTCGATCTCCGCGCCGTCCTTCACTTCCATCGTCGGGTAGACGACCTCGCCCGCCTTGTCCGCGCCGAGGATCTCGGCGAGGCGCTGGCGGTAGAATTCACCGCGGGCATCGAGCGCGCCGCGCAGGGCGGCATGGCCGACGAAGGTCGGGCTGTCGCCGCGGAAAGCGGCGGCGCCGAAGACGTGGTCGGGATGCACGTGGGTGAGCATCACGTAGCGGATCGGCTTGTCGGTGCGCCGGGCGATCTCGCGGCGCAGCCACTGCCCGTCGGCGAGGCTGCCGCCGGATTCGGTGACGAGTACCCCGTCGCGCCCGACGATGAAGCCGATATTGGCGATGCCGTCGGCGTTCTGAGGCGTCGCCTCAGCGTCCGGGCCCCGGCGGATGAAGACGCCCGGCGCGACCTCGTCCATCGACAGCGCGTCGGCCGCGAAGCCGGGCCGCGGCAGACAGCACAGGCACAGGCCGCCGAACAGGGCTGCGCGGCGCGTCATGGAGGCGGTCACAAGGCGGCTCAACGGGCGCCTCCACCCGGTTCGAGACCCTGGCACGACCGTACCGCCATCGGCCGCTTCCTCCCGGCGCTTTTATCGATATAGTGCAAACCATCTAGTAGGTAGATTTTTCGGCCGTCAAGTGCCACGATCCCGCAAGGGCGGGGCTCGTCGCGATCACGTGATCGGCCGGATGGGACGGACCTCGACGGTGGACGGACGATGAGAGACACGCGCGCGTCGCTCCTCGGCGAGGCCGAGATCTTGGTACGCGGCCGGGGCTATTCCGGCTTCAGCTATGCCGACCTCGCCGAGGCGGTCGGCATCCGCAAGGCCAGCATCCACCACCACTTCCGCACCAAGGAAGCGCTCGCGAAGGCGCTGATCGAAGCCTACGACGCGCGTTACGATGCGGCCCTCGACGACATCTCGGGTGCGACCAGCGACGGCGTCGCCCGGATCGAGGCCTATGGCCGGCTCTATCTCGGCGGGGTCGAGAGGGGGCTCGGCTGCCTCTGCGCCGCGCTCGCCGTCGAGCTGGAGACCTTGCCCGAGGCACTGCGCCGCGCCATCACCGCCTTCTTCGACAAGCACATCGCCTGGCTTGCCGGCGTGATCGAGGAGGGTCAGATCGACGGCAGCGTCCGCGCCGGCCTCGACCCGCAGGCCCATGCCCGGATGATCCTGGCGACGCTGGAGGGGGCGCTGCTGCTGGAACGCTTCCTCGCCGGACCGGAGGGCTTCGTCCGGACGCTGGCGGCCTTGAGCGAGGGGTTGCGGCCCACCGCCTGACGCTGGCGGATCCGGGTTGCGTCACGACGGCCTTCCACGGCCGACGGATGATACAATATGACAGGCATCACCGTCCTACCGCACAGGTCCCAGGATCCCGCATGTCCGACGCCTCCCCCCTCGCCGCCGCGTCCCCGAAAATCCCGGTCACCGTGCTCACCGGCTATCTCGGGGCCGGCAAGACGACGCTGCTCAACCGCATCCTCACCGAACAGCACGGCAAGCGCTACGCCGTGATCGTCAACGAGTTCGGCGAGATCGGCATCGACAACGACCTCGTGGTCGGCGCCGACGAGGAAGTGTTCGAGATGAACAACGGCTGCGTCTGCTGCACCGTGCGCGGCGATCTGATCCGCATCATGGACGGGCTGGTGAAGCGCCGCGGCAAGTTCGACGCGATCATCGTCGAGACCACCGGGCTGGCCGACCCCGCCCCGGTCGCCCAGACCTTCTTCGTTGATCAGGATGTCGGTGAGGCCGCCCGGCTCGACGCGGTGGTGACGGTGGCCGACGCCAAGTGGCTCACCGACCGGCTCGCCGACGCGCCCGAGGCCAAGAACCAGATCGCGTTCGCCGACGTGATCCTGCTCAACAAGGCCGATCTCGTCTCCGCCGGTGACCTCGACCGGGTCGAAGGCCAGATCCGCGCGATTAACCCCTGGGCCAAGGTCCACCGCACCGAGCGCTGCGCGATCCCGCTCGATCAGGTGCTCGACCGCAACGCCTTCGACCTCTCGCGCATCCTCGACGTCGAGCCCGACTTCCTGGAGGAAGGCCACCACCATCACCACGACGAGCAGATGCAGTCGGTCTCGGCCCGGATCGACGGCCCGGTCGATCCGGAGAAGTTCATGCCCTGGATCTCGAACCTGACCCAGGTTCAGGGACCGGACATCCTGCGCTGCAAGGGCATCGTCGCCTTCCCCGACGAGCCGAAGCGCTTCGTCTTCCAGGGCGTGCACATGATCCTCGACGGCGACGTTCAGGGGGAATGGGGCGCCGACGAGCCGCGCGTCTCCCGCGTCGTGTTCATCGGCCGCAACCTCGATCCGGACGCGATCCGCGAAGGCTTCTACGCCTGCAAGGCGTGAGGGATCGCATCTCCCTCGTACGCACGGAAACGGGCCGCCCTCGCGGGCGGCCCGTTTCCGTTGCCGAGGGATCGGCCGGACGTTCAGCGATGGCGATTGCGTCGAGCCTGAGCGGGGCGCCCGACACGGCCTCCCCTTCGATCGAGCGGACGCCGTATCGGGAGCCGGACAGCCTCAGGGGTTGAGCAGCAGGGCCGCTGAGCCGATCGCGGCGGTCGCCAGCCCGATCGCGCACATGCCGATCATCCCGTAAGAAAACGCTTTCATGATCCGCATCCGCCGAAAATCCTCCAATCCGCCCCGTCAGGAGCCCGTCCGATCAGGGCGCTCTCCGCCGACGGAAACCGATCCGGCGGAGAGCGGCCCTTCAACCACAGCGTCGAGAGAACCGTTGTCCGACCGGACCGGACGCGGAGCCTTAGCAGCGGTAACCGCCGGCGGTCTGGCCGTACTGCTTGACCGGGAAGTTCTGCTGATTGGCGTTGCCCTCCGCAGCCGAGCTCGCCGGGCAGGACGCGTAGAACGGGCTGTCATGGGCGCCGAGGGGCGCATTCCAGCCGGACGTCAGCGGCATCGGACGTGCATGGAATTCGCTGTAGGCCAGAGCAGACGTGACGGGAGCGACACCGAGAACAAGGGCGGCAACGACGGAAGCGATACGGGTCTTCATGCGTTTCTCCAGTTCTTTCTCTTGATAAATCCGACGCTGCGAACTCACTTCGTCTTCGATGAATTGAATATGGGAACGCACCTCCCGTAGCGACGTGCCATGGCGCACGCGCTAGACCAAGTTGGGCTCGCCCCCGTTTTTCCGATCTCTTGTCGAGGCTCCAGCCCCGCATCTGCCGGCATCGGTCCGGCAGTGATGCCGGAGCGCCTCCCCGGACGGTGCGAGCGTCTGAGGGCGGTGCGGAATCCGCTCGGCGGAGCAAGCGACCGGATTGGGTAGATGCCGGACGTGAGACGTGCCGGACCGCGGCCCTCCCGAGTCACCGACTTCGAGTCCGCTCCAAACCACCTTTCGCATCCTGAAGTGGCAGGAGCGCGCTCTGGCCTCCGGGCCGTTGGTTAAAACGCAACCTTTCGGTGGTTCGATCACCCAGGTTGAGGGGACCGCAATCCTGCCGGGTGCCGCATCGCGCGGCTCGGGCGGGTGGCGTGCGCGGCGCCCTGCGAGAGTTCGAGTTCGCCGATGTCCTTCACGACAGCCGCGCTGACAGGCGCGACGGCCGCCGCGCCGCCGCGATGGGCCGCGGGCGCCTGGGGCCGCGTTCCCGCCCTCCGCGCGGTCCAGGGGCTGGCGACCGGCCTCCACGCCGCGTTCATCTTCTTTGCCTGCTTCGCCTTCTCGGACGCCTCGCCCTACGACCTCGTGGCGATCCCGACGATCGTGCTGTGGCTGGCCCTCGGCATCCGCCTGCACCGGGGGGCGATGCCCCTCGTGCTCCTGCTCCTCGTCTACCTCGCGGCGATCGGCATCGCGCTGGTGCCCTACCTCAACGAGCCGCTCTCGGTGACGTGGACGGTGCAGCTCGCCTACCTCACGGTGACCTGCATCTTCTTCGCGATGCTCTATGCCGACGACACGCGGGCGCGCATCGAGGTCGCGCTCAAGGCCTATACGGCGAGCTGCGTGCTCTCGGCGGCCCTCGGCATCGTCGGCTACCTGCAGCTCCTCGGCATCGAGGACCTGTTCTACAAGTACGGCCGGGCCTCGGGCACTTTCCAGGATCCGAACGTGTTCGGCTCCTTCCTGACGCTCGGCGCCCTCTACCTGATCCACGGCCTCCTCTCGGGCTCGACCCGGTGGCCGCTCCTGTCCCTGGCTAGCCTCGTCGTCGTGATGGCGGGCATCTTCCTGTCCTTCTCCCGCGGCTCCTGGGGCGGCACGGTGATCGCGGTCGCGGTGATGATCGGAGCGCTCTACGCCACGAGCCGCTCGCGCGCCCTGCGTCGGCGGATCGTCACGCTCGGTCTCGTCACCGTCGGCTTCGGCGCGGTCGCGCTCGCGGGGCTGCTGTCGATCGACAGCGTCGCCCAGACCTTCCAGACCCGCGCCGCGGTCACGCAGGATTACGACGAGGGCGAGACCGGCCGCTTCGGCAACCAGATCCGCGGCATGGGGATGATGCTGGAGGAGCCGCTCGGCCTGGGCCCCCTGCGCTGGCGCCAGATCTTCAACCTGGAGCCGCACAATTCCTACATCGGCAGCTTCGCCAATGGCGGCTGGCTCGCCGGCGCCACCTTCATCGCCCTGGTGGCAGCAACTTGCTTCGTCGGCTTCCGGCTGATGCTGCGCCCCTCGCCCTACCGGGCCTACGCCCAGATCGTATTTCCGGCGCTGCTGATGTTCTTCCTCCAGGCGCTGCAGATCGACGTGGAGAAGTGGCGCCACGTCTACATGATGCTCGGCATGGTCTGGGCCTTGGAGGCAGCCCGTCTGCGCCCGAGCTTGACCCTTCCCCGCGCGCGACGCATCGCAGGACATCCGGACATTGCATCGCGAGCCGGGACGAGCGGGGCGCGAGAGGATATGCTCGGGGGCGGACACGAGGCTTTCGGGAAGGTGGGGCCGTGACCACCGGATCGGCGAGCGAGGCCGAGCGCCTCGCAGCCCTGCACGCGCTGCGCATCCTGGACAGCGATCCGGAGGCGCAGTTCGATGCCGTGTGCCGGACGGCGCAACGCCTGTTCGGCGTCGCGGCGGCCTACATCTCCCTGGTCGATGCCGAGCGGCAGTGGCTGAAGGCCTGCGCGGGCACCATGCCGGCGCAGACGCCGCGCAAGGACTCCTTCTGCAACCGGACGATCGAGCGGGACGCGCTGCTCGTCGTCCCCGATGCCCGCCGCGACCCGCGCTTCTCCGGGCTCGGGATCGTCACCGGCCCGCCCCACGTCGTGTTCTATGCCGGCGCGCCGCTGACCCTGCGGCCGGGCGTGCGGCTCGGGTCCCTCTGCCTGATCGATCCGCAGCCGCGTGATTTCACGCCGGACGACGAGGCGGCCCTGCGCGACCTTGCCGAGATCGTGGCGGCGCAGATGCGGCTGCGGCGCGACAACCTCGCCTTCGCCAGCGAGCGGGCGCTGCGCCAGATCCACGAGAGCACCATCCGGGCCCAGGGCGCGGAGATTGAGCGGCGGGCGAGCGCCAACTCCCTCCTGACCATGGCCGAGCAGATCGCCCAGGTCGGCCATTGGCGCATCAACTTCATCAACGGCCACCCGATCTACTCAGAGAGCCTCCTGCGCATCGCCGGCCTCGACCCGGCGGCGCCGGTGGCCCGGCATCCCGGCCTCGCCGAATTGTGCCATCCCGCCGATCGCGGGCGGGTCGAGGCCGTGATCGCCGCGGCGATCGCGGGCAGCCGCGATTTCGAGTTCGAGGCGCGGTTCGCGCGACCGGACGGGACGATCCGCGACGTGATGGTGCGGGGCACCTGCAAGACCGACGAGGCGGGCCGGACGATCGGGCTGTTCGGCATCCTCATGGACGTGACCGACCGGCTGCGGATCCAGGCGGAGATGCGGCGCAGCGAGATGCGCTACCGCAGCCTCGCCGACGCGCTGCCGCTGCTGGTCTGGACCATCGATCCGGCCAGCGGCGAGTCGACCTACGTCAACACGCGCTTCGAGGATTACTACGGGCCGATCGGCGTCTCGCGGCTGCAGCGGCTCGCCCGCAACCATCCCGACGACGCTGCGGCCATGGAGGCGGCGTGGCAGGCGGCGCAGGCCAGCGGCGAGGGTTACGACGGCCAGTGGCGCCTCAGGGCACGCGACGGATCCTACCGCTGGCACAAGCTTTCGCTCACGCCGATCCGCAACGCCGCCGACCCGGCCGAGGTAACGGAGTGGATCGGCACCGCGCTCGACATCGACGAGATCGTTTCCGCGCGGCTCGCCGTGGAGGATACGAGCCGCCTGCTCGGCATCGCCCTGGAGGGAGCGGAGGCCGGGACCTTCGACTGGAACCTGCGCACCGGCATCACCGTGCTGTCGCCGGAGAGCGTGCGCCTCTACGGCCTGCCGGAAACCGGCGAGCCGCGCGCCCTGTCGCCGACGGAATGGACCGCGACCATCCATCCCGACGACGTCGTCGAGGCCTGGAACCGGATCCACCACGCCGTCGATACCCAGACCCGCTTCACGGCGGAGTACCGGGTGGGCGGGCGCTGGCTCTATACTTCAGGCCGCACCCTCTACGACGGGGACGGCCGCCCCTACCGGATGCTCGGGCTGCATCTCGACATCACCGAGCGCAAGGCGGCCGAGGCGGCCCTGCGGGCGGCCACTGCCGAGGCCCGTGCCGCCACCGTGGAGGCCGAGCGGGCGAGCGCGGCCAAGAGCGAGTTCCTCGCGGCCATGAGCCACGAGATCCGCACGCCGCTCAACGGCATCCTCGGTTATGCCGACCTGCTCCTCGATCGGCCCGACCGCGAGCCGGAGGATCGGCGCCGCCTGGAATTGATCCGCGTCTCGGGCGAGGCGCTTCTCACCGTCGTCAACGACGTCCTCGACGTCTCGAAGATCGAGGCCGGCCAGCTCGAACTCGACCCGATTCCCTTCGCCCTCGGCAAGCTGATCGAGGACACCGTCGCGATCGTGCGCGGCAGCGCCCTGAAGAGCGCGCTCACCGTCGAGGCGCGGATCGATCCCGACCTGCCCGGGAGCGTGATCGGCGACGCGAACCGCCTGCGGCAGGTGCTGTTCAACCTGCTCAACAACGCGGTCAAGTTCACGCCGGCCGGCTCCGTCACCCTCACCGTCCGCTACGAGGGTTCCGTCTCCGGCCCCGACGGCGGCCCCGCGGAAGCCCTGCGCTTCGAGATCCGCGACACCGGCATCGGCATCGCGCCCTCGCAGCGGCACCGGCTGTTCAAGCCGTTCAGTCAGGTCGACGGATCGATCAGCCGGCGCTTCGGCGGGTCGGGCCTCGGCCTCGCGATCTGCCACCGCCTCGTCACCATGATGGGGGGCGATATCGGGGTCGAGAGCCGGGAGGGCATCGGCTCGACCTTCTGGTTCAGCCTCGCCCTCCCCCGCGGCGCCACCCCGCCCGCCGCCGAGGCCGCCGCCGCCCCGCGCCGCCGGGAGGCCGCGCCGGCGGCCCGCCTCCTGCTCGTGGAGGACGTGGCGATCAACCAGACGCTGGCCCGCGCCGTGCTGGAGGCGGAGGGCTACCGCGTCGATGTGGCGGGCGACGGGCACGCGGCGCTCGCAGCGATCGAGGCCGCCTACGGCCCGCAGGCCGGCGCCGACCCTTACGCCGTCGTGCTGATGGACGTGCAGATGCCGGGGATGGACGGCCTCACGGCCACGCGGCGGATCCGCGCCATGGCGGGCCCCGCCGCCGGCCTGCCGATCGTGGCGATGACGGCCAACGTCCTCGACGGGCAGGTGCAGGAACTGATCGCGGCGGGCATGGACGACCATGTCGGCAAACCCTTCAAGCGCGCCCAGCTCAGCGCCGTGATCGAGCGCTGGCGGGCCGTCGGCGCGGAGCGGGAACGCGCGGGCGCCGCGCCGGCCGAGCCTCCTCGGCACGATGACGGGAAGCGCGGGTTTCGTCCCGAGCCCGTCGTTCGGGCCGAGACCCGCGGCGGGCCGGTGCTCGACCGCGCCGCCTTCGCCGCCGTGCAGGACACGATGGGCCGCGAGCGCGTGCTGTCGCTCCTCTCCCTGCTCGAACTGGATCTCGAACTGCGCTTCCTTCCCGAGGGCGCCGAGCCGAACCGGACCGATTTCGACCGGGAGCAGCTCGCCTACGACGCCCATGCGATGGTCGCCGCGGCCGGCGCTCTCGGCTTCGTCGCCCTGTCCGACCTGTGCCGTGAGATCGAGGCGGCCTGCCGCGACGGCGGCGACCTTCCGGCCCTGATCCAGCGCCTCGTGACGCTGCGCCTGGACACGCTCGGGACGATCCGGGCGCTGAGGGCTGCGTAAGGCCGGCCGGCTCCTTGCGGCTTTGCTCGAACGAGCTATGTTGTTGCTCGAAGGAGCAGCAATGTCGGATACGAGAGCAGATCTCCCGTTCAAGCGCAGGAAGCCGCAGGCCGTTGGCCTCCGTTCTGCTTCCCGTCCCTTTGCCTATCTCGACCTCTACCGCGCCTCGCCCTTCGACCGCATCGAGGTCATCAAGGCCGGCGTTCCGGCCAAGTCGGTCAAGGGCTTCATCACCGCGCTGCGCCTCGACCAGCAGGTGATGTTCGATGCCCTCAATCTGAAAACGGCCACGGTCAATAAGAAGGCGGCACGGAACGAGGTCCTCTCGGCCGAGGACAGTGAGCGGGTCGTCGGGCTGGCGAAGCTCGTCGGACAGCTCGAAGCGATGATCGAGGAAGCCGGAGAGGGAAAGGATTTCGATGCGCCGGCATGGCTGTCGCGCTGGCTGCGCGAGCCCCTGCCGGCCCTGGGCGGCGGCAAACCGCTCGACCTCCTCGACACAATGGAAGGACAGGCTCTGGTTTCGCGCGCGCTGGCGCAGATCCAGAGCGGAGCCTATGCGTGAGCCAATCCCTCTGGCGGATCGGCACCGATGCCAGGACCTACACCGCTGACGACCTGTCGGGGACTGGGGCCAAGCTCTCCGGTGGCCGGTGGAATGCCGTCGGGGTCGCCGTGGTCTACGCGGCGGGCAACCGCGCCCTCGCCTGCCTCGAAACCTTCGTCCACCTCAATGCCGGCGGCCTGCCATTGAATCGATATCTCGTCGAGATCGCGGTGCCGGATGACGTCTGGGCGGCGGCCGAGGTCGCGACGCCGGACAGGCTGCCCGTGGGATGGGATGCCGAGCCGGCGGGCCTCGTTAGCCTGACCTTCGGCACGGACTGGGCGAACGGCAACCGGTCGGCTCTCCTGCTGGTCCCCTCCGTCATCGTGCCGGAGGAGCACAACGCCCTCATCAATCCCACTCATCCCGATGCTGCCAGGATCGCGGCCCGAAAGGTCCGCAAGTGGTTGTACGACCCGCGCCTCGACCGCGACCGGCTTCCATTCGCGTGAGGGGCATCGCTCCGCCCGCACCGGACGCGTCTTGAGATCGCCGCCTCCCCGCGCCACCTGACAGCCGTCCCGCTTCCCCGAGAAGCCCGCCGCCAGAGCCCGCCTTGCCGCCCCTCTTCGACTACGCCGCGCAAGCGGGCTCCGCGATCAAGGCCTTCGCGGAAGCCTCCAGCGACCTGCTGATCCAGCCGACGCTGCGCCTCGGCGTCACCGGTTTGGCCCGCTCGGGCAAGACGGTGTTCACCACCGCGCTGATCCACCACCTCGTCGAGGGCCACGCCCTGCCCGCCTTCGAGCCGGCCCAGGCCGGGCGTCTGCGCCGGGCTCGCCTCGTGCCCCAGCCCGACGACGACGTGCCGCGCTTTCCCTTCGAGGAGAATTTTTCGGCGCTCACCGAGGCCCGGCGCTGGCCGGGCTCGACCGACCGGATCAGCCAGTTCCGCCTGGAGATCGAGTACGAGCGCTCGGGCGGCTGGCGCTCGGGCCCGGCGACGCTGATGCTCGACGTGGTGGACTATCCCGGCGAGTGGCTGCTCGATCTGGCGCTCGTCGATCAGAGCTACGTGGCGTGGTCGCGCGCGACCATCGCCGGCACCCGCCGGACCGGCCGCGCCGAGATCGCCGCGCCGTGGCTCGCGCTGATGCGGGAACTCGACCCGGCCGCCCCCCTCGACGAGGTGCTGGCCGAGCGCGCTGCCAACGCCTTCAAGGCCTACCTCGCCGCGCTCCGCGCCGGCGCGGAATCGGTAGCCACGACGCCGCCGGGGCGCTTCCTGATGCCCGGCGATCTCGCCGGCTCGCCGATGCTGACCTTCGCGCCCCTCGACCGCCTCGAGGAGACACAGGTGCCCGGCAGCCTCGGCGCGCTGATGGAACGGCGGTTCGAAGCCTACAAGAGCAAGGTGGTGGAGCCGTTCTTCCGCGAGCACTTCCAGCGGGTCGATCGGCAGATCGTGCTGGTGGACGTGCTCTCGGCGGTCGATTCCGGCCCGGCGGCGCTCGCCGAGCTGGAGGAAGCGCTCGACGCGGTGCTGCTCGCCTTCCGGATCGGGCGCAACAGCCTGCTCTCGCGCTTCTTCGCGCCGCGGGCCGAGCGGATCATGTTCGCCGCGACCAAGGCCGACCATCTCCACCAGTCGAGCCACGACCGGCTCGACGCGCTGCTGCGCCTGCTCGTGTCGCGGGCGATGCGCCGCACCGAGGCCGCCGGCGCGCGGGTCGGCACCGTGGCGCTCGCCTCCGTGCGCGCCACCCGCGAGACCACGGTGCATGATGGCGGCGAGGTCCTGCGCGCCGTCTCCGGCACGCCGGAGGCGGGCGAGCATGTCGGCGACGAGACCTTCGACGGCCTATCCGAGGCCGCGGTGTTTCCCGGAGAGCTGCCCGCCGACCCGCAGGCGGTGCTCGACGGGGCGATCCCGCCCGGCTCCTTCCGCTTCCCGCGCTTCCGCCCGCCGCCGGTCAAGCCCGACGCGCTCGGGCGGCCGGGCCACCTGCCGCAGATCCGGCTCGACCGGGCCATGCAGTTCCTGATCGGGGATCGGCTGACGTGACCAACCCGCAGCGCCCGCGCGCCTTCCGCATCCCCTCCGCCGACGCCCCCGCGCCGGAGGCCGCCACCGCCGAGGCTCCGTCCCCGCCGCGGCCGGAGGTGCGCTTCGTCGATGAACCCTACGAGATCGTGGACGCCGCCGACGGCGTGGCGGTGCCCGTGGCCCCCAAGCGCCGGGCGCCGTGGCTGTCGATCCTGTTCAGCGCGCTCGGCGGTCTCGTCACCATCGCGATCGGCCTCTCGGTGGAGCGGCTGATCACCGACCTGTTCGCCACCGCGCCTTGGCTCGGCTGGGTCGCTCTGGCGCTGCTGCTCATCGCCGTGATCGCGCTCGCGGCCATCGTTGCCCGCGAGGCGCTGGGGGTCTGGCGCGAGCGCAAGATCGAGGCTTTGCGCGAGCGGGCGCTGACGGCGCTCTCGACCCGCGACCACACCGCGGCGCAGGGCGTGGTGCAGGAGTTGCGGGGCTTCTATGCCGACCGGCCGGCACTGGCCGGCGGCCTCCGCCGGCTCGACGCGGTGGGCGACGCGATCCTCGACGTGGATGACCGGCTGGCGCTGGCCGAGGGCGAGCTGCTGGCGCCCCTCGACCGGCAGGCCAAGGCGGCGATCGCCCAGGCCGCGAGCCAGGTCTCGGCGGTGACGGCCTTGAGTCCGCGGGCGATCGTCGACGTCGCCTTCGTGGTGTTTTCCGCCGCCCGGCTGCTGCGCCGGATCGCGGCGATCTACGGCGGACGGCCCGGCCTGCTCGGCTTCCTCCGGCTCGCCCGGGCGGCGCTCGCCCATCTCACCGTCACCGGCGGCATGGCGGTGGGCGAGGGCATGCTGCATCAGGTACTCGGCCTCGGGCTCGCGGCCCGCGTTTCGGCCAAGCTCGGCGAGGGTGTGCTCAACGGCCTGATGACCGCGCGCTTCGGCCTCGCGGCGCTCGCCGTCTGCCGGCCCCTTCCCTTCGTCCGGGCCATGCCGCCCACGGTCAACGACGTGGCCGGCCAGCTTTTTCGAAGCGGCGACGACAAGGAATAGCCCGTCATCGCGAGGCCACGCGGCTTCCGGCGCAGCGCCCGAAAAAGAAGGCTCCCGCACCGGTCGGTGCGGGAGCCTTTTCGTTCTTCGACGGCTCGAGGGCAGCGATCAGCAGTCGTCGCCGCCCTTCTTGTCGCCGAGCTTCTGGTCGTGACCGGCGGCGTTCATCGCGCCGACCGTGCCCGGAGCCGCCGGCTGGTCGCCGCCGGCGGTGTTCTTGGCCGAAGAGGTCTGGTCCGAACCCGGCTTGTTGCCGACGCCCTGGCCGGCGCCGACATTGTTCATCGCGCCCACGGTGCCCGGGGAGGCCGGCTGCTGGCCGCCGGCAAGGTTCTTCGAACCCGCATCGGCGCCGCTGCCGGTGCTGCTGTTCGCGGCGGTGGAATCGTTGGGCGCCTTGGCGTTGGTGCTGCCGGTGTTGCAGGGGGCGGCGAGCGCGGAGCCCGCGATGAAGGCGAAAGCGGTGGCCGTGGCGATGGTCTTCGTGAGCGTCACGTTTGCGTCCCTCCGAATGTGTCGGATCGGCCTTGCCGTCCGGTCTGCCCGAGGAAAGCAATTAAGGAAAATTAAGTTCCCGATTTATCCTGCATCAAAGAATCTTTTTAGGACTGCACTTTCCTACATTTGCTAGAAATCAGCCCAAGCTGCTGATATAAAATACACTCTTCCACCACCACCCGATCGCGTCCGCCGGTCAAAGCGGCGCGAGGAATCCCGCCAGCCGCATCAGCCCCTCCGGCCACGGCCCGTGCCCGCTCGCGACGTTGATGTGGCCGGCCTCACCCGCATCCACCAGCGCCGAGCCCCAGGCATAGGCGTAATCCTCCGCCCGCTCGTAGGTGCAGTGCGGGTCGGTGCGGCTCGCCACCAGCAACGAGGGGAAGGGCAGCGGGTCACGCGGCACCGGCGCGAAGGCGCGCACGCTCTCGGGCAGGTCGGCGCCCGCCTCGATGTCGGGGAAGGCGACAAGCAGGGCCCCGCGCACGACGCCCTCAGGGAAACGCGGCGCGGCCTCCACCGCCGCGACGACGCCGAGACTGTGGGCGATGAGGATCACCGGCCGGGTCGCCGCCTCGACTGCCTCGACGACGCGGCTGCGCCACGCCTCCGGGTCGGGCCGATGCCAGTCGTCCTGCGCAACGATCCGCGCGGTCTTGAGCCGGGCCGCCCAGCGCGCCTGCCAGTGCTCCTCCTCGGAGCCGGCATAGCCGGGCAGGATCAGGATGTCGCAATCGGCAGTCTTCATCGAAGTCTTCTCGGAAGGGCGTCCCTACGCAACGGGCGACGGCCCGCCCGGCTCCACCGGCAGCGTCACGCGAGCCAGTCGGGCAGGCGGTCGAGGCCGATCAGGTCGTCGTAGCTCGGGCGCGGGCGCACGACCGCCGAGCGGTCGCCGGTCACCAGCACCTCGGGCACGAGACGGCGGCTGTTGTAGGTGCCGGCCTGGACCGCACCGTACGCCCCCGCGCTCATCACCGCGATCAGATCCCCCGGCCCGACCGCCGGCATCTCGCGACCGAGCGCGAGATAATCGCCGCTCTCGCAGACCGGGCCGACCACGTCCGCCGTCAGCCGCGGCGTGTCGGGGGCAGGCTCGCGCAGGGGCCGCAGGGCGTGGAAGGCGTCGTAGAGCGTCGGGCGGATCAGGTCGTTCATCGCCCCGTCGACGATGACGAAGGTCTTGTCCTCCGTCGGCTTCACGTAGATCACCCGGGTGACGAGGATGCCGGCATTGCCCGCGATCATCCGCCCGATCTCGAAGACCGGCCGCAGGCCCAGCGGCCGGAAATGGGGGCGCAGGATCTCGGCGAGCGCCGTCGGATCCGGCGGGGGGGCGTTGTCGTCGCGATAGGGGATGCCCAGCCCGCCGCCGAAATCGACGTGGTGCAGCCGGTGCCCGTCGGCGAGGAGGTCGCGGGCGAGTTCGCAGAGCAGGCGCGCGGCGTTGTCGAACGGGGTCAGGTCCGTGATCTGGCTGCCGATATGCGCGTCGACGCCGACGATCTCGAGGCCCGGCAGCCGGGCCGCCCCGGCATAGACCTCGCGCGCGCGGGAGATCGGGATGCCGAACTTGTTCTCGGACTTGCCGGTCGAGATCTTGGCATGCGTGCGCGCATCGACGTCCGGATTCACGCGGATCGAGACCGGCGCCGTCCGGCCCCGCGCGGCGGCGACCTCGGACAGGGCGGCGAGCTCGGGCTCGCTCTCGACGTTGAAGCAGAGGATGTTGGCATCGAGCGCGGCGGCCATCTCCTCGCGGGTCTTGCCGACGCCGGAGAAGACGATGCGCTCGCCCGGCACGCCCGCGGCCAGCGCCCGGCGCAGCTCGCCCTCGGACACGATGTCCATGCCCGCACCCTGGCGGGCGAGGGTGGCGAGCACCGCCTGATTCGAGTTCGCCTTCATGGCGAAGCACACCAGCGCATCGTCGCCGGCAAAGGCCTGCGCGAAGACGCGGTAGTGCCGCTCCAGGGTGGCGGTGCTGTAGCAGTAGAACGGCGTGCCGACCGCGTCCGCCAGCGTCGTCAGATCGACGTCCTCGGCGTGGAGACGCCCGTCCCGATAGTGGAAATGGTGCATGTCAGGATCATCCGCCGCGCGGAAAGTGTGGCCGGCACGCCCGAATGCCCCCGCGCGCGGTGCGCTGTCTACCTCGAACCGGGCCTCGGCTTGTCCGGGCGGGCCGCCTCAGGCCGCTACAGCAGCGGATCGAGGATGAACGGCTCCTTGGGCACCCTGTAGCCGCGCTTCGATCCGCGGGAGGTCGTGACCGGAACGCCGTCGCCGCCCGCGGGGATCGCCGCGGCGCTGAGTTCGTCGCCCGCCTGCACGGCCTCCGGATCGGGGGCCGCGCCGCGGTCGCCCAGGGACACCGTGCTGCCCGGCAGGCTGCGCGCCGAGGCCGGCACGCCGGGGCGCGGGCCGGCCGGGGCGGTCTCGGCCGCGGGGGCGCCCGGCGGTTCCAGGCTGCCGCGCCGGCCGCAGGCCGTGCAGGCCAGGACAAGGCCGAGCGCGATCAGGATCGAGAGGCGGGCGGAGCGGGCGGGCATCGGGATTTCCGGCGATCTTTCCGGCGGGGCTGCGCGAGCTTAGCCGTTGGAGCCTCGGCCCGAAAGATGGCCACCGGCCCCGCGGACGAAGACGGTGTGCGCTCGAGCCGAAATCGCCGAGCGGTGAGCCCGGCCGCGTCCCGGCCCGGCTCCGCCTCGGCGTGGCCGCAGGGCGGCCTCAGCTCTTCTTGTTGCCGCGCGGCGCATCCTTCGGCGGCGTGTAGGCGTCGATCGCCCGGCGGCAGTTCTCGGAGAGCTTCGACCAGTTGGTCTTGAAGCACTGGTCGGTCGCCGGATCGTCCGGGTCGAGGTTGCCGCAATAGCTCAGGTAATCGCCGGTGCAGTACTTCTTGAGCGTCTCGTTGCCGCGCTTCGACTGCTGCGCCTGTGCCGGAGCGGCCAGCAGGGCGGCCGCGCCCGTCAATGCGAGAACCAGGGGCGTCAGCTTCAAGGCCATGATGTTCGCTCGATCGCGGTTTGAAGGGAAAGATGCGTGGGAGGAGATCCGGGCGCGATGATGCCCCCGCATGTCCGAAACGAGGCGGGTCCGGGGCAAACGCAAGGTGGTTCGGTGCTTACGGGCTCGGACGGGGCATCGCAAGGGATGGCCCGCACGATAGGCGTCGCGCCCGCGCCGCGGCGTGCGTTTCGGCTCCAGTCGTTTTCGATGCTTCGCGGCTCAGCTCTCGGCGAGCGCCGGGGAGGCGACCGGGAAGCCCCCGGCCTGGGGCAGACGGTCGCGCCGGGCCAGGGCGTCGGCAACCTCATTGATGCGGCGGCGCAGCTCGGCGGTGTCCTCGCTCGCGGGCGCGGCCCGGGCAGCCGCCAGTTCCGCGCGCAGCGCCTCGACCTCGGCCTCGATCCCTTGGCGCGCGGGCGCGGCCGCGCCCGCGGCATCCTCGGTCGAGGCCGGGGCGGCACCCGCCTGCGCCCGGCGCGCCGCCTTGAGATCGTCGAGGAGCGCACGATGGGCCTCCTCCAGGGCGTGGAGGGTGGCGAGCCCCGTCTCGCCCTCGGCCCGGGCCTTGGCCAGATCCCGGTCGAGTCCGGCGATGCGTTCGAGGGCGCGGGCCACCTCCGCCTCGCTGAGGATCCGGGCGGCGACCGCCGCCTCGGCCTCCATGGTGCGGGCGCCGATGGCGGCCATGTCGGCGTGACGCCGGGCGGCGATGGCCTCCGCCTTCCGCTCCAGCCGGCGCTGGGCCACGGCGAATTCCGCCCGGAGGTGGTCGCGCTCGGCCACGACCTCGGACACGCTCACCGGCAGGGTCGCCTCGATCCGCCGCCGGGCGAGACGGCCGGCGCGGGCGTTCACGGTCGGCAGGACCGTCAGGGCGCACAGGCTCGCCAGGAGGAAGCCGAGCCCGAAGATCATCACGGTCTCGATCACGAACGGGCCCTCACGCCGCCTCGGCCGGGAGGTCCGGCCGCTGCGTCTTTTGCCCGTCTTGCCCGCGGGGAGGCAAGCGGGCTGTCTTCTCCTCGGCCTCAAGCGCCGGCGACCGCCTCCGCGGCCTTGGGCTTTCGCTCCACGCGACGCCTCGGCCGAGGCCCGTTCCGCGGGCGCTCTTCGCGCCGGACATCCGACCCGATCGCTCTCGGAGCGATGACATGGGATCGCGCCGCGCGGCCTTGGGACTGTTATCGAAAAGAATCAGAACGGGTTCCAGGTCGGGCGGCCGGTGAATTTCAGGTAGCCGACATTGATGCCGAGCCGGGCGCCGACGCCGGAGCGGATCGGCACCACGACGATGCCGCCGTCGGTCACGGCGGTCATGCCGAAGCCGCCGATGAAGTAGGCCGAGCCGTCGACGCCGCCGAAGCGGCGGTAGAGGTCGCGCACGGCGGGCAGGTTGTAGACGAGCATCATCGTGCGCGCGCCGTCGCCGCCGACGTCGAAGCCCAGCGTCGGGCCCTGCCAGTAGATCCGGCGCTGCCCGGCATTGCGGGTGTAGAGCGTGCCCTCGCCGAAGCGCAGGCCGCCGACGATGGCCCCGGACGCCTCCTGGCCGAGGATGTAGCCGTTGGGCTCGCCCCAGCGGCGGCTCGCCTCCTCGACGGTCAGGGCGAGGCCGCGCGACACGCTTCCGAAGAAGCGGTGTCCGTTCTCGACCACCTCGGAGGCGCGGAACGAGTCCGGACGCACGCCGTCGTCCTGATAGGCAAGGGCGGGGACGGCGCTAGCGAGAAGTCCGCCGGAGAGCCCGGCGGAGAGCCCGAGCAGGGCGGCGCGGCGGGTCGTCGCCGTGCGGATGGGATCGTGCGGCATGTCGGTCTCCCTACCGGCTCCCCCGTCGCTCGCCGCAGCCCGCCCATCGCCGGGCGGGGGCCTCCGCTACCGGAAGCCGTCGGATCGAGGCACGCAGGGAGCGCGCAGTCTCGCGACCGATCAAGTCAAGATTGGGTTAACGTATGGTTAAGCGGAGGCGGGCCGACGGCGGCCGCGTCTGCCGGCCGAGCCGCCCTGATCACGATTTCCGCAGACACGGCCGTCGCGCCCTATCCCTGCTTCGTGGCCTCGACCGTCTCCCCCGCCCGGCGCCGGTCGAAATACGACACGGCGCCCTGCTGCGGCAGATCGAGCACGTCGCGATAGGCCGGCGAGGCGAGCGCCGCGAAGGGGCCGTTGCGGTAGAAGCGGGTATGGTGGCCGTAGGTGATCGTGTCGCCGCCGGGGCCGACGACGCGCCCGCCCGCCATGGTCAGCACGTGGTCGCCGGCCGCGGTGTCCCACTCCATGGTGGGGACGCAGCGCACGTAGATGTCCGCCTCGCCCGCCGCGATCAGACCGAACTTGAGGGCCGAGGAGGCGACCCGCCGCTCGCCGACATGCATCCGCTCCAGGCAGGCATCGGTGTCGCTGTCGCCGTGCAGGCGGCTGACGAGGGCAACGAGGCCGTCGGCGGGCGCCGCGCGCACGTGCACCGCCCGGAATTCACCCGGCCGGCCCTCGCGGATCGGCGCCTCGCGGGCGGTGGTGCCCGCCGCCCAGACCCGGCCGAGGCCCGGCGCCGCCAGCGCGGCGGCGATCGGGCGGTCCCCCTGAATCAGGCCGATATTGACGCAGTACTGCTCGTTGCCGGCCAGGAAGTCGCGGGTGCCGTCGAGGGGATCGACGAGGAAGAACAGGGGTGCGGGCCGCGCGGTGCAGGAGGTCTCCTCGGCGATCACCGGAATGCCGGGAAAGGCCTGCGCCAGCGCGGCGACGATCAGCTCCTCGGAGCGGGTGTCGGCGAGGCTCGCGGGCGAGCCGTCCGGCTTGATCACGTGCGGGCAGTCGCCGCCGTGATAGCCCCGCAGGATGCGCCCGGCCTCGCAGGCGATCCCGGCGAGCCGGTCCGCGATGGCGTCGCGCAGCGAGGCCGGAACGGGAGCCGTCAGGACCGTCGACGGGGCGGCCGGAAGGGAGGCGGGGGCAGTCATCGCAATGTCATCAATGAACGAACGGGACTTGTCGATCCGACATGTGTCCGAATTGGGTACGCAAGCCTGCGTGAGCCGGATTCCATGCCCTCAGGTTGCGGCGGATTCGGGACATCCGCGCCGACGCTCGGGACCGGCGGCGAGGACGGATCGGTGGGCGCGGCTTTCCAAAGCGGCCGCCGGTGACTATTCGCTAGCCGGATCCGGTGCCCGCCGCATCCGGGGGGCGGGCTGTCCGACCGGCCGGCGGCACTTCGCGACACCTGTTTGCGACACCTCTTTCGACAGCCGGGAACGGAGCGCGCCATGAGCGGTAGTATGAGCGGTACCAGCAGCCTCACCCTCGACGCCCTCGACCTCTCGGCCCTGCTGTGCTCGCGCGTGTGCCACGACGTGATCAGCCCGATCGGCGCGATCGTGAACGGCCTCGAAGTGCTCGAGGACGACAACGATCCCTCGATGCGCGAATTCGCGCTCGAACTGATCCGCAAGAGCGCGCGCACTGCCTCGGCCCGCGTGCAGTTCGCCCGCATCGCCTTCGGCGCGGCGGGCTCGGCCGGCGCCTCGATCGATCTGGCCGACGCCGAGAAGGTGTCGCGGGCGATGTTCGCCGACGAGAAGACGCAGATCACCTGGAGCGCGCCCCAGGCCCTGTTTCCGAAGAACAAGGTCAAGCTCCTGCTCAACCTCGTGGTGATCGCCTCGAGCGCGATTCCCCGCGGCGGCGTGATCGACGTGGCGGTGACCGGCGACGGCGACGCCCCACGCTTCGTCCTGCGCGCCAAGGGCAGCCACGCGCGCATCCCGCCCCATGTCGAGGCGCTGATCGCCGGCACGCCCGAGGGCGGCAGCGTCGATGCCCACGGCATCCTGCCCTTCTATGCCGGCCTCGTCGCGCGCGCGGCGGCAATGGACGTGCGGTTCGCGATCCAGGGCGACGAGGTGACGGTCACCGCCGCGCCCACCGAGGCCGCGGTGGGGCTGCCGGGCGCCCCGGCCCCGAGCCTCGAGAACGACCGTCCCTCCGACAGCGCCCCGCCGGACACGCAGCTCGCCTGAGGCGCGCGG
Organism: Methylorubrum populi; assembly: GCF_002355515.1. Classification (NCBI taxonomy): domain Bacteria; kingdom Pseudomonadati; phylum Pseudomonadota; class Alphaproteobacteria; order Hyphomicrobiales; family Methylobacteriaceae; genus Methylorubrum; species Methylorubrum populi. Next base: position 1,966,677 of record NZ_AP014809.1, on the reverse strand, counting down.
CTGCGGTCTCAGACCAGGGATCTCACGCCCGGGATCTCACACCGGAGGCCCCACGCCGGGAAGCGGGCGCCTGCGCTCAAATTCTTCCCGTTTCTTCCTAAAAACAATTGTGAAGCCGGGCCCGCCTTCAACGCTTCACTAACTTTCCAAGGCGAGAGTGCTCGTCGCACGTCCCTTAGTGCGCGTAGACGAGTACCCCCCATGGACGATCTGCTTCGCGAGTTTCTGGTCGAGAGCGCCGAGCATCTGGACACGGTCGATGCGGAGCTTGTCCGTTTCGAGCAGGACCCCAACAACCAGCAGATCCTGCGCAACATCTTCCGGCTCGTCCACACCATCAAGGGCACCTGCGGCTTCCTCGGCCTGCCGCGGCTGGAAGCGCTGGCCCACGCCGCGGAGACCCTGATGGGGCGCTTCCGCGACGGGTATCCCGTCAGCGGCGCCTCGGTCACGCTGATCCTCGCCACCCTCGACCGCCTCAAGGCGATCCTCGCCGACCTCGAAGCCACCGGCTCCGAGCCCGCCGGGGCCGATGCCGACCTGATCGGCGCCCTCGAGCAGATGGCCTCCGAGGAGGCCCCCGCCCCCAGCCCCGTCGCCGCTCCGCCGCCCCTGCCCGAACTGCCGCCGATCGTCGAGCGGGAACTCAAGCCCGGTGAAGTCTCGCTGGAGGAGCTGGAGCGCGCCTTCATGGAGGCGCCCGGCCCCGATGACTTCTCCGCCGCGCCGGTGGCCGAAGCGCCCGCGCCGGTCGTCGAAGCGCCCGCGCCTGCCTTCGAGAGCGCGCCCGAGCCGGCAGCGCCCGTCCAGGCCGCCGAGCGTCCCGCCGCCACGCCCTCGGCGGCCGCCGCGGAGGGCGGCGAGAGCGCCGTGGCCGCCAAGGTGCAGACGATCCGCGTGAACGTCGACACCATCGAGCACCTGATGACGATGGTCTCGGAGCTGGTGCTGACCCGCAACCAGCTCCTCGAGATCGCCCGCCGTCACGAGGATTCCGGCTACAAGGTCCCGCTGCAGCGTCTCAGCCACGTCACCGCCGAGCTGCAGGAAGGCGTGATGAAGACGCGCATGCAGCCGATCGGCAACGCGTGGCAGAAGCTGCCCCGCGTCGTGCGCGACCTCTCGGCCGAACTCGGCAAGGGCATCGACCTCGTGATGTCGGGCGCCGAGACCGAACTCGACCGGCAGGTCCTCGACGTCATCAAGGACCCGCTGACCCACATGGTGCGCAACTCGGCCGATCACGGCATCGAGTCCACCAACGAGCGCATCAAGGCCGGCAAGCCGGCCCGCGGCTCGATCCGCCTCTCGGCCTATCACGAGGGCGGCACGATCACGATCGAGATCGCCGATGACGGCAAGGGCCTCGACCTCGCCGCGATCCGCAAGAAGGCGATCGAGCGCAACTTCGCGCCCGCCGCCGACATCGAGCGGATGACCGACGCGCAGGTCGCGAAGTTCATCTTCCACGCCGGCTTCTCCACCGCCAAGGCGATCACCTCGGTCTCCGGCCGCGGCGTCGGCATGGACGTGGTCAAGACCAACATCGAGACCATCGGCGGCGTGGTCGACATCGCCACGGAGCTCGGCAAGGGTACGACCTTCACCATCAAGATCCCGCTGACGCTCGCCATCGTCTCGGCGCTGATCGTCAAGGCCGGCGAGCAGCGCTACGCCGTGCCGCAGATCGCGGTGCTCGAACTGGTCCGGGTCGACCCCAAGGGCGAGAACAAGAGCGCGAACTCGATCGAGCGCATCCACGGCGCGCCGGTGCTGCGGCTGCGCGAGCGGCTCCTGCCGATCGTCACCCTCGACGGGCTGATGCGTGGGCAGGCGACTGTCGAGGAGGGCGAACTCGTCGAGTCCGGCTTCGTGGTGGTGGCCCAGGTCGGGCGGCAGCGCTTCGGCGTCCTCGTGGACGAGGTCTTCCACACGGAAGAGATCGTCGTGAAGCCGATGTCGTCCAAACTGCGCCACATCCCGCTCTTTGCCGGCAACACGATCCTCGGCGACGGCGCCGTTGTGCTGATCGTCGACCCCAACGGCGTGGCCAAGCTGGTCGGCCAGAGCGCGCAGTCCGGCGCCGCGACGGAGACCGAGGTCGAGGAGACCGAGGCCGGCGATGCCAAGGCGACGCTCCTCGTGTTCAAGGGCGGCGCGGGCGGCTTCAAGGCGGTGCCGCTCTCCCTCGTCACCCGCCTCGAGGAGATTGACGCCTCGAAGATCGAGCATCTCGGCGGGCGCCCGCTGATCCAGTACCGCGGCCGTCTGATGCCGCTGGTGCCGGCTGATCCGGGCATCGTGATCCGCTCCGAGGGCAACCAGGCGCTCGTCGTGTTCTCCGACGGCGACCGGGCGATGGGCCTCGTGGTCGACGAAATCGTCGACATCGTCGAGGAGCGCCTCGACATCGAGATCTCGGCCGACCGCTCCGACCTGATCGGCTCGGCGGTGCTGCGGGGCCGGGCAACCGACATCATCAACATCGCCCACTTCCTGCCGCTCGCCTACGACGACTGGGCGCGCGGCCCGCGCAAGACGGTGGTGAAGGCGCCCTCGCTCCTGCTCGTGGACGACTCGGCCTTCTTCCGCGACATGCTCACCCCCGTGCTCAAGGCGGCGGGCTACGGCGTGACGACCGCCGCCTCCGCCGACGAGGCGATGGGCCTGCTCAAGGGCAATGCCGGCATCGACCTCGTGGTCAGCGATCTCGACATGCCCGGCCGCAGCGGCTTCGACCTCGTGGCCGCCATGCGCAAGAGCGGCGGACGGCTGGCCGAGATGCCGGTGGTGGCACTGACCGGCACGGTCGCTGCCGACGCCATCGAGCAGGCACGCCGCCTCGCGATCAGCGACCTCGTCGCCAAGTTCGACCGCAGCGGCCTGCTCGCGGCCCTCGCCGAGATCGGCGAGGCCGCCGCCGAACCCGCCGCCCGCGCCGCGGCCTGAGACCAGAACGGACCGGAAGAGGACACGCCGCCATGCAGGCCGCCAACGGCAACGCCGTTCCCACCGACACCACCGACTACGTCACCGTCTTCGTCGGCGAGACCATGTTCGGGCTCACCATCGACCGGGTGCACGACGTGTTCGTGCCCGCCGGCATCACCCCGGTGCCGCTGGCGCCCAAGGAGATCGTCGGCCTCCTGAACCTGCGCGGGCGGGTCGTGACGGCCCTGTGCCTGCGCCGCCGCCTCGGCATTCCGGGGCGCGAGGCGGGCGCGGCCGAGATGGCGATCGGCCTGGAGCAGTCCGGCGAAACCTTCGCCCTCATCGTCGACGGCGTCGGCGAGGTGCTGAAGCTCGGCGCCGACACGCAGGAGCCGGTTCCGATCAACCTCGATGCGCGCTGGCGCGATATCTCGCTGGGCGTCCACCGCCTCGACGGACGCCTTCTCGTCATCCTCGACGTCGATGCGCTGCTCGCCTTCGGCGACGCCCGCGAGTCGCAGGTTGCCTGAAGCCGAGAGGGATGCGCCCATGATGACCAGCTCGGCCCAGAACCCGACCAAAAGCGCGACCAAGGACGTGGCGAAGACGGCCCTGATCGTCGATGACTCGGCGGTGATCCGCAAGGTTGCCCGCCGCATCCTCGAGACCCTCGACTTCACCGTCCGCGACACCGAGGACGGCGCCACCGCTCTGGCCATGTGCGCGGAGGCGATGCCGACGGTGATCCTGCTCGACTGGAACATGCCGAACATGGACGGCTACGAGGTGCTGCGGCACCTGCGGCAGGCGCCCCTCGGCGACCGGCCCAAGGTCCTGTTCTGCACCACCGAGAACGACGTCGGCGCCATCGCCCGGGCCCTGCATGCGGGCGCCGACGAGTACATCATGAAGCCCTTCGACCGGGAGATCATGATCGCCAAGCTCGACCAGGTCGGTTTCGCGACGCGCTCCTCCGAAGCCGCCTGATCCCTCCCCGGGCCTTCTTGATCCTCGGGGACCGCGAGGTCCCCGCCCCCTCTCGCTCCGCGGAAACGAGTCCCCCCATGTCGGCATTCCCGGCCGTCGCACAAGCTTCCGCGGCGCGCAGCCCGATCAAGGTGCTGGTCGCCGACGATTCGGCCGTGGTGCGCGGGCTCGTGTCCCGCTGGCTCAGCGAGGCGGGCCACGAGGTGGTCGCCACCGCCCCCAACGGCCGCGCCGCCGTGGACGCGCTGGCCCGCTGCAACCCCGACGTCGTGCTCCTCGACATCGAGATGCCGGAACTCGACGGCATCCAGGCCCTGCCCCTGATGCTGGCCAAGCAGCCGGGCATCCAGGTCGTGATGATGTCGACGCTGACCCAGCGCAACGCCGACATCTCCCTGCGCTGCCTGTCCCTCGGCGCGGTCGATTACATTCCCAAGCCAGAGAGCAACCGCGGCGTCACCACCTCGGACGGCTTCCGCAACGATCTGCTCGAGCGCATCCGGGTGTTCGGTGCGGCCCGCGCCCGGCGCCGGCCGGCCCCGACCGCGGTCGAGGCGGCCACCTCCGCCGCGCCCGCCGCCCCGGCGGTCTCGCGCCTGTCCGGCACGGTGACGCTGCGCCCGAAGCCCCGCACCGTGGTCCCGCCCCGCGCCCTGCTGATCGGCTCCTCCACCGGCGGCCCGCGGGCGGTCGGCGAGGTGCTGGAAAAGATCGGCGCGGCCACGCTCCGGCGCCTGCCGGTGCTGATCGTGCAGCACATGCCGCCGGTCTTCACCGCCGTGTTCGCCGAGCATCTCGGTGCCCGGGTCGGCCTGCCGGCGGCCGAGGGCAAGGCCGACGAGCGGGTGCAGCCCGGCCGCATCTACGTCGCCCCCGGCGGGCGTCACATGCGGCTGTCCGGCTCGGCCACCGACACCGTGATCCGACTCGACGACGGGCCGCCGGTGAATTTCTGCCGCCCGGCCGTAGACGTGATGTTCCTCGACGCCGCCGCCCTCTACGGCGGAGCGACGCTCAGCGTCATCCTCACCGGCATGGGCTCGGACGGCACGGCGGGCGCCCGCGCGCTGGTGGAGGCCGGCGGCACCCTGCTCGCCCAGGACGAGGCGACGAGCACCGTCTGGGGCATGCCCGGCAGCGTCGCCAAGGCGGGCCTGTGCCACGCCGTCCTGCCGCTCCCCGAGATCGGGCCGGCCCTGCGCAGCGCGATTGCGGAGCGGGTCTGATGACCGAGGCGGATTTCGCATTCCTGCGCGACTATCTCAGGAAGCGCTCCGGGCTGAGCCTCGGCGCTGAGAAGCGTTATCTGGTGGAGAGCCGGCTCACCCCCGTCTGCCGCCGCTTCAACATCGCGACCCTGACCGACCTCGTCGGCACCCTGCGCCTTTCGCGGGAGGGGCCGCTGGAGAAGGCGGTGGTCGAGGCGATGACCACCAACGAGACGTTCTTCTTCCGCGACCGGGCTCCGTTCGACCTGTTCCGCGACGTGCTGCTGCCCAAGGCGATCGCCGCCCGAGCCCCCCAGCGCCGCCTGCGGATCTGGTCGGCGGCGGCCTCCACCGGGCAGGAGCCGTACTCGCTCGCGATGATGATCCATGAGGCCGGGGCGCAGCTCGCCGGCTGGCAGGTCGAGATCGTCGGCACCGATCTCTCGACGGAGGTGCTGGAGAAGGCCCGGCTCGGCCTCTACAGCCATTTCGAGGTGCAGCGCGGTCTGCCGGTGCAGCTTCTCGTGAAGCACTTCACCCAGGTCGGCGAGCAGTGGCGGATCAGCCCGGCGCTGGCCGGAATGGTGAGCTTCCGGCCGCTCAACCTGCTGAGCCCGTTCGAGCATCTCGGCCAGTTCGACATCATCTACTGCCGCAACGTGCTGATCTACTTCGACGCGCCGACCAAGACCGACGTCCTGGAGCGGATGGCCAAGGCCCTCGCCCCCGACGGCGCGCTGTTGCTGGGCGCAGCCGAGACCGTGATCGGCCTGACCGAGGCGCTGGTGCCCGATCCGCAGAACCGCGGCCTCTACCGCCAGGCCGCTGTCGCCGGGCGCGCGGCGACGCCCCACCGCCTCGCGGCGGGTTTCTAGGCATTCTCCGCCGAAAAGGTCGCCGGGTCGGCGATGCAAGCGATGCGACAGCGGGAGCCTCGGCAGAATCGCACCATGCCTTTCTGCCGAGAGCCTCATCTCGCAGCCGCCGACCGGATCGGCTAGCCTGCCGGCCATGACGTACGACGCGCCCCGGCTTCTCGCCTGCGGGGACACGGCCTTCACCATCGAGTTCGGCGAGCGGATCGACGCGGATTTCAGCGCCCGCGTGCTCGCCCTCGACGCGGCGCTCGCCGCGCGCGCGCCGCCCGGCCTGCGCGAGACGGTGCCGACCTACCGCTCGCTGACCGTCCATCTCGATCCGCTGCTCGCCGACCCGGCCGAACTCGGCCGCATCGTCCTAGCGCTCGCGGGCGAGCCGCTCGCGGAAGTCCCCGCCTCGCGCCTGTGGCGTATCCCCGTCGTCTATGGCGGCGCATTCGGGATCGATCTGGAGGCGGTCGCCGCGCATCACGGGATCGCGCCGGAGGCGGTGATCGAGCGCCACAGCGCCCCCGAATACCGGGTCGCGATGATCGGCTTCCTGCCGGGCTACGCCTATCTCGAAGGGCTCGACCCCGGCCTCGCGCTGTCGCGCCGGCCCGCCCCGCGCCCGGTCACGCCGGCCGGCACCATCTCCATCGGCGGCGCCCAGGCGCTGGTGGCGAGCATCGCCGCCCCGAGCGGCTGGCACCTTCTGGGGCGAACCCCCGAAAGGACCTTCGTGCCGGAGCGCGATCCCGTCTTCCTGCTTCACCCCGGCGACCGGGTACGGTTCGTCCCGACGCCCCCGGACCGGTGGGACGCGCTGGCCGCCGCGGCGGAGGCCGGCGAGCCGGTAGCCGAGCTGTGCCAGCGATGAGCGCTCGTCTCCACCTCATTCGCCTCGCCGGCGCGGCCTCGGTCCAGGATGGCGGCCGGCCCGGTTATCTCCGCTACGGCCTCTCGGCCTCCGGGCCGATGGACCCGCTCGCCTTCGCCGCCGCGAACCGCCTCGTTGGCAACCCGGCCGATGCGGCGGCGCTCGAACTCGGGCTCGCCGGGGCCCGCCTGCGGGCGGAGGGCGGGGCGGTGCGGCTCGCGCTGGCGGGCGCCCCGAGCGGCCTGCGCCTCGACGGCGAGCCGGTGGCCGCGCACCGCTCCCTCGTCCTGCCGGAAGGCGCCGAGCTGACGATCGAGCGGCCGCGCGAGGGGGTGTTCGCCTATCTCGCGGTGTCCGGCGGGTTTTCGGTCCCCCGCGTGATGGGCAGCCGCGCCCTGCATCAGCGCGCGGCGCTCGGGGGCCTCGACGGACGCGCCCTGCGCGAGGGCGACCGCCTGCCGCTGACCGCCTCGCCGTCGAGCGAGGCGGATGCCGGCCTCGACGCAATCCCGATGCAGCGGACCGCACCGATCCGCGTCGTCCTCGGCCCCCAGGACGATCTCTTTTCGGACGCCGGCCGCGCGACCTTCCTGCACGAAACCTTCACCGTCTCGAACCGGGCCGACCGGATGGGCTACCAGCTCGACGGCCCGGCGATCGCCCACGGCCCGGGCGGCTTCAACATCGTCTCCGACGCCACCGTGGCGGGCTCGGTGCAGGTGCCGGGCTCCGGGCGCCCCATCGTCCTGCTCGCCGACCGCCAGACGACCGGCGGCTACCCGAAGATCGCCACCGTGATCTCCGCCGACCTGCGGCTGATCGCCCAGCGGCGGCCCGGGGAACCGGTCCGGTTCGAGGCGGTCGGTCTCGCCACCGCGACCCGCCTCGCCCGCGAGGCGGCGGCGCGGATCGCGGAACTGGGCACGCGCCTCCGGCTCGTCGAGAGCGAGGCCGAGCGGCTGATGGGCGCCAACCTCGCGGGGGTGGCGGTGGACGCCCTGCGAACGGAGGATTGATGTTTTTCGCCGGGGGCCGAAGCCGGGCCTGACGCGTTATCGGGCCATGTCGCGCACACCGAACCCCTCCGAGCCGCCCCGCCTCGGCTTCTGCTGCACCTTCATCCCCGATCCCGATCCGGCCCACAAAACCCTGAAGGCCGCGAAGGACGCGGCCAAGCTGATGAATCTCGGTACGGTGACCATGGCGCATCTGGAGCGCCTCGGACCGGCCGCGCGATACGAGAAGCTGGAGGGCGTGGTGCGCCACAACCTCGCGGCCCTGGAGCGCCAGATCGCCTGGGTCTCGGACAGGCCGCCACTGGAGCGGCTCCTGCGCATGGCGAGCTCGGTCCTGCCGGGCTACACCCATCCGGTGGCCCGGCCGCTCTATGCCGAGCCGGCGATGCGCGCCCTGATCGAGGCCGGCCTCGCCCGGATCGGCGAGCGGGCGCGGGCGGGCGGCGTGCGCCTCAGCATGCATCCCGGCCCGTTCTGCATCATCGCCTCGCGCAACCCGAATGCGCAGGTCAACGGCATCGCCGAACTCGAGTACCACGCCGAGGTGATGGCGATGTTGGGCTACGGCAGCGGCTGGCACCCGTTCGGCGCCCACGTCAACATCCATATCGGCGGTCGCGAGCCCGGCATCGAAGGGTTTCGCGAGAACCTGTCCCTGATCTCGGAGACGGCGCGCAACCTGCTCACCGTCGAGAACGACGAGTCTCTGTTCGGCCTCGACGCGGTGCTGCGGCTCGGGGACCGGGTGCCGGTGGTGCTCGACCTCCATCATCACTGGGTCGAGAGCCGCGGCGAGTACATCGAGCCGGATGATCCCCGCATCCAGGCGGTGATCGCCTCCTGGCGCGGCGTGCGGCCGGTGAGCCACATCAGCGTTTCACGGGAAACACTGCTGCCCGAGCACGATCCGGTCGCCCTGCCGGATTTCGAAGCGCTCTCGAGCCAGGGCCATTCCTGGCGCGACCTCGCGGCCCATTCCGACCTGATGTGGAACGAGGCGGTCAATGCCCTGGTCGCCCGCCACCTCGTCTGGAGCGATTTCGAGATCGAGGCTAAGGGCAAGAACCAGGCGAGCGTGCCGCTCGCCGCAGGGATCGGGCGCAACCTCGCCCTCGCCGCCGCCTGACTCCCCGGCCGGATCCCACGGCGACTCTCCGTCACCGCTTCGACCCCGCCTCGCGACGGCGGCGAAAGGAGGAGCGGGATCGCGGCCGAAGCGCGGCTGGGCGGATTTGACCCGGCGGAGCGCGCCCGTCACCATGCTAGCTTGCGTGATCGTGCGCGGGGCTCGGGAGCCCGGCGCCCGTGGGAGCCGCGACCGGACACGATGAGCCAGGCCGAACGGACGATCTCCGCGAGCGAGGGCCGGCAAGGCGAGGCGCGCCATCGCCTCGATCGGCTGGTGGCGCGGGCGCGGGCGGCGGGCCTTTGGGAGCGGGCCTGGCCGGTGCTGTGGCGCGGCCTCGGTGTCGCCCTCGCCTTCCTCGCCGTGTCGTGGCTCGGCCTTTGGCTCGACCTCTCGCCGCTCGGGCGCATGGTCGGGCTCGGCCTCTTCGCACTCCTGTTCGTCGCGGCGCTGCTTCCCGCCCTTCGCCTGCGTCCCTTGAGCCGCCGCGAGGCGCTCGCCCGTATCGACCGGGAGGCGGCTCGCCAGGGGGACAGCGCCCACGATCCGGCCTCCTCCATCGAGGACACGCTGGCCGTCGGCCAGAGCGACCCGGTCACCCGCGCCCTCTGGGCCCTGCACCAGTCGCGGGCCGCTGCGGCGGTCGCACGGCTGAAGGCCGGCCGGCCGCGCCCGCACATGGCGGGCCACGATCCCCTGGCTCTGCGCGCCGGCGTCCTCGTCGCGGCGCTCGCCGCCCTGTTCGTCGCCGGCCCCGAATGGCGCGGGCGCGTTGCCGCCGCCTTCGACTGGCGTGAGGCGCAGGCCGCCGCGCCGAGCTTCCGCGTCGACGGCTGGATCGATCCGCCGATCTACACCCGCGTGCCGCCGCTGATCGTGACGATGTCGGGCGCCCAGAAGGATGCGGTGCAGCGCCTGCGCGCGCCGGTCAATTCGACCCTGATCGTGCGCATCGCCGGCCAGGGAGAGGCGGAGCTGACCCCGAACGCCGCCCTGGTGCCGATCCCCCGGGACGAGAAGGCCGCGCCGAACCGGCCCGCGCCGCAGGGTGCCGCGCAGAATGGCGGGAAGGGCGGCGAGGCCCGCACCAGCCTGCGGGAGGAGCGCTTCCGGCTCGCCGGCGGTACCGCCGAACTCGGCATCGCCACCTCGGGGTCTGAGTCGCAGCGCCTCGTGATCGAGACGATTCCGGACCGGCCGCCGGAAGTGACCCGGGTCGGCGACCTGGAGGTCAACGGCCGCGGCACGTTCAACATCACCTATCGCGCCAAGGACGATTACGGCATCGCCTCCGCCGAGGGCGTAGTCGAGCCGCTGAAGGTCGGCCGCTCGCTCGTGCCCGTCCCCAAAATCGCGCTCGCGCTTCCCACCGACGCCACCGGCGAGACCGAGACCAAGACGCTGGTCGATCTCACCGACAATCCCTGGTCCGGGGCGCGGGTGAAGCTCACTCTCGTGGTGCGCGACGAGGCCGGACAGGAGGGCCGCACCGAGACCGCCGAGATCGTGCTGCCGGCCAGGCCTTTCAGCCAGCCGCTCGCCCGGGCGCTGGCCGAAGAGCGCCGCCGCCTCGTGACCGCGCCGGATGCGGACCGCGCCCGCGTCCAGACGGCCCTCGACGCTCTGCGGATCGCCCCGGAGCGCTTCACGCCGCAGCCGGGGATCTTCCTCGGGCTCACCACCGCCGCCAACCGCCTGCGTGCGGCCAAGTCCGACGAGGATCTCACCAATGTCGCCGATCTCCTGTGGGAGATGGCCCTCAAGATCGAGGACGGCGACCTCTCGGATGCCGAGAAGGCCCTGCGCGCCGCCCAGGACCGCCTCAAGGAGGCGATCGACCGCAACGCGCCGGACGAGGAGATCAAGAAGCTCACCGAGGATCTGAAACAGGCCCTCGACAAGTTCATGAAGGAGTTCGCCCAGCGCGCAAAGCCGCAGCGCCAGCAGCAGGCGGAGCGCCGACAACAGCAGCAAGGCGGCCAGACCGTCACGCCCGGCGATCTGGAGAAGATGGTCAAGGACATGCAGGAGGCGATGCAGCGCGGCGACACGGCGGAAGCCCAGCGCCTGCTCGACCAGCTCCGCAACGTGCTGGAGAATCTCCAGAACGCCGAGGGCGGCCAGAAGTCCGACGGCGGCATGGCCGAGATGAACCGTCAGCTCGACGAGCTCGACAAGATGTCCCGCGACCAGCAGGATCTGCGCGACGAGACCTACAAGGAAGGGCAGCAGGGCCAGCAGCGCCCCGGTCAGCGCCAGCGGCCGCAGCCGGGCCAGCAGCAGGGCCAACGCGGGCAACAGCCCGGCCAGCAGGGCGAGGGCCAGGAGGGTCAGCAAGGCCAACAGGGCCGCGGTCAGCAGGGGCAGCGGGGCCAGGGTCAGCAGGGCCAGGGTGGCGGGCAGCAGGGCCAGAGCATGGGCCAGCGCCAGCAGGGCCTGCGCGAGCAGCTCGAGGATCTCAAGAACCGGATGAAGCAGCAGGGGCTTCAGGGCGAGGAGGGCTTGGCGGATGCCGAGGAGGCCATGCGCGAGGCCGAGGAGGCGCTGAGCCGCGGCCGCAACGGCGACGCGGTGGACGCCCAGGGCCGCGCGCTCGACGGGCTGAAGCGCGGCGCCGAGGGCATGCAGAAACAGATGCAGCAGATGGCCGAGGGCGAAGGCCAGGGCGAGGGCCAGCAGGACGGGCAGTCGCAGGGCCGGCAGGGCCGCTCCGGCTCCGCCGACGATGATCCGCTCGGGCGCCCGACCCGCGGGCGTGACCTCTCGAACGGCAATGTCCGGGTGCCCAACGCCGACGAATCCGCGGTGCAGCGCGCCCGCCGGATCATGGAGGAGCTGCGGCGCAAGCTCGGCGACCCCTCGCGCCCGCAGGAGGAACTCGATTATTTCGAGCGCCTGCTCCGGCGGAACTGACGCCCCGAACACCCACCGCCCGGGCCGCGCTCGCGTGAGCGCGGTCCTTCACGAGATCAACGACCCATGTCCGCCAACCAGCTCGTTCTCCTCGCCTGCCTCGCGGTCGCCGTGGTGCTGCTCCTCGGCCTCGTCAACATGATGCGCGGCGGCAGCGCCAACCTCTCGCAGAAGCTGATGCGCCTGCGCGTGCTCCTGCAATTCGTGGCCATCATCGTCATCATGGGTGTGGTCTGGTGGCGTGCGGCCTGAGGGGCCGCCTCTCCTCACTCCTTGCCGCGCTCGAAGGTCACGATGCTGCGGGTCTCGCCCCGGTCGGCCCAGTTCGGCATCACCCGCCAGGGCGTCAGCACCCGCAGCCGGTCGCCGTCGAGGGTGAACATCCGGGTCTGTTTCGTGCCGACCCATTTCGGATCCCAGGCGACGTCGAGATCGGCGGTCCAGCTGTCACCGTCGAGGCGGAATGTCCCGGAATAGGAGACGAGAGTGCCCATCAGGGCGGCGCGCTGCGCCTCGGTCTCGGCGGGCTTGCGGCCCTCCCCGGTCAGGACGAAGAAGACGCGCTTCTCCGGCGTGAAATAGGCGTAGCCGGTCGGGTGCGCCCCCATCACCGGCAGCTTCTCGCCGCTCTCGCGCACCTCGACCTCGTAGGAGACGAGCTTCCAAAGCCCGGTCAGACGGGCCTCGTCCGCCGCCCGGACCGGCTGCGGGCCGGCGGCCAGAACCGCCGCGCCGACCATCCCCATCGCCACCATCGTCGTCCGCATTGCTTCCCCCGGCTCCGGCGCGCCCCTCACCGGGATCGCCCAGTCCAACGCGAGAGGAGCGCAGCGGATGCATGATCGCGACTGACTCACCCTGTGCGGGCACCGCCCCCGACGGATGCGTCCGCGATCGGCGATGCCGGGTCCGACCGGAGTGTGGCGTCGGCGCCCCACCGGATGGGCAAAAGCGCCGAAGGCGGATGAATCCGCGGGCTGTGCTCAAGGCGTCGTGATATTCGAGGCGGGTTGAAACGGACGGATCGACCGCCGATGAAGTCACCTCTTGCCCGGATTTTCGTCGGCGTTCTTGCCGGCTCGGCCATCACGGCCACGCAGGCCGCCGATCTCGGCGCCGCCCGGGCCCCCGCCGCACCGCCCTACTTCGCCCCCGTCCAGCCCTACTCGATCGTCTCCGAGATCCGCATCGGCGGCTCGGTCCAGGATCCGGGCAGCGCCGAGGGCAAGCTTCCGGGCTTCAGCACCGCGAACGTCAACGGCGAAATCCTGTTCGCCAAGCCGCTCGTGACCACCGACCCGTTCTGGCAGGCCTTCGTGCCGCGGCCCACCGTGGGCGGCAGCTACAACACCGGCGGCCGCACCAGCTACGCCTATATCGGCGCCACCTGGACCGTGGATCTCTTCCCCGAGACCCTCGGCCGACGCGTCTTCCTCGAAGGCTTCTTCGGCGGCGCCGCGCATAACGGCTATACCGGCTTGAAGGCGAACGCCCCCTACGGCTTCAACGCCCTGGGCTGCAACCCGCTGTTCCGCGAGGCGGCGGCGCTCGGCTTCCGCATCGACGAGCACTGGAGCGTGATGGCCACCGTCGAGCACATGTCGAATGCCGGCCTGTGCGGCGATAACCGCGGCCTGACCAATTTCGGCGGCAAGCTCGGCTACACCTTCTGACGGCAGCACCGGCCGCGTTCGCGGCCTGCCAGACGTTTGCCGCTTGCAAAGACCCGCCCGGCGCGAGACATCGCCCGGCGGGTCTTTTCTCTTCGAAGAACATCAAGCCCGCGGGAGGGACGCCGTGGTCAAGCTCAACCGCATCTACACCCGCACCGGCGACAAGGGCACGACTGGGCTCGCTAACGGCGAGCGCCGCTCCAAGGCGGATCTGCGGGTAGAAGCCTACGGCACCGTCGACGAGACCAATGCCTGCATCGGTCTCGCCCGCCTCACCGCCGAGCCCGCCCTCGACGCGATGCTGGCGCGCATCCAGAACGACCTGTTCGATCTCGGCGCCGACCTCGCCACGCCGCCGAGCGATAAGCCGCTGGGCTACGAGCCGCTTCGGGTCGTCGCCGCCCAGGTCCAGCGGCTGGAAGCGGAGATCGACGCGCTCAACGCCAATATCCCGCCGCTGAAGTCCTTCGTCCTGCCCGGCGGCTCGGCGACCGCCGCCGCGCTCCACCTCGCCCGCACCGTCTGCCGCCGCGCCGAGCGGCTGGTGGTCTCCCTGTCGGGCATCGAGAGCGAGGCGATCTCGGCCGAAGCCCTGCAGTACCTCAACCGACTGTCGGACTTCCTGTTCGTGGCCTCCCGCGCGGCCAACCGCGACGGCGCCGACGACGTGCTCTGGGTGCCCGGGCAAAACCGTTGAGCTTCCGTAAGTCGCGCTCCGGTCAGGCGCGTTGACAATTGGGAAATCGCCTCGCTACGGTCCCGCCGCCCCGACAATCCCATCAAGCGCGGTCAAGCGGGTCCGAGAGCCGTCCGTCAAGTGACGCCGGGACCTCGCAGGAGCGGAGGAAAGCGACAGCCATGAAGGTTCTGGTGCCCGTCAAGCGGGTCGTCGATTACAACGTGAAGATCCGCGTCAAGGCCGATGGGTCGGGCGTGGAGCTCGCGAACGTCAAGATGTCGATGAACCCCTTCGACGAGATCGCCGTCGAGGAGGCGATCCGTCTGAAGGAGAAGGGCAAGGTCAGCGAGATCGTCGCCGTCTCGATCGGCCCGCAGCAGGCGCAGGAGACGCTTCGCACCGCGCTCGCCATGGGGGCCGACCGGGCGATCCTCGTGAAGACCGATGTGAATTGCGAGCCGCTCGCCGTCGCCAAGGTGCTGAAGGCCGTCGTGGAAAAGGAGAGCCCGAACCTCGTCATCCTCGGCAAGCAGGCGATCGACGACGATTCGAACCAGACCGGCCAGATGCTCGCGGCGCTGCTTGGCTGGCCGCAGGGCACCTTCGCCTTCAAGCTCGACTTCGGCGATGGAAGCATCGACGTGACCCGTGAGGTCGATGGCGGCCTCCAGACCGTCTCGCTGAAGCTGCCGGCGATCGTCACGACGGACCTGCGCCTCAATGAGCCGCGCTACGCATCGCTGCCCAACATCATGAAGGCGAAGAAGAAGCCGTTGGAGGAGCTGTCTCCGGAGAGCCTCGGGGTCGACGTCACGCCGAAGCTGACCGTGCTCAAGGTCGCCGAACCGCCGGGCCGGCAGGCGGGCGTCAAGGTCGGCTCCGCGGCCGAGCTGGTGCAGAAGCTCAAGGTCGAAGCCGGCGTGCTCTGACGTCTTTTAGGCCGCGCCGCTCCCGGTCCCGGTCGAGCGGCGCCCCCTCCCCTCTTCGAAAGTTTCGCCGATGACCACGCTCCTCTACGTCGAGCACGCCAACGGACAGATCAAGGATGGCAGCCTCAAGGCCCTGACCGCGGCCAAGGAACTGGGCGCGCCCATCCACGCCCTGGTGCTCGGTTCCGGCTCGCGGGCGGCGGCCGACGCCGCAGCCAAACTCGACGGCGTCGAGAAGGTGCTGAACACCGAGGACGCCGCCTACGACCACGACCTCGCCGAGCCGAGTGCCGCGCTGATCGCCGCGATCGCCGAGCCCTACGACGCGATCGTCGCCGCCGCCACGACCACGGGCAAGAACACCCTGCCGCGGGTGGCCGCCCTGCTCGACGTCGCGCAGATCTCCGACATCATCAAGGTCGTCGCGCCCGACACCTTCGAGCGGCCGATCTACGCCGGCAACGCGATCCAGACCGTGAAGGCGGGTGCCGGCAAGCGCGTCATCACCGTGCGCACGGCGGCCTTCAAGCCGGCGGAAGAGGGCGGCGCCGCCGCCCCGGTCGAGGCGCTCTCGACTGCTGCGCCCGACGCGCTCGGCGCCACCTACAAGTCGGAGGAGATCGCCAAGTCCGACCGGCCGGAGCTGGCCTCGGCCAAGTTCATCGTCTCCGGCGGCCGCTCGCTCGGCTCGGCGGAGAAGTTCAAGGAGCTGATCGAGCCGCTGGCCGACGCGCTCGGTGCCGCGGTCGGCGCCTCCCGCGCGGCGGTCGATGCCGGCTACGCCCCGAACGACTGGCAGGTCGGCCAGACCGGCAAGGTGGTGGCGCCCGACCTCTACGTGGCGGTCGGTATCTCCGGCGCGATCCAGCATCTCGCCGGCATGAAGGACTCGAAGGTGATCGTGGCGGTCAACAAGGACGAGGACGCCCCGATCTTCCAAGTCGCGGATTACGGCCTCGTCGGCGACCTGTTCCAAGTCGTTCCGGATCTGCAGGCCGAGATCGCCAAGGCCAAGGACCGGTAACGAGCCGACGACCAGCGACACCCTGTCGAATCGGTCCGGCGACCCTGCGGCTTGTGACCGGTTTGACGCATTTGTTGCAGTGCCGCATTCTAGGGGTGCGGATTGAGGACGATGCCGCAGCAGGCAGGACGCGATACGGGTATGGGCATCGAGATCAAGACGGTCGGCATCATCGGTGCCGGCCAGATGGGCAGCGGGATCGCGCATGTCTGCGCGGCATCGGGCCTGGACGTTCGGCTGAACGACCGCGATCCGGAGCGGATCAACGCCGCTCTCGGCCTGATCGACGCGAATCTGACGCGCCAGGTTCAGAAGGGTACGTTCAGCGACGAGCAGCGTCGCGGCGCCCTGGAGCGGATCGGCGTCGCGCCGACCTTCGACGATCTCGGCGCGTGCGACCTCGTCATCGAGGCGGCCACCGAGGACGAGGCGACCAAGCGCAAGATCTTCCAGACGCTCTGCCCCTCGCTCAAGCCCGACGCCCTGGTCGCGACCAACACCTCGTCGATCTCGATCACCCGGCTGGCGGCCTCGACCGACCGGCCCGACCGGTTCATCGGCATCCACTTCATGAACCCGGTGCCGGTGATGCAGCTCGTCGAGCTGATACGCGGCATCGCCACCGAGGATCCGACCTACGAATCGGCCAAGGTCTTCATCGCCCGGCTCGGCAAGACCTCGACCATGTCGGAGGACTTCCCGGCCTTCATCGTCAACCGCATCCTGCTGCCGATGATCAACGAGGCGATCTACACCCTCTACGAGGGCGTGGGCTCGGTGGAATCGATCGACACGGCGATGCGGCTCGGCGCGAACCATCCGATGGGGCCGCTGCAGCTCGCCGACTTCATCGGCCTGGATACCTGCCTGTCGGTGATGCAGGTGCTCTACGAGGGGCTGGCCGATTCGAAGTACCGGCCCTGCCCGCTCCTGGTGAAGTACGTCGAGGCGGGCTGGCTTGGCCGCAAGACCAAGCGCGGCTTCTACGATTATCGCGGCGAGACGCCGATCCCGACGCGCTGATGCGCCGGACGCCCACCTCCACAAACAAAAGGCCGCCCGGGACGCTGTCCCGGGCGGCCTTTTCGTGGGTCCGGGCGCCGGACCTTACTGGGCCGACTTCTGCGCCGGCTGCGGATAGGCCGGGTTCTCGGCCGGAACGTTGCCGCTGTTGGAGGACGGGGCCTTGTTGACGGAACCCGTCGTCATCTCGCGGGAGGATTCCTGGCTCTTGCCGGCGTAGTCGGAGGTGGTCTCCGCCCGGTTCCAGCTCAGGAGGCCGACGGTGGCCACCGCCAGCAGCACGAGGCTCGCCACCAGCACGTAGAGGACGGGCTTGCCCTTCGCGCCCTGGCGGGCATCGGTTTGGTTCTCGATCTGCGCCATGAAGTGTCTCTCCTTCGCCCTCGTGAGAGCGGCGTGGTTTCGCATCGGGATATGCGTCGCCAACGCCGGTCAGGCTTGGAGAGTTCCTAGCGGAACCTGTACCGTCAGCGCCCCGTGACGAGCAGGATCTTGCCCGTGTGGCTGCTCGTCTCCATCAGTTCGTGGGCCTTGCGCGCCTCCTCCAGGGGGAAGGTGGCATGGACGATCGGCCGGATCTTGCCCGCTTCAACCAGCGGCCAGACATCCCGCTTCAGCCCCTCGGCGATGGCGGCCTTGGCCTCCTTGGCCTGGGCCCGCAGGGTCGCGCCGGTGATCGTCAGGCGCTTGAGCATGATCGGGGTCAGCGTCAGGCTCTCGGCCTTGTAGCCCTGCATGAAGGCGATCTGGACGAGGCGCCCCTCCACCGCCAGAGAAGCGATGTTCTTCTGAAGATAGGCCGCGCCCACCATGTCGAGGATGACGTCGACGCCCTTCCCGTCGGTGAGGCGCTTCACCTCCTCGGCGAAATCAGCCTCGCGGTAGTTGATCGCCGCATCCGCACCCAGTTCCTCGCAGAAGCGGCACTTCTCGGCGGAGCCGGCGGTGGTGAGGACGCGGGCGCCGTGCTGCTTGGCGATCTGGATCGCGGTGGTGCCGATCCCGCTCGACCCGCCATGGACGAGGAAGGTTTCGCCCTTCTGCAGCCGCCCGCGCTGGATCACCGTGGAATAGACGGTGAAGACCGTCTCCGGCAGGCCGGCGGCTTCAACCAGCGAGAGCGATCCCGGCCGCTTCAGCACCTGCCCCGCCTCGGCCACCGCGAACTCGGCATAGCCGCCGCTGATGACGAGGGCGCAGACCTCGTCGCCTTCCGCAAACCCCGTCACGCCCTCGCCCAGCGCCGCGATCCGGCCGGCGATCTCGAGACCGGGGATCTCGGTGGCGCCCTTGGGGGGCGGGTAGCTGCCCTGGCGCTGCATGATGTCGGGCCGGTTGACCCCCGCCGCGACGACTTCGACCAGAACCTGCCCGGCCGCGGGCTTGGGCAGCGGCACGGTCTCGACCGCCATGACCTCCGGGCCGCCCGCGCCGGTGAAGCGGATCTGGCGCATGGTCTCGGGCAGATTTCTTGGCATGGGGTCTCCTCGGACTCACGCGGCGGGTTGGTCGCTCGCAGTTTGGGTCACATGGCGCATGGGACGGGGCACGTCGAGCCGGAACCGCCATCGTCACCGCGAGGTCAAGACGGCAGCCTCGCCACCAACAGAGTTCTGGATCGAAAAGCGAAAAGATCAGCGCGTGCCGTACATCCGGTCGCCGGCGTCACCCAGGCCCGGCACGATGTAGCCGTGGTCGTTGAGGTGGCTGTCGATCGCCGCGGTCCAGACCGGCACGTCGGGATGCGCCTCTTGGAAGCGGGCGATGCCCTCGGGCGCGGCGAGCAGGCAGACGAAGCGGAGATCCTTCGCGCCCCGGCTCTTGAGCCGCTCCACCGCTGCCACCGCGGAATTGGCGGTGGCGAGCATGGGATCGAGCACCAGAACCGTACGGTCGGCGAGATCCGACGGGCTCTTGAAGTAGTATTCCACCGCCTGGAGTGTGTCGGGATCGCGGTAGAGCCCGACATGGGCGACGCGGGCCGAGGGCATCAGCGACAGCATGCCGTCGAGGAAGCCGACGCCAGCCCGCAGGATCGGGGCGAGCACCAGCTTCTTGCCGGCGATCCGGCGCCCTTCCATGGGCTGGAGCGGCGTCTGGATGGTGACCGGTTCGAGCGGCAGGTCGCGGGTCACCTCGTAGGCGAGCAGCATGCCGATCTCGTTGAGGAGTTCGCGGAACCCCTTGGTCGAACGCTCGCCGTCGCGCATCATCGTGAGCTTGTGCTGGACGAGGGGGTGATCGACCACCGTCACCCGCGCCGCGCCGCCGCTCTCCACCTGCATCGAACCTGTCCTCATCCCTGTCGGAACCGCGGTGCACGATGCCACGGGGCGGTCGGGAAGCCGAGACGCACGCGTCGTTTCCCCGGTTGAGCGGCTCAATCGAGGATAGGGGGCGACTTCAGCACCAGCACCGCTCGCTCGGGCAGATCGACGGTGCCGCCGGTCCGGATCGGAGCGCGGGTTCCGTCGGGCACCGCGCCGGTGGCGAGGGTGGTGTCGAAAACCGGGCGCCAGGGACCGCCGAGGGCCGGCGGCAGGGCGAAGGGACAAGGTTCGGGCGCCGCATTCATGAGGATGAGGACGCGCTCCGAGCCCTCGATGTCGTTGCTCATCTGCATGCCGAAGGCGCGGCGCTCGCCGTCGCCCCAGGCGGCCTCGTCCATCTCGGTGCCGTCCGGGGAGAGCCAGTGGACGTCCTTGAGCTCGGTCTCGCCGACGCGGCTGCCGACGAGGAAGTGGCGCCGCCGCAGGGAGCGGCAGGCACGGCGCAGGGCGGCGAGGTTCGCCACGAATTCGGTGAGCGTCGGATCGGGATCGTTCGCCCAGTCCATCCAGCTCAGGGCGTTGTCCTGGCAATAGGCGTTGTTGTTGCCGCCTTGAGAGCGCGAGCGCTCGTCGCCCATCAGCAGCATCGGCACGCCCTGGGCGAAGAACACGCAGGCCAGCATGTTGCGCTTCTGGCGGGCGCGGACCGCCAGGATGCCGGGATCGTCGGTCGGGCCCTCGACGCCGTAATTGGCCGAGAGGTTGTGGCCGTGGCCGTCGCGGTTCGCCTCGCCGTTGGCCTCGTTGTGCTTCTCCTCGTAGGCGACCACGTCGGCGAGGGTGTAGCCGTCATGCGAGGCGACGAAGTTGATGCTGGCGAGCGGCGAGCGGCCGGAGGGCAGGAAGATCTCGCGGGAGCCCGAGAGGCCCTGCGTCAGCTTGGCGAGCGTGCCGGCGTCGCCGCGCCAGAACCCGCGCAGGTTGTCGCGGAACTGGTCGTTCCACTCGCTCCAGCCGTAGGGATAGCCGCCGAGCTGGTAGCCGCCCATGCCGATATCCCAGGGCTCGGCGATGAGCTTGACCCGTGAGAGGACGGGATCCTGCTGCACCGCCTGGAAGAAGGCGGCCTGGGGGGAGAAGTCGCTCGGAGCGCGGCCGAGGCTGGTGGCGAGATCGAAGCGGAAGCCCGCGACCCCGTAGGCGGTCACCCAGTGGCGCAGGCTGTCGAGCACCATCCGCATCACCCGCGGATGGGCGACGTTCAGGGTGTTGCCGCAGCCGGTGCAGTCGATGTTGCGGCGCGGGTTTTCCGGGTCGAGCTTGTAGTAGCTCGCATTGTCGATGCCGCGGAAGGCGAGCGTCGGCCCGAGATGGTCGCCCTCGGCGGTGTGGTTGTAGACCACGTCGATCAGGGTCTCGATGCCGGCCGAGGCGAGTTCGCGGATGGCGAAGCGCAGCCCGCTCGTCCCGCCCTCGCCGAGATAGCGCGGCTCGGGGGCGAAGTAGTTGTAGGGCTGGTAGCCCCAGAAATTGACGAGCCCCTTGTCGACGAGGAAGCGGTCGTCGGCGAAGGCCTGGATCGGCAGGAGTTCGAGGGCGGTGACGCCGAGCTTCAACAGGTGCTCGATGATCGCCGGATGGGCGAGCCCGAGATACGTGCCGCGCTCGGCCTCCGAGAGGGCCGGATGCGTCCGGGTCAGCGCCCGGACATGGGCCTCGTAGATCACCGTCTCGTGGAGCGGGCGCGGCGCCGGCGAGCCGACGGGGTCGGGCGTGTCGGGGCGGGTGACGACGCCGCGGGGCAGGAAGGGCGCGCTGTCGCGGCGGTCGATCTGATCCTCGCGGGCGCCGCCGTGGCGGTGGCTGTAGAGCGCGTCGTGCCAGCGGATGCGGCCGGCGATCTCGCGGGCATAGGGGTCGAGGACGAGCTTGGCCGGATTGAAGCGGTGGCCGGCGGCCGGATCCCAGGGGCCGAATACCCGGAAGGCGTAGAGCTGGCCCGGCAGCAGGCCGTGCAGGTAGCCGTGGAAGACGTCGTCGGTCCGGCAGGGCAGGCGGATCGTGCGCGATTCGTGCCGCGCGCCGGGCTCGAACAGGCAGAGATCGACCCGGGTCGCGTTCTGCGAGAAGAGGGCGAAGTTGACGCCGCGGCCGTCGAAATGCGCGCCGAGCGGTGTCGGCAGGCCCTCCTCGATGACGATCATTCCGGTCCTTCGTGAAGCGGAGCCTTGAAAACGAGGCCACGCTTCGACTTAGGCCGATTCGTCGCCCGGGCGAAGACTACTCCGCCGCCGCCGCCGCGGTCGGCGGCTCGCGCTCGACGGTGCGGAAGGTCTCCAGCTCCGCCATGAAGTTGCGCGCCCACCAATCCACGTCCTCGCGCAGCATGCGCTCGACCATCGGCTTCCAGCGCTCCAGGCGCTCGCCCCGGGGCATGTAGAGCGCCTGCCGGATCGCCTCGGCGACCTCGAAACGGTCGTAGGGGTTCACCAGCAGCGCCTCGGGCAATTGCCGCGCGGCACCGGCGAACTTCGAGAGCACGAGGACGCCGGGATCCTCCTCGCTCTGGGCGACGACGTATTCCTTGGCGACCAGATTCATGCCGTCGCGCATCGGCGTGACGAGGCCGACTCGGGCCGCCCGGTAGAGGCCGGCGAGGACCGGCCGCGGATAGGCCTTGGTGACGTACTGGATCGGCGTCCAGGCGGGCTCGCCGAGCATGCCGTTGATGTCGCCGACCTTCTCGTTCACCTCGCGGGCGAGCTGCTCGTATTCCGGCACCTCGCTGCGGGATTTCGGGGTGATCTGGATGTAGACGACGTTGCCGCGCTGGTCCGGGTTCGAGGCGAAGAAGCGGTCCACCGCCTCCATGCGCTCAGGGACACCCTTCGAGTAGTCGAGCCGGTCGACGCCGATCAGCAGCTTGCGGGTGCGCAGGCCCGCCATGGTCTCGCGCACCACCTTGTTGGAGCCGGCCTTGTCGGCGGCGTCCTTGAAGCTGGCGACATCGATGCCGATGGGGAAGGCGCGGATCCGGGTCCGGCGCCCGTCGACCATCATTGAGCCGCCGCCGAGGGGAATCGCCCGCATCGTGTCGATGAAGTTGCGCGACAGATTCTGCACGTCCGAATCGGTCTGCAGGCCGATCAGGTCGTAATCGGCCATGGCGCGCAGCAGCTCGCTGCTGGCGGGCAGGGTGTTGAACACGTCGGCCGCCGGCCACGGGATGTGGTGGAAGTAGCCGATCGGGTTGGCGATGCCCTGGCCACGCAGCTCGCTCGCCAGCGGCAGCAGGTGATAGTCGTGCACCCAGATCAGGTCGTCGGGCTCGACCAGCTTGGCGAGCGCCTGGGCGAAGGTCTGGTTGACGCGCTGGTAGCCGGCATAGTCCGAGCGGGAAAAGGTCCCCAGCCCGATCCGGTAGTGCATGATCGGCCAGAGCGCCCGGTTGGCGAAGCCGGCATAGTACTCGCGGTGATCCTGCGGCGAGAGGTCGAGGACGGCGTACTGGATCGGCCCGCGGTCGATCAGCTCCGGCTCAAGGCTCGGATTGTCGCAGATGTTTCCGCTCCAGCCGAACCACAACCCCTCGTAGGAGGAGAAGGCTTCCTTGACCGCGACGGCGAGCCCCCCTGCGGAGACCGCATCCTTGCCCTCGGCGGGCACGGCGACACGGTTGGAGACAATGATCAGACGTGCCACGAACCCGGCTCCGGTCCTCGCTGGGGCCGGCACGCGGGGCGCGCCGGCCTAAGGGTCTTGCGTCTGGGGGAAAACGCGCGGAAGCCTGGCGCGATCCGTCGGGCGGCAGCCAAGCGCATCGCCACCTGTGGGTCAAGCACGCGGCTCGACGATGTCACCGCTGTTCCACCCCGCATCCGCCCGCCCGGCCCCCACGCCCGCCCGCGTTCGTCCACGCGGTCGTCGCAGTGCAGCAGAGCCGTCGCCACCATGCAAGAGCCAAGCTGAACAGGCGCTGACATCCGGATCGAGAGCAGATCCCGTCCGGGGCGCGCGATCGCCGGGGCGTTCGACAGGCTCGACATGGGAGCGCCGGTGCTTCCTCGCGTTTTCTCGTTGCGCCCGAACCCTCTCCGTCCGGCGAAGGCCGCGCGGAAGGGGTTCTGAGAGCGGAACCCCACGAGGCGGCAAACGGTTCTCCGGCCGAGTTCATCGCAGATCGAAGCGCAATCCGCGCCGATCCGGCGAGCCTACCCGGAGACACGCCCATGACATCGTCCGCGTCCCCAGATCCCGTCGGCGGCCCCAAGCCGGCCAACACCAAGCCGGCCGACACCAAGGCCGACCTGGAGGATCTGCGCCACGACGTGGAGGACACCGCCAGCCTCGCGGCCGAGCGGAGCAAGGGGCTCGCCGCCGCCGCGCGCCAGCAGGCCCTCTCCTACGTCGACGACCGCAAGGGCGAGGCCGCCCGCTCCGTCTCGGACCTCGCCAAGTCCCTGCGCGATTCGGGAAAGACCTTCGACGACCGCCCCAATATCCGCGCCTTCTTCGACAGCGCGGCGGAGGGGCTCGACGACCTCGCCGGCTCGATCGAGCGCCGCAGCCTCGACGACTTCTACCGCGAGGCCGAGGCCTATGCGCGCCGCTCGCCGGTGACCGTCGCGGTGGGGGCCTTCGCGGCCGGGTTCCTGCTGTCGCGCTTCGTCAAGGCGTCGGGCGAGGCGGAGGCGGACCGCTCCTACGACCGCTCCCGCAGCGGTTATCGGGCCTGAGGGGACGCAACCATGGCAAGCCCCAACCCCTCCCCCCCTCCTCCCCCCTCCTCGATCCAATCCCTCGTGGCCGATGCCCTGCGCGAGGCGAGCGAGCTTGCCAGCAAGGAGATCGCTCTCTTCCGTACGGAGATGACGAACAACGTCCGCTCGTTGTTCGTCGGGCTGGCGATGATGGTGCTGGCCGCCGTCTTCGCGGTAACGGCGATGCTGGTGCTGATCGGCGCGCTGGTGAAGTTCGTCGCGACGCTCGTGGGCTCCGAATGGCTCGCAGCACTGCTCGTGGGCGGCGGCATGCTGCTCGTGGCGGTGGTGCTCGGCGTCATCGGCGCCCGGGCGATGTCGCTGTCGAATCTCGCGCCGACCCGGACCACGCGGCAGGTCCGGCAGGATGCCCGCGCGCTGACGGAGAGGGTTTCGGGATGAGCGAATCGATCTCGGACCTGGAGAAGGACATCGAGCAGAGCCGCGCCCGGCTCGACGAGACGATCGACCGGATCCAGGGGCGCCTCAACGCCTCGAGCCTGGTCGATGAGATGCTCGGCTCGGCCCGGCAGACGCCCTACAGCGGCTTCTACGACGACGCCCTGCTGGCCGTGCGGCGCAACCCCCTGCCGGTGCTGCTGATCGCGGCGGGCGTCGGCATGCTGCTCAACGGCATGCGGACCGCTCGGCGCCCGGCCAGCCGCGCCCTCGTGCCGGTGGATTCCAAGCCCGTCACCGTCACGGGCGCCGACCGAACCTACGACCCCGACGCCCCCGGCGGTCGACCCACCCACGACCTGCCGCCCGAGCGTCAGGTCTGATCCCTCACGGGCCGCGCGCGAATCCCCGCGCCGACGGCCGCAAGACGTGGAGCCCATCATGAGCCAAGGTCCCAACCATCAAGGCCCCACCACGCCGCCCGTCGGCGCACCCGTGGAGACTCTGCCGGAGAACATCGCCGGCCGGTCCGGCATGCCCCGCGAGAGCGGCGTCGATCACAATTTGCACGACATTTCCGACCGGGCGACCGCGCAGGGCCGGGACGCCAATGCCCGCCTCCAGGCGGGATTGGAGGACACCGCCGAGCAGGCCCGGGAAGGTGCGCGCAACCTGAGGGATCAGGCGGCGGATCAGGCCTCCCAGATCAAGAACCGGGTGGGCGAGGCCGCCGAATCGGCCCGCGCTCAGGCCGGCGACACGGTCCGCGCGGCCCGGGAGCGGGCGAGCGAGACCTACGAGGATGCCCGCTCCTGGGCGGAGGACCGCTACGACACGCATCGCCGGCGCGCCGCCGACCTCGCGGATCGCGGCACCCGACGCCTGCACGAGGGCCGCACCGCCACGGAGGCGTTCATCTCCGAGAACCCGCTCCTCGTCGGCGTGGTCGGCCTCGCCGCCGGCCTGCTGCTCGGCGCACTCCTGCCGCGCACCCGCCAGGAGGACCGGGCGCTCGGCCCCTACGCCGACGACCTGCGCGACCAGGGCATCCGCTACGCCCGCGACCTGACCCATCGCGGCCGCGCCTTCGTCGAGACCGCGCTCGACCCCGAGAATCTCGATGCGGCGGTCAAGCGGGCGAGCGCGGAAGGGAGCCCACAGGGCGGTCCGGCGACCGGCTCCGCGCCGGGCTTCGACGAGTCCGAGCGGACGGCCCACCGCCTTTAAGGAAAAGACACGCCCCTCTCCCCGCCTGTGGGGAGAGGGGATGCGCGTAAGAGGGCAAACTCCCTGATACGCCTCACCCGAAATGCCGGGCCAGCGTCTCGCGGACGGCCTCGACCAACCGCTCCAACGGCACCGAGACCTGAGCGGGGCGCGCCGCCTTCCACTCGGCGTTGCTGGCGATCGCCTCGGCCGCGCGGGCCCCCTCGATCAGATCCTTGATCTGGACCTCGCCGGCCTCGCGCTCGTTCGAGCCCTGGATCACCACCGCGGGCGCGCGGCGGCGGTCGGCATATTTCATCTGCGCCTTCATCCCGGCAGCACCCAGGTAGAGTTCGGCCCGGATGTTTTCCGCACGCAGCCGGGCGACCAGCGCCTGATACTCGGCGATGTTTTCGCGATCCAAGACCAGCACCACGACAGGGCCGGGCTTGGCCGCGCCCTCCACCAGCGGGCTCTTGGTCAGCCGCAGGGCCGAGAACAGCCGCGAAACGCCGATGGAGAATCCGGTCGCCGGCACCGGCTCGCTGCGGAAGCGCCCGACAAGGCCGTCGTAGCGCCCGCCGCCCGCCACCGAACCGAAGCGCACGGTCTGGCCGTCCTCGTTGGTGACGGGGAAGGTCAGCTCCGCCTCGTAGACGGGGCCGGTATAGTATTCGAGCCCGCGCACCACGCTCGGATCGGCCCGCACCCGGTCGTGACCGTAGCCGGCCGCCTCACACAGCCGCATGATCGCGTGGAGTTCGGCGATGCCCTCGCGGCCGGTCTCCGAATCGCCGACCACCGCGTGCCAGGATCCGAAGAACTTCTCCCAGAATGCCATCCGGTCGGCGCCCTCGTGCGGGCTGGCCTCGAAACCGACATAGGCCAGGATGCGCTCGATGGCGTCGTCGCCGAGCCCGGCGCCCTTGGTGAAGTCGCCGCTCTCGTCCTTGCGGCCGGGGCCGAGCAGCAGGCGCACGCCGTCGGCGCCGAGACGGTCGAGCTTGTCGATGGCGCGCAGCACGGTGAGGCGCTGGCCGGCCTTGTCGGGACCGGCGAGGCCGATCGCCTCCATCACGCCGTCGAGCACCTTGCGGTTGTTGACCTTCACCACGTACTGGCCGGCGAGGCCGAGCCGCTCCAGCGTGTCGGCCATCAGCATGCAGGTCTCGGCATCGGCCGCGACGGAGCCCGCGCCGACGATGTCGGCATCGAACTGCATGAACTGGCGGAAGCGGCCCGGCCCCGGCTTCTCGTTGCGGAAGACGTAGCCCGCCCGGTAGCTGCGATAGGGTTTGGGGATCGCGTCGAAGTTCTCGGCCACGTGCCGGGCCAGCGGCGCCGTCAGGTCGTAGCGCAGCGAGAGCCATTGCTCGTCGTCGTCCTGGAACGAGAACACGCCCTCGTTCGGCCGGTCGAGATCGGGCAGGAACTTGCCGAGCGCCTCGGTATACTCGACGAAGGGCGTCTCCAGCGCCTCGAAGCCGTAGAGCTCGAAGGTCTGCCGGATCGTGTCCAGCATGCGCCCCTGGGCCAGGAGGTCGGCCTCGGTGCGGTCGGGGAAGCCGCGCGGCAGGCGGGGTTTCAGGGTGTCGGCCTTGGCCATGTCGTCGCCGATCGGAGCGGTTCTGGAAGGGAAGCCCGGCTCTATCGCAGGCGGCCGTGAGGCGGCAACCCGAGGGTGCCTCAGAACAGACGGCTGCCGTCCGGCACCGGTCGGTCGGGGGCGAACAGCACGACGGCGCCGGCCGCGTCGGCGAAGCCGAGCGTCAGCACCTCCGACAGGAACTTGCCGATCTGGCGCGGCGGGAAGTTCACCACCGCCGCGACCTGCCGGCCGACCAGGGTCTCGGGGGTGTAGTGCTCGGTGATCTGCGCGCTGGAGCGCTTGAGGCCGATCACCGGCCCGAAATCGATGACGAGCTTGATCGCGGGCTTGCGCGCCTCGGGGAAGGGCTCGGCCGCGACGACGGTCCCGACGCGGATATCGACGGCGAGGAAGGTGTCGAACCCGATTTTCTTCGATTCCGGAGCGGCGGGATCGTGGCTGACATGCATGGGCCGGTCTGAGCGCTTGGAGGCGGTGCGGCCTTCTACGAAAGCCGAGGGCGGTCTCCAAGCCGGACCACATGGTCGAGCAAGGGGGATGTTTCCGCCGAACGGCGTCTCAGAGCGTGAGGCGATAGGCCAGCAGCGCGGCGAGGCTGAGGACCGCGAGCGGGATCTGCGCCGGCCGCAGGCGCTCGAAGAACAGGGGTGCCTCGCCCCGCCGCGCGGCGACCGGATCGAGGATCGTGATCGCGGTGAAGCCGACGATCAGCAGGCCCAGCGCGATGGCGGGCTTGCCCAGGGCGAAGGCGACGAGGGCGCCGAAGCCCAGCAGGAACAGGCTCAGCATCGTGGCGATCTGCGCCCCGGTCGCCCCGCCCTCGGTGCGGAAGCTGACGCCGCGGCGCACGCCGGAGAGGAACAGCAGGATCGCGCAGGCCCAGAGCAGCGTCAGGTTGAAGACCGCCTCGGCCAGCGCGCCGCGCAGCAGCCACACCAGCACCGCCCCGGCGACGAAGGGCAGCATCGGCCCGTAGCCGAACACGACGCTGAGCCAGGGCACGGCGCGCGGCTCGTAGGCGCGGATCGTGCGGCCCTTCTCGTCGTCCAGGGTTCGGGCCATGCGCGCCTCGTGACCGGTGGGAAGCGCCCGGTGAACGGCCGGCGCGCCGACCTGTTCCGTGCCGGACAGGTGCGCAGCAGCCGCGGATCAGGCCGGCTTCTCGGCGGAACGGACGGCGCGGCGGCGCTCCTCGCGGCGGGTGCGGCGGCGCTGGGAGCGGCTGTTCTCGGTGGTGGCGGCGAGCCACCAGACCAGGGCGAGCGCCAGGACACCGGCCGCCCCGAGCGCGAGGAAGGATCCGCTCCAGCCGAACCATTCCTGGGCGAGGCCGCCGTACCATGCCGAGAGCGCGCCGCCCGCGCCCTGCACCGCGTTGACGGTGCCGAGCGCCGTCTGGGTGCGGCCGGAGCCCCAGGTGAGGTCGGCCACCACCACCGGCACCGCCACGCCGATGATGCCTGAGGCCACGCCGTCGAGGATCTCGGCCGAGATGAGCCAGACGGGGTCGTCGATGAAGGCCGAGAGCGCCGCCCGGACGGGCAGGGCGAGGCAGGCGGCGATGAGGAGCTGACGCCGGCCGCGCCGGTCGGCCAGCGTTCCGGCGGCGAGCGCCACCGGCACCATCACGAGCTGGGCCACCATGACGTAGCGGGCGGTCCAGGCGGTGGGGTTGTCCGCCGTGTGCACCAGCTTCTGCCCGAGCAGGGTCAGCATGCCGCCGTTGCCGAGCTGGAACAGGGCGAGCGCCACCGCGAGCACCAGCAGACGCTTGTTGGTGAAGACCTGTGCGTAGGTGGAGCGGGCCGGCTCCGACTCGTCCTCCTCCTTCCAGCCGGCCGCCCGGCGCCGGTTGAAGGCGCGGCCCGGCATCGCCAGCGCGGCGGCGATGGCCGCCGCCGCCATGCCGCCCAGCACCCAGAAGGCGATCTCGGGCCCGAAATGGGACGTGCCGAAGGTGATGAGCCCGGCGGCGATCAGGATGCCGACATGGTTGAAGGCCTGGTTGCGCCCCTGCTGGCGCGGGAACGCCTCCTTGCCGACGACGCCCAGCGTCAGCGCGGTGACGGCGAGCAGCAGCAGCGTGCCACCTGCGGCGGCCAGGAACTGCGCCGCCAGCACCGGCACGAAGGCGTGGGCCGGCATCAGGAGCAGCGTGCCGGCGAGGATGGCGGCGCAGGAGATCACGATGAGCAGGCGCGGCCGTCCGAGGCGATCGACCAGGGCGCCGAAGGGACCGCTGAGCAGCAACGTGCCTGCGCCCACCAGCGTGGTGACGAGCCCGATCTGCGACGGGCTCCACTGCCGCATCTGCGCGAGCCACGTGCCGAGGAAAGGCCCGAGCCCGCCCTGGATGTCGCCGATGAAGACGTTGATCAGGGCGAGGTGGGTGGTGGGCGCCATGTTGTCCTTGGGGCTGGGCCGGCCGCAGGACCGGGGGCGGGCCCCCTAACGCAGCGCCGGGGCACGGGCAATGCGGGAGGCGAAGCGCGGGGCTGAGACGCCCCGCCCCGCTTCAACCCGCAAGGCCGCCCTCGCGTCGCCGCGACCGCTCAGCGCGGGGCGAGCCAGCCGTCGAAGCCCTTGGCGTAATCGTTGGCTGCCCGGTCGAACAGGTCGTCGGCGCCCCGGAGACGGCGACCGAATCCGCCAGCGCCATGATCCCCTGCCCGGCGGGCCGGCGCCCAACCGCGCCGCGATAAGTGGTGAGCACCGCGCCCGAGCGCGCATCGATCACCTCGATATCGGCCTGGACCGCGGGATGGCCGCCGACGATGACCCGCTGCGCCACTGAGGGGATGTCGACCCGCGTCACGGTTGCGACGAGCCGGACCGGGCGCGCGCCCTGCGTCCGACGGGCCATCACCCGCTCCAGGGCCCGCTTGAGGCGGCTCGCGGCCAGATCGCGCAGGTGGGCGCGGGCCTCCGGCGTGGCGGTCAGCGCCGGATCGGTCTGCGAGAGGCCGCGCGCGCGCAGGTAATCGTCCTCGGCCGCGCTCCAGGCGATCGGCGTCTGCGGCGGGACACGAACCTCCAGGCTGCTGAAATTCAGGTTCGCCGTTTCCTGCGGGGAGAGCGTGTTGGGCGCAACGGTGACACAGGCGGAGAGGCCGAGCGCCAGGAGAAGCGCGGCGGGGATCGAGCGGCGGAACATCGGGACGGCTCTGGTCGACGGCCGGAATCGGCACCCCCGGCGGCAACACAGCCGTTGCGCGAGCCCTGCAACCGGAAGGTCACAGCACCCGCTAAATCAAACAAATGACATAAAAAATCCCGGCGCCGGCGGCACCGGGATCCTGCTGAAAAAAGCCTCGGGGACCCCGAAGGGTCCCGCGGCTCAGGGCGTGCCAGAACCTCGCCTCAGGAGGCGAGCGGCGCACCCGCGCCCTGGCCGGCGGCCTGCGCTTCCATCATCTTCTGCTGATAGAGGCCGACGAAATCGATCGGGTCGATGTAGAGCGGGGGGAAGCCGCCGTTGCGCACGGCCTCGGCCACGATCTGGCGCGCGAACGGGAAGAGCAGGCGCGGGCACTCGATCATCACCGCCGGGTGGATCTGTTCCTGCGGGATGTTGCGCATGCGGAAGATGCCGGCGTACTTCAGCTCGAAGGCGAACAGCACTTCGTTCTGGATCTTGGCATCGCCCTCGAGCGTCAGCTCGACTTCGAAATCGGCCTCGGCGATCTGCTGGGCGTTGACGTTGACCTGAATGTTGATCTGGGGCCCGCCCTCCTGCGGCTGCAGGGAGCGAGGCGCGTTCGGGTTCTCGAAGGAGAGATCCTTGGCGTACTGCGCCAGCGCGTTGATCGCGGGCGCGAGATCCTGGCCCTGTGCGCCGTTGCCGTTCGGTGCCGCGGTGTCGGCCATGGCGTCTCTCCTTGACTAGCGTCGTCTTTGCGCGCTCGAGGTTGCGCGCAAGAGCGCCCCTCCGGCGCGGGCTGCGGCTACCATGCCCGTTTCCGGCGAACAAGCGGAACCGAACCAATCGGCCGCCCCCGGCTCACGGCTCCGAACAACGACGTCGCGGCCGGTTCACCGGTGCCGCGGAGACGCGCGCGAAAGGGACGCGGACGCTCGTCTCAACCGTTTGCCTGGAATACCTCGCAGGTGCGCCCATATCACGGTAAGGTCACGGACTTCGAACAGTCGGAGACACTCAGACCCAAGCGCCTTTCGAGGCAACCG
This sequence comes from Methylorubrum populi, assembly GCF_002355515.1. Taxonomy (NCBI): domain Bacteria; kingdom Pseudomonadati; phylum Pseudomonadota; class Alphaproteobacteria; order Hyphomicrobiales; family Methylobacteriaceae; genus Methylorubrum; species Methylorubrum populi. The sequence goes on along the minus strand of NZ_AP014809.1, from coordinate 1,935,002 downwards.
TTTCCGGCTCGATCCCCGCGCCGCCCTCGGCTAAGAGCCGGTTTCACGAACCCTTCTCCGGCAACGGGAGGGCCTCGCGAAGTCATCCGCCCGGGTGTGGCGGAGGGGGTTCACGGAACGGCCCTTCCCGTCCGGGCGGCCTTGCGGGCGCCGGACTCACGTGTGCGACGGTCACGATTCGGATCGGTGATGCAGGATTCCTTCGACGCAACCACTCTGATTTTCCTGGCGCTGGCCGTCTTCGTGATCTGGCGGCTGCGCTCGGTCCTCGGCCAGAAGACCGGCACCGAGCGCTCGCCCTTCCGGCCGGTCGAGCGCAACCGCACCGAGCCGCCGGCCGCCGGCCGCGGCGAGGGCGACAACGTGGTGCGCCTGCCCGGCGCCGACCGGGGACAGGCGGGAGCCGCCGTCCAGACCGCGACCCGCGACTGGCGCGGCATCGCAGAGCCGGGCTCGGCGGTCGCCCGCGGCCTGGAGCAGGTGGTTCAGGCCGAGCCGGCCTTCGAGCCGCGCGCCTTCCTGGAGGGCGCCAAGGGGGCCTACGAGGCCATCGTCATCGCCTTCGCCAAGGGAGACCGCAAGACCCTGCGCGCGCTCCTCTCGCGGGAGGTCTGCGAGGGTTTCGAGCGGGCGATCTCGGAGCGCGAGAAGCGCCGTGAGACCGTCGAGACCACCTTCATCTCCATCGACAAGGCGGAGATGGTCGCCGTCGAGGTGAAGAACCGCGTCGCGCAGATCACCGTGCGCTTCCTCTCGAACCTCATCACCGCCACCCGCGACGCGGACGGCAAGGTGATCGACGGCAATGCCGAGACCGGCGTCGAGGTGCCCGACGTGTGGACCTTCGCCCGCACGCTCGGCTCGCGCGATCCGAACTGGCAGCTCGTCGCCACCGACGCGGGCGGCTGATCGAGCGCACCATGCCGCGTTCGCGTGTTTCCCTTCCGGCCGCAGCGGTCCTCGCCGCTGCGGCCGTTTCCGTTCCCGCGGTGCGGGCCGGCGCGGCCGGGCCTGCGCGCGTACCTCCGCAGGTGCCGGGCGCGGTGCTGGAGCCGGTCGCGCTCAAGACGCTACCCGGCTGGCGCGAGGACGACGGCGCAGCGGCCCTCGATGCCTTCCGCCGCACCTGCGCCGGGCCCGGTCCCAACCCGCCCCAGGCCGAGGCTGTCACGGGCTCGCCGGCCGACCTCGCGGCGGCCTGCGCCGCGGCCGCCGAGGTCACGCCGGAGGGAGCCAAGACATTCTTCGAGGCGCGGTTCTCCGCCTACCGCATCGTGCGCCCGGCCTCCGAAAAGGAGCCGGAGCGCCGGGTCGGCTTCCTCACCGGCTATTTCGAGCCGGAACTGACGGGATCCCTGGAGCCCGGCCCCGGCTACACCGCCCCGGTGCTCGCCCGGCCCGACGACCTTGTCAGCCTCGCCCCAGGTGAGACCGCGCCGGGGCTCGATCCGATCTACCGGGCGGGCCGGCACACCGAGGCCGGGCTCGTGCCCTATCCCGACCGGGCGGCGATCGAGGACGGGGCGCTCGGCGAGCGCACCCGGCCGCTGCTGTGGCTGCGCGATGCCGTCGATCTCTTCGTGCTGCAGGTGCAGGGCTCCGGGCGCGTGCGCCTGCCGGACGGGCGCGGGATGCGGGTGCTCTACGACGGCAAGAACGGCCAGCCCTACACCTCGATCGGCAAGCTGCTCGTCAACGAGGGCCACCTGCCGATCAACGGCCTGAGCCTGGAGCGCTGGACCTCGTGGCTGCGGGCGAACCCGGACCATGCCCGCCGGCTGATGCGGATGAACGCATCCTACATCTTCTTCCGGACCGAGCCGGTGACGGACCCGGCGCTCGGCCCGCCCGGCGCCGCCGGCGTGCCCCTCAGCCCGGGGCGCAGCATGGCGGTCGACGGCAATCTGTGGCGGTACGGCCTGCCGTTCTGGCTGGAGGGCAAGCTTCCGGGCCAGCCCGGACGCGGCCACCTCGTCGTCGCGGCCGATACCGGCTCGGCGATCGTCGGCCCGGCGCGGGGCGATCTCTATGTCGGCACCGGCGCCGCCGCCGGCCGGGCGGCGGGCGACCTGCACGACCGCATGGGCTTCGTCGTGCTGATCCCCAAGCCGGCGTCGGACCAGACGGAGGCCGTACAGGGCCCGGCGAAGGCCCCGGCCTCCGCCCGTGACTCGGCCGTGCCGGAGGCCGGCGCCGGGGAGCCCCGGCCGTGAGGGAGCGACCGCCGCGGCGGCCCCGCCTGCTCTCGCGCGAGGAGGCTCATCTCTGGGGCGAGATCGCCAAGCTGATCACGCCGCTGCGGGGCCGGACGCGGCCGAGGAAGGCACCGGCAGAGGCGCCCCCAGCCGAGGTGGAGCGATCCGCCGCACCGGACCGGCCGAGCGGGGTCGCGTCGTCATCGGCCGCGCCGCCATCGGTCGCGCGACCTGCCCTGAGGACGGTGGCAAAGCCGGCGGCCAAGGCCGTCCTGAAATCCGCGCCGAAGCTCGCCTCCCCTCCCCCGCACCGGTCCGCGCCGGCCGCCTCGATGCCGCGCTCGTCTTCGAAGCCGCTCAAGCTCGGCGACCTCGCCCCCGAAATCGCCCGCGTCTCCACCGCGCCGGTGCAGGCCGCTCCGCCGCCTCCGCCGCCTCCGCCGGGCGCGCCGGGGCTGGAACGGCGCGAGCGGCGCGGCCTGGAGCGCGGCACGCTGGCGATCGAGGCCCGCATCGACCTTCACGGCCTCTATCAGGCGGAGGCGCACGCGGCTCTGGTCGGCTTCCTGCTGCGCGCCCGCGCGGCCGGGCATGCCAGGGTGCTCGTGGTGACCGGCAAGGGCGGCGAGGGCTTCGGTGGCCACGACCGCGGCGGCTTCTCCGAGCGCGGCGTGCTTCGGCGCAGCGTGCCCCACTGGCTGAGGGGCCCGGAGCTGCGCGGCCTCGTGCTCGGCTTCGAGGAGGCGGGCCGCCAGCACGGCGGGGCCGGCGCCCTCTACGTGCGGCTGCGGCGCCGATAGCCCGCCGGGGGCCGGCCTTCGTGCGGGCCCGAAGGAACCTGAGGTCAAATCGGCGAAGGGGTCTTGAGCCAGGGGGCGAAACGCGCTACTGAGCCATGCTCTCCCATTGCAGCCGTGTCGCATTCCTCGGTCTCTTCGGCCCAGCGGAACCGATGCGTGGGCCGGGCCGCGCGCCCGCGACGGCTACGGACCCCGGGGCGCTTCCCCGGCGCCTGGCCCTGCTCCCGAACCGGCCGACTTCTTCCCGCCCTTCGTTGGTTGCATCTCCCCACATGACGTCACAGAACGACGCTCTCGCCCCCGTCGAAGCTCCGGCCGAAGCCGCCGCCGCCGCGCCGGCCGATCTCGCCGCCCGACGCGAGGTGAAGCTCCAGGACCTCAAGTCCAAATCGCCGACCGAACTCATCGCCTTCGCCGAGGAGGTCGAGGTCGAGAACGCCTCGACCATGCGCAAGCAGGAGTTGATGTTCGCGATCCTCAAGCAGCTCGCGGCCAACGAGACCGAGATCATCGGTGCCGGCACGGTCGAGGTGCTGCAGGACGGGTTCGGCTTCCTGCGCTCGAACGACTCGAACTACCTGCCGGGTCCGGACGACATCTACATCTCGCCCACGCAAATCCGCCGCTTCGGCCTGCGCACCGGCGACACGGTGGAGGGCCCGATCCGCGGCCCCAAGGACGGCGAGCGCTACTTCGCCTTGATCAAGGTCAACACGATCAACTTCGAGAACCCGGAGAAGATCAAGCACAAGGTCCACTTCGACAATCTGACGCCGCTGTTCCCGACGAAGCGGTTCAAGCTCGAACTGGACAATCCGACCAAGAAAGACTTCTCGCCCCGCATCATCGACATCGTCTCGCCGATCGGTAAGGGCCAGCGCGCGCTGATCGTCGCGCCGCCGCGCACGGGCAAGACCGTGCTGATGCAGAACATCGCGCAGTCGATCACCCTCAACCACCCGGAATGCTACCTCATCGTGCTGCTCATCGACGAGCGCCCGGAAGAGGTGACCGACATGATCCGCTCGGTGAAGGGCGAGGTCATCGCCTCGACCTTCGACGAGCCGGCCACCCGCCACGTGCAGGTCGCCGAGATGGTGATCGAGAAGGCCAAGCGCCTGGTCGAGCACGGCCGCGACGTGGTGATCCTGCTCGACTCCATCACCCGCCTCGGCCGCGCCTACAACACCGTGGTGCCCTCCTCCGGCAAGGTGCTGACCGGCGGCGTCGACGCCAACGCCCTGCAGCGGCCCAAGCGCTTCTTCGGCGCGGCCCGCAACATCGAGGAGGGCGGCTCGCTCACCATCATCGCCACCGCGCTGATCGATACCGGATCGCGCATGGACGAGGTGATCTTCGAGGAGTTCAAGGGCACCGGCAACTCCGAGATCATTCTCGACCGCAAGGTCTCCGACAAGCGCATCTTCCCGGCCATCGACATCACCCGCTCCGGCACCCGCAAGGAGGAGCTGCTGGTGCCGCCGGATTCGCTCAAGAAGACCTATGTGCTCCGCCGCATCCTCAACCCGATGGGCGTCACCGACGCGATCGAGTTCCTCATGGACAAGCTGCGCCAGACCAAGAGCAACAGCGACTTCTTCGACTCGATGAACACGTAAGGCGAGGCGCCTTATCGCGATGTCCTGCCGAGGGGTTGGCCGATGCGATCGGCCGGCCCCTCATTCGTTTCCGGCCGTGCCTCGGCGTTGCCGTCCGAGGGGCAATCCTGCCGGAACGCGTCGGCCCACCATGTGAGATTATGCAGCAATCACAAAATCTTCCGGCCACTCGAACCTTCGTTTTCGTGTGACGTTGGCCCGCCATGACCGCCCGCGGGCGGTTGGGCACGGAGACGGCGAATGGCAACCCGCAACGTATCGGATCTCGTGGTCGAGACGCTCCAGCAGGCGGGGGTACGCCGCGTCTACGGCCTCGTCGGCGACAGCCTGAACGGGATCACGGAAGCGATCCGCAGCCGCGGCGTGATCGACTGGGTCCATGTCCGCCACGAGGAGGTCGCCGCCTTCGCCGCCGCGGGCGAGGCGCAGGTGACCGGCGAACTCGCGGTCTGCGCCGGCTCCTGCGGACCGGGCAACCTCCACCTCATCAACGGCCTGTTCGACGCCCACCGCACCCGCACGCCGGTGCTGGCGATCGCCGCCCACATCCCGTCGAGCGAGATCGGCCTCAACTACTTCCAGGCGACGCGGCCCGAGGAGCTGTTCCGCGATTGCAGCCATTTCTGCGAACTGGTCTCGGACCCGGAGCAGCTGCCCAACGTCCTCGAATCCGCGATCCGCACGGCGGTGGGCAAGCGCGGCGTCGCCGTGGTGGTCATCCCCGGCACCGTGGCGCTGAAGGAGGCGCCCAAGCGCGCGCTCGCCGCCCCCGCGACCCTGCGCCCGCGCGCGCCCGCCGCCGTGCCGCCGGCCGACGAACTCGACCGCCTCGCCGGCCTCCTCAACGGCTCCAAGAAGATCACGCTGCTGTGCGGGCGCGGCTGCGCCGGGGCGCACGCGCCGCTGATGCGGCTGGCCGAGCGGCTCAAGAGCCCGATCGTCCACGCGCTCGGCGGCAAGGAGCATGTCGAGCACGACAATCCCTACGATGTCGGCATGACCGGCCTGATCGGGTTCTCCTCGGGCTACGCGGCGATGGAGGCCTGCGAGACCCTGCTGATGCTCGGCACCGACTTCCCCTACCGCCAGTTCTACCCCGAGCACGCCAAGATCGCGCAGGTCGATCTGCGCCCGGAGAATTTGGGCAAGCGCTGCCGGCTCGAACTCGGCCTCGTCGGCGATGTCGCCGCCACCATCGAGGCGCTGCTGCCGCGGCTGACCGGCAATGACAGCGCGCGCCATCTGGAGGCCAGCCTCAAGCACTACGCCAAGGCCCGGGAAGATCTCGACGACCTCGCCACCGGCAAGCCGGGGCGCAAGCCGATCCACCCGCAATATCTCACCCGGCTTCTCAGCGAGGCGACGCATGACGACGCGGTGTTCACGGCCGATGTCGGCACGCCCACGGTCTGGGCGGCGCGCTACCTCTCCATGACCGCCGGTCGGCGCCTGATCGGCTCCTGGGCGCACGGCTCGATGGCCAACGCCCTGCCCCACGCCATCGGCATTCAGGCGGCGAGCCCCGGCCGGCAGGTGATCTCGCTCTCGGGCGACGGCGGTTTCGCCATGCTGATGGGCGACATCCTCACCCTTCGCCAAGAGAAGCTGCCGGTGAAGGTCGTCATCTACAACAACGGCACGCTCGGCTTCGTCGAGCTGGAGATGAAGGCCGCGGGCTATCTCGAGACCGGGGTCACGCTGGAGAACCCGGACTTCGCCGCCATGGCCAACGCCATCGGCATCCATGCCCGCCGGGTCGAGGATCCGGGCGATCTGGAAGGCGCGATCCGGGACGTGCTGGCCCATCCCGGCCCCGCCCTGCTCGACGTGGTGACGAACCGCCAGGAACTGGCGATGCCGCCGAAGCTCCAGGCCGAGCAGGTGAAGGGCTTCAGCCTCTACGCGCTCCAGGCGGTGATGAACGGGCGCGGCGACGCCATCCTCGATCTGGCCAAGACCAACCTGCTCCGCTGAGCCAAGCGTCCGCCGCGCTCCGGAACCGGTCCGGGCGCGGCGGACGGCATCGTCAAACCGAGGCCAAGCCTGTAATCGCACGCCGTTGCCGGGCGGTCACACTGGGCTGCAACATCGCTCGCGCATCCAACCGCGCATCATCCGCAAGCGCCTGCCGACACAGCGCAATCAACGCCGTATCTCACTTTATAATAACTACAAGTAACTGATTTTACTCTGGTTTCCCTTGTCGATACAGGCTCGCGGCGACATTCATGGCTGTGGTCTGCCTCAAGGGTCTGCCATGTCCGCGTCCCGATACGCTCGCGCTACTTCCCCTCTCGCTGCATTCCTGCTGGTCGGCGCGGCTCCGGCCCTGGCCCAGCCGGCGAGCGCGACGCTCGATACGATCTCGGTGGAGGCCTCCCGCGCGCAGCAGCCGGCTCCGCGGCCGGCCAGCGGCGGGCCGCCCGCGTCCCCAGTCGTCGCGCCGCCCGGCCCGGCCGGCGCCGTCGGCGTGGGGTCGACCACGAGCGGCGGCGGCGGCGGCCCGACGGGGGTCGTCGGCTACACCGCCCGCGGCAGCGCGGCGGCGACCAAGACCAACACGCCGATCATCGAGACGCCGGCCTCGGTCTCCGTCGTCACCCGCGAGCAGCTCAACGACCGCAACGTCCAGACGCTGAACGAGGCGATCGCCTACACCCCGGGCGTCTCCTCCAACGTGTTCGGCTTCGACCCGCGCTTCGACGCCTTCTACATCCGCGGCTTCGAGGTCACGAATGTCGGCATCTACCGCGACGGCCTGCGCCAGCCCTCCGCGCCCTTCGCGATCCCCCGCGTCGAGCCCTACGGCCTCGACGCCCTGACGATCCTGCGCGGGCCGGCGGCGGGCCTCTACGGCCTCGGCGCACCCGGCGGCATCGTCGATGTCACCTCGAAGCGCCCGACCTCCGTACCCTTCGGCGAGATCTGGCTGCAGCGGGGCAAGTACGACCGCTATCAGGGCGCCTTCGATCTCGGCGGCCCGATCGAGCCGAGCGACGGGCAGCTCTCCTACCGCCTCACCGGCCTGTTCCGGCAGGCTGACAGCTTCCTGCCCGGAGGCCGGGAGGACCGCAACTTCATCGCTCCCGCAATCACGTGGCGGCCCGATGCCGATACCAGCCTGACGGTGCTCGCCGAGTATCTCGACAACACCGTGCCGGGCAACGCCTCGTTCTACTCGAACTTCGCCGATCCGCGCTTCCAGAAGACGAACCTGTTCTCGGGCGATCCCGCCTTCCAGGACTACACCACCCGGCAGTACCGCATCGGTTACGCCTTCGAGCACCGCTTCAGCCCGGACGTCGTGTTCCGGCAGAACTTCCGCTATTACAACGTCTTCGGTGACCTGAGATACACCCAGATCGACACGATCAGCCCGGATCTCCAGACCGCCGGCCGCTCGAACGGGCGCATCACCAACGCCCTCGACACGCTCTCGCTCGACAATCAACTCGAGACCCGCTTCACCACGGGCCCGGTCGCCCACACCCTGATCGCCGGGATCGACTACACCAATTCGCGCTACACCGACCGGCGCGGCTTCCTCGTCGTGCCCGATCTGCAGATCGGCGGTCTGATCCGGCCGAATTACGGCTCTCAGTTCATCCCGACCCCGGCGCTCACAGGCGCCTCGCGCCAGCGGATCGAACAGCTCGGCACCTACGTGCAGGATCAGGCGCGGATCGGATCGCTGATCCTCACCCTGACCGGGCGGCACGATCAGGTCTCGCAGCTCGCCGAGAGCTACAGCGCACCCTCGGCCACCGGTCCGACGACCGCGAACGACCGCGCCTTCTCCTACCGGGTCGGCGCCAACTACCTGCTGACGGACTTCATCGTCCCCTATGCGAGCTTCGCCACCACCTTCGCGCCGCAGCTCGGCTTCGACCGGAACGGCGCCGCCTTCCAGCCGACCACCGGCGAGCAGTTCGAGGCCGGCATCAAGACCCAGCTGCCCGGCCGCAACGTCTTCCTCAACATGGCGGTGTTCGACATCACCCAGTCGAACGTGCTGCGCCCCGATCCCGTCAACCCGATCCTGTTCCAGGCCGCGATCGGCGAGGTGCGCTCGAAGGGCGCCGAGCTGGAGCTGACCGCCAATCTCGGCCCCGGCATCAACGTGCTGGCCTCCTACAGCCACGTCGATATCCGCACGACCCGCAATCCCGGCGCGCCGGAGACCGTCGGCATCCCGCTCTCGGGGATTCCCGCCAACACCGTCACGGCCTTCGCCAACTACGCCTTCCAGCCCGATACCGAGCTGTTCGGCCTGAGCCTCGGCGGCGGCCTGCGCTACGCCGGCACCAGTCCGGCCAACGAGGTGCCGGACAGCTTCCGCAACTCCACCGTCACCCTGTTCGACGCGGTGGCGGCCTACGACTTTGCCAAGGCCGATCCGCGGCTGAAGGGCATGCGACTTCAGGTCAACGTGAACAACGCGTTCGACCGCCGCTATTTCAACTGCCAGGCCGGCGCCTGCTATCGCGGCCAGCCCCGGCAGTTCTTCGCGAGCCTGATCTATCGCTGGTGAGGCGGATTCCGCCCTGACCCTCATCCTCCAGACATCCCTCGACGGCGCCCTGACCGGCGCCTTCGCATCTTTTGCGGGCCGGCTCCGCCGCGACCCCGATCCGCGGGCCTGCGCGCTGTCCGCGCTCGCGCGCGGCGGTGCGATCGGCGATGGGATCGCCCTCTTCGCCGATGTCCATCCCGGGGCCGAGCGCAAGGCGGTGGCCTCGCTCTGGAGCAGCTATCTCTTCGCTGCGCTGATCGCTCCGACGCTCGCGGCGGGGGCGCGGCTCGGCTCGGCCGTGACCATCGGGGCGATCCGCTTCGCGCCGGATTCGGGGTTGCCGGAAACCCTCCATGTCACCCAGGCGCTCCCCTCCCCTCTCCCGGCCCAGGTCGACCGGCTGCTCGCCGAGGACGTCGCACCGGTGATCCAGGCGCTGCGGGCCGAGGCGGGACTGTCCCCCCGGCTGTTGTGGGAGAATGCCGGCGGCCACCTGTTCTGGACGCTCAAGACGATTGCGCAGGAAGATCCGGAGCGGGCCGGCGAGGCGGTCGAGGCGGTCGAGGCGCTGCAGGCCCTGCGCTGGCCGCGCGACGCCTGCGCCGCGCTGACGCTGATGCGCGCCGACGCGCTGGCAGGTCTCGAGGCACCCCGCCGCCGGATCTGCTGCCTGCGTCACGGCCTGCCTGGCTTTTCGAAATGCGAGGGGGTCTGCCCCCTGCTCAGGCAGGGCGCGGCCCTTCCGGCCGAGGCGAAAAGCGGAACGATCGCCCCTGATCCCGCCTCCGCCTGAACGCTCGGGGCGCCTTTCCGTGCCTGCGGGGTGAAGCCGAGGCGATCGACCGGGTTCGGCCTCACAGGCTCCGAGCGGCCTCGGGCTCAGCCGCCGCGCCCGGCTTCCGCGCCGAGGCCGCGCTGCGCCTTGGAGCGCAGGCGCTTGTTCTGGAAGACCAGCGTGAGCGTGGCACCGCTGCCGCGATCCGACCAGAGATAGGTCTCGAAGGTGCCGAGGCCCGAGATCGTCGCGGTCGCATCGATGGTGCCGCGGCAGCCGAGCAGGCCCTCGACCTCGGACAGCCGCATCTCGGCCTGGAGCAGATCGAAGGTACCGAGGCTGATCGGGCAGTGGATCCGCTCCGCCGGTGGCCGGTGCGCGGCGACCGGCGCCGGGCGGGTCGGCACCGCCGGCCCCGGATCGGCTACGGCCGGCCGCGCGGGCCAGGTTCGGGCGGGGGGCGCATCATCCGGCACGTCGGGGATGGCGGCCGGCATCGCAGCCGGCATCACGGCAACCGCGCGCGCTGCTCCCGCGGGCAGGGCGGCGTCAGGTGTCGCGACGGGTTGCGGATCCGCCGGTGCGCCGCCGCTCCGGAGGGCAGGGGTGAAGGCCGGGCCCTGCCGCAGCCGGGCGGCCCCGGCCGGGGCGCCACCGCGGCCGGCGCCGTGCGGCATCCGCTCCTCGCCCGCCTCGCGAGGACCGCGGGCGTGTCCGACGACGATGGCCCGGCGCAGGGCCGTGTCCAGACCGCTCAGTTCGCGGGCGAGGCGCTCGCTCCGTCCGGTGCCGGGCGATCCGGACCGGATCTCGCAATCGGCGAAGACGGCGAGGGCATCGCGGATCTCGTCCTCGGTCCATTGTTCGGCCGGCTTGCCGAACAGGTCGGCCTCGCCCTGCGGCACGGCCGTCGCGGCGGCGGCACCGAGTCGGCCGAGCCTCTCCTCCACGAGGGTGCGGTGCGCGCCGCAGCCGCCGACCGCCGCGAGGGACGTGCGGAACGGCGAGGGTGCGGCGGCCAGGGAGGCGCCGCACGCGGCGATGAGCAGGGCCGGTGCGAGAAGGAAGCGCATGGGGCGGTCGCCTGGGATCAGGTCAATCGTCCCAAGCGACCGATTTCGCGTGAACGGACCCTTAGCGCGCGGGTGGAACAGCCCGGCTTCGGCGGCGATGCCTTACCGTCGGTTGACGGTCCCGCTCAAATCGATCGCATCCGGCCCGACCCCGATCCACTCGACCATCTCGGGCCGACCCGCCATCCAAATGTCAGGTCGGCCCGCACCGCGGCGGTTTTCACGGGAAAACTGCCGCGCTTCAGGGCCTGCCCGCCTGCGACTTGCCCCGCTTGCGGCGGCGGGCCAGCATGTTGAGGGCCTCCACGCCCGCCGAGAAGGCCATGGCGGTGTAGATGTAGCCCTTCGGCACGTGCGCCCCGAAGCCTTCGGCGAGCAGCGTCATGCCGATCATGATCAGGAAGCCGAGCGCCAGCATCACCACCGTGGGGTTGGCGGCGATGAAGCGCGAGAGCGGGTCGGCGGCGAGCAGCATCACCGAGACCGCGGCCAGAACCGCGATGACCATGATCGCCACGTGCTCGGTCATGCCGACCGCGGTGATGATCGAGTCGATCGAGAAGACGAGATCGAGGATCAGGATCTGGACGATGGCGGAGCCGAAGGTGATCGCGGCCTGATTTCCCGCCTTCTCCTCCGGGTTCGGATCGACGCTGTGGTGGATCTCCTTGGTCGCCTTCCACAGCAGGAACAGGCCACCGGCGATCAGGATGAGGTCACGCCAGGAGAAACCCTTGCCGAACACCGAGAAGACCGGCTCGGTCAGGTGGACGATCCAGGCCACGGTGCCGAGCAGGGCGAGCCGCAGGATCAGGGCGAGGCCGATGCCGATGCGCCGGGCCCGGTTCTGCTGGTCGGCCGGCAGCTTGTTGGTGATGATCGAGATGAAGATCAGGTTGTCGATGCCGAGCACGACCTCCATCACCACGAGGGTTGCGAGCGCCGCCCAGGCGGTCGGATCGGCGGCGAGTTGCAGCAGGCTGTCCAAGGGGAAGTCCACCCGTCGTCCGTTAGTTCAGAAGGGAAGAGGAAAGCGGCTCGTGGTGCCCGGTGCGGCGTTCGGCGGCGCGAGCACGCGCACCGCCTTCGGCACGACCTTGAAATGGGCCGGGGTCCAGGTGGTGAGTTCACCGTCGGTGTTGACCGCCCTCGGCTTTCGGGTCGTCAGCACCAGTTCCGTGGTCTCGAAGGCGCGCACATCCGCGGCCTTGCCGTGGGTGCCCCGGCGCAGGGCCGGCAGCAGCGCGATCAGCCGCCACCAGTGGGCGACCTCGAGGCTGTAGAAATCGAGCCGTCCGTCATCGACGGTGGCGTCCTCCTGCACCGTCATTCCGCCGCCGTAATGGCGCCCGTTGCCGACCGAGGCCTGGATCGTCGTCACCTTCTCGGTGCGGCCGTCATGCTCGATCGTCACGGTGAAAGGGCGGGCGCGGCGCAGCAGGCGGATGGCGGCGATGGCGTAGCCCACCGTGCCCCAGGTCTTCTTGGCATTCGCCGTCAGTTCGCTGGCGAGATCCGCCGAGAAGCCGACGCTCGCCACGTTGAAGTAGTAGTGGCCGTTGACCCAGCCGAGATCGATCGCCTTTTCCGGCGCGGCCGGGATCAGCCGCGCGGCGGCCTCCGGATCGAGCGGCAGGCCGAGCGAGCGGGCGAGGTCGTTGGCGGTGCCGAGCGGCAGGATGCCGAAGGGCAGCTTCGTCTCGACCAGGGCCGACGCCGCCGCGTTCATGGTGCCGTCGCCGCCGCCGAGGATCACGAAATCGACCGCGCCGGCATGACGCTCGATCTCGTCCTTGCAATCGGTGCGGCCCTCCGGCTCGACGAGGTCGAGCCCCCCGTCGCGCAGGATCGTCCGGATCGCGTCCATCGGTCCGGATCCGCTCCGGGCCTTGCCGTTCACGAGAAGGAGCGCACGGCGCTTCTTCGGACTCGCGGTCGCGCTCAAGCGGCCGCTCCGCTCGTGACCGGACGGAACAGGGAGACCACCATGGCCGGCAAAAGCCTATCCTCGCACGCTTCCGCGCCGCGTTCGCGCCAGCGTCAACAGGGATCCGACATCACGGTCGACGCCTCGACCGTCAGAGGGGCCCGGACCCGTCCTCCGCAATCCCGCCCGACGTTCCCGCCGGGAGCGTTGGTCCATTCCGCCCTGAGGGCAGGGGGAGTCGGGACTGCCACGCTCAAGGTGGGGACTCTCCGCGGGTTGGCAAGAGGAGGATCATGAGGACGCCGGCGGCGAAATCGGGCGGCGAAGGGTTGTGCGGGAATCTTACCCGCCCCGGGATCGCTGCGGGGCGGGACAGCGGGGGTAACGGGCGCTCCGGCGCAGCGCCTGTCGCAAACGGGGCCGGACTCGGTATAGGTACGCGATCGGTGGCGGAACATGTGGAACCGTCGCGGTGCGGTCACGCGTTCCGTCCCACCGACCGCCTCCCGCGGAATGCCCGCCGCCGTCATCCGTCCGAGGTGAGAGCCGACGGTCGCCGGGCGCTTCGTGAGGCACCTTCAGGCCTGCTCGCCCGATCGGTCCCGTCATGCGCCCCGTCCTGCTCCTGACCCTTCTCCTCTCCTCGGCCTGCGCCACCGGAACCGCCCTGGCTCAGTCGGGCTCGAACTGGGTCGATCCACCGGCAAAATCCGAACCCTCGGCAGCCGGGGGCGAACGGGCGAAGCCCGCGGTCAAACCGGGCCCCCGCTTCGAGGCCGAGCCGGATGGACGCACCCACGCGCACCGGTCGGCCGCCGCGCCCTCCGCCCGGCGAGAAACGCGCCGTCAGGACCGCACCCGTGCCGCCGAGATGCGGCGCGCCCGCCGGGCCGCCATTCGCGAACGGGCGCGCGAGCAGGGCGCCGCCCACATCGCCCGGAGCGAGCGCCCCGTCGAGCGCCCTGCCCCGCCGCCCGCCCGGATGGCGCGGAGCGAGCCGGATCCGCGTTTCGGCGACTGGGCCGTGACCGCGCGGCGCCTGAGCCTGGACTATCTCGATAGCGTGTCCGCGCCCAACGGCGCGATGCTGGCCTCGGCCCCGCGCTTCTACGGTGGCACGGTCCGCTTCCACGGCCGCGTGATGTCGACCGGCGCCCTGCTCGCCGAGAAGCGGCGCTTCGCCCGGCGCTGGCCGGAGCGGCGCTACGAGCCGCAAGGGGAGCCACGGGTCGCCTGCGATGGGCCGAGCGCGACCTGCCAAGTGCGCATCGTCCACGACTTCACGGCGCTGAGCCCCTCCCGCGGCGCGCGCTCGCAGGGCGTCGCCGAACTCACGCTGACGGTGAGCTTCGCCGGCGGCGCGCCGGTCATCGTCTCGGAGTCGAGCCGGGTCCTCAGCCGGGCGGGGGCCTGACGCCGGATACGCCGCCGCATCGACCGGATACTCCGGCCGGTCCATGCTGTAAGAAGCAGCGAACGGGCGCCGCCGGGCGGCGCTCCGGAACGATCGAGAACAGGGCATTGCGCGCGTGAAGGGATCGGCAAAGGCCGCGGGCCGGAGCAAGGACGAGACGGCGACGCCACCCGAAGCGCCGGTCTCCGAGGATGACCGCCGCATCCGCGCGCTGATCCTGGCCGAACTCGACCGGCGCGGGGCGCGGCCGGTGGCCCGACGGACGCTGTCGCTGATCGCCGAAGGCTTCGTCGAGCCCGCCGACGGCGTGCCCGGCTACCGGATCGTCGACCGGACAGGTGCGGTGCGCCTGCGGGGCGAGGCCGGAACCGGCGTGCCGCTGACCCTGCACGACCTCGTCGAGGAGCTTCGCGAGCAGTACGCCCCGCTGTTCTTCCCCCCTGCCCCCGAGCCGGAGCCGGAGCCGGCCCGCGACACGATCGCCGACGTGCGGGCCGCGGGTGCCCGCTTCGTGGAGACGCAATCGGCGCTGGCCCGCTCCCTGGCCAGCAGCTCGGCCGAGCGCAGCCGGGCGCTCGCCAGCGCCGCGAGCGAGACCGTCGAGGGCTGGCGCAGCCGGCTCGCCGAGCGTCTGAAGGCGCGGCCCAGGCCCGCGCCGGTCGAAGCCGCCGTCGATCCGACGGAGCCCAGCCCGAACGCGGCGGAGCGCCTGGCCGAGGCGCGCACCCGCGTCGAGGAGAGCTGGCGGCGTGTGGCGAGCGGGATCCAGCCCCGTCAAACCGCCACGCGGCTGCGCGACCTGACGGAGGACGCGCTCGCCGCCGGCAGCCGTCGCCCGGTCGCGCTGATCACGCTCGGCGCCCTGGCCGGCGCGGGTCTCGTCGCTGCGCTCTCTCTGAGCGGGCACGATACGGGGGATTCGGGGCGTCCCGCTCGGCAGACCGCCGAGCCTCAGGCGCCGCAAACGGCGCCGGCAGGATCGCCGCCCGCGTCGACCTCCGCTTCGCCGCCCGCCTCGGATCGCGCTTCGGGCGAGGAACCGGCCCCCGACGCATCCGCGGAGATGCCGCCCGCGGAAACCGAGCGTCCGCCGGAACCGGAGCCGCCGCGCAAGGGGGCCAACGCCCTCGTCGGCGTGCCGGAGGTGATCGATACGGCGACGCTGCGGGTGGGCGGGAAGGTCGTGCGCCTGTTCGGCGTCGAGTGGGTCCGCGGCGGTCAAGCCGACGAGTTGAGCAAGTACCTGCGCAAGCGCTCGGTGACCTGCCAGCCGGCCCCCGGCAGCAGCGCCTATATCTGCACCGTCGAGGGTCGCGACCTCTCCGAAGTGGTGCTGTTCAACGGCGGCGGCCGCGCCTCGTCCGAGGCGACGCCGGATCTCGCCGCGGCCGAGGATCACGCCCGCACCGAACGGCTCGGCGTCTGGAAGCGGTGAGGCGCCGGTCTCTCCCCGCCGAATTCGGCTGATCCGTTCGGGGAGGACGGCTTCGGACTTCGCTCAGGCGGCGCGCGGGCGGGCCGATCGGTAGTTCCGTCCGATCGAGGCGGACACCGTATCAGAGCAGCGGCTGGCGGGCAGCGGCATCCTCGCGGGCGCAAATGGCGGGGTCGGGCTTGGCCCCCTCCCCGTTCAGGGCACGCTTCAGGTCGGTCCGGGCCCGCTCCAGATCGGCGCGGAAGTCGGGATCGGCCAGCAGCACCGACATCAGCGCCGAGGCGCCGGTGCGGGCGGCCTCCACGTCGCTGAGCCAGTGAACGCCGCACACGACCCGGCTCTCGCCGTAGAGCCGGCTACGCACCAGGAACTGCGTCGCCTTCTCCGGCATCAGGCTCGCCATGATCATTCCATAGGCCCAGCCCTGCCCGGCATGACCGGACGGGTAGCTGAAGCTGTCGGCGAGCTCGCGCGTGCGGGCGACACAGATCGGCGCCTCGTTGCCGACGAAGGGGCGCAGCCGGCGATAGCGCCGCTTGGCCACGCGAGTGGCGCGGGCGACGTCGATGCGGGCCCGATCGAGGAGGCGCATCAGGTCGGGCACGCGCGTCTGGTCGATGCGCTGGCCGAGGACGCAGGCGTAATCCTCCAGAAGCGCGGCACCGCCATCGGCGACGTCGTTGGTGGCGAGCGCCCAGCGCGCGCTGCCCTGGTAAGCCCGCGTGGCATTGTAGATCGCCCGGTCCGCCGCTTCCGCCGGCGAGTGCCCGGCGGGCGGCGGCGGCAGGATCGCCGCGAGGTTGGGCGTCGCCTCCTCGCTGAGGTAGCCCTTCGGAGTGGCAGACGTGAGCTTGTCCCTCTCCAGCGAGGGCGCCGCGACCGCCGGGCTGGACGATCCCGACGGCTGGGAGCGGGCGGTTACGGCTTGGAGCGGTCCGGTCGCGAGGATCAGCGTCAGCAGGGCGGCGAGGCGCACCGGCACGGGGGTCGGGCGGGACATCGGAAAGGCAGCTTTCAGGCGCCGCAGCGAAGGATCGGGACGGCGGGGAGGGGACCGGGCATCAGTCTCGAACCGACGCCTCGGACCTGTCTAGAAGGGACATGCGACAGATGCGTCACAGTCCGTTCACCCTGTCATACGAAGTCCATCCGATCCGTCCTCGTGTCCGGATCAGGCCGCCCGGATCGCGGCAGCGACGTCGCCTGGAAATTCCTCGTGGGCGCTCAGCGCCCCCGGCACGGGGACGGCCGTGACGCGGCCGGTGGCGATCAGGGCGTCCATCTCGGCGCCGGAGCGACGCGGCGCCCGGTCGGGGCGCAGCACCCGCACCGGCGGCAGGCCGTCGCCGAAGGGGGCTAGGAAATCTTCGCGCGAGGCGGCCGGATCGAGGCCGCCCGTCACGAAGGCCGCGGTGCCGAAGCGGCCCTGGCTCTGCCGGGTGATGCGGTGCTTGGCGGCGACAACGGCGGGCGTCACATGGGCCGGGTCGGCATAGACATGGGCGCGCATCATCCGCCCGATGATCGGGGGGCTGATGTTGATCCGGTAGAGCGCCTCGCCGAGGAGCGGCATCTCGACCGCCCGGCGGATCCGGCCGAACCACGCGGCGCGCTCCGGCCCCAGGGCGGTCGGCAGCGGCCCGCGCCAGGTCGGCGCCACGAGCACGAGCCGCGCGAAGGCGCTAGGATGGCGGCGCGCGGCGGCCACGAGATAGGGGGCGGCATGCCCCGCCGCGACGGCGAGCGCGTAGGGGCCGGGCGCGGCCGCGAGCAGCGCATCGAGGAAGGCGTGCAGGTTGGCCGGGTTCAGCGGCAGCCGCGCGCGGGGATGCGCACCGAAGCCCGGCCAGTCGGGCACGCGGCAGCGATAGGTCCCGCCAAGCTCCCGGGCCAGCGGCAGCATTTCCTCTCGGGCCGAGATCGAGGAGAGGGCGGGCAGGAGCAGGGCCGGCGCGCCCTCCCCGATCTCGGCGCAGGGCGTCGCGACCCGGTGCCCCACGACGGTGAGGTCGAGGGTCCGGGTCGCGACCGACGGGCTGGCCGATGCCATCAGGTCCGCAGCAATTCGTTGATGCCGGTCTTGGCACGGGTGCCGGCATCGACGCGCTTGACGATCACGGCGCAGTACAGGCCCGGGCCGGGGGTGCCGTCGGGCAGCGGCTTGCCGGGGGTGGTGCCCGACACCACCACCGAGTAGGGCGGTACGCGTCCGAAGAAGGTCTCGCCGGTGGTACGGTCGATGATGCGGGTCGAGGCGCCGATATAGACGCCCATCGACAGGACCGAGCCCTCGCCGATGATCACGCCCTCGGCGACCTCGGCGCGGGCGCCGACGAAGCAGTTATCCTCGATGATGACCGGGTTGGCCTGGAGCGGCTCCAGCACGCCGGCAATGCCGGCGCCGCCCGAGATGTGGCAGTTCTTGCCGACCTGGGCGCAGGAGCCGATCGTCACCCAGGTGTCGACCATGGTGCCCTCGCCGACATGGGCGCCGAGATTGATGAAGCTCGGCATCAGCACCGCGCCGGGCGCGATGTAGGAGCCGCGGCGCACGAAGCAGCCCGGCACGGCGCGGAAGCCCGCGGCACGGAACTCGGCATCCGTCCAGCCGGAGAACTTGGAGCGCACCTTGTCCCACCACGACGAGGAGCCGGGGCCGCCCTCGATCGGCACCATGTCGTTGAGGCGGAAGGAGAGCAGCACCGCCTTCTTGAGCCACTGGTTGACCTGCCAGGTGTCGCCCGCCTTCTCGGCGACGCGGGCCTGGCCGGAATCGAGCAGGTTCAAGGCCTCGTCCACCGCCTCGCGCACGGCGCCGGTGGTCGCGGTCGAGATGCCCGCACGCTCCTCCCAGGCGGCTTCGATGGTCTTTTCGAGATCGGCGTGTGACATCGGGACTTTCCGGACTTGAGTGCATTCCGACGAAGCGGCGACCGGTTCGCCCGGAGACTGCACGTTTACACAAGAACCTGGAGACGCCGACCCGATGCGACCGGGCCGGCGTCTCGAGACGGCACGAAAGGTGGTCGTGCTTACAAAAGCCGCCCGGTCCTGTCACCGTTTGCGTGGCGCGGGGCCCGCCAGCCGTTCCCGCACGACGGACAGGCCCTGGACAAGGCTCAAAAGTTCCTCGGCCATGCCGTCATGGATCGCCGCCGCCGCCTCGGGAAACTCGCGCAGGACGCGGCTCATCAGCGAGGGGGTCACGCGCATCACCTCCGTGGCCTCCCGCGCGCGGGCATCGGCCGGCCGCGCGACCTGCCGGAACAGGGCGTTGCGTCCGATCACACCGGAGCGGGCGACCGTGACCGGCGGCGCGTCGTGCCGTGTCGGAGTCAGCGCGATGGAGCCGGACATGACGATGTAGCCGCCATCGGACGGCTCGCCGCGGGCGAACAACAGCTCGCCCTCCTCCAGAAGGCGCCGCTCGCCGGCAAAGGACAGCAGGCGCAGGGCATCGCGTCCGAACAGTTCGAACACCGGCGCTGCGGCGAGGATCGCGATGTCGTCGTCGAGCCCCAAGCCTGTCCGCCCCTCGGCCGCGATACGCTACGCCGCTTGCATCGCCTTCAAACGGAGAGCCGGCAAGCACATTCAAATGCTTCCGAGACGCTGCCCGACGGTCCGGGCACAAGCTTAGCCGATGCGGAGGCGGCGCGATACGCCGTCCGGGCCGGGGCTGTGCGCAAGGGTGGATAGCGGGTGAAGGCCCGGTCCGGCGCCGATTGCCGGAGCCGCCGGAATCAGGGCAGCAGCTTGTAGCCGCCGCCTTCCGTGACGAGGATGGCTGCGACCGCCGGGTTCGGCTCGATCTTCTGGCGCAGCCGGTAGATATGCGTCTCCAGGGTGTGGGTGGTGACGTGGGCATTGTAGCCCCACACCTCGGCGAGCAGCGTGTCGCGCCCCACCACCTCGCGGCCGGCCCGGTAGAGGTAGCGCAGGATCGCCGTCTCCTTCTCCGTCAGCTTCAGCTTGGAACCGCGCTCGCCGACCAGCAGCTTGGCCCCGGGCCGGAAGGTGTAGGGGCCGATGCGGAACACCGCATCCTCGCTCGCCTCGTGCTGGCGCAGCTGCACCCGGATGCGGGCCAGCAGCACGGCGAACTTGAACGGCTTGACCACGTAGTCGTTGGCGCCCGCCTCCAGGCCCTCGACCATGTCGTCGTCGGATTCCTGCGCCGTCAGCATGATGATCGGACCGCGGTAGCCGTTGCGGCGCAGGGTCCGCACCGCCTCGCGCCCGTCCATGTCGGGCAGGGCGACATCCATCACGACGAGATCGACCGGCTCCTGCGCGACGCGGTTGAGCGCTCCGGTCGCGGTCGGCTCGCCGATGACGGAGAATTCCTCATAGGCGTCGATCTGCTCCGTCAGTGCCTCACGCAGGGCGTCGTCGTCGTCGCAGACGAGGAGGCAATAAGGGTTGGACATCGACGCAGCGGCTCTCGACAGGCTTTCGGCCACCTGGGCTTCGCGGAACGATCAGGCAGGCGGCCAAGACAATTTCATGGCGGCACGCTGATCCGAAGAGGCATCTCGCCCGATGGGTGGCCGCGGACGGAACCCGCACAGCCCCGCCTGGCGATCAACCTAGTTCGTTTTACGCGCCGGGAAATCCGGATTGCGCGCTTATGCAGAATTTTCGCCATGTTCCACCGTTCTCTGCCGCGACACGACGTCAGATCAGGCGAAGTGCAGGCAAACTTCGAGACAGGTTGGGACGAACCGGCAATGCGACGCCCTCAAGTTGCGAAGCGGAACGGCACCACCTGGGGGCCGGGGAAGGTCGGCGCTCTCGGCCTGGTACGGGTGCGCCCCCTGCCCGGCGATGCGACCCGCGGCACGCTGATCGCGGGGGGAAGCGTGATCCCCTGCGCCCTCGGGCGCTCCGGCATCACGAGCCGCAAGCGCGAGGGGGATGGGGCCTCGCCGCGGGGCGTGTTTCGCCTGCGGGGCGGCTTCTACCGGCCCGATCGGTTCACCGTCCGGCCCGTCAGCCCGCTGCCCCTGCGGGCGACGCGACGCGACGACGGCTGGTGCGACGCGCCGCAGGACCGCCGCTACAACCGGCCGATCCGGCTGCCCAGCACGGCGGCCAGCGCCGAGCAGCTCTGGCGCGACGACGGCCTCTACGATCTCGTGATCGACCTCGACTACAATCGCGGACCGATCCGCCCCGGCCGGGGATCGGCGATCTTCCTGCACATCGCCCGCAGCGGCTACCGGCCGACGGAGGGCTGCGTCGCCCTGAAACCCGCCGATCTGCTGCGCCTGCTCCGCCGCCTCGGGCCGCGGACGCGGATGAAGATCGGACGATGACGCGCTGACCGGCCAACCGATCGGAGCCGTTCAGTCGCGCTTCGCCCGCCGCCCGAAGATGGCGGTGCCGACGCGGACATGGGTCGCCCCCATCTGGATCGCGGCCGGGAAATCGGCGCTCATGCCCATCGACAGGATCGGCAGGCCGTGGCGCTCGGCCAAGCGGGCGAGAAGGGCGAAATGGGGGGAGGGCGGATCTTCGGCCGGCGGGATGCACATCAGCCCGTGGATCGCCAGGCCGTGGGTCTCGCGGCATTCCGAGAGCAGGACATCGACCCGATCGGGGGCGACACCCGCCTTCTGCGCCTCGTCGCCGGTATTGACCTGGATCAGGAGCTTCGGCGCCCGGCCGCTCCGCTCGATCTCCTTGGCCAAGGCCGCGGCGAGGGAGAGACGGTCGAGGGAGTGGATCACGTCGAACAGCTCGACCGCCTCGCGCGCCTTGTTCGACTGGAGCGGGCCGACGAGGTGCAGCTCGACGTCCGGATAGCGCTCGCGCAGGGCAGGCCACTTGGCCCGTGATTCCTGCACGTAGTTCTCGCCGAAGAGCCGCTGTCCCGCCTCCAGGGCCGGCAGGATGCCCTCGGCCGGCACCGTCTTGGAGATGGCGACAAGGTGGACGCTGCCGGGATCGCGTTCGCTGTCCTCGGCCGCCCGTCGGATGCTGGCGCGCACCTCCGAGAGGCCCGCGGCGACGTCGGCCTCGCCGACCGGCGGCTTGGTGTCGAGGGGCTCGATGTTCAGGGGCTGATCCGGGTTTTGGCTCTGATCGGGAGTCTGGCGCTGATCGGTCATGGGCCCTCCTTGCGGCGGCACCGCCGCGACTTCAAGGGTGGCGGCGCCTTTCCATCACCCCCGCCCGCGATATGCTGGCATCTCCCGAGACCAACGGAGATGCCCGGCCCGATGTTCGATACGCCCGCCGACGCCCAGACCCAGCTCGCGCAGCACTTCTCGCGCCCGCAGGTCGAGATGGTCGTCGAGGCGCTGGTGCCGGCGCTGGAGTTCCGGCCGCAACCGAAGGGCAGGGCCGAGCTCGGCGGCACGCGAATCGGCGGAACACCCGACCTCCCGCCGGGTCTTGCATGGCCGCGCCGCGCCAAGCCCGCCGACATCGAGGCGATCGCCGCGCGCGGGAACGCCGAGGCCGGGGAGGCGATGCGGCGGCACCTCCGCAAGGAACTGCCCTACGCCTTCTTCGCGCAGGTCGATCTCGGGGAGGCGCAAGCGCGGACGAGAGGGCAGGGCGCCCTCGCCGACGCCCTTCCGGGGCACGGCCGGCTTCTGTTCTTCTACGATCTCTCAGCCGGCCCCTGGGACAACGGATCCGAATCCGCCCGCGTGATCTGGGACGAGAGCCCGCGCGAGGGGCTCGCCGCTCAGGCCCTGCCGCCCGACCTCGCCGCGGCGGCCGAGGAACACAGGGCGGAGATTGCCCGGGTCAACCGGGAGTTCAAGCTGCCCCTGCCGAAGCCGGATTCCGGCACGCCCTACGGCGGCCCGGCCCGGCCGATGAGCCTGAACGCCACCCTGCGCCCGCGGGCGATCGAGAGTTTGGAGATGGGAGCGCGGCCGGCGCTCAAGTCGGCCCTGGGCCGGAACGCGAACGGCGAGAACCGCTTTCGCGACGGCTATCAGGCGCTCTTTTCGCGGGCCTTCGACCGCTATTACGGCGCGGCCAATCCGGGCCGGCGCCATCAGCTCCTCGGCTCGCCGCTGCCCGAGCAGAGCGACCCCCGTTTCGAGGCGGAGGTGGTCAGCCGTTTCGGCGTGCAGCATCTCAGCCAGGACGCGTGGAAGGCGAACAGGCCCGCGATCGAGGCGGGGGCGGGCGCTTGGCGCCTGATCCTGCAGATCGATGTCGGCGATTTCCTCCAAGAGAGCGGGGAGGGCACCGTCTATTTCCTGATCCGCGCCGCCGATCTCGCGGATCGCCGCTTCGATCGGGTGGTCGCGGTCTGTCAGCAGACCTGAACTGCCCTCAGCGCTGCCCCTCGATCGTTGACCCTTGACCGCACGGATATGCTACGTGCCGGGCTCCGGCCCCCGAGTCTGCCTCGCGCGGCCCGCCCCTTACGCTGATCCCGGCGCCCACGATGACCGATCCCGCACATTCCTCTCCGGCCGCGCAAGAGCGCCCTCAAGAGCGTCATCAGGAGCGCTACAACGCGAAGGATGCCGAGCCGCGCTGGCAGCAGGCCTGGGACGCGGCCAAGCTGTTCGAGACGAGGAACGACGACCCGCGCCCGAAATACTACGTGCTGGAGATGTTCCCCTACCCGTCGGGGCGCATCCATATCGGCCACGTGCGCAACTATGCCATGGGCGACGTCGTGGCGCGCTACAAGCGGGCCAAGGGCCACAACGTGCTGCACCCGATGGGCTGGGACGCGTTCGGCCTGCCCGCCGAGAACGCGGCGATGGAGCGCAAGGTCAACCCGCGGGACTGGACCTACGCCAATATCGCGACCATGCGCGGGCAGCTCCAGAGCATGGGCCTGTCGCTGGATTGGAGCCGGGAGATCGCGACCTGCGACCCCGACTACTACAAGCACCAGCAGCGCATGTTCCTCGACTTCCTGGCCAAGGGACTCGTGACGCGCCGTACGGCGAAGGTGAACTGGGATCCGGTCGATCACACCGTGCTCGCCAACGAGCAGGTGATCGACGGGCGCGGCTGGCGCTCGGGTGCGCTGGTGGAGCAGCGCGAGCTGACCCAGTGGTTCTTCAAGATCACCGATTTCGCGCAGGATCTGCACGACGCCCTCGACGGGCTGGAGCGCTGGCCGGAAAAGGTCAGGCTGATGCAGCGCAACTGGATCGGACGCTCGGAAGGGCTGGAGGTGCGCTTCGCGCTGGCCGCGCCGTTCGCCGGCACGCAGGAGCTGACGGTCTACACCACCCGTCCCGACACGCTGTTCGGCGCCCGGTTCCTGGCGATCTCGGTCGACCATCCGCTCGCCAAGGCTCTGGCCGAATCCGGCCCGCGGGCGGCGGAGCTGCAGGCCTTCGCCGAGGAGTGCCGCCGCATCGGCACGGCGCAGGAGGCGATCGACACGGCCGAGAAGCTCGGTTTCGAC
The DNA here is from genome assembly GCF_002355515.1 of Methylorubrum populi. Classification (NCBI taxonomy): domain Bacteria; kingdom Pseudomonadati; phylum Pseudomonadota; class Alphaproteobacteria; order Hyphomicrobiales; family Methylobacteriaceae; genus Methylorubrum; species Methylorubrum populi. The sequence continues at coordinate 1,910,853 of NZ_AP014809.1, read as the reverse complement.
ACCGGTCTCACCGTGCGCCACCCGCTCGACTCCGCCTGGGAGTTGCCGGTCTATGTCGCGAACTTCGTTCTGATGGAGTACGGCACCGGCGCCGTGTTCGGCTGTCCGGCGCACGACCAGCGCGACCTCGACTTCTCGAACAAGTACGGGCTCGGCAACACGCCGGTCGTCTGCCCAGAGGGGCAGGACCCGGAGAGCTTCATCATCACCGATACCGCCTATGACGGCGACGGGCGGATGATCCACTCGCGCTTCCTCGACGGCATGACGACGGACGACGCGTTCCGTGCGGTCGCGGACCGGCTGGAGGGTGAGAGCCTGAACGGCGCACCGGTGGCGCGTCGAAAAGTGCAGTTCCGCCTGCGCGATTGGGGCGTCTCGCGCCAGCGCTACTGGGGCTGCCCGATCCCGATCATCCACTGCGACGCCTGCGGCCCGGTGCCCGTGCCGGTGGAGGATCTGCCGGTCAAGCTGCCGGACGAAGTTTCGTTCGACCAACCCGGCAACCCGCTGGAGCGGGACCATGCGTGGCGGCAGGTGCCCTGCCCGCGCTGCGGGCAGGCGGCCCGGCGCGAGACCGATACCATGGACACCTTCGTCGATTCGTCCTGGTACTACGCCCGCTTCACCGCACCCTGGCTCGCGGACGCGCCAACCGACCGCAAGACCGTCGATCACTGGCTCGCGGTCGACCAATATATCGGCGGTGTCGAGCACGCGATCCTGCACCTGCTCTACTCGCGCTTCTTCATGCGGGCGATGCGGGCGACCGGCTGGTCGGGCGTCTCGGAGCCGTTCGCCGGCCTGTTCACCCAGGGAATGGTGGTCCACGAGACCTACAAGGACCCCTCCGGCGCCTGGGTCGCGCCGGCCGAGATCCGCTTCGAGACCGAGGGCGGAAACCGGAAGGCTTTTCACGTGAAAACCGGCGCGCCGATCGAGGTCGGCCCGACGGAGAAGATGTCGAAGTCGAAGAAGAACGTCGTCGATCCCGACGACATCATCGCGAGCTACGGCGCCGACACCGCCCGCTGGTTCATGCTGTCCGACTCGCCGCCCGAGCGCGACGTGATCTGGACCGAGGAGGGCGTGCAGGGCGCCGCCCGCTTCGTGCAGCGCGTCTGGCGCCTCGTTCACGGCGCGGCCGGCGCGACCGGATCCGGCGGCCCCGGCGACACGTCCCTGCGCAAGGCCGCCCATAAGGCGCTGGCCGCCGTCGGCGAGGATATCGAGCGCCTGCGCTTCAACCGCTGCGTCGCGCATATCTACACCCTGGCCAACGCTCTCGACGAGGGTCTGCGCGGCAGCGCCTCCGCGGCTGCGGCGGGCGAGGCGGCGCGCATCCTCGTGCAGCTCATCGCGCCGATGATGCCGCATTTAGCCGAGGAAAGCTGGCGCGTCCTGGGCGGGGAAGGCCTGGTCGCCGAAGCGTCCTGGCCGGAGGCCGATCAGTCGCTTCTGGTCGAGGACGAGATCACGCTGCCGGTGCAGATCAACGGCAAGAAGCGGGCGGACGTGACCGTACCGCGCGACGCCGACGCGAAGGCCGTCGAGGCGGCGACGCTGGCGCTGGAGCCGGTGCAGCGCGCCCTCGAAGGCCGTCCCCCGAGGAAGGTCATCGTCGTGCCGGGGCGGATCGTGAACCTGGTGGTGTGATCACCCGCCCGAAACGATCGTACTGAAGCGCCGGCCCCTGCTTCTCTGGAGGAGGGGCCGGACGGACCACGAGATCATGACCGACGCTCTGCCCGTCCGTGACGCGACCATCTTCGCCCCGGCGAGCGGCTTCGGCCGCGCGGCGGTGGCGGTGGTGCGGATCAGCGGACCGGCCTCGGGGCCTGCGCTCGATCTCCTGGCCGGCGGACGCCCGGAGCCGCGCCGGCTGTCCCTGCGCCGCCTGCGCGATCCTGCCTCCGGGGACACGCTCGACCAAGCCCTCGTCGCGTGGCTGCCCGGTCCCGCCACCGCGACCGGGGAGGACATGGCCGAACTGCACCTTCATGGCGGCCTCGCGGTTCGGGCCGCGGTGCTGCGGACCCTCGCGCGCGTGCCGGGCTGCCGGCCGGCGGAGGCCGGAGCCTTCAGCCGCCGCGCCTTCCTCAACGGCCGCATCGATCTCACCGAGGCGGAAGGCATCGCCGATCTCATCGACGCCGAGACCGAGGCGCAGCGCGTCCAGGCCCTGCGCCAGCTCGACGGTGCGCTCGGCCGCCAGGTCGCGGCGTGGCGCGAGGCCGGCATCGAATTGCTCGCCGCCGCCGAAGCCGCCCTCGACTTTGCCGACGAGGGCGACGTGGACGAGGCCGGTCTCGACGCCGCCCGCTCCGGCCATGCCGCCGCCTTGCGCGACGCGATCCGGGCGGCGCTGGCCGATGGGCGCCGGGGAGAGCGCCTGCGCGAGGGCTTCTGCGTCGTGCTGGCCGGCGCTCCCAATGCCGGGAAATCGACCCTGCTGAACGCACTCAGCGGACGTGACGCGGCCATCGTTTCGGACATTCCCGGCACGACCCGCGATGCGATCGAGGTGCGCTGCGACCTCGGCGGCCTGCCGGTCGTGTTGATCGATACCGCGGGCCTGCGCGAGACGGAGGATGCGATCGAGGCCGAGGGCGTGAAGCGCACCCATCGCCATATCCGGAATGCCGACCTCGTGCTCCACCTCGTGCCGACGGATGGCGAGGCCGTCGTGAACGGTTTTGCGGATGTTCCGGCTCTCCTCGTCCGCACCAAGAGCGATCTCGCGGCCGCGGCGACGGGGGAGGAGGGCCTCACCGTTTCGGCGGTGACGGGCGCCGGGCTCGACGCGCTCCTCGATACGCTCCGGGCCGCAGCCGCCGCCTCGCTCGGCCAGGGCGACGCCCTCGTCACCCGCGAGCGCCATCGCGAGGCCCTGTCCCGGGCGGCCGACCATCTCGACCGGGTCGCCACCGCGCCCGCCGATTTCCCGCCGGAACTGATCGCGGAGGATCTGCGATTGGCTGTTCGCGCGCTCGGTGAGGTCGGTGGTCATGTCGGAGTCGAAGAGATGCTGGACCGACTGTTTGCCGGCTTCTGCATCGGCAAATAGGGGTTCCGAGCGCTACCGCCTGAACACGGCGATCCGATTACCTTCGACGATCTGGAAACCGATCCCCGCCCGCTGAAGCGCCGCAACCGCCCTGTCATGGCTGTGGGCGCGGCGTCCGCCCTCGCTCTCCTCAAGACGCCGGACGGTGGCGAAGGACAGCCCGCCCGCCTGAGCCAGATCCTGCATCGACCAGCCGAGGAGCGCGCGCGCCGCCCGCAGGTGGCGGCCTTCGATGCCCTGAACCAGGCCCTTCCGCGCTTGATCGAGCACGGGGGCCTTCGGACCGCTCAGGCGCGCGGCGTGGGTCGCCCAGGTCTCGGTGCGGCCCTCCGCGTCCCGGACCGGCGTGTAGAGGAAGCGAAACTGGCCCTGATCGCCATCCGCCATGATCAGGCGCTTCGAGACCTCGAAGGACTTCCCGGCCGCGATCATCGCCTGAATATGGGCGCGCATGCGGGCACGGTCGTCGGGGGCGACGATCTGATCGCAATGGGCCTGGAACGCCTCCTGGGTGACGCCGGTCAGGCTGAGGATCTCGGGTGAAGCCACCCGCTGTCCGCCGACATAGAGCGCCGAGTTCGACCAGGATTGCAGCACTTCGAACAGCGCCCATTGCCGGCGGCGCTCCGTCCGCAGGGCAGACGCCATCTGCTCCCGGTCGGTCACGTCGAGCACGATGCCGGCCGCCGCCCGGGGCCGGCCGTCGGGCGTGTGATAGACGGTTCCCCGGAGATTCAAGACCCGCAGCATCCCGTCGGGACGCAGCACGCGGACGGTGTGCTCACCCAGCACCCCTTCATGCCTGACATCGTCCGCCCGTTCGAGCCGGTACCGATCCTCCGGGTGGACGAGTTGCGTGATCCGCTCATAGCTCGGCACCGTTGTGCCGGCCTCGAGGCCGAGCAGCCGGAACAGCCCCGGTGACCACACCTGCTCACCGGTGGCGAAGGTCCAGCCCCAGTTTCCGGTCAGGCCGAGACCTTCCAGAAGCTGCAGGAACTCGGACGATGAAAAACTGAGATCAGCCGCATTCATAGGGGGCCGGGCATAGGGGGCCGAGCAGGGATGACGGGCGACGGGGAAGGTTTGAGCGAATTTCGCTCATTCTCCCATCGTTGCGGCAAATCTGCGACGTGCGCTGCAACCCAACACGCAGAATAATGACAATGATCCCGCTGAAACCTCTTTCAACGGCGCTCTGTTTCCAGCAACGCGTCGTGCACGATTGGATCGCAGCGCATGATTATACATCCCGCGAATGGATGCGCCGCTGAGCAGTTTTTGCCAATCGATAGCCCGAAACATCGATGATTGAACACAAAGTGCTCAATAAATTTTCTAAACCATCCTTTATTCGAACGCAGAGTCGAGGCATCATTGCTTTAGCATACGCTCAACCAGCGAACGAACCATGCCAAAGTACTTTTTCAACGTGAGTGACGGCCTCAACATCACGGATGACGAGGGTCTGGACTGCCCGAGCCTGGACGTGGCTCTGCGCGAAGCCGTCCGCTACGCCGGGTCTCTCCTCAAGGAGTCGGGCCACCGTCTGCATCTCGGCGACACGTGGTCCCTGGAGGTGACGGAGGAGGCGACCGCCTCGGCCTTCTGCATCGATCTCCAGATCCGTTCATCCCTCGCCTCGACCGCCGAGAACGTCCGCTGGTCCGCCGCCTGAGCGGCTCTCACGGAACGCACGCTGCGCCGCTGGGGCCGGAAGCAACACGGCCGAGAATCGCGCGCTTCATGAGGCTGCAAGATTCGCGATGACGCGCCTTCCCGCCGCATCGGCGCAGAAACGGCGCAGCCTTTCCGCTCAGCACCTGTCCCGAGGTCGGTAAGCCGAGCGCGGGCTCTGCGTTGACCTTGTCGCCGGCCCGCGCGTAAGCACGGACCATGCACGCAGACTCCATCCGTTACGACGTCATCGTCGTCGGCGGCGGTCATGCCGGCGTCGAGGCGGCCGCCGCGGCCGCGCGCGTCGGCGCCCGCACCGCCCTGGTCACCCATCGGGGCGCGACCATCGGCGCGATGTCCTGCAACCCGGCCATCGGCGGTCTGGGCAAGGGCCATCTCGTGCGCGAGGTCGATGCCCTCGACGGGCTGATGGGCCGCGTCGCCGACGCCGCCGGCATCCAGTTTCGCCTGCTCAACCGCCGCAAGGGGCCGGCCGTGCGCGGGCCCCGCACTCAGGCCGACCGGGCGCTCTACGCCCGCGCCATGCAGCGGGCGATCGCGGAGACACCGGGGCTCAGCGTGATTGAGGGCGAAGCCGACGACCTGATCGTCGAGGCGGGCCGCGTCGCGGGTGCGGTGCTTGCGGACGGGCGACGCCTCACGGCAGGGGCGGTGGTCATCACGACGGGGACCTTCCTGCGCGGACTGATCCATATCGGCGAGCGGCAGATCCCCGCCGGGCGCGTCGACGAGGCGCCGGCCGTAGGGCTGGCGCGGACGCTCGACCATCACGGTTTTCGCCTCGGCCGCCTGAAGACCGGCACGCCGCCCCGCCTCGACGGACGCACCATCGATTGGGCCGCGCTGGAAATGCAGCACGCGGACGCCGATCCCGTTCCGTTCTCGACCCTGACCGAGCGGATTACCACGCCGCAGATCGCCTGCGGCATCACCCGCACGACCCAGGCGGTCCATGATCTGATCCGGACCAACCTTCACCGCTCGCCGATGTATTCCGGCGGCATCGGCAGCCGTGGCCCCCGTTACTGCCCGTCGATCGAGGACAAGGTGGTGCGCTTCGGCGACCGCGAGGGCCACCAGATTTTCCTCGAACCGGAGGGCCTCGACGATCCGACGGTCTATCCGAACGGCATCTCGACGGCTTTGCCCGAAGAGGTCCAGGCCGGCATCATCGCCGCCATTCCGGGACTGGAGCGCACCCGCATCCTGCGGCCCGGCTACGCCATCGAGTACGATTACGTCGATCCGCGCGAGCTCGACGCGACGCTCCAGGCCAAGCGCCTGCCCGGCCTGTTCCTGGCAGGCCAGATCAACGGCACCACCGGCTACGAAGAGGCGGCGGGGCAGGGGCTGGTGGCCGGCCTCAACGCGGCCCGGCTGGCCGGCGGCTCGGACCTCGCGATCTTCGACCGGGCCGAGTCCTATCTCGGCGTGATGATCGACGACCTCGTCACCCACGGGGTCAGCGAGCCCTACCGGATGTTTACCTCGCGCTCGGAATATCGCCTGAGCCTGCGCGTGGACAATGCCGACGAGCGTCTGACCGCGCGCGGCGCCGCCCTCGGCTGCGTCGGCCCCGTCCGGGCCGGGCATTTCGCGGCCGCACAGGCGGCGCTCGCCGAGGCGCGCGCCCGGCTCGACGCCCTGAGCCTCACTCCGAACGAGGCCGCGCTCTACGGCCTCTCCCTCAACCGGGACGGGCTGCGTCGCAGCGCCTTCCAGCTCCTGTCTTATCCGGAGATCGGATGGGATCGGCTCGCTGCGGTCTGGCCGGAGCTGGCGGCGGTGCCGCCGCGGGTCGCCGAGCGGCTGCGCACGGATGCGACCTACGCCGTCTATCTCGACCGGCAGCAGGCCGACATCTCCGCCTTCCGCCGCGACGAGGCGGTGCGCCTGCCGGCCTCCCTCGACTACGGCGCGATTCCCGGCCTCTCCAACGAGATGCGGATCAAGCTCGACAGCGTGCGTCCGATCACCCTCGGCCAGGCGGCCCGCATTGAGGGCGTCACCCCGGCGGCCTTGACGCTGCTCGCGGCCCACGCCCGGCGTAGCCGGACCCAAGCGACGGCTTGAGGGTCATGAGGATTTTATTCCAAGACCATGATCTGACCGGCCATGGCTTCAGTGGCCTGTCGCGCGCGAGCTGTCGGGTTGCCGGGCTAAAGGAGAGTGCACCCTTGGAAATTGCAAGTCACTGCCGACAATTTTCGGACCGACGCCGCGGATGAGCACTGATTTGCGTCGTCGCGTGCTCGACGAGCACAATGTTTCACGTGAAACAGCCGCCGCCCTCGACCTCTACGTTACCCAGCTGACGCGCTGGCAGACTGTCAAGAACCTCGTCGGCCCGGCGACCCTGGCCGAGGTTTGGCAGCGTCACATCGCCGACGCGCTGCAACTGCTCGCTCTCGCGCCGGAGGCCAGACGCTGGCTCGACCTCGGCTCGGGAGCCGGCATTCCCGGTCTCATTCTTGCCATCGCCGGCCGGGGACGAGCGGATTTCCACGTCAGCCTTGTCGAAAGCAATGCGCGCAAATGCGCCTTCCTCTCGGAAACGGCTCGCCTCACCGGAGCGCCCGTCACCGTCCACAATGCGCGCATCGAGGCCATTATCGGCACGCTTACCGGCATTGAGATCGTCTGCGCCCGAGCCCTGGCGCCGCTCACGCAGCTCCTGACCTGGACCGAACCCTTGTTGACAAGCGGTACGGTCGGGCTTTTTCCGAAGGGACGTGATGCAGCCGCGGAATTGACCGAGGCCGAGGATGCGTGGACATTCACCCGCGACCTGATTCCGAGCCGCACCGACTCGCAGGCACGGATCGTGCGCGTCACGTCGCTTTCCCGCGTGGACCCATGACCGACTTATCGACGGCCTCACCGGCTCAGGCTGCTCCGGCGCAAGCCAAACCGCTCCGCGTGCTCGCGCTCGCCAACCAGAAGGGCGGCGTCGGCAAGACCACCACGGCGATCAATCTCGGCACGGCTCTGGCCGCCATCGGCGAGCAGGTGCTGGTGATTGATCTCGATCCGCAGGGCAACGCCTCGACCGGCCTCGGCATCGACCGTCGCCGCCGCAAGATTTCGACCTACCACGTGATGGCGGGCGAGGCGCCGCTGGCGGATGCGATTACGCCGACGGCGGTGCCGCGGCTCTCCGTCGCCCCGTCGACCATGGACCTGCTCGGCCTCGAACTCGAGCTGGCGAGCGCACAGGACCGGGCCCACCGCCTGCGCAACATCCTGCGCGATCTCACGACCCCGGAGGGGATCGAGCCCATCAGCTACGTGCTGATCGATTGCCCCCCCTCCCTCAACCTGCTCACCATCAACGCACTCGCCGCCGCCGATGCGGTGATGGTGCCGCTGCAATGCGAGTTCTTCGCCCTCGAAGGCCTGAGCCAGTTGCTGCGCACCGTCGAGCAGGTGCGCGGGGCGCTGAACCCCAAGCTGCAGATCCAGGGTGTCGTGCTCACGATGTACGACCCGCGCAACAACCTCTCGACCCAGGTCGTGGCCGACGTGCGCGGGTTCATGGGCGACAAGGTCTACGAGACCATGATCCCGCGCAATGTGCGGGTCTCGGAGGCGCCTTCGCACGGCAAGCCGGTGCTGCTCTACGACCTCAAATGCGCCGGCTCACAGGCCTACCTGCGACTCGCTTCGGAAGTGATCCAGCGCGAGGGTCGGGCGCCCCCGCCCGCGGCCGCCGCCTAGTGTCTTGCACGAGGCGCCCGCCACGCCGTCACGCGCGGATAGGCCGCGGTCAGCGACCGGGCGTTGTGCCAGACACTCTTCGTCATTCAAGGTTTTGGAGTTTCGAGCGTGGCAATGGCGGATGATACGGCACGGCCGCGGCTTGGCCGCGGTCTCGCGGCGCTGATCGGCGACTTTTCCGACGACGCGCCCGAGGAGGCGGCCCGCACCGCCGGCCATCCGCAGCGCAAGGTCGCGGTCGAGTTCCTGCGCCCGAATCCCCGCAACCCGCGCCGCCGCTTCTCGGAGCCGGAACTCGACGAGTTGGCCGCTTCGATCCGCCAGCGCGGCGTGATCCAGCCGATCGTCGTGCGGGCGCTCTCCGGCGTGCCCGGAACGTTCGAGATCGTGGCCGGTGAGCGGCGCTGGCGCGCGGCCCAGCGGGCGGGCCTCAACGAGGTGCCGGTGGTAGTCGTCGAGATCGACGATCGCACCTCGCTCGAATACGCGATCCTCGAGAACGTCCAGCGTGCCGACCTGAACGCCATCGAGGAGGCGGCGGGCTACGAGCGGCTGATGGGCGAGTTCAAGTACACCCAGGCCGAACTGGCCGACCTGCTCGGCAAGAGCCGCAGCCACCTCGCCAACACGCTGCGCCTGCTGCAGCTTTCGCCGGCGATCCAGGATCGGGTGATCGCCAGCGAGATCACTGCCGGCCATGCCCGGGCGCTGCTCTCCGTGCGCGACCCGGAGGCCGTGGCCCGTCGTATCGTGGCCGAAGGGCTGTCGGTGCGCGAGGTCGAGGCCCTGGCCGCGGCGGAGGCGCCGCAGGACGACGCGCCCCGTCCGGGCCGTCCGCGCCGTTCCGCCGAGGGGGACGCCGCCCTGCGCTCCCTGGAGGACCTGCTCGGCCGGGCCCTGGGCTACCGCGTGGCGGTGAAGTCCAAGGCGAGCGGGGAGGGCGAGATCCGCATCCGCTACGCCAGCGCCGAGGAGCGCGACGCGCTCTGCCGCAAGCTCGGCGGCGACGCATGAGGGCCTGAACCGGCGCTGTCACGAGGCCATTGGTGGCTTTCTCATCAGCTCACGCGCTCCACCGGCCAGACCGGCTCCCGTGACGCGTGCCTCGTGATCCCCGGGGAAATCGCCTGCGACAGCGTCACGAGCGCGATCGCATCGCCCCGCGATGAAAGGGCAAGGGGCGAAGCGGTTCGTCAGCCGCGCCGCCGCGCCGCCTCGACGGCGATGCGCAGAAACACGCCCTGCGCCTGCGCATGGGCCAGGTCCGGCTCGGAGCGGCGGCAGGCGAGAACCGCGTCCTGGAGCCAGGACACCGCCTGTTGCAGGGCCGGTGCCGACCAGCGGGCGAGCTGAGTCTCGGCCGAGGCCTTGCGCCGGAAATGAAGGCCGCGCCAGTTGGCGACGAGCTGGCTCGCGCTGCCCCGCGGATTGTCGAGGCGCAGGGACAGCAGGGTGAGGGCGTGCCGCAGGCCGGCACCGAGCATCGCCGACGGGTCCATGCCCTCGTGGCGGAAGCGGCGATACTCGCGCTCGGCGGCGCTCGCGCGTCCGGCGAAGGCCGCATCGATCAGCGCGTTGAGAACGCTCGCGCCGACATCGCTGACGATCGCCTCCACATCGTCGACGCCGACGCTGCCCCGTCCGCGGGCGTAGAGCGCGAGCTTGGCGATTTCCGACAGACTGGCGCGGCGGTCGCTGCCGAGGCTGCCCGCCAGAAGGTCGCGAGCATCGCGGTCGATGCGCAGGCCATCCTCCTGCAGCGTGCGCTCGATGAGGTCGGCAAGCGTGCGCTCGTCGTCGGGGAAGCAGGGCAGGGCAAGCGCTCTGGGCGAACCCTCGCAGAGGGTGCGCAGGGGCGCGGAGCGGGCGAGGTCTCCCGCCTCCACCACGATCCGGGCGCCCTCACCCGGAGCCTTCAGCACCGCATCGACCGCCGGCGCGTAGTTGCGGCTGCCGGAACGCACCCAGATCGTGCGGCTGCCGCCGAACAGGCCGACGGTGCCGGCCTCGTCCACGAGCCGTCCCGGATCGGAGGCGAGAGTGTCGCCATCGATCTTGATCAGCGCGAAGGGATCGTCGGGATCCGCCACCATGCCACGAACCAGCCGCGCCGCGCGGTCGGCGACGAGGCCGGTATCGGGCCCGTAGACCAGGGTCACCGCGATGCGCGGATCGGGGCCGCGCCGGACCAGCCCCTCGACGTCGCCGGCCTTGACCGCCGTCATGCCGCGGCCGTCAGGGGTTCGGCTTGACGGCGAGGACGGAGGCGATCCGGGTCTTGATCTGGTCGGCCAGCAGCTTGGCGAGACGGATCTCGGCGTCACGCGCGGCGCGCAGCGAGGCGAAGCGTTGGATCGAACGATCGTAGGTCGCGGTGCCCGTGGCGACGCCCTCGGTGAGGATGCGGCGCCCGTCCAGGCTCTCCAGCGAAAACTTCACGGTGCCGACGATGGTGCCGGCTTCCGCCCGCGCCGTGGTCGAGGAGACGATCGGCGTCTGCACCTGCTCGCTGCCCTGCATCTTCAGCCGGTAGCGCTTCGGCACGGCGGGCTGGCCGGAACCGTCGAGATCGAAGATCAGCTCGCTGCGTAGGTAGTGCCCGAGGCGCTCCTGATCCTGCGCCATGTTGACGTCGTCGACCTGAATCGCGGCGAGCAGCCCCTGCATCGACTCACCCGAGGCGGTCGGTCCGTAGAGTGGGCGGAAGCAGGCGCCGAGATTCAGCGCGAGGCCGGCGGCGAGCGCGAGCCGCGCGATTCGAACCCCCAGCCTGTTCGTCGCCACACCCATCACCCGCCCCAAGGCTGTTCCCCGCCGCGTCACGCCGCTCCGCCCGAGACCTGGATCTCCGAAAACGGGACGGCACACGGCTCCGCTTGTACGGCAGGCACCGCGCCCGGTCACCCTGCCAGACCCATGCTTTACGAAGGCTGTGCGGCGAGACGATGATCGGTCGATCGAATCGGGACATCACAGGAGCCTGAGACGCCGTCGTCGCTTGTGGAACCGGGCGACAATTCCCACCTTAATCCGATCTCGAAACCTGATCCGAACCAGCGCCTTGACGGCGATCGGACGAGCGTCGTAGAACAGAACAAATGGCGAACAAACGAGCCCTGTCCTGGTCGGTCGCGCTCCGCGATCTGAAGGACGATCGATCCCGGAGAGCGGATGTGCGCGAGGAGCGTCTCCGAACCATGGCGGGCCTGCGGGGTGCCGCTCCTGCCTTGAGCGCGTGGCGCGGGCGTTCCGGCCGCCGCTACGTCGTCGGCGTCCACGAACTGGCCGAGCCCGACTTCGCCGAGGTCGACGAGGCGGTGGTGATCGCCGTCCGGCGCGACGATGCCGGCATCGCCCAGGCCGTCTCGATCGCCGCGTCCGGCAAGGGACCGCGCGAGCGCCTGCACCGAAACTGGCTCGCCCGCGCCCGCCAGCAGGGAGCGACGGAGATGCATGTCCACCGCCTCGCCGAGGGGGAGGACGAGCGCCGCGCCGTCGTGGCCGATCTCGCCGTCGATGGGGAACAGGCGAGCGCCTGACGTCCCTACGGGCTGCCTCGCCGGCTCACCTTCAGGTCGCGTCTTCAAGTCTCGCCTGCTCTCAGGCCCGTGATGGCCGGGCCAGGGCAGGCTCTTGCCTTGCGCCGCCCCTCTCTCCAAACACGGGGCGTCCGGCCGGTCCTGCCGGACCGCGCAGGAACGAGGCCGATGGCGCAGACACCCGAACCGATCCCTGGCGGACCGCTGCCGCGGCGGCGCAGGCGGATCGGCCTGTTTCTCCCCTACATCCTGCTCGCCACCGTCGCCGTCGCCTGGGCCACCGCGTGGTTCTTCATCCGCGGCAAGGCCGAGAGCGAGATGGATGCCTGGCTCGCCCGCGAAGCCCAGGCGGGGCGTCAGTGGACCTGCGCCGACCGCTCGATCACCGGCTTTCCCTTCCGCCTCGAACTGCGCTGCGCCTCCCTGCGCTTCGCCCGCTCCGACGGCAGCTTCACCCTCGGGCCGACCACCGCTGTGGTGCAGGTCTACGATCCGCGCCACGTCGTGCTCGAGGTCGACGGCCCCTTCCATGTCGAGCAGGGCGACCTGACCGGCAACGTGACCTGGAAGTCCCTGGAAGCGAGCTTCCACGCCGCCTCGAACGGCTTCAGCCGCGCCTCCCTCGTCGTCGACGCTCCGCAGGGCACGGTCCAATCGCCCGATCCGGGCCCGGTGGATTTCGCCGCCGAGCACCTCGAACTCCACGCCCGGCCGACGCCCGGCCGCTTCGAGAGTGACGGCGCCGTCGATGTCAGCCTGCGCCTCGCCAAGGCCGCCGTTCCGCGCCTCGACGCGCTCGCCGGCAGCAGCGACCCCGCCGATATCGATCTCGACACGACCATCGAGCGGGCGACGGTGCTTCGCACCGGCACGGTGGCGCGGGAACTGGAGAAGTGGCGGCAGGCCGACGGCCGCCTCGACGTGACGCGGCTGTCGATTGCCAAGGGTGAGCGCCGCCTCCAGGCCAAGGGCGAGGTCGGCCTCGACGAGGCGCACCGCCCCGAAGGACGCTTCGACATCCGCGCGATCGGGCTCGAGGCTCTGGTCGGGCAGGTGATGGGTCAGCGTTTCGGCTCGGACAAGGGCGCGCTGATCGGCAACCTCGTCGGCCAGTTCCTCGGCGGCCTGCGCAAGCGCGAGGATGTCTCCGGCGAGGCGCAGGCGGCGAGCGGAGCCAACGGCCTCAAGCCCCTGCCGACCCTTCGCCTCGGCGACGGGCGCCTGATGCTCGGCCCGCTCGCCGTGCCGAACGTGGTGCTGCCGGCCTTGTACTGAGGCTCGGCACCGCGGTTCGGATCCACGCCGCGGGGCCAGCCCGGAAGCGCTGACGCTTGGGCGTCGTCATCAACCTTCCGCCGATGACAACGCAGGCGTGCGCGCCATCTCTGCGCACGAACGGCAGACCTCCCCACCTCATGACGCACCGGCCGGGAGGATGCACCCGCGATCGGTATCGTCCGAGGAGCCCGCCATGTCGTCGAAGTCCGCAGCGTTCTCGGCTTCGGATTCGAGGCGCGTCGGGACGCGGGGGCAGCGATGCGGGCGCTCCGAGAGCCCGCAAGAGCCGGACCGGGCGCCCGCAGTTCCATCCGGCGGCATGCCCCAAGAGATGCCCGGCAACGGTGCTCCGGGCCGTCGCCCCGGGCCAGGCCGCGAGAGGCCGGCGCGTGCCTCCCTCGCCATCCTTCTCGTCGGCCTCGCGCTCGCGGCGCCGAACACCATCCGGGCCGAGGAGAAGCCGAGTCCGGCGCCGCCCCCATCCGCGCCTTTATCGGTATCGTCATCCGAGAAGGCCTCGCCCGAGATGCAGGGTGAGGCCTGCGACCGCGCCGTCGCTCTCCCGAAGGAGATCGAGGCCGTAACCCCCGACCGGTCGATCCTCGACGGCGTGACCGAGGGACGGACCGCGGCCCTGGAAGCCGCTGCAACCCTCTGCGCCGCCGCGGCGGCCGCGGAGCCGGCGGCGGCAGGCTCCTCCTACCGGCTCGGCCTCGTCCTCAAGGCGCTCGAGCGCAAGGACGCGGCGATTGCGGCCCTCACACAGGCGAAGGAACACGGCTATCCCGGCGGCTACGACGCGATCGCGGAAGGGCGCTTCGCCGGCTCCTACGGGGACGCGCTGTCGAGCGATCCCGCCGCCGGTCTTGCCGTGCTGAGCGAGGGCGTCGCACGGACCGGTCATCCCGAACTCAAGCGCTATCTGGCACGGAACCTCGCGAGCGCCGAGCCGCCGCAGCGCGACCGCGCCCGGGCGCTCGCCCTTCTGGAGGAGGCCGCCCGTGCCGGCCACGCGCCCGCCAAGGCGGATCTGGCGCGGATGCTCGCCGAGGCGGCCGACGGGAAGCCCGCGGACGAGGCGCGCATCCGCTCCCTCTTGGAGGAGGCCATCGCGAACGGAAGCCGCCACGCCGCCTTCGTCTACGGACAGTTGCACGACAGGGGGACCGGGCTGGCGCGGGATCTCGCTGCGGCACGGCGCTTCTACCTCCTGGCCGCGGAGCGGGACTCGACCGTGGCCATGCTGGAACTCGCCGGGATGATGCGGGACGGCGAGGGCGGCGGCGTGGACATCGCGGGCCAGCGGCGCTGGCTCGTGCGGGCGAGCGGCCTCGGCAAAGCCACGGCGACCTTCGCGCTCGCCAATTCCTACATCGACAAGGCACCACAGAACGTGACGCTCGGCCTCGTGCTGCTCGAACGGATGGCCGAGGGCGGCTCGGTCGAGGCCGCGCACGGGCTCGGCGTCCGCTATCAGGACGCCGGAGGCGTGGTGCGCGACTACGCCCTGGCGATGAAGTGGTTCCGACGGGCGGCGGAGGCCGGTGACGGCCGGGCGATGAACCAGATCGGCACGATCTACGATTACGGCCAGGGCGTGCCGGTCGACCACGCGGAGGCGCGGCGCTGGTACGACCGGGCAGCCGCGAAGGGGGTGGCCGCCGCCTACACCGCCATCGGGATGCAGTACGACCACGCCCGCGGCGTGCCGCGCGATCTCGCCGAGGCCCTGGCCTGGTATCGCAAGGGCGCCGAGCGCGGCTCGGCCGCCTCCATGAACAATATCGGCTACGCCTACATGGCGGGTCGCGGAGTGAAGCGGGACGACCGGGAAGCCGTCCGCTGGCTCGAACAGGCGGTCGCGAAGAACGACCGGACCGCCAAGCTCAACCTTGCCAACCTCCATTTCGGAGGCCGCGGCGTGCCGAAGGATCCGATCCGCGGTCTCACCCTGCTGCAGGTTGCGGCCGAGCAGGGGCTGCCGCAGGCGCTCAACGACCTCGCCTTGATGGAGATGGAGCGGCCGCAGGCCAACGGGGCGCGGGCCGTGCGGATGCTGCGACAGGCCGCCGTCGACGGTGCGGCGGTCGCCTACCACAATCTCGGCATGGCCCTGATCGAGGGCTGGGACGGCGCGCCGGACTACGCGGAAGCGAACTACTGGTTCCGTCAGTCGATCGACAACCGCTCGGACATCGACGCCAAGGCGTATTCGGAATCGCAGTTCCAGCTTGGCCTCAATCTCGTCGCCGGTCGCGGCATCGATCGCGACGTCGAGGACGGCATGCGGCTGATCCGGGCCTCGGCCGCAGCCCGCAATCCCCGTGCGATGACCTTCCTCCGGACCGCCGGCAAGGCACGGGCGACGAAATCCAGGGTCGGAGACGGCCCGTCGGGGCGAACGCTCGCGACAGCCAAGGGCAAGAAGCCGGCCACCGCGCGGAAGAGACAGCGCCCCGAAAGGTGACCAATCGGCTTTCGAAAAAAGACGATGCAACAACAGGAAGCGGGAGCATCGTCGCGAACGTCACCGAAGCGGTCCGGCCGCGCGGCACCGCCGGGGCGATGGAGGGCGGGATCGCGTGCGCCGAACCCCGACGCGCCGTCCTACCAGGGGCGCGGCGCCCCGAAGAGCTTGCGCTGGACGAAGCGCCCGGCGGCCTCGACGCGCGGCCGATGCAGGTGGCGCAGCCGCCAGAGACGATGCTCCTGCGGTGCGACGGGCCGCGCCAGCTCCGGCACGGCGGCGGCCCGCGCCCGCAGCCGCAGGGCCTCGGCCGGCGCGACGCCTTCCAGGTGGGCCAGGAGGTGGCGCATCTCGTCGAGGGTCGGCCCGATCCAGCTCTGCGTCCGGAAGCACGGCTCGGATTCCACGTCCTGACCCTTTGCAGGAGTGGCCGGGGCGGGGCGGAGATAGTGGTTGAGCCGGATCTCGCCCTGCCGCACGCCGAGCACGGCGTCGGGCCGGGTCGGATCCGGCTCGGCGGGGCTGAAATCGCTCATCAGCCGCTCGCCCTGCACCGGGGCCGCCAGATTCCCGTCGGCGATCGCCGCGACGGCGCCCTGCCGGTAGATCGCCGTGACGACGCGGCTCTCCGCCCGCTCCGGGTTCGCGAGGGCGCGGGGGAAACGGCGCAGCACGAGCCCGGCCCGCGTCCCCTCCGGCGCCGAGGTGTCGAAGCTGCGCCGGTTGACCATCACCGCGCCGGCATGTGCCGGGATGCGGGCGATCCAGTCCTGGATCGAGCGACCGGGCGCCGGCACCAGGAATTCGTCGAGCCCGAGGAAGGCGGCGAAGCGGAACAGCCGCGCCCGCGAGGCGAGGAAATGGTTATAGGCGGCGAAGCGCGGCGCGAGGTCGATACGCGTCGGGCAGGGCAGGGTAGTGACGCCGATCGTCTCGTGCGCCCTCAGGAGCGCGGCGGCCTCGCTGTCGAGGCCGTTGTCGTAGATCACGAAGTGGCGCACGCCGACCGCCCGGTGGAAGGCGAGCCACTCGAACAGATCGGGCGCGGCGCCCTCGACGACGGCAACGATGGCGAATGTCCGCATCTCGGGCGCTCTCTCCTTCAGCTCGGCTTGCAGCTCTGCGGGTCCGCCGGCGCCGCCGCGTTGCGGGCGCGGCCGAAATCCGGTTCGGCCGTTTCCTGGCCCATGGCGACGATGCCGCGGCGGATCGCGCGGGTGCGGGTGAACAGGTCGTGCAGGGCCTCGCCGTCGCCCCAGCGGATCGCCCGCGACAGGGCCGACAGATCCTCGTTGAAGCGCCCGAGCATCTCCAGCACCGCGTCGCGGTTGGTCAGGAAGATGTCGCGCCACATGGTCGGGTCGGAGGCGGCGATGCGGGTGAAGTCGCGAAAGCCGCCGGCGGAGAACTTGATGACCTCCGACTGCGTGACCTCCTCAAGGTCGGCAGCCGTGCCGACGATGTTGTAGGCGATCAGGTGCGGCACGTGGCTGGTGATGGCGAGCACGAGATCGTGGTGCTCGGGCGTCATGGTCTCGACGATGGCCCCCAGCCCCTGCCACAGGGCCTGCACCCGCTCGACCGCCGCCGGGTCGGTCCCGTCCGGCGGCGTCAGGATGCACCAGCGGTTCGAGAACAGGGTGGCGAAGCCCGAATCCGGACCCGAATACTCGGTGCCGGCCACCGGATGCGCCGGCACGAACGGATTCGCTGCGGACAGATGCGGGGCGACGGCCGTCACCACGGCGGCCTTCACCGAGCCCACGTCGGAAACGACGGCGCCAGGCTTCAGGTGCGGCGCGATCCGCGCCGCCACGTCGCCGATCGCGCCCACCGGCACGCAGAGGACGACGAGGTCGGCCCCGGCAACGGCCGACACCTCGGTGCTCGCCGTCTCGGCCAGGCCCAGAGCCCTGACCCGCTCGATCACGCCCGCGTCGCGGTCGATCGCCACGATCTCGCGGGCGAGGCCGTAGGTGCGGGCGCCGCGGGCGATCGAGGAGCCGATCAGGCCCAGGCCGACGATGGCGAGGCGATCCACGCCCTGCGTCACGACCGCGGCACCCCGAGGAAGTCGGTCAGCGCATCCACGAAGGCACGGTTGGCCTCCGCGCTGCCGACGGTCACCCGCAAGGCGTTGGGCAGGCCGTAGGACGACACTCGGCGCACGATCACGCCGGCGCGCGTCAGATGCGCATCGGCCTCCGCCGCCGTGCGGCCGGGCTCGTCCGAGAAGTGGACGAGCAGGAAGTTGCCGACGCTCGGCGTCACGGCGAGGCCCAGCGCCTCGACCGCGCGGGTAAGCCAGGCGAGCCATTCGTCGTTATGGGCGACCGCCGCCGCGACATGGCCCTCGTCGGCGATCGCCGCCGCCCCCGCCGCGATGGCGCCGGCCGAGACGTTGAACGGCCCGCGGATGCGGTTGACCGCATCGACCACGGCCTCGGATCCCACCATCCAGCCGATGCGCTGCGCCGCCAGCCCGTGGATCTTCGAGAAGGTGCGCGTCATGACGACGTTGGGTGCGTCGAGCGCCAGTTCGAGTCCAGCGGTGTAGTCGTTGGCGCGCACGTACTCGGCATAGGCCCCGTCGAGCACGAGCAGCACGTTGCCGGGCAGGCCGGCATGCAGGCGGCGGACCTCCTCGAACGGCAGGTAGGTGCCGGTCGGGTTGTTGGGGTTGGCGAGGTAGACGATCCGGGTGCGCGGCGTGACGGCGGCGAGAATCGCGTCGACATCCGCCGTGAGGTTCGTCTCCGGAGCCACCACCGGCGTGCCGCCCGCCGTCAGGATCGCGATGCGGTAGACGAGGAAGCCGTGCTCGCAGAAGATGCCCTCATCCCCTGGGCCGACGAAGGCCAGCGCCAGCAGGGTCAGCAGCTCGTCCGAGCCCGCGCCGCAGACGATGCGGGCGGGGTCGAGCCCGTAGCGGGCGCCGATCGCCGCGCGCAGACGGGTCGCGCTGCCGTCGGGGTAGAGGGCGAGCGTCGCGGCCTCCGCGCGCACGGCCTCGATCGCCCGCGGGCTCGGGCCGAGCGGCGTCTCGTTCGACGAGAGCTTGTGGATCTTCGCCACGCCCGGCGCGGCGCTCTTGCCGGGCACGTAGGCCTCGATGTCGAGGACGCCGGGACGCGGCTGGGGGCGCAGGGAGGATCGGGGCGCGGGGTCGGTTGCGGACATGGGGCCAGGGCCAGCGGAAGGGTCGGATGCGGGTCTCGCCCGTCCCTCTACAGCATTTCGCGCGAACGGGGAGCCGCCGACTTCGCGGTGGGCCGATCCGGCGCTGTCAGGCCGGCGACGGGGCGGGCCGAGGTGCCCGGCCGGATGATCCGGACCTCCTCCCGCGCGGCGCCCCGCCCATCGCGACCTGTCCTGCCGCGATCGAGGACCGCTAAGGCTGTGCCGGCTTGCCCGCGGGCGCGGCGGGCGTGTCGTCGGAGCCCGGCGGCAGCAGGACGTTCTTCACCACGTTCCCCTCGGGCCCGTACTCGCCGGCCACCGCGAGGCAGGCCTGCTCGCGGTTGAGGTTCATCTGGTTGGACATCAGCGTGAAGATGCCCATCACCCGGTTGCCGAAGGGCCCGCGCGGGCTGACATCCTCGGGCCGTGTGTTCTGCTTGGCGAGCAGCGCCTCGAACTCCGCGGTGTTGAGCCGGTAGCCGCAGACATTGACCGCCGAGAAGATGTAGGCGGCGAATTCCAGCGCCCGCGGGCTCGGCGCGTTGCGGATCGGCCGCGGCGGCGCGGCTTCCTTTGCGGGCTCCTGCGGAGCGGCCTGTGCGGGCGGAGAGGCGGTTTCCTGCGCGGATGCAGGACAGGCGAGGCCGCCGATCAGCAGGGCGGCGATGAGAGAGCGGGCGATCATGGCGCGTGGACGTTCCTCGAGACGCGGATTCTCACGATCCGCTTAGAGAGCCCCGAAATAGCCCGGCCGCCCGCCGCCTCCAAGGTGGCGCAGGGCCCGCGGACGGGCCCTGCGGCAGTTCACCACTTGTAGCTGATGCTGCCCAGCACCCGGCGGGCCTCGCCGTAGAAGCACTCGTTGGCCGAGATGCACGAGGAGACGAAGCGGCGGTCGCCGATATTGGTGGCGTTGATCGCCGCGCGCCAGTTGTCCCAGGTGTAGTGGATCTGCGCGTCGAACAGCACGTAGTCCGGCACGGTCAGGGTGTTGGCGACATCCGCGAAGGAGCGCCCCACGTAGCGGACGCCGCCGCCGAAGCCGAAGCCGCGCCAGTCGCCGGTGGGGATGGTGTAGTCGGCGAAGACCGAGGCCAGCACCTCCGGGATGCGGGTCGGCGTGCGGCCGACCTGATCGGCGTTGCCCTTGATGGTTTGCAGATCGTAGGCGGTGAAGGCGCCGACGAGGTTCAGCCCCTCGGCGAGGTTGGCCACGGCCTGCACCTCGACACCGCGGGAGCGGACCTCGCCGAGCGGCGCGCTGAAGAACGTGCCCGGAATCGGCTGCAGCACGTTCTGGCGCACGAGATCGAAGGCCGCCGCCGTCAGGAAGAAGCCGTACCCGACGGGCTCGAACTTGACGCCGACCTCGACCTGCTCGCCGTATTCGGGCGCGTAGCTCCGGCCGTTGGCGTCCGAGCCGATCTGCGGCTGGAACGAGGTCGAGTAGCTGACATAGGGCGCGAGCCCTTCGGGGAAGTTGTAGATCAGGGCGGCACGGCCGCTGAAGGCCTCGTCGCTGCGGCTGCTGCTGTTGGCCGGGCTGAGACGGTCGCGCACGACGTTGTCGGCGAAGTCCTGGCGCCCGCCGAGGACGAGGGTCAGGCGGTCGGTGAGCTTGATCTGGTCCTGCACATAGATGCCGAGCTGCTGGAAGGTGTCGGCGTTGACGAGGTAGGGGGCCGGGCGGCCGCGGATCTGGCCGTAGATCGGGTTGAGAAGGCTGAGCCCCGGCACGGTGTAGCCGGCCGCGAAGTTGGTGCCCTGGTTGTCGTGCAGGTCGTAGCGCTTGTAGTCGAGGCCGATCAGCAGATCGTGGGCGAAGAAGCCGTCGAAGAAGCGCGCCTCGGCCTGGTTGTCGACCTGGAAGATCCCGACCTTCGAGCTGGTCAGGAACTGGTAGCGGTTGAGGGTCGTCTCGGTCGCGGCGTCGACGTAGCCGGTCTGGTTCAGGTACGAATTCTGGAACGCGTCGCTGAACGAGTAGCGGAGGTTCTGGCGGAAGGTCCAGGTCTCGTCGAAGGCGTGCTCGAACTCGTAGCCCGCGAAGGCCTGCTCGCGCTGGAAGGTGTTGATCGCCGGATCGCCGACATTCAGCGAGCGCGGGATGCGCAGCCCGCTGAGATTGCGCCGCACGGTGCCGGAATAGGGCAGGAAGTTCGCGGTGACGGCGGTCGAGTCGCGCTGGTAGCTGGTCAGGATGGTGAGCGAGGTGCCGGCATCGGGGCGATAGGTCAGGGCGGGCGCGATGTAGGCGCGGTCGTCGGGGGCCCCGTCGACCTGCGTGCCGCCCTGCCGGCCGAAGCCGGTGAGGCGATAGAACCAGTGGCCCGAATCGTCGACCGGGCCGCCGATATCGAAGGCGCCGTAGACCTGCCCGAACGATCCGCCGCCGACCTCGACATAGCCGAAGGGCTGGGTCGTCGGCCGCTTGGTGATCTGGTTGATGATGCCGCCGGGATTGCCGGCGCCGAACAGCACCGCGGCCGGTCCGCGCAGCACCTCGATCCGCTCCAGGCCGAAGGTCTCGACCTTGAAGGTGCCGAAGCCGTAGTTCAGCACCTGAAGGCCGTCGCGGTAGATGCCGTAATCGCTGGCGATGAAGCCGCGCAGGGTGAAGTAATCCACGCGGGTATCGGCGCCGAACGTGCCCGAATAGACGCCGGCCGTGTACTGCGTCGCCTGCGTCAGCGTCTGCGCCTTCTGCGCGTCGATCTGCTCGCGACCGACGACAGTGATCGACTGCGGCGTCTCGATCAGCGGCGTATTGGTCTTGGTCGCGGTGGCCGAACGGGTGGCGACGTAGCCCCGGACGGGGCCGCGCGGATCCTCGGGCGCGGCACGGCCGTCCGGACCGCGCTGGGCGGCTTGGCCCACGCCGATGGCGCCGGCGCCACGGCCGCTGCCTTCGACCGACAGTTCTTCGAGCCGCGCCGTTGCCTGCTGCGCGGCGGCGCCCGCCGTGAGGGCGACGAGCGAGGCGCCGGCCAGTGCCAGGGTCCGCAAGGCGCGGATGCCGACGAACGTGTGAACCGACCCCATCACCTTGGTCCTTCCGTCCGGCGCAGCCGGCAGCCTCCGCAGCACACACGCGGAACCCGGCAGGTCGGTTGTTTGGAATTATGCTAAACTGTTGTTCTTGCTTGCTTTTCGCAAGCCAAGCCGTACGAGGCCGTGATCGGGGGCGCAAGTCGGTCGCGCGCAAATGAGCGTCCTGTCGCCGACAAGCCACAGAATTGCGCGCAACTCTTTGTCAGTACTCCCGAAGTGCCCGCATCCAGAACGGGAGTTTTCGCCGTGCAGTCTCGCCACCGGCTGCGCCAGCCGCGCCCCCCGCCCGGACGGCCGGCAGCCTCCTCCGGAACGATGCCCTACACCGTCACCTGCGTGCCGACCTCGACGACGCGGCCGGTCGGGATCTGGAAGAAGTCCGTGGCGTCGTTGGCGTTCTTGGCCAGCGTGATGAAGATCCGGTCCTGCCACAGCGGCATGCCGGAATGCGCGGCCGGACGGATCGAGCGGCGCGACAGGAAGAACGAGGTCGACATGATGTCGAACTTGAAGCCCTCGCGCTTGAGGAGTGTCAGGGTGCGCGGGATGTTGGGGGTCTCCATGAAGCCGAAGCGCATCACCACGCGGTAGAAGCCGAAGCCGACCGGCTCGATGCGGACCCGCTCCGCTTGCGTCGCCCGGGGTCGGTCCATGGTCTCGACGGTGAGCACCACGTTCTTCTCGTGGATCACCTTGTTGTGCTTCATGTTGTGCAGGAGCGCGGCGGGCGCGATCTCGGGATCGCTGGTGAGGAAGACAGCGGTGCCCTTCACCCGCTGGTAGGAGGTGCTCTTCTCCAGCATGCCGACGAGTTCGATCAGCGGCACGTCGGTCTTGCGGGTCTTGTTGAACAGGATCGTGACGCCTCGCACCCAGGTCCACATCATCAGCATCAGGCCGCCGGCGAGCATCAAGGGCACGTAGCCGCCCTCGTGCAGCTTCAGCAGGTTCGAGAGCAGGAACAGGAATTCCAGCACGATGAACGGCATGATGATCGCCGCCGAGACGAGCGGCGAGAGCCGCACCACCTTCCACAGCACCACGTAGGCCATGGAGGCGGTGAGCAGCATCGTGCCCGTCACCGCGATGCCGTAGGCCGAGGCCAAAGCCGAGGAGGAGCGGAAGGTCACCGCCAGGATCACCACGCCGAGGCCGAGCAGGGTGTTGATCTGCGGCAGGTAGATCTGGCCGGAATGCGCCTCCGAGGTGTGGCGGATCTCCATGCGCGGCAGCATGCCGAGCTGGATCGCCTGCCGCGACAGGGAGAAGGCGCCGGTGATCACCGCCTGGCTCGCGGTCACGGTGGCGAGAGTGGCCAGCAGCACCATGGGGATCAGGCCCCATTCCGGCACGAGCTGGTAGAACGGGTCCGTGGTCTCGGGCTTGGCCAGCACGAGGGCGGTCTGGCCGAGATAGTTCAGGACGAGGCAGGGGGCGACGAGGCCGAGCCACGCCACCTGGATCGGGCGGCGCCCGAAATGGCCGAGATCGGCGAACAGGGCTTCCGCCCCCGTCACCGCCAGGAACACCGCGCCGAGGGCCACCAGCGCCCCGGTGCCGTGGCCGAGGAGGTAATGCACCGCGTACCAGGGATTGAAGGCGGCCAGCACGCCGGGATTGCCGGCGATGTGGGGCAGGGCGGCGGCGGCCATCGCCAGGAACCACACCACCATGGCCGGTCCGAAGAAGGTCGCGACGCGGGCCGTGCCGTGGCTCTGGACCGCGAACAGGCCGAGGATGATCGCCACCGTGATCGGCAGCACGTAGTCGTCGAAGGCCGGCGTGACGAGCTTCAGGCCCTCCACCGCCGAGAGCACGGAGATCGCGGGCGTGATGACGGAGTCGCCGTAGAACAGCGAGGCGCCGAGGAGCCCCAGCATGAACACGATTTTGGAGCCGCCGAGCGCGTGCCGGGCCTGGGCCATCAGCGAGAGGATGCCACCCTCGCCGTTGTTGTCCATGCGCAGCAGGATCGCGACGTACTTGATCGTCACGATGAGGAGCAGCGCCCAGATGATCAGCGAGGCGGTGCCGATCACCTCCTCGGCGAGCAGGATGCCGTCGGCGCGCGAGGGCGCCAGGGCCTCGCGGAAGGCGTAGAGCGGGCTCGTGCCGATATCGCCGTAGACGACGCCGACGGAGCCGATGGTGAGCGCCCAGAAACCGGTCTTGGCATGGCCGTGCGCCTCCTCCTGGCTCGCATCGACGGCGCCCGCCGACGTCGCGACCGGGCCGCCCTCACCGGGCGCCGGCCCGCCCATGACGGGGGCGGCCGACGGGCTCGGACGGGACGCGTCCGGACTCGCCGCGTCTGGGCTCGCCGAATTTGGGCTGGCAGGCTGGGTCATCGGGCAGGAACGCCTGAGTTCGCGCGTCGTCCGGCCGGGTGTGCCGGGTTCGCATGAAGGGAATGCGTCGGTGGTGCGGATCGATCGGGCCGGAGCGGGCGCCGGGTCGCGACGGAACGGCGCGCCGGAGGCGGCGCGGGGCAGGTTCGGATCGCGGGGCGCGGACCGGACATCGCGGCGGCCGGAAAGAAGAGAGGCGCGTCGGAGCGGGCGACCCGTCCCGAAACGGAAAGACGGCCGCCCCATCCCCCCGTGCGGGCGATGAAGGCGGCCGTCTCACCGAACAAACTCACTCGGCGGCGTCGCGCTTGCCCTGGCCGAAGCGGCGCTCGATGTAGTCGATCACGATCGCCTCGAAGTCCTTGGCGAGGGTCGCGCCGCGCAGGGTCATCGCCTTCTTGCCGTCGATGAAGACCGGGGCGCTCGGGCTCTCGCCGGTGCCGGGCAGCGAGATGCCGATATCGGCGTGCTTCGACTCGCCCGGCCCGTTGACGATGCAGCCCATCACCGCGACGTTGAGCCCCTCGACGCCGGGATAGGTCTTCTTCCACTCCGGCATGGAGGTGGAGATCCAGTTCTGGATGTCGCGGGCGAGTTCCTGGAACGTCGTCGAGGTGGTGCGGCCGCAGCCGGGGCAGGCCGCGACCAGGGGCACGAAGGTGCGGAAGCCCATGGTCTGCAGGAGTTCCTGCGCCGCCTTCACCTCGACCGTGCGGTCGCCGCCGGGCTCAGGGGTGAGCGAGTAGCGGATCGTGTCGCCGATGCCCTCCTGCAGCAGCACGCCGATGGCGGCGGAGGCGGCGACGATGCCCTTCGAGCCCATGCCGGCCTCGGTCAGGCCGAGATGGATCGCGTAGTCGGAGCGGCGCGCCACCTCGCGGTAGACCGCGATGAGGTCCTGCACCGCCGAGACCTTGGCCGAGAGGATGATGCGGTCCTTCGGCAGGCCGAGCGAGACCGCCCGGTCGGCCGAAGTCAGGGCCGACTGCACCATCGCCTCGCGCATCACCGCGCGGGCGTCGATCGGGTTCGGCGAGCGGGCGTTCTCGTCCATCAGGTGTGTCAGCAGCTCGCCGTCGAGCGAGCCCCAATTGGCACCGATGCGCACGGTCTTGCCGTACTTGATCGCCTGCTCGACGATGGTCGAGAACTGAGTATCCTTCTTCTCCTTGAAGCCGACATTGCCCGGGTTGATCCGGTACTTGGCGAGCGCCTCGGCGCAGGCCGGATGGTCGGACAGGAGCTTGTGGCCGATATAGTGGAAGTCACCCACCAACGGCACGTGCACGCCGATGCGGTCGAGCCGCTCGCGGATCTTCGGCACGGCCGCCGCCGCCTCGTCGCGGTCGACGGTGATGCGCACCAGCTCCGAGCCGGCGCGGGCGAGCTGGGCCACCTGGGCCACCGTGCCGTCGATGTCGGCCGTGTCGGTGTTGGTCATCGACTGGACGACGATCGGCGCACCGCCGCCGACGGTGACGGCGCCCTCGCCCTCGCCGATCTGCACGCCGACGGTGCGGTGGCGCGGTGCCGGCCCGGCGATCTCCGGCCCCTTCATATTGGGGCTCTGAGCGTCGATCGGGTTTGCCAGGGCGTCGGGAGCTTCCATGACTTCCATCGTGCCTTCGCGGGTCAAGAGTCGTCCGCGCGTGCCGGTCTTCGGCGTCCCGCAGGCGCGGGCGCGATCTTATCCGAATCCGGTGCGATCCGCGACCTGGAGATCATCTCAGCGCCGCGCCCGCGCGAACGGATGCGCAGCATGCCTCGATACAAGGCCGCTTCCATGTCGCATCCCGAGCCGGATGTCGAGCGTGTGCCTCAGGGATGCAAGGTGACCGGCGGGAATGCCGGCCCGTGCACGCGCGTCGTCCCATATGGCATTGCCTGCGCGCGAGGCAAAGAACCGCACAGATTTTTTATCGCAATGCACCATCTATGGATGCATCGCAACAACAGAGCGAGGCACGATGGACAGCCCCTCTCCCGATCAGCCCGCCGAGACACGGCACTCCGAGACTCGGCACTCCGCGACTCGGCACCCTGAGGCGCCCCGCATCGAGACGCTGCACGACGACGCGCACAATCCTGCGACCGCCGTCCCCAGGCCGATCACCGATTCGATCGCGGACTCGACGCGGGTCGGAAGCGGCTTCCGGGGCCTTGCCGGTCCGCGGGCTGAGAAGGCGGTCTCCCTTGCCCTCCAGGGCGGCGGCTCGCACGGCGCCTTCACCTGGGGCGTGCTCGACGCGCTGATCGAGGACGGACGCATCGCCTTCGAGGCGGTGACGGGCGCGAGCGCGGGGGCGATGAACGCCGTCGTCCTCGTGGACGGCTGGCTCGCGGGCGGTCCGGACGGGGCGCGGGCGGCGCTCGCGAAGTTCTGGCGCGAGGCGAGCCTGGATGCCGACCTGAAGCCCGCGCAGCAGAGCTGGATCGACGGCCTGTTCCATGTCTGGAAGGGCAATCCCTTCATCGAGGCGTGGCTGAAGGTGCTCAATCCCGGCCCCTACACGGCCAATCCGCTCAACATCAATCCGCTGCGCGAAGCGCTGGAGCGCACGGTCGATTTCGATCGCCTGCGCGCGGCCGAGACCGCCAACGTGTTCGTCTCCGCCACCAATGTCTGGACCGGCAAGCTCGCCGTATTCGAGCGCGAGCGCCTCACCGCCGATCACCTCATGGCCTCGGCCTGCCTGCCCACCGTGTTCCAGGCGGTCGAGATCGAGGGCGTGCCCTACTGGGACGGCGGCTATCTCGGCAACCCGGCGCTCTACCCTCTGCACGGGGCGAGCACGCGCGACATCCTGCTCGTGCAGATCAACCCGGTCGAGCGCCGCGAGACGCCGCGCTCGCCGCGCGACATCCAGGACCGGCTCAACGAAATCACCTTCAACGCCAACCTGATGCGGGAACTGCGCGCCATCGACTTCGTGCACGGCCTGATCGAAGAGGGCGGACACGAGGTTCCGGGCCTGGAACGGGTCTTCCTCCACCGCATCGACGGCACCGACGAGCTCGACGACTACGCCGCCTCCACGCGCCTCGACGCCCGCTGGCGCGTCATCGAGCGCCTGCGCGACCGGGGCCGCAGCGCGGCGAAGGCGTGGCTCGACACGGGTTACGCCGAGGTCGGCCTGCGCTGCTCGCTCGACCTGAAGAAGGCCTATCAGTAGCGGCGGCCGCCGGATTCGCGGACGGGGTCATGGCTGAGCGCCGCCTCTGCCGGAAGCCGTAGAATTCTCTTGCGCCGATCTCGCTACGCACATAAAGATATCTTTATGTCTAGCGAGAGCCGCCCCAGGACGATCCCGGTGCCCTTCGCCGAAGCGCTCGCCGTGCTGCGGGCGACGGCGGAGGAGACGCGCCTGCGTATCCTCGCGCTGCTCGCCGAGGGCGAACTGTCGGTCTCCGACCTCACCGACATCCTCGGCCAGTCGCAGCCGCGCATCTCGCGCCACCTCAAGCTTCTCGTGGAGTCCGGTCTGATCGAGCGCCATCGCGAGGGGGCCTGGGCCTTCTTCCGCCTGCGCGAGGCCGCGACCGGTTTCGTCGAGCCCCTGATCGCGGCGCTCGACCACGCCGCCCCGCCGCTCTCCGAGGATCGTGCCCGGCTCGATTCGGTGCGGGCCCAGCGCGCCGAGGCCGCGCAGGCCTTCTTCGCCCGGCTCGCGCCCAAGTGGGACGGGCTGCGCTCCCTGCACGTGCCCGAGGCCACGGTCGAGGCGGCGGTGCTCGATGCCCTGGGCGACCGGCCGATCCGCCACGTGGTCGATCTCGGTACCGGCACCGGCAAGATGCTCGGCCTGCTGGCGCCGCTGGCAGGCCGCGCCACCGGGCTCGATTCGAGCCACGCCATGCTCTCGGTCGCCCGCGCGAACCTCGAACGGCTCGGCCTGTCGCGGGTCGATCTGCGCCAGGGCGACCTGCACGCGCCGCCTTTCGGCCGCGGCGGCTTTGACCTCGTGGTGCTGCACCAGGTGCTGCACTATCTCGACGACCCGGCCCGGGCGCTCCGGGAGGCGGCACGCCTCGTCGCCCCGGGCGGACGCCTTCTCGTCGTCGATTTTGCGCCGCACAATCTCGAACAATTGCGCGAGAGCCAAGCCCACCGCCGCCTCGGCTTCGCCGCGGATCAGGTCGCGGGCTGGCTCGTCCAGGCCGGCCTCTCCGACGTCGAGAGCCGCGATCTGGCGCCCGAGGACGGCACCGAACTGCCTCTCACCGTCACGCTCTGGCTGGCGCACGACGCCTCCGCCGGCTTCGGGACGGCGGAATCCGAACGCGCCGTGGCCTGAGCCGCGACACCGCACGACGAAATGACTTCAAGAAGGGGACGACAGATGCCCAGCGCTTCCCGGCACCGCGCCAGCCGCGACGGCTTCCGCCCGATCCGCGTCTCGATCGAGTTCTTCCCGCCCAAGACCGAGGAGATGGAAAAGATCCTCTGGTCGTCGATCGAGCGCCTCGCGCCGCTGCAGCCGAAATTCGTCTCCGTGACCTACGGCGCGGGCGGATCCACCCGCGAGCGCACCCACAACACCGTGGCGCGCATGGTGCGCGAGACCAGCCTCAAGCCCGCCGCCCACCTCACCTGCGTGAACGCGACGCGCGAGGAGATCGACGCGGTGGTGCAGTCCTACTGGGATGCGGGCGTGCGCCACATTGTGGCCCTGCGCGGCGATCCGGCGGAGGGCGTCGGCCACACCTACCGGCCCCATCCCGGCGGCTACGCCCAGACCTGCGACCTCGTGGCCGGCATCAAGCGGATCGGCGACTTCAAGGTCTCGGTCTCGGCCTACCCCGAGAAGCATCCGGAGGCTGCCTCGCTCGATGCCGACATCGACGCGCTGAAGGCCAAAGTCGATGCCGGCGCCGATCAGGCGATCACTCAGTTCTTCTTCGATAACGAGATCTATCTGCGCTACCTCGACAAGGTGCGCGCGGCCGGCATCGACATCCCGATCATCCCGGGCATCCTGCCGGTGCAGAACTTCAAGCAGGCGGCCAGCTTCGCCCGCCGCACCGGCGCCTCGGTGCCCTACTGGCTTGCCGCCCGCTTCGAGGGCCTCGACAACGACATCGAGACCCGCCGCCTCGTCGCCGCGGCGGTGGCCGCCGAGCAGGTGCTCGACCTCGTCGACGAGGGCGTGGAGGACTTCCACTTCTACTCGATGAACCGCTCGGATCTCGTCTACGCGATCTGCCATCTGCTCGGCCTGCGCTCGCAGGCGCCGGCCAAGGTGGCGGCGGCGAAGGCGGCGTAAGGCACCTCGCGCTGCGTGGCGAAGCGAAGGCCATCCGAGGCAATCCGGCCACAGGCTGCGCCAACCAGGCGGGCTGGATGGCTTCGCCCACGCCCGCGATGACGGCACGAGGCCAAAAGAGGTATCGAGGCGTCGCCTCGAATCGCACACCCGACAGACAGAGCCCAAACCGCCTCCGGTCATCGGCATCGCGGCTTCTGGGATCACTGCGAGATAGCAAGAATGACCGCTTTCCCCCCCGTCGACGGCACCGAGATCGAGCGCGCGCTGCGCCAGCGCGCCTCGGAAAAGATCCTCGTCCTCGACGGGGCGATGGGTACGGTGATCCAGCGCCTCAAGTTCACGGAAGAGGATTTCCGGGGTGAGCGCTTCAAGGATCACGGCCACGATCAGAAGGGCAACAACGACCTCCTGATCCTGACGCAGCCCGACGCGATCCGGCAGATCCACCTCGACTACTTCCTCGCCGGCGCCGATGTCTGCGAGACGAACACGTTCTCCGGCACCACGATCGCCCAGGCCGATTACGGCATGGAATCGATCATCCACGAGTTGAACGCGGAAGGTGCACGCCTCGCCCGCGAGGCGGCGAAGCTCGCGGAAGAGCGGGACGGCCGCCGCCGGTTCGTCGCCGGCGCCATCGGCCCGACCAACCGCACGCTCTCGATCTCGCCGGACGTCAACAATCCCGGCTACCGCGCCGTCACCTTCGATCAGGTCAAACAGGCCTATGTCGAGCAGGTGCGCGGCCTGATCGACGGCGGCGCCGAGCTGATCCTGATCGAGACGATCTTCGACACGCTCAACGCCAAGGCGGCCATCGCCGCCGCGTGGCAGGTGTTCGACGAGACCGGCATCCGCCTGCCGATCCAGATCTCGGGCACGATCACCGATCTCTCCGGCCGCACGCTGTCGGGCCAGACGCCGGCCGCGTTCTGGAACTCGCTGCGCCACTCCGATCCGCTGACCTTCGGCCTCAACTGCGCGCTCGGCGCCAAGGAGATGCGCGGCCACATCGCCGAGCTGTCGCGCATCTGCGACACGCTGGTCTGCGCCTATCCGAATGCGGGTCTCCCCAACGAATTCGGCCTCTACGACGAGAGCCCGGAGGCGATGGGCAAGCTCGTCGGCGAGTTCGCGGCAAGCGGCCTCGTCAACATGGTCGGCGGCTGCTGCGGCACCACGCCGGACCACATCCGCGCCATCGCGGAAGCCGTTGCCGACAAGACGCCGCGCAAGATCCCGGAAATCCCGCGTCTGATGCGGCTGTCGGGCCTCGAACCTTTCGTTCTGACGAAGGAGATTCCCTTCGTGAACGTCGGCGAGCGCACCAATGTCACGGGCTCGGCGAAATTCAGAAAACTCATCACCAACGGCGATTACGCCGCCGCCCTCGACGTCGCCCGCGATCAGGTCGCGGCCGGCGCCCAGGTCATCGACGTCAACATGGACGAGGGCCTGCTCGACTCGCAGAAGGCGATGGTCGAGTTCCTCAATCTGGTGGCCGCCGAGCCCGACATCGCCCGCGTGCCGGTGATGGTCGATTCCTCGAAGTTCGAGGTGATCGAGGCCGGCCTGAAATGCCTGCAGGGCAAGCCGATCGTGAACTCGATCTCCATGAAGGAGGGCGAGGAGAAGTTCATCGAGACCGCGAAGGTGTGCCGCTCCTACGGCGCGGCGGTGGTCGTGATGGCCTTCGACGAGCAGGGGCAGGCCGATTCCTACGAGCGCAAGGTCGAGATCTGCACCAAGGCCTACAAGATCCTGACCGAGCAGGTCGGCTTCCCGCCGGAAGACATCATCTTCGACCCGAACATCTTCGCGGTCGCCACCGGCATCGAGGAGCACAACCCCTACGGCGTCGCCTTCATCGAGGCGACCCGCACCATCCGCGAGACCCTGCCTCATGCCCACGTCTCGGGCGGCGTTTCGAACCTGTCGTTTGCCTTCCGCGGCAACGAGCCGGTGCGCGAGGCGATGCACGCGGTGTTCCTGTTCCACTGCATCAAGGCCGGCATGGACATGGGCATCGTCAATGCCGGCCAGCTCGCCGTCTACGACGAGATCCCGGCCGAACTCCGCGAACTCTGCGAGGACGTGGTCCTCAACCGGCGCGAGGATTCCACCGAGCGCCTGCTGGAGGCCGCCGAGCGGTTCAAGACCGGCGCCTCGGCCCAGGCCAAGACCGCCGACCTCTCCTGGCGCGAGGCTCCGGTCGCCAAGCGCATCGAGCACGCGCTGGTCAACGGCATCACCGAGTACATCGTCGCCGACACCGAGGAGGCGCGCAAAGAGGCCGAGCGTCCGCTCCACGTCATCGAGGGCCCGCTGATGGCCGGCATGAACGTGGTCGGCGACCTGTTCGGGTCGGGCAAGATGTTCCTGCCCCAGGTCGTGAAGTCCGCCCGCGTGATGAAGCAGGCGGTGGCCTATCTCGAACCCTTCATGGAGGAGGAGAAGCGGGCCAATGGCGGCGACGGCAAGCGCCAGGCCGCCGGCAAGGTGCTGATGGCGACCGTGAAGGGCGACGTCCACGACATCGGCAAGAACATCGTCGGCGTGGTTCTGGCCTGCAACAACTACGAGATCATCGATCTCGGCGTGATGGTGCCGGCCGCCAAGATCCTCGAGACGGCGAAAAAAGAAAATGTCGACATCATCGGCCTCTCGGGTCTGATCACGCCCTCCCTCGACGAGATGGTGCATGTGGCCGCCGAGATGGAGCGCGAGGGCATGGAGATGCCGCTGCTGATCGGCGGCGCCACCACCAGCCGCGTCCACACGGCGGTGAAGATCCACCCGGCCTACGAGCGGGGCCAAGCGGTCTACGTGACCGATGCGAGCCGCGCCGTCGGCGTGGTGTCGAGCCTGATCTCGAAGGAGACCCGCGGAACGACCATCGAGCGGGTGCGGGCCGAGTACGCCAAGGTGGCGGATGCCCATCGCCGCTCCGAGGCCGACAAGCAGCGCCTGCCGCTCGCCAAGGCGCGCGCGAACGCCTTCAAGATCGACTGGTCGGGCTACGCGCCGAAGCGCCCAAGCTTCACCGGCACCCGCGTTTACGGCTCCTACGAGGTGGCCGACCTCGTCCCCTATATCGATTGGACGCCGTTCCTGCAGACCTACGAGTTCAAGGGCCGTTACCCCGCGATCCTCGACGATCCCGAGCAGGGCCCGGCGGCGCGTGCGCTGTTCGAGGATGCGCAGGCGATGCTCAAGCAGATCGTGGAGGAGCGCTGGTTCAATCCGAAGGCGGTGATCGGCTTCTGGCCGGCCAACAGCGTCGGCGACGACATCCGCCTCTTCACCGGTGAGAGCCGGCAGGAGACGCTCGCGACCTTCCACGGCCTGCGTCAGCAGCTGTCGAAGCGCGACGGGCGTCCCAACACCTGCATCAGCGACTTCGTGGCGCCCGCCGAGACCGGCATCGCCGATTATGTCGGCGCCTTCGTGGTGACGGCGGGCTTGGAGGAGGTGCGCATCGCCGAGCGCTTCGAGCGGGCGAACGACGATTACCGCTCGATTCTCGTCAAGGCGCTCGCCGACCGCATCGCCGAGGCCTTCGCCGAGCGGATGCACGAGCGCGTCCGCCGGGAGTTCTGGGGCTACGCCCCGGATGAAAGCTTCACGGCGGACGACCTCGTCCACGAGAAGTATGACGGCATCCGGCCGGCGCCGGGCTACCCGGCCCAGCCCGACCACACCGAGAAGGTCACGCTGTTCGATCTGCTCAAGGCGGAGAGCCGCATCGGCGTGCGGCTCACCGAGTCCTACGCCATGTGGCCGGGCTCCTCGGTCTCGGGCCTCTATCTCGCCCATCCGGAGGCGCACTATTTCGGCGTCGCCAAGGTCGAGCGCGATCAGGTCGAGGACTATGCCCTGCGCAAGGGCATGGACATCGCCGCGGTCGAGCGTTGGCTCGGGCCGATCCTCAACTACGACCCGGCCCGCTACCTCAAGGCCGCGGCCGAGTAGTCACGCCGAATAGGTCACACTCGGCGCGGGAACGCTCCCGCGCCGCCACTTTTCCCTTGCCGAGGGGTGGCGGGGCGCGGCACGCCTTCCGCCCGACCCGCGGGGCTGCCCCGCCTTCGACAGGAAGTCCCGATGCGTCCCACGCTCCTCGTCCTCGCCGCCGCTCTCCTCACGGGCGGGCTGTCGGCCTGCAACAGCGCCGATTCCGGCGGCCGCAGCCTGTCTTCGACCTTCGAGCCCAGCAACTTCCGTCAGTCTTCCGATACCAACGGAACCCAGACCCGCCGGGACGTGAACCGCGCCTACACGCAGCCCTCGCTGCCCTCCATCGTCAACCGCGGCAACTGAGTTCCGGAGGCGTCAACGACGCCGCAGCCGCCGCAGGTTCTGGGCCGCCGCCCAGAGCCGCGGCGAGCGCTTGATCCGGTGCTTGAGCCGCACCGCGAGCCGCGAGGCGAGGGCGAGCGCATGGCTTGCCGGGCTCACCGGCAGGGTCTGCTCGACGAGTTCGATGGTCTCGTCGCAGGTCTTGGCCTTGTAGCCCGCCTCGCCGACGCCGAGGTCGAGGGCGCGCCGCCCCTGCGCCGCCTGATGGCCGACGAGTCGGTGCAGCAGAATCTCGCCGGGGCTGAACCGGCCGAGATCCGGATCGGTGTCGAACGACGTCCACATCCCGCAGAAGCGGGCGCCGTCCACCGCGCCGCCGAAGGTCGCCAGGATGCACCCGGTCTCGCTCGCCACCAGGGCGTGGACCTCGATCGCCGGGGTTCCGCCCGCCGCGCCGTCGGCGGTCGCGGCGGCGATGAAGCGGCGGACCGCCGCGTCGGCGTAAGGGTCGGCGACGCCGAGACTGGCGAAGCGCGCCGCCTTCTGCGCGTAGAACGCCGCCTGGATCTCGGCCGCCGCCTTCGGCGTCCCGGCGACGCGGTGCTCGACCGGTCCGAGGAACTCCACGAGCTTGCGCTCCTTGGCCCGCAGCTTCTTGCGGGTGTCGCCGCTGAACACCCGGCGCAGGGTGGCCTCGGCGTCGGGGCCGAGCAGCATGCCGTAGGCGTCGCTCGGCGCCGGCAGGCCGCCCACGGCCAGAGGGTTCGGAGTTCCGTCCCAGAAACGCGGCTGGTTGCGGAAGGCGAAGGCGTCGATGCCCGCCGCGCGGCCGGCCCGGACCAGGGCCGCGGCCAGATCCTCGGCCGGCATCGCCGCCGCCTCGCGGGAGGCGAAGAGCGGCATGTGGAAGTTGGCGTGCCGGTCGCCGACCATCCGCGCCACCCGCAAGGGGCCGCGGCGCCCGATCGTGAGCGGGAGCAGCATCCGCGCCCGTCCGTGCGCGTCGCGCAGCACGAGGATTCGGGGCACCTCGCCCGCATCGATCCCGGCGCCGAGATAGGCCGCCACCCAGTCGAAGCGCTGGTAGGGCGTCATCAGCACGCCCGGATCGGCCTCCAAGCCGCGCCACAGAGCCTCGACTGCGGCAGGCTCCGAAAACACCTCCGCGGTGAGGCCGTCGCGGCCCCGCGAAGCCGCCTGCGCGGCGCGTCCCAGATCCTCGGCGAGAACCGCCATGCCCGTCTCCCCCGGCGCGGGCGCCCGTCCCGGACGGGCCGGCCGCGTGAAAATCGCTGCCGGCGATCCTCGCCGCCCCGCCCTCAAGCTCCGGTTGACGCGTCGGGCCGACCTTCGGGGATGGGTAACGAAAGCTTTTCGCGTCCGCCGCTAGTCTGCGCTCCGGCCGGGGCCGCCCGGTGTTTCGAGCCGAGACGGGTCATGCTCTCGCCCCGCACCCGACACCGCCTGTTCCGCGCCGGCTTCGGGGCGATCGCCGCCACCGGCGCCGACCGCTGGCTCGCCCCCGCCGCCCGCGGGCGCGGGGTGATCCTCACCTTCCACCACGTGCGCCCCGAGCCGGTGCCGGGCTTCGCCCCGAACGCCCTCTTGTCGATCACCCCGGCCTTCCTCGACCGGACGCTGGCGGGGCTCGCCGCCCGCGGCTTCGAACTCATCGCCCTCGACCGCCTACCCGAGCGGCTCGCGGTCCCGGAGAGCGGAAAACCCTTCGCGGTGCTGACCTTCGACGACGGCTACCGCGACAATGCCGAGCATGCCCGGCCGGTCCTGGCCCGGCACGGCGCGCCCTGGACGCTGTTCGTGACGAGCGACTTCGCCGACGGGCGCGGGCGGCTGTGGTGGCTCGAACTGGAGCGGGCGGTCGCCCGGCTCGACGCGGTGCGGCTCGGCTCAGGGCTGGTCCTGCCGGCCCGCACCGACGCGGAGAAGACAGCCGCCTTCGAGACGGCCTACCGCACCCTGCGCGCCGGCCCGGAGGCGGTGCTGCTGGACGACATCGCCCTTCTGTGCCGCGAGGCCGGGTTCGAGCCGGGCGCGATCGCCCGCGAACTCTGCCTGACCTGGGACGGCCTGCGCGATCTCGCCCGCGACCCGGCCGTGACCATCGGCGCGCACACGCTCTCGCACCCGATGCTCGCCAAGCACGACTTCGCCGTCGCGGAGCGGGAGATCGCCGAGAGTCGCGCGCGGATCGAGGCGGAGTTGGGCCGGCCGGTGCGCCACCTGTCCTACCCGGTCGGAGACCCGACCTCGGCGGGACCGCGCGAGTTCGAACTTGCGAAAAGACTCGGCTTCGCCACCGCGGTGACGACCCGGCCGGGCCACCTCTTCGCGGAGCATGCCGCGCATCCCCACGCCCTGCCGCGGGTCTCGGTGAACGGGCTGCACCAGACCGAGGCGGCGCTGGCGAGCCTTCTCTCCGGCGTGCCGTTCCTGGCCTGGAACCGCGGGCGCCGTCTCAACGTGGCGTGAGCGGCGACGATCGTCTCAGAGCATTTCCAGTTAATCAGATTAGTTGCAGCGGCTTCCCCTCTCCCTGCGCGCGGGGAGAGGAGGGGACGGCGGCCGTCCTCAAGTCATCACCCGGAAACGATACGAAAGTGTCGCTCCGGATTCGTTACACGGAAGACGCGTTAGCGGCGCCGACGGCGCGAGCGCGACGAGCCGCCCTCCGATTCCCCCGTCCCGACATCGGCGCTGCCGACATCGAAGCTGGCGCTGGCCCGCCCGCGGCGGCCGGAGCGCCGTCCGCGGCGCCGCACCGGCTCGACATCGGGCTCCTCGATCGAGGGAATGCCGGGAATCGTCGCGGTCGAGGCGACGGAGGAGGTGCTGGCGGGGGCGTCGTTCCCGCTGACATAGCCGCCGCCGCTGGCGACGTTGCGGGCGGGTGGGCCGAACATCGCGAGGCACTGGTTGTAGGCGAGGTCGTTCTTCAGCCGCTCGCACTCGGCCATCGAGCGCGGTGTTCCCTGGGCGGCGGCGCTGAGGACGGCGAGCGGCGCGGCGAGGATCACGAGCGAGGCGACGAGGAGATGCGGCCGGAACGAAAGCGCGGGACGGCGCGGGGAGGGGCGCATGGGTGGCGGGCGACCTTCGGAAGACGAACCTTGAGCGTAGGACGTCCCGCCTTTTCGCCAGCGAGTGCGGCGAAAAAAGGGGCCCGCCGTGTCCGTCTGCGTTCGAAGGCCTAATCGTCCGGACGGTCCATCCAGCGGATCAGCGGCATCAGCGGGAAGATCCAGGCGATGCCGAGGATCGAGTAGATCACCGTCTGCACCGCCGGATGGGTTTGCGAGATGCGGCTGTCGGCGAGCGCCATGGCGAGCGGCGCGTAGACGATCACGAAGGCCAGGATCCCGAAGGTTCCGAGCAGGGTGCGCGTGCGGCGGCGCATGGGGGCCTTCGTTCTCTCGCGTCGGGACGGCGCGCCGGTCCGCGCGCCGAGACGGGTCGTACCGGTCCCGCCCGGGCGCCGCAATGCAGGGGGCCTGCGTCATAGGCCGCGTTGCGCGCGGGGGGGCGCTTCCCGTAAGCCACACCCGAACGATCCCGGCCGCCGGACTTGACGCGCGAGACCATGAAACTGTCGACAAACCCGCCCCTTGACCGCTTCGATGCCGTCCCGGCGGCCGCGTACCGCCCCGGACAGAGTGCGGTGCGCGCGTGGCTCTACCTGCTCGCCGTGCTCGTGGTGGCGATGGTCGCCGTCGGCGGCGCGACGCGGCTCACCGGCTCGGGGCTCTCGATCACCGAGTGGCGGCCGGTGACCGGCGTGGTCCCGCCGCTCAGCGCCGGCGACTGGGCGGTGGAGTTCGACAAGTACCGCGACACCCCGCAATACCGCATCCTCAACCAGGGCATCGGCCTCGACGGATTCAAGACGCTCTACTGGTGGGAATGGGGCCACCGCCTGCTCGGGCGGATCGTCGGCCTCCTGTTCTTCCTGCCCTTCGCGTGGTTCTGGATCCGCGGCATGCTCGGGCGGCGCCTGCTGCTCGGCCTGCTCGGGCTGGGCCTGCTCGGCGGGCTCCAGGGCGCGATCGGCTGGATCATGGTCGCCTCGGGCCTCCAGCCCGGCATGACGGCGGTGGCGCCGCTCAAGCTCGCGCTCCACCTCACCACCGCGAGCCTGATCCTGGCCGGCCTCGTCTGGCTCGCCGCCGGCACCCGCCCCCGGGCGCTCGCCCCCGCACCCGAGCCGGTGCGGTTCTTCGCCGGCCTGCTGCCGGTGCTGGTGCTGGTCCAGATCTGGCTCGGCGGGCTCGTCGCCGGCTCGAAGGCGGGCCTTCTCTACAACACCTGGCCCGACATGGACGGCACCCTCGTGCCGCCGGCCCGGGTGCTGTTCGACAAGGTCCCGCTGATCGAGAACTTCGTCGACAACCTTGCCCTGGTGCAGTTCAACCACCGCCTCTTCGCCTATCTCCTGGTGCTGGCGGCGATCGCCCACGCGGTCCAGGCCAGCCGGGCGGCGCCCGGCAGCGCGGCCGGCCGGGCGATCGGGGTGGCGGTGCTGGCGCTGGCGCAGATGGGCCTCGGCATCGTGACCCTGCTCCTGCAGGTGCCGCTCTGGGCCGGGCTCGCGCATCAGGTCTTCGCCATGGCGGTGCTGATCATGGCGACCGTCCATGCCCGCCTCAGTCTGGGCGTTCCCGCCGCCGCCGCGCCCGAGGCGGAGGACGTGCCGATCGGCCTCGAAACGCTCGCCGGCCGCGGCGCATGAGCCGGGCCGGCGCGCGCGGCGTCCGAGGAGGCCCGTCGCGCGAGGCATGACGGGATCTGACCGAAGCGCAAATCCATCGCCCGAACGGGGCGACCGGATTTGGTAACGGACGCGCCCGCATCATCCCGCCCGTCTGGCGTGAAATCTGCCTCGGCAGCCGGGCAGGGTCACGAAACCGTCGCCGTCGGTCCCGATGCTGGAAACAGCGGCCTGGCTGACTGCGATGCAGCATAAAATTCGCCTTATCCTGCGGCGCAATGGTTGGCGGCCAGTCGTCGCACAGGCAATTTCGGTGGAAGACGGCTTTCTCGGTAGTTGGAGGATGGAACGACTCGCCCTTCTATAGAATTGAATACCTCGCCAACACGGGAGCAGAGGATGTTTCTGGCCGAGGACGGACGCCCGCTTGCGCTGACCTGGAACTACACGCCGCGCGAATTGCGCGCCGACGGTGCGGTTCACATCGCCGGCCTCGCCCTCGGTCTTCTCGGCGCGATCTGCTTGATCATCACGGCGACTTTGACGCATCTCGGCTGGATCGAGCGCGCCTCTCTGCTGGTCTACGGTACCGCGATGCTGGCGATGCTCGGTGCATCCGCCGCCTACAACATGTGGCCGGTGAGCCCGCGCAAGTGGATCCTGCGACGGCTCGACCATGCCTTCATCTATCTGATGATCGCCGGCACCTACACGCCGGTGGTGGCGCTGGTGGGATCCGGCCCCGTCGCCTGGACCCTGCTCGCCCTGATCTGGACGGTGGCGCTCGCCGGCATCGCCATCAAGATCCTGATGCCCGGCCGCTGGGACCGGGTCTCGATCGTGCTCTACCTGATGCTCGGCTGGAGCGGCGTGCTCGCCTACGAATCAGTGATCTCGGGGCTCAGCCCGTCGGCGCTTAGCTTCCTCGCGGTCGGCGGCCTGCTCTACTCCGTGGGCGTGGTGTTTCACGTCTGGCGGAGCCTGCCGTTCCAGAACGCGATCTGGCACGCCTTCGTGCTCGCCGCGACCGCGTGCCACTACGGAACGATCATCACGAGCGTTCTGAACGCCGCTTGAGCCTGTCGATCAGGCCGGCTCGGAGATGCTGCCGCCCTCGCCCAGCGTGTCCGAGGCCCGCTCGACCGCGCTGATCGCGTCGAGCAGGTGCTGCACGCTGCGCTCCACCTCGATCCGCGGCCGGTCCATGTGGGCCGCCCGCGCCACCAGCCCCTCGAGCTGATCCAGCACGACCAGAAGGTCGCCCGCGACGGCCGCCACGTCGCAGCCGGTGCGGACCGGCGTCGCGGGGGCAGGGCGGCGGAAAGGGATGATCGTGCTCATCGCCATCGTGTGTCGCGAAAAGGCGGGCGCATGGCCACCCGCCGAGCGGACGTCATCCACACCCATGCCGCATCAGGCGGCCGCAAAACGGGAGTTGCCGCCGCAATTGGTGAGTTTTTCGTCGAAAGCGTGGCTCGGATCCGCGGCAACCGATCAAGCTTCGCGCTGTGCTCCTGCCGTGACAGGGGACGCCCTCCGAAGCGGAAAAATGTTTCCTCCGAATCGGCCTGCTTCGGCGATGCATTGACAAGGATCGCGGCAGGGAAGAGGTTGGAACCGTTCCGAGGGGGGCCCCGTGAGGGGGCTGAGAGTGGGCTGGCGCCCTGACCCTTGAACCTGATCCGGCTCGTACCGGCGGAGGGACGGGAACCACTGGCCGCTGCTCGAAACAGCATCGGCCATCCGCACCATCGTCGGGACCACGGGTCGCCTCCCCTATCAGGAGCGACAGCGATGAACGCACCCGTCCGTCCCAAAGATCTCCCCAACGGCAACCCTGCCAGCGTCACCACCGGCCCGGTCCAGGGCTCGCGAAAAGTCTACGCCGAGGCCCCCGGCCGCCCCGATATCCGCGTGCCCTACCGCGAGATCGCCCTGTCCGATCCGAAAGAGGAGCCGGTGCGGGTCTACGACCCGTCGGGCCCCTACACCGAGACGGACGCGGCGATCGACCTTGAGAAGGGTCTGGTCCCGGTGCGCGAGCCCTGGATCGTCGGGCGCGGCTACGCGGCGGTGAAGCCCCGCGATGTGAAGCCCGAGGACAACGGGTTCGCCTCCGCCGATAAGCTCGTCGCGCCCTGCCCGGCCGAGCGCACGATCCGCCGGGCCGAACCCGGCCAGATGGTGACGCAGTACGAGTTCGCCCGCGCCGGGGTCATCACCGAGGAGATGATCTACGTCGCGCACCGCGAGAACGCCTGCCGCGAGCAGATGCTGGAGCGCGCCGAGGCGGCGCTGGCCGATGGCCAGAGCTTCGGCGCGGCGGTGCCGCCCTTCATCACCCCGGAATTCGTGCGCGAGGAGGTGGCGAGGGGCCGCGCCATCATCCCGGCCAATATCAACCACCTCGAACTCGAGCCGATGGCGATCGGCCGCAACTTCCTGGTCAAGATCAACGCCAATATTGGCAACTCCGCCGTCACCTCCTCGGCGGCGGAAGAGGTCGAGAAGCTGGTCTGGTCGATCCGCTGGGGCGCGGACACGGTCATGGACCTCTCCACGGGCCGCAACATCCACAACATCCGCTCGTGGATCGTGCGCAACTCGCCCGTGCCGATCGGCACCGTGCCGATCTACCAGGCGCTGGAGAAGGTCGGCGGCGACCCGCTCAAGCTCGACTGGGAGGTCTTCAAGGACACGCTGATCGAGCAGGCCGAGCAGGGCATCGACTACTTCACGATCCATGCCGGCGTGCGGCTGGCCCACGTGCCGCTCACCGCGCGCCGCACCACCGGCATCGTCTCGCGCGGCGGCTCGATCATGGCGCGCTGGTGCCTCGCCGGGCACCGCGAATCGTTCCTCTACGAGCGATTCGACGAGATCTGCGACATCATGCGGGCCTACGACGTGTCGTTCTCGCTGGGCGACGGCCTGCGCCCCGGCTCGATCGCCGACGCCAACGACGCGGCCCAATTCGCCGAGCTGGAGACGCTCGGCGAACTCACCAAGATCGCCTGGGACAAGGGCTGCCAAGTGATGATCGAGGGCCCCGGCCACGTGCCGATGCACAAGATCAAGGTCAACATGGAGAAGCAGCTGCGGGAATGCGGCGAGGCGCCGTTCTACACCCTCGGCCCGCTGACCACCGACATCGCGCCCGGCTACGACCATATCACCTCGGGCATCGGTGCGGCGATGATCGGCTGGTTCGGCACGGCGATGCTCTGCTACGTCACCCCGAAGGAGCATCTCGGCCTGCCGAACCGCGACGACGTGAAGACCGGCGTCATCACCTACAAGATCGCCGCCCACGCCGCCGACCTCGCCAAGGGCCACCCCGCCGCGCAGCTGCGCGACGACGCCCTCTCCCGCGCCCGGTTCGACTTCCGCTGGGAGGACCAGTTCAACCTCTCGCTGGACCCCGACACGGCGCGCAGTTTCCATGACGAGACCCTGCCGAAGGACGCGCACAAGGTCGCCCATTTCTGCTCGATGTGCGGCCCGAAATTCTGCTCGATGAAGATCACGCAGGATCTGCGCGCCGACGTGCTCGCTATGGAGGAGGCCGGGGTGGTGCTCGGGCAGGCCAAGCCCCTCTCCGAGGAGGAGCGCGAGGCCGGCATGGCGGCGAAGTCGCAGGAGTTTTTGGCGGAGGGCGGCAAGCTCTACGTCGACGCGGCGGAGTAGACGGCGCCACGCACGAAGGATGACGAACGGAGGATGGCTGCCCGGAAAGGGCAGCCATCCCAGGTGAGGCGTCCGCCGACGCGTTTCATGAAAAATCTTCAGGCAATCTTTACGGTTCAGTCAGGCTGGCGGCCGTTGTCGGGGGACAAGCCGCCGGCCTTAAGACTCCGGTAGCGACGGACGCAATTTCCTGAGGACCGGCCCTGTGCCGGAACTCGAAGGAATGCAGCCATGGACACGATCAGGGCCGCGGCCACGACGCCGCCTCTCTCCACCACACCGGTCACCCCCATTCGCCCCGTCGCCGAGACCGTCCGCGACCAAGCTCCAGCCTCCCGCCTGCTCGATCCGGCCGTCACCATCGCGGTGAGCCCGGAGAGCACCGAGACGAAGCCCACCGAACCGGAACGGCGCGCCTATATCCGCGATGCGGAGAGCGAGAGCCTCGTCTTCCGGGTCACCGATCCGCAGACCGGGGACGTGGTGATGCAGATCCCCGACGAGGTGATCCTCAAGGCGCGCGCCTACGCGCGGGAAACAACGCCCTATCCGGGCGAGCGCGTCGCCAAGACCGCCTGAGCGCATTCGGTCGCGCCGGCACCGTGAAGGGTTCGCCGAGGGCGGGGCGAGCGCTGCCGGGACGTGTCCGGAGATCAGGTGAGGTCCGCGGGCGGACCGCGCGCAGCGTCCGGCCGCGTCAATGCGTTCGGCGAGGCCGCCCTCCGATCAGAGAGATGCTCGCTTCGGTCACAGGCCGGGCGCGTCGGAGCATCGGCTTGGAGAGATCAGCCTAGAGACACCGACTCGGTGCGGTCGGCCCGGACGCGGGGCGCGGCGATCGCCTCGCGCGCCTCGACTCAGATCCGGCCGAGGGCTTCGGCCGGTTGGGCGGGCCGGGTCAGGCCCCCGGTCCGGCATCGCCCTGGAGACCTGCCGCGATGTGATTGTTGAGCGAAACCAGCGCCTCGATCTTCGCCGTCGTCGGCTCGATCATCGTGTCCATGATCGTGTGGAACACGTAGGTCGAGAGCTGGGCCATGCCGTTGCGCACCTCGACCGGCAGCGGGCTGCTCGGCTCGGTCGCGGCGGAAGCCAGAATCGTCCAGACCCGCTGATTGAAGTTGAGGGCCTCGTTGAGGGCCGGCCCCGTCTCGACCTGCGATCCGAGGGCTTGGAGACGTCCGGCGGCCTTCAGCAGAACGGCGGCTTCGGCTTCCCGAGGCGAGAGCGCCACGCGGGCGACTTTCGCGTAGGCATTGGCCGCGTACTGCATGATCGGAGTTCTCCCTGCGCCGCCCTCGGCCGGTCGCAGACGAATCATGCATCCGGTTTGTTAAAAGCCCGTATGCAACGGTTCTGCCCCATTGGCGCCCCGAAAGGGGGAGAGTGCTTCGCCGTGGCCGGCCTCGTCGCCCAACCGCGCCGCACCGGGTTCGGAACCCGCTTCAGATGACGAACTTCTTCCTCGGATTGATGGCCGGCTGCATCATCGCCGGCGTCGTCACCATCACCGCCGCGCGGCATCCGACGGTGCAGTTGCGGCTGGGTCTCGTGCCGGCCGCTCAGGCGGCGGTCACGCCAGCGCCGCGCCCCGAGACGCCCCCGCGCTGCCCGGCGCCGAAGGCGGCCATGCCGGTCGGCAATCCGGATATGCTGTTCTCTCGCAGCCGCCTGTGGTCGGTCGCGCCGTGACAATCGTGCCTTGAGGGTCGGGTCCTGACACCGGACCTGCGCCTGTTGCGGCGGATCAGACGCTGCTGCTGAGCAGGAACATCACCATCGTCGTCGCAACCGTGCTGCCGAGGAACCCGCAGAGGGCCGCGGTGAAGGACGGGCCGGTCCGCATCTCGGCGGAGGGCTGGCGCAGGGTGCTGTCGGTGGTGATCATGGCAAAATCCTGAGGGAGATGAGAGGTTTCGTCCGGCGCGAAGCGAGTCGTTTCGATGGGATGAACCTGCGCCTTAAGGCAGCGCTTCGCGGTGCGGGACCACACCCGTCCCCGGGGCGATTCCGGCTTTCGCAACACCGCGTTGCGTCCAGTCCTGTCGAGGGCGGAGGTGCCCTCGCTCAGTCGCAGCGATTCACGTGCTTGGCGACGCGCAGGGAGCGAAGTTCGCTGCGCAGGTCGATCGAGACGATGTCGGCCCCGCAATCCTCGAAGGCGTCCTGGGCCTCGTGATAGCGGTCACCGATCTCGTCGAGGGTCTCGCAGACCCGGTCGTGATTGCCGAGCCGCGCCTCCTGACGGGCCTGATAGCGCAGGGCGCTGGCTTCCTGGATCTTGCGGCGGCCGTCGATGCAGCCGGGCGCCGCGAGCGCGGAGGAGACGAGGGAGACACCGACGAGGGAGGCCACGAGGCCGGTGAGAGCGGTGTGTCGCATGAGGTGACGCATGGGCAGACCGACGCTGGG
Organism: Methylorubrum populi; assembly: GCF_002355515.1. Lineage (NCBI taxonomy): Bacteria > Pseudomonadati > Pseudomonadota > Alphaproteobacteria > Hyphomicrobiales > Methylobacteriaceae > Methylorubrum > Methylorubrum populi. The sequence goes on along the minus strand of NZ_AP014809.1, from coordinate 1,866,120 downwards.
TTCAACAAAAGTCGTGAGAAGATCAGGGATCGATCGACGCTTCGGGACTCACAGTGTCGTCACTGCCGCAGCCCCTGCATCGCCGTCCGTATCGGTCTTTTGAACGGCGACGCTAAGCGGATGGTTCCGAAAGTCTTCGATCGGATCTGCGTCGTTTCTTGGCGGAACCTTCGCTCGGCTCGGACTTGATCGATCGCCCTGTCGATAGGCCCTGCCTCTCGACGGCGCCGTCGCGGCCGAGACCTTGCCCGCCGTGGCCGCGCCGGGAGACGAGAATCTGGTCGAGGGTGACCGGATGCAGGCCCTGCGCATCGACGCCGGCATCGTATTGGCGCGGAATCGGCTTCAGCCGGCCGTGGGAATGGCCATGCAGGTTGATCGCGCCCCGGCCGAGGCCGTTCCAGGTCCGGAACGCGTAGTGGCACAGCACGAGCCGGCGGCCCTCGACCTCGGTCTCGGCGTAATGCGCCACCGAGGTCCAGCCGGGCGCCGACAGGGTGGCGGGACCGTCGTTGTTGCCGATGATGAGATGCTTGCGGCCGTGGAGCGCGGCGAGCAGGGCCGTGATGCGCTCCGGCGGAGGCCCAAGGGCGAAATCGCCGAGATGCCAGACGGTGTCGTCGGGGCCGACGACGGCGTTCCAGGCCGCGACCAGGGCCGCGTCGTGCGTCGGCAGGTCCGGGAAAGGGCGGCGGTCGATCCGCAATATCCGGGGATCCCCGAAATGCGTGTCGCTCGTGAAGAAGACCGTCATCCGCCGCTCATCCGCCGCACCGCCCGCTTGTGAGCGGGACAACGCGGCGGAGGGGCGAACGATGCGGGCTTCAGCGCCCGCATCCGGCGCTCGGGGCTCAGCGGCCCGGGCTGAAGCGCAGCGGCACGGTGACCGCGAGGCTCGGCTGGGTCACACCGGCGGGTGCGGGCGGAAGGCCGCCGCGCACCGCCGCGAGCGCGGCGCTATCGATGACGCTGATCCCGCTGCTGCCGACCACGGCCGCGCCGCTCACCGCGCCGGAGCGGCTCACGGTGAACCGCACCGTGGCCACGCCGCCGCTGGTCCCGGCCGCGGCCTCGCGGTTCATCCGGCCACGGATCGTCGCGGCGATGGAGCCCTTCCAGGCCGCCATGGCGTTGGGGTCGCTGGCCGAGGCGGACGATCCCGTCGCGCTCTGACGCGAGGTCGCGGCGGAGTTGCGCTGCGCATTGCCGGCCTGCGCGGCCTGGGCGCGCCGGGCGGCGTCGCGCTCGGCCTTGGCCTTGGCCGCCTTGATCCGCGCCTCCTTCTGGGCCTCCTCGCGCTTCTTCTCCAGGATCTCCTTGCGGCGCGCCTCGCGCTCGGCCTCGCGCTTCTTCTCCAGCGCGGCCTTGCGGCGCTCCTCGATTTTGGGATCCGGCTTGGGCGGCTCGGTCTTCGCGACCACGGGCGGGGGCGGCGCCAGCGGCTCCGCTTCCGGCGCCTCGGAGGCGATGATCTGCTCCTCCGGCGGCGGGGGCGGCGTGTCGGGCGGAACCTCGGCAACGGCCTCCGGCGGCGGAGGCGGCGGCTCCGCCTCCTCCGGCATCACCTGCGTCATCTCGGTGGGCGGGGGCGGCTGCACCGCCTCCGGCGTCTCGACCGGCTCGACCGTCTCCGGCTCGCCCTCGGGCTTCGCCTCCTCGGGGATGGCTTCCGAGCGCTGGGTTTCGGCGGGTGCCTGGGTCTCGGCCTCCATCATCTGCGGCGCGAGATCGATCGTGATCTCCTGGTCCCCCGGCGGCGAGGGCGGCGTCAGGCGCAGGTAGGCGATGCCGAGCAGTCCCGCGGCGTGCAGGGCCAGGGCCAGGGCGAAGGCGGCCGCGAGGCGGCCCTGGCCGCCTCCCTCGGACGGTCCCGAGGGAAGCCCGTGACCCGTCGGACCGGGCAGGGGAGCGGGCATCGAAGCCGGCATCGTCGGCATGGCAGCGGCCCTCGGGGCAGGCTTGCTCGGGGCGGGCTTGGGAGCGGCCATCGGCTTAACGGGCGGTTCCTGCGGCCGGCGCGCCGCCGCCCGACTGGGCGATCAGCGAGACCTTGGTGAAGCCCGCCTGGCCGACGAGGCCCATCACCTCCATGATCTTGCCGTAGGGCACGTCCCGGTCGCCGCGCACGAGCACGACCTGATCCGGGTTCTCCGCCTTGAGCTGCTTCAGCCGCGGCAGGATCGTCTCCGGCGTGAAGCCGTCCTTGGCGATGAACGGATTGCCGTCCTTGTCGATGGAGACTTCGAGCGGCTTCTGCGACTGCGCCACCTTGGCGGCGGTCGTCTTCGGCAGCTGCACCGGCACGCCCGTCGTCATCAGCGGCGCCGCGACCATGAAGATGATCAGCAGCACCAGCATCACGTCGACCATCGGCGTGACGTTGATCTCGGACATCGGCGTCGCGTCGAGGCCGTCCTCGTCGTCGCTCGCCGAACGAGCGGTTCCCATGGCCATGGCTTCGCCCTCCCGGGTGTCGGCGGCGGCCTGCCGGGCTTTCAGCAGGCGCCGCGAAGGTTTCTGGGTTCAGCGAAGGATGGAGCTACTCGGCCGCCGCGGCCCGGGCGTGGGGACCGCGGTCGCGGGCGAGGCGGTTGCCGAGCACCGCGATGCAGGAGACGAAGCCCGACTGGATGCGGGCGACGTCACCGGAGAGCTTGTTGTAGGCCATCACCGCCGGGATCGCGACGACGAGGCCGATGGCGGTGGCGAACAGCGCCTCGGCGATGCCGGGGGCCACCACCGCGAGGCTGGTGTCCTGGCTCTTCGCGATCGAGGAGAACGAGTTCATGATGCCCCAGACCGTGCCGAACAGGCCGACGAAGGGGGCGGTGGAGCCCGAGGTCGCCAGGAGCGATAGGCCGGCCTGGAGACGCTTCACCTCGACGCCGAGCGCGCCCTTCATCGCCCGCTCGATGCGCTCGCGGCGCTCGGCCCGGCTCTCGCTGGAATCCTGGTCGCGCCACGCGTCGAGGCCCGCCTTGACCACGTGGCCGGCAATGCCCTTCTGCCCCGTATCGATGGTGCCCTCGGAGCGGACCATCGCCTCGAAGGCCTTGGCCTGCCGTTTGGCGGCCGAGAGGCGCACGAGCTTCTCGAACACGACGGTCCAGCAGGCGAGCGAGGCCACCACGAGCAGGATCATCACGCTCTTGACGATCGGGTCGGCCTGAAGAAACAGGCCGATGAACGACATGTCGTGGGCTGTAGCGACCGCCTCGGCGGGCACGGACGTCGGATCCATGTGTGACTCCTCGTGGCTCCTGTGATCGTCCGCCGCACCGGCCGGGCCGGCGGGACGGACGTGGCCGGCTTCAGCGATCGAAGGCGGCCGATGTCTTGCTGGTGGGCTCGATCCGCTCCAGGCAGGTCTCGCGGGTGGCGTCGCCGCCCTCGCAGGCGAGCACGTCGTTGAGCAGCAGGCGGCCGACCTTCGGGCAGGCGAGGCCGGCAAAGTCGAAGAGCCGGACCACGGTCTTCTTCTCCTGAACCGGGCCCAGCTCCACGGCGAGGCGCTTCTGGGCGACGCCCTCGGTATCGAAGGCGAACAGGTCGACCTTGAGCGACTTCAGCGCGGGGCCGCGGCTGTTGTCGACGAGCATGTAGGTGCGGCAGGCCTCGCCTGCGGGCTCGAGCCGGTTCAGTTCGATCTTCAGGGGCGGGGCATCCGACTTGACCGCCGGACTGGCCGCCGATCGGGCCTCCGGTGCCGCGTCCTGCGCCATCGCGGCCGGGATCGCGGAAGGGAAGGCGGCCGTCAGGGCCGCAACGAGGGCGAGGCCTGCCAAGAGGCGCCCCCCGATTCCACCGCATTCCGGCATTTCACGCCCCATTCCCCAGCCTCCCTGAATCACGACGATCTCATCTCCTTCACTCTCGCACCGGTCCGGACCTCCGGCGCGGATCGCTGCCCGAAGACCCGAACGGGGGCTCACGGACGGCGCTATCCCGCGACAATGTCTGCCGTCGGAACTTCCGCGGCGCCGATAAGCGCCGTCCGCGGGCACCGGGTCACCGCGAGGCGGTGTCCGGCCGCGTAGCGATATGCGGATACAGCAAAGGTGACGCCCGGTGCTCCCCACAGCACCGTGTACGTTTCCGGTACGTTTGTGGGCGTGCCTATCCGACAAGCAGGGTGTTGATCAAGGTTTGCAAAGAATTTCAGAGCAATTCCAAACTATTGGAGAAAGCGGCTCCGGTCGGACGTCGTTTCCTATCAGTCCCGTGGCAGATTGCCGATTTGTCCCGCCCCCTCTGCGCCGGCGGTGGGTCGGACGCGCCACCGCGCTCTTGATCGGCGCTGTTGCGCTTTCCATATCCCGTCTCAAGAGCGCTGCCGCGAGGCGGGCTCGAAACCGCAAGGTGCCGCCAAGGGATCGATGCCGATTGATCCCCAGGGCCTTGCCGGAGGTTTGAGTGACGATGACGCGGCCGTCCCCGTTCGGGTATCCGTTCCTGCTCGGCTTCGACGAGATCGAGCAGGCACTCGATCGTGTCTCCAAGGCCGCGAGCGACGGTTACCCGCCCTACAACATCGAACGCATCACCCGCAGCGAGCGCGAGCCGGAACGCTTGCGCATTACGCTGGCGGTGGCCGGGTTTACGCAGGACCAGCTCGACGTTTCCCTCGAGGAGAATCAACTGGTCGTGCGCGGCCGGCAGGTCGACGACAAGGCACGCCAATTCCTGCATCGCGGCATCGCCGCGCGGCAGTTCCAGCGGGCCTTCCTCCTTGCCGACGGCATGGAGGTGCTGGGGGCGGAATTGTCGAACGGCCTGCTGTCGATCGATCTCGCGCGCCCGGAGCCGGAGCGCATCGTGCGCAAGATCGCGATCGCCGCCAAGGACCCGTGATGCCAAGGACCCATGATCAGGACTCTTGAACGGGTCCCAGCGGCCGTCGGGCGGGCGCTGCGTGCCCATCGCCGCGTCGATGCATCGCAGGCCGCGCCCGGCCGTCACCCGAACCTCGCCCCCAACCGGATTTGTCGCCGCCGATCCGCGGGACCATATCCGACTCAACGCTCTGCCTCGGAAGGAGGGCCTTCATGACCGACGTCACCACGACCGACCTGACTATCGACACGACCGCCACGCCCGCCATCGACCCGGCGGAGTTCGCAGCGCTCGGTGAAGGACATATCGCCTATGTCCGGCCGATCCGCTCGGACGAGGTGCGCAGCCTGTTCCCGCAGGCGCCCGAGATGGGCCCCGGCCTCGACCTGTTCGCCCTGCTCTCGGCGAGCGGCGCGCCGATCCTGCTCACCGATTCCCGCGAGGTCGCCGTGGCGAACGCCATGGCCCACCAGCTCTACCCGGTGAGCCTGCACTGAGCCTGCTCGGCACCTGCACTTGAGACGCGTCCCCGCCGCAGGGCGGGGAGGCGCTTCAGGCCATCGCCGCGACCGTGCGCACGAGGAGGTCGATATCCTCGGGCCGCGACAGGCGGTGGTCGCCGTCCTTGATCAGCGTCAGCCTCGCGCCCTGCGCCGGCAGGCGATCCAGAATGCGCAGGGCGTGGGCGTAGGGCACGTCCGGATCGGCCATGCCCTGAAGGATGTGGACCGGACAGCCGGGCTCCAGCGGCGCATCGAGCAGCAGGTGGCGCCGCCCGTCCTCGATCAACGCCATGCGGATCGGGTCGGGCTCGGGGGCGTAGGGCGTCGCGCGATACCACACGCCGTCGCGCTCCAGGGTCCGCCGGACCTCCGGCGGGAAGGCCTCCCACATCAGCGCCTCGGTGAAATCGAGGGCGGGCGCGATCAGCACCATCCCGCCGACCCGTGCCCCGCGCCGCGCCCGCTCGCGGGCAACGAGGCAGGCGATCCAGCCGCCCATGGAGGAGCCGACGAGGATCGGCGCTTCGTCCGCGTAGCGGTCGATGACGGCGCAAGCATCCGCGAGCCAGTCGGAGATCGTGCCGTCCTCGAAGCGCCCCTGCGACTCGCCGTGCCCGGAATAGTCGAACCGCACCATCCGCCGGCCGCTCTGCGCCGCCCAGTCATCGAGGGCGGCGGCCTTCGTGGCCCGCATGTCGGAGCGAAAGCCGCCGAGCCAGACCACGGGCGGTCCCTCGCCCTCCCGCACCCGCACCGCCAGCCGGCGCGGGGAGGGTCCTCCGACATCGAGCGTCGCGGCGGGCCCTTCGCCCTGTGAGGTTTCCGGAAAGGGTTGGGTCACGGGTGCGGAAAATCCTGTGATTCCGAAACAAGTCGACGACGCTTCGTTTACCGAACCGTAAAGCCGCGGGACGATCCTTATCCCATGACCCAGTTTCAAGCGACCGTCCCGCCTCGGGTGACGCGATGAACGGAGGCAGCCTGTCGGGCGGCCCGGTGCAACTCTCCGAGACCTCGCCGCTGGCGGGCGTCACGGTGCTGCAGATCATCCCGGCCCTGGAGGCGGGGGGTGCCGAGCGCACCACCGTCGATGTGGCGGCGGCGCTGGCCGAGGCCGGTGCGCGGCCGCTGGTGGCGACGGAGGGCGGCCGGCTCGTCGGCGAATTGCAGGCCAAGGGCGGGATCTGGGTGCCGTTCCCGGCCAACACCAAGAACCCCTTCGCCATGGCGCTCAACGTCGAGCGCCTCGCCCGGCTCTGCCGCCGGGAGGGCGTGCAGATCCTGCACGCCCGTTCCCGCGCTCCGGCCTGGGTCGCGCTCGGCGCGGCGCGCCGGCTGAAGCTGCCCTTCGTGACGACCTATCACGGCAGCTATTCGGGCCGGACCAGCGTCAAGGTGCTCTACAATTCGGTGATGGCGCGGGGCGACGTCGTGATCGCCAACTCGCACTACACCGCCGACCTGATCCGCCGGACCCATCCCGACCAGGCCGGCGGCCGGATCACGGTGATCCACCGCGGGACGGATCTGGCGGCGTTCACGCCCTCTGCGGTCTCGGCCGCCCGGGTCGAGAGCCTGCGCCGGGCCTGGAACGTGGCGCCGCACGAGCGGGTCGTGCTGCTCGCCGCCCGGCTCACCGCCTGGAAGGGCCAGCGCGTCCTGATCGAGGCCGCCGCCCGCCTGCGCGACCTCGGCGTGACGGATATCGCCGTGGTGCTCGCGGGCGATCCGCAGGGGCGCAGCGCCTACGAGCGCGAACTCGACGCGCTGGTCGAGGCGCGCAACCTGACGGGCATCGTGCGCCGGGTGGGGCACTGCGCCGACATGCCGGCGGCCTTCCGCGCGGCCTCGGTCGTCGCCGTGCCCTCGGTGGAGCCGGAGGCGTTCGGGCGCTCGGCGGTGGAGGCGCAGGCGCTCGGCATTCCGGTCGTCGTCTCCGATCTCGGCGCCGTGCCGGAGACGGTGCTGGCGCCCCCCGATGTCGAGCCCGGCCAGCGCACCGGCTGGCGGGTGCCGCCGGGCGACGCGGCGGCGCTCGCCGAGGCGGTGAAGGAGGCGTTGTCGCTGGGCGCCAGCGCCCGCGACGCCCTGGCGCGGCGGGCGCAGGCCCATGTCGAGGCGAATTTTTCCCTCGACCGCATGATCGAGAGCACCCTGAGCGTCTACGCGGATCTTCTGAACCGGGCGAAAACGTGACAGGGGTGAACCGAAATCAGTCCCACGAGTTGACTCGGCAAGAAGATTTGCCAAGTTAGTGCCGTCCGGCCGAGCCGGATCAATCGGTGGCCGGGGCTCGCCAGACGCGGTGGCTCTCAGGCTGCCGTTTTGTCGTTGATACAGGAGAACTGAGCCATTCGCAGACCAATGAGAGCCATGCCGGCCCCGCAGAAGGACGGGCCGCGCGCAAACCGGGACATCCGCGGCGTCCGCGACGTCCAGCTCATCGACCAGGACGGACAGAACCGGGGTGTCGTGCCCTTCTTCGACGCGCTGGCCATGGCTGAAGAGGTTGGCCTCGACCTCGTCGAGATCGCGCCGAACTCGGTCCCTCCCGTCTGCAAGTTCCTCGATTACGGGCGCTTCCGCTTCAACGAACAGAAGAAGCAGAACGAGGCCCGCAAGAGGCAGAAGACGGTCGAGGTGAAGGAGATCAAGCTCCGCCCCGGCATCGACAAGCACGATTACGACGTGAAGATGAAGGCCGTGCAGCGGTTCTTCGAGGAAGGCGACAAGGTCAAGGTCACCCTCCGCTTCCGCGGCCGCGAGATCGCGCACCAGGATATCGGGCTGCGCCTCCTGGAGCGCGTGAAGCAGGAGACCCAGGAGATCGCCAAGGTCGAGAGCGAACCGATGCTCGAAGGCCGCCAGATGATCATGATCCTGGCGCCGCGCTAAACACGTTCCGACATTTCCGCGGTCCCGCGGAAAAAGGCTCGTCTGCGAATGCGCTGCTCCCTCGCGGGGGCGGCGCATTTTTCGTTTGCGACGGGAAATCCCTGTCGGCAGCCCTGGAGGAGGGGCCGGCCGGCAGGGATCGAAAACTCTACTTCAGCATCGAGATCTGCACGTCGCCGGTGCGCCGTGTCACCGCGACCGTCACGTCGCTTCCGTGGCGGTGCAGGCGGATGTCGACCCGCGAGGGGCCGAGCTTGAGGTTGAACAGCTCCACCGCTTCGAGGAAGCGCGGCAGGATCGGGTTGCGGAAGCGGATCCGGTTGCGGGCATGGTCGATCTCGAGCCCGAGGCAGGCCGCCAGGAAGGCGAAGGGGGCCGCCGCCGCCCAGGCCTGCGGCGAGCAGGCCACGGGGTAGCTCACGGGACCGCGCTGGCGCCGCCGCATGAAGCCGCAGAACAGCTCCGGCAGCCGCTTCTGGTCGTAGTACAGGCTCGTCTCGAACATCCCCTGGAACACCTGCGCCGCCTCCTCCTTGAGGCCGTAGCGGGCGAGCCCGAGGGCGCAGATCGCGTTGTCGTGCGGCCAGATCGAGCCGTTGTGGTAGGACATCGGGTTGTAGCGCGCCTCGCCCTTGGCGATGGTGCGGATGCCCCAGCCGTTGAAGCCGTCGTTGGACAGGAGCTGCGCCGCGACCCGCGGGGCCCGCTCCGGCAAGGCGATGTCGGTGAACAGGGCGTGGCCGGTATTGGAGGAGCGCACGGCGCATTGCCGCTTGGCGCCGTCGAGGGCGAGCGCGTAGGTGCCGATGGCCTCGCACCAGAACGCCCGGTCGAAGTTTTCGCGAAGGGTGTTGGCCTGGCCGGTCAGGCGGACCGAGAGGTCGTCCTCGCCGAGGAGGCTCGCGAGCCGGGCGGCGCCGCGCTTGGCGGCGTAGACGTAGCCCTGAACCTCGCACAGGGCGATCGGCCCCTTGGCCATGGCGCCGTCGGCGTGGAAGATCGAGTCGTGGCTGTCCTTCCAGCCCTGGTTGGCCAGACCCTGCTCGGTCTCGCGGGCATATTCGACGAACCCGTCGCCGTCGCGGTCGCCGTAGGTGTCGATCCAGTCGAGCGCCAGCTTGAGCTGCGGCCAGATCGCGCGGATCGTATCGAGATCGCCGGTGACCTCGTAATACTGCGACGCCAGCATCACGAAGAGCGGCGTGCCGTCGATGGTGCCGTAATAGTGGCGGAAGGGCACCTCGCCGAGCATCGCCATCTCGCCGCGGCGGGTCTCGTGGAGCACCTTGCCGGGCTGGGCGTCGGCGGCCGGGTCGACCTCCTTGGCCTGGGTCGCGGCGAGGAAGCGCAGCACGCCCTTGCCGAAATTCGGATCGATCCAGAGCGCCATCATCGCGGTGATGATGCCGTCGCGGCCGAACACCGTGGAGTACCAGGGGATGCCGGCGAAGGGGTAGATGCCCTCCTGCGTCCGGGTCGCCAGCATGTAGAGGTCGGCGGTGGCCCGGCAGAGCCCCTCGTTGAACTGGTCGTTCGAGGAGATGATCGTGGTGATGCCCGCCGTGATCTGGCGCTGGTCGCGGCGGTTGTCGCGGTAGGCGCGGGCGAAGATGCGGCCCTCGCTCAGGTGCCGGTCCGGCTGCTCGGCGAGGCTGCCGGCGGCGCGCGACAGGGCGAGCGCGGCGGCCTCGCCCGCCCGCTCGGGCCCCGGCGCGCTGGTATAGGCGCGGTGCGACTGGCACACGACGCGGATGAACAGCGAGGTGTTGGCCCCGGGCTCGAGCTCGACCACGAACTCGGCCTTGCCCGGCTCCAGCGTCCGCGGCGTCGGCCCGAAATGCACCGAGGTGGTGCGCACGATCTCGTCGAGGCCGGCGTAGCGGAACTGCACCTCGGTCTCGCTGCGGCGCTCTACCGTGCGCCTGCCGCGGTTCGTCCGGTCGGAGCCGCGGACCTCGAACAGGTCACGGTAATCGGCGTCGAAGGTGACGCCGATGCGCAGGCGGCGGCGGCGGGTGTCGTAGTTGCGCAGGCCGATACGGTCGTAGCAGGCGCCCTTGAACAGGAACTTGGTGCGCTCGATGGCGATCAGCTCGCGGGGAATCGCCGTCTCGTCGCCCGCATCGAGCCGGATGTCGGGGGTGGTGAGATCGACGCTGAGCGCCCCATTATCGTCCTGAATGGACGAGGACAGCATCATCGGCCGCTCGTCCTCGATCGTCAGCGCGAGGCGCGAGAGGTAGCGGGTGTCCTGGAAGTAGAGGCCCTCCGGCCCGGGATACCAGCCGATGTCGCCGTAGCTGTCGAGGACGGCGAAGGCCTCGCCGTATTTGAGGGCGCGCAAGGGGCGCTCCACCAGGGACGCCTGCGCCTCGATATGGTATTGCGGCAGGTTCTCGTCGGCGTCGAGCAGGCCGAGTTTCGAGGCCGTCCGCTCCTCGGACGTGTCGGCGTGGAGATGGGCTGCGTCGTCCTGTGCCGCCATGCGAAGCGCCTTTTTGCCGTTGATCCGATGCGGGCGAGGTCACCCTCGCAAATCGAAGGCCGCCGGCTGCCCCGAGGCAACCGGCGGCCCTGTCGGACCCGTTCAGTTAGGCGCTCTCCCCGCCCCGGCGAGGGGCCGGGAAAGAGTTTCCGTTAACCCTCTCAGGCCGGCATCGCGGCGACGTGGATCGGGCCGTGGGCCGAACCGTTCAGCTCACCGTACTGGGGCGAGAAGGCGCCGGCGGCAGGCATCTTGATCACGTTTCCCTGGCCGGCCAGGAGCTGCTCGTAGGCCGAGACATACTTGCGGACCATGACCTCGGCGGTGAAGCGGCCCTCGAAATGGGCGCGGACGCCGGCGCGCGGCAGATCCTTGACCCGGCGGCAGGCCTCGACCGCCTCATCCATCGAGTTGACGATGAAGCCCGAGACGCCGTCCTTGATGACTTCCGGCACCGAGCCGTTGCCGAAGGCGATCACCGGCGTCCCCGCCGACATCGCCTCGATCATCACGAGGCCGAAGGGCTCCGGCCAATCGATCGGGAAGGCGAGCGCCAGGGCGTTGCCGAGGAAGTCCTTCTTCTGCTCCTCGTTGATCTCGCCGATATACTCCACCAGCGGGTGGTGGATCATCGGCTCGATCGTCTCGTCCCAGTACTCCTGGTCCGCCTTGTCGACCTTGGCGGCGATCTTCAGCGGGATGCCGGAGCGGATCGCCATCTCGATCGCGCGGTCGGGGCGCTTCTCGGGCGAGATGCGGCCGAGGAAGGCGAGGTAGCCGCCCTTGGCATCCGGATAGTACGGGCAGTTCTCCTTCGGCAGGCCGTGATGGATCGTGGCCAGCCAGTTGGAGCTTTCCGGCATCGGCTCGCGCTGGTTGTCCGAGATCGAGACCAGCGGCATGCCCGTGAACGTGTTGTAGACCGGCATGAAGTCCGGCACGTCCAGGCGACCGTGCATGGTCGTCAGGCACTTGTGGTACAGGTCCTCGAACATCGGGTACTGCAGAAGATCGATGTGGAAGTGGATCACATCGAACTCGTGCGCCCGGCGATGCACGTGGTGCAGCATGGCGAGGTGGCCCGCGGTGTGATCGCGGTAGCCGAGAAGGCGCAGGCCCTCCGGATGGCAGGCGGCGAGCTTCGCCGAAGTCTGGGAATCACCGCTCGCGAACAGGGTCACGTCGTGACCCTGGCGGACGAGTTCTTCCGTAATCCACGAAACGACACGCTCGGTGCCGCCATAGAACTTCGGCGGCACGGCTTCCGCGAGCGGGGCAACCTGGGCAATGCGCACGAAGACGTCTCCTGTGACAGGAAATAGGAATGTTGGAGAGACTAATGGGGGACGCGGCCTGAGCGGGACATGAACGAAACAGACAGCCAAGGTTTATGGTTCCGCCGCGGGACTGGGGCGAGCGGCAATCTTTGCAACCCCACCGAATGCCGGCTTTCCACAGGGGCGAATCCATAGAGCTGCCGGGGGGACGAGGGTTCACCGGACACCGCCGGCCCCATGCAAGAACCTGTCCGCGGACCGGTCGCGCGGATCGGTTGATTGAAACCGCGAAAAGTTTCTGCCATAAGCCGCCCGCGTTGAACCGCCCGGCCGATCAGGGCTGCCGTGGCGGTTCCCGTTGCTCCAGCAGCATTCAAGCGCGAAGTGCCGGCCGCCGGTCGGATCGCTGTCGCGTTTCAGGAGAGCCAAATGCCCAAGCTGAAGACGAAGTCGGGCGCCAAGAAGCGCTTCAAGGTTACCGGCACCGGCAAGGTGGTCTACGCCCAGGCCGGCAAGCGCCACGGGATGATCAAGCGGACCAACAAGCAGATCCGCAACCTGCGCGGCACCACGACCCTGTTCGAGGGCGATGCCGCCAACGTGAAGAAGTACTTCCTGCCGAACCAGCGGTAAGTCCTTCCACCCCTCGCGATCTGTTTTTGTCTTAAAGTTCCAGGAGATCTCCCATGGCCCGCGTCAAGCGCGGCGTGACCAGTCACGCGAAGCACAAGAAGGTTCTGAAGGCCGCCAAGGGCTATTACGGCCGGCGCAAGAATACGATCCGCATCGCCAAGCAGGCGGTGGAGAAGGGTCTGCAGTACGCCTACCGCGACCGCAAGAACAAGAAGCGCACCTTCCGCGCCCTCTGGATCCAGCGGCTCAACGCGGCGGTGCGCGAGCACGGCCTGACCTATTCCCGCTTCATCAATGCCCTCGCCAAGTCGGGCATCGAGGTGGACCGCAAGGCCCTCTCCGAGCTCGCCATCCACGAGCCGGCCGCCTTCGCGGCGGTGGTCGAGAAGGCGAAGTCGGCCCTGCCGAAGGCCGCCTGATCGCTCCGCCACCCGGCGGACCGACGTTTTGACAAGGCGCGGCGCGGCAAGCGCCGCGCCTTCTTGTTTTCCGGGTGCTTGCGCGCTGCGCGGCGACGCGCAAAAGCAGCCCCGAAGCAGTACTCCGGCGACCTTCAAGGACAGCGGTGATGGATCTCGACGCTCTCGAACGCGATCTTCTCGGACAGGTCGAGCGGGCCGGGGACGAGACGGGGCTCGAGGCCCTGCGCGTGTCGGCGCTGGGCAAGAAGGGCAGCGTCTCGGAGCTGCTCAAGACGCTCGGCACGATGACGCCCGAGGAGCGCAAGGAGCGCGGCCCCCTCATCAACGGCCTGCGCGACCGGGTGCAGGGCGCCATCGCCGAGAAGCGCGAGGCGCTGGCCCAGGCCGCCCTCGATGCGCGGCTCGCCGCCGAGCGGATCGACGTGACGCTCCCCTTGCGCGAGGCGCCGGAGATCCGCGGCCGCATCCACCCGATCAGCCAAGTGATCGAGGAGATCACCGCGATCTTCGCCGATCTCGGCTTCTCGGTGGCGGAAGGGCCCGACATCGAGACCGACGAGCTGAACTTCACCGCGCTCAACTTCCCCGAAGGCCATCCGGCGCGGGAGATGCACGACACCTTCTTCCTCGCCCCCGACCATCTCGGGCGGAGGAAGCTCCTGCGCACCCACACCTCGCCGGTTCAGGTCCGCACCATGCGGGCCAAGCAGCCGCCGATCCGCGTGATCATGCCCGGCCGCACCTACCGGCACGATTCCGACCAGACCCACACCCCGATGTTCCATCAGGTCGAGGGCCTCGTCATCGACCGCTCGGCCAACATCGCCAATCTCAAATGGGTGCTGGAATCGTTCTGCCGCGCCTTCTTCGAGGTCGAGGCGGTGACCATGCGCTTCCGCCCCTCGTTCTTCCCCTTCACCGAGCCCTCGGCCGAGGTCGATATCCAGTGCTCGCGAAAGGGCGGCGAGCTGCGCTTCGGCGAGGGCACCGACTGGCTGGAGATCCTCGGCTGCGGCATGGTCCATCCGAACGTGCTGCGCAGCGGCGGGCTCGATCCGGATCAGGTCCAGGGCTTCGCCTTCGGCATGGGCATCGACCGCCTCGCCATGCTGAAATACGGCATGCCGGACCTTCGCCCCTTCTTCGAGGCCGACGTGCGCTGGCTGGAGCATTACGGCTTCCGGCCGATCGACGTGCCGAGCCTCGTCGGCGGGCTGACCGCCTGAGCCCTGCCGCCCCGACCTTCGATCCCGGCCCGGCCCGCTCCGGCGGCCGCGAGGATGTTCTGAGATGAAATTCACCCTCTCCTGGCTCAAGGACCACCTCGACACCGAGGCCTCGCTCGACGCGATCAGCGAGACGCTGACGCGGATCGGCCTCGAGGTCGAAGGCGTCGAGGACAAGGCCGCCGCGCTCCGTCCCTACGTCATCGCCCGGGTGATCTCGGCCGAGCAGCACCCCAATGCCGACCGCCTTCGGGTCTGCCAGGTCGATGCCGGCGACGGCCAGCCGCTCCAGGTTGTGTGCGGCGCGCCGAACGCGCGCACCGGTATGCTCTCGGTCTTCGCGCCCCCCGGCACCTACGTGCCGGGCAAGGACATCACCCTCTCGGTCGGCACGATCCGGGGCGTCGAGAGCCGCGGCATGCTCTGCTCCGGGGCGGAGCTGGGCCTCAGCGAGAACCATGACGGCATCCTCGACCTGCCTGCCGACGCGCCGGTCGGCACGCCCTACGCCGTCTGGGCCGGGCTCGACGACCCGGTGATCGAGATCAACCTGACGCCGAACCGCTCGGACTGCGCCTCGATCCACGGCATCGCCCGCGATCTCGCCGCCACCGGCATCGGCACTCTCAAGCGCGAGCCGATGCCGCCGGTGCGTGGCGAAGGCGCCTGCCCGACCTCCGTCACGCTGCAGTTCGACGCGCATGACCGCGGCCTCTGCCCGCTCTTCGCCCTCCGCCTCGTGCGTGGCGTCAAGAACGGTCCCTCGCCCGAATGGATGCAGAAGCGCCTGCGGGCGATCGGCCTGCGCCCGATCAACGCGCTGGTCGACATCACCAACTACATGACCTTCGACCGCGGCCGGCCACTGCACGTGTTCGACGCGAAGAAGGTCGCGGGCGGACTCACCGTGCGCCGGGCCGAGGAGGGCGAGAGCCTCGTGGCGCTCGACGGCAAGACCTACCGGCTCGATTCGGACACGGTGGTCATCGCCGACGCCAACGGTGTCGAGTCGATCGGCGGCATCATGGGCGGCGAGGCCTCGGGCTGCGACGAGACCACCACCGACGTGCTGATCGAATCGGCGCTCTGGGATCCGCGCAACATCGCCCGCACCGGCCGGCGCCTCGGCATCATCACCGATGCCCGCTACCGCTTCGAGCGCGGCGTCGATCCGGCCTTCGCCCTGCCGGGGCTCGACCTCGCCACGCGCCTCATGGTCGATCTCTGCGGCGGCTCGCCGAGCCAGGCCACCATCGCCGGCGAGGTGCCGGAACTCTCCCACGTCATCGACTTCCCCTGGACCGAGGTGCGGCGCCTCGCCGGCATCGAGCTGTCGCGGGCCGAGATGAAGGTGACGCTGGAATCCCTCGGCTTCCACATCTCCGGCTCGGGTGATCGCGTAAAAGTGCTGCCGCCGTCCTGGCGACCGGACGTGGAGGGCAAGGCCGACCTCGTCGAGGAGATCGTGCGCATCGCCGGCCTCGACCGGATCGAGCCGAAGCCGCTGCCGCGGATCGAGACCGTCGCGGTCGAGCCGATGCTGACCGTGCTGCAGCGGCGCGGGCGCCTCGCCAAGCGGGCGCTGGCGGGCCGCGGCATGCTGGAGGCGGTGACCTACTCCTTCATCCCGCACGAGGATGCGCGGCTGTTCGGCGGCGGCAAGCCGGATCTGGCGCTTGCCAACCCCATCGCCGCCGACCTCTCCGACATGCGCCCGAGCCTCGTGCCCGGCCTGCTGCGGGCGGCGCAGCGCAACGCCGACCGCGGCTTCCCCGACACCGCGCTGTTCGAGGTCGGCCAGTGCTTCGCCAGCGACGAGCCGGAGGGCCAGTCCCTGCGCGCCACCGGCCTGCGCCGCGGCACGGCGCGGCATGCCGGCGCCGGACGCCACTGGAGCGGCGCGGCGGAGACCGTCGATGCGTTCGAGGCCAAGGCCGACGCGCTGGCGCTGCTCGCGGCCCTCGGCGTGCCGACCGGCGGGCTCCAGATCGTGGCCGGCGGCCCCGACTGGCTGCATCCCGGCCGCTCGGGCACGCTGCAGTTCGGGCCGAAGAACGTGGTCGGGCATTTCGGCGAGCTGCATCCGCGGCTGCTGAAGGCGATGGACCTCAAGGGTACGCTGGTGGCCTTCGAGATCACCCTCGACGCCCTGCCGCTGCCGCGCCACCGGCCGACCAAGGCGAAGCCGGCGCTCGCGCTCTCCGACCTCCAGGCGATCTCCCGCGACTTCGCCTTCGTCGTCCCCCGCGACGTGCCCGCCGCCGACATCCTGAAGGCGGCCCAGGGCGCCGAGCGCAAGATGATCACCGGCATCGAGGTGTTCGACCTCTACGAGGGCGCCGGCATTCCGGAGGGCTCGAAGTCGGTCGCGGTCGCGGTGCGGCTGCAGCCCTCCGAGCGCACGCTCACCGATGCCGAAATCGAGGCGGTGAGCGCCAAGATCGTCGCCGAGGTGGGCAAGAAGACCGGGGCAACGCTCCGTTCGTGATCGCGGGAGGCAGGGCCATGGACGCGGATCTCGTCGCCGTTCTGAGGGAAGAGAATCATCTTCCGGCCGAGGCGCTGAGGCGCGCCGCCCGGGATCCCGAGGCGGTCGCCGAGCCGGTGCTCGCGCTTCTCGAGCGGGCGGCGGAGGATGCCGATGCGGTCGAGGACGAGGAGACCAACCTGCTGTTCTGGGGTCTGCACGCCCTGGCGGCGGCCCGCGACACCCGCATCTTCCCGCTCCTGATGCGCCTGATGCGCCAGGACGGCGAGGCGGTCGACGGCCTTCTCGGCGACGCGGCGACCGAGACCCTGCCGGCGGTGATCGCCTCGACCTTCGACGGCGACACCGCTTCGCTCGCCCGGCTGATCCTCGACAGCACCGCCGACGACTTCCTGCGCAATTCGGCCTTCAATGCGCTGGGGATCCTGACGCGCCAGGGGCGAATTCCGCTCGCCGAGGCAGAGGCGCTGCTGGTGCGCTTCGACGAGGCCCGCGCGGCGGTGGAGGAGGCGCCGGCCTGGATGGGCTGGGAGGAGGCGATCGCCTATCTCGGGCTGACCGGCCTCGCCCCGCGGGTGGAGGCGGCCCGGCGGGACGGGCGCATCACCGACGAGTTCAGCGACCTGCCGTGGTTCCGCAAGGCGCTCAGGCAGGCCAGCGCCGTGCCGCCGGATCTCGGCGCCTTCGACGCCCACCGCTACAGCTATCTCGACGACCCGGTGACCGCGCTGGCCTGGACCGCGGAATCCTACGGCCAGCCGATCACGAACCCGTTCAAGGATGTCGGCCGCAACGATCCCTGCCCCTGCGGCTCGGGCAAGAAGTACAAGAAGTGCTGCCTCAACGCAGCCGAGGCGGGAGCCCCGCCGGCACGGCTTCCGGGTCTGTCCTGACCCTGGCGCCGTTCAGCGGATTCTCCGGATCCCAGGCATAGGCCAGGGTCTCGAAGCGCATCGAGCGGGCATCGACCATCAGCAGGCGCCCGACCAGGGGCTCGCCGAAATCGGCCAGCGCCCGGATCACCTCCATCGCCATCAGCGAGCCCATGACGCCGGCCAGCGCCCCGAGCACCCCGGCCTCGGCGCAGGGGGCGACGCTGCCCGGCGGCGGCGGGCTCGGGAACAGGCAGCGATAGGTCGGGTTCGGCTCGCCCGTCGGGCCGGTCTCGTGGGCACGGATCGTCGTGAGCGAGCCGTCGAAGGCCCCGAGCGCGGCCGTCACCAGCGGCTTCTTCGCGTGGAAGCAGGCGTCCGAGACGGCGTAGCGGGTGGAGAAATTGTCGGAGCCGTCGGCGACGAGGTCGTAGCCCGCGAGGAGGGCCGGCGCGTTCTCCGGATTCAGCCGGAGGGCATGGGTCTCGACCCGCACATGCGGGTTGAGCCGACCGACGGCGTCCGCGGCGCTCTCGACCTTCGGCCGGCCGACATCCGGCGTGCCGTGGATGACCTGCCGCTGCAGGTTCGACAGCGAGACCGTGTCGTCGTCGACGATGCCGATCGTGCCGATGCCGGCGGCGGCGAGATACTGGATCAGCGGCGCTCCGAGCCCGCCCGCGCCGATGACAAGCACGCGCCCGGCCTTCAGCCGGGCCTGTCCCGGGCCGCCCACCTCGCGCAGGACGAGGTGGCGGGCGTAGCGTTCGATTTCTTCCGACGAGAGGGCCATGCCGGCCATGTAAGCGCCTCCGGCGGGCAGCGGAAGCGGTGACGGGTGTTGCTGCGCCGATGACGGGTGCGTGCTACGGCTCGCCCCTTCGACAATTGCGGCTGTTTCCAACCCTGCCCCTCATCCTGAGGGGCTGCGGAGCAGCCTCGAAGGATCCTCCAGAAGCCGCGCGGGCGCTGGAAGATCCTTCGAGGCCCGCTGACGCGGGCACCTCAGGATGAGGGTCAGGGTTGGGAGGAGCCGTCCTTTCCAGAGCCATCTTCCCCGGAGCTGTGGGACCACCCTTGTCCGATCATTCCCCCCTCGCCCTCGCCCAGGCCCTGATCCGCTGCCCCTCCGTCACCCCGGAGGAGGGCGGCGCCCTCGCATTTCTGGCGGATCGGCTGGCGCAGGCGGGCTTCTCCGTCGAGCGCCCGGTCTTTTCGGACGTCGGCACGCCGGACATCCAGAACCTCTATGCGCGGATCGGCACCGGTCATCCGGTCCTCGTCTTTGCCGGCCATACCGACGTGGTGCCGCCCGGCGAGGAAGCCGCCTGGACGCAGGGGCCGTTCTCCGGCGCGGTCGCCGACGGCTTCCTCTACGGCCGCGGCGCGGTGGACATGAAGGGCGGCATCGCCTGCATGCTCGCGGCGACGCTGGACTTCCTCGAAAGGCGTGGCCCGGATTTCGGCGGCTCGATCGCCTTCCTGATCACCGGCGACGAGGAGGGGCCGGCGGTCAACGGCACGGTCAAGCTGCTTCAATGGGCCAAGGATCGAGGCGAGCGCTTCGACCATTGCCTGCTCGGCGAGCCGACCAACCCCGACACGCTCGGCGAGATGATCAAGATCGGCCGGCGCGGCTCGCTCACGGGGCGCATCACCGTGCACGGGCGCCAGGGCCACGTCGCCTATCCGCACCGGGCCGAGAACCCGATCCCCGGCCTGCTGCGCCTCGCCTCCGCGCTGATCGCCGAACCGCTCGACGGCGGCACCGCGCATTTCGACGCCTCGAACCTCGAATTCACGACGATCGATGTCGGCAACCCCGCCACCAACGTGATCCCGGCCTCGGCCAAGGCCGTCTTCAACGTGCGCTTCAATGACGACTGGACCGCCGAGACGCTCGGCGCTGAAATTCAGAAGCGCCTGGCGGCGGCGGCCGGCAACGCCGTGCGCTTCAGCCTCGACCTCCAGCCCTCGAACTCGCCCGCCTTCCTGACGCAGCCCGACGCCTTCGTCGATCTCGTGGCGGAAGCGATTCAAGCCGAGACCGGGCGCCTCCCGGCGCTCTCCACCACGGGGGGCACCTCGGATGCCCGCTTCATCAAGGATGCCTGCCCGGTGATCGAGTTCGGCCTCGTCGGGCGGACCATGCACGAGACCGACGAGCGGGTGGCGGTGGCGGATCTCGACCGGCTCACCGCGATCTACGGGCGGGTGCTGGAGCGTTATTTCTCATCGTAATCGACGCCGACGAAGGTCAGCCCGCAGGCCGGCGCAAGCGGCCCGCAGCGGTGCTTGGCCCGTGTCGCCAGGATCTCCGCCACGTCATCGGCGGAGAGGCGCCCGCAGCCGGCGAGCATCAGCGTGCCGGCCATGGCCCGCACCTGATGGTGCAGGAAGGAGCGGGCCGAGGTCGCGATCACGATTTCTTCGAAGAGGCCCATCCGCTGGCGCGTCACGTCGAGCTGTTCCAGCGTCCGCACGGGACTGTTGGCCTGGCACTCGGCGGCGCGGAAGGCGGAAAAGTCGTGGCGGCCCAGCAGGCGCTGCGCGGCGGCGTGCATCAGATCGGCGTCGAGCGGCCAGGGCACGTGCCAGACATGGGCGCGGGTCAGCGCGGCGGGGCTGCGCCGGTTGAGGATGCGGTAGCGGTAGTGCCGCCGGATCGCCGAGTGCCGGGCGTCGAACTCCTGCCCGACGATCTCGGCCGAGAGGATCGAGACCGGTTGCGGGCGCAAATGCGCGTTCAGCGCGTCGCGCACGGTGTCGGTGCGCCAGTCCTTGGCGAGATCGAGATGGGCGACCTGATGGATCGCGTGCACGCCCGCATCCGTCCGGCCGGCGCAGGTCAGCCGCGCCGCCTCGCCGGAGAAGCGGGTGACGGCGGTCTCGATGGCCGCCTGCACGGTCGGGTCGTCGGCCTGCCGCTGCCAGCCGCAGAACGGTCCGCCGTCATACTCGATGACGAGCTTGTAGCGGGGCATCAGGATTCGGGGCCAGCAACCCTCACCCCTCGGCGGGGGAGGGTGCCTGCGGAGCAGGCGGGAGAGGGGGCGACGCTTCCGGAAAGGTCGCTCCCCTCACCCGACCCGGTTCGCGGGCCACCCTCTCCCGCAGAGGGGAGAGGGGGATACCGGAAGCCGGTCACGTGAACGAAGCCCCTGCCGCCAGCCGCGCCCCGCGCAGGAAATCTTCGCCCGAGGCAACCCCGCCCTTGCCGGCCCGGCGCAGTTCGAGCAGCCGCACCGCGCCGGTGCCGCAGGCCACGGTGCAGGCGGCGTCGAGCAGCGTGCCCGGCGCGCCGGAGCCGTCATGGGCAAGCGCCCGCAGCACCTTCACCCGCTCCGGTCCCTTGCCGAGATCGGCCTCGAAATAGGCGCCTGGAAACGGCGACAGCCCGTTGATGTGGCGCGCGACCGCCTCGGCCGGGCGCGACCAGTCGATCCGCGCCTCTTCGTTGGTGATCTTGTGGGCGTAGACCACGCCTTCCGCGGCCTGCGGCGTGAAGGTCAGGCCCTCCCGCTCCAGCGCACGGATCGCCCGCCCCATCAGGTCGGCCCCGAGCGGCATCAGCCTGTCGTGCAGCTCGCCCGCGGTCATCCCTTCGGGGATCGCGAGACGCGCCTCCATCGCCACCGGGCCGGTATCGAGCCCGGCCTCCATCCGCATCACGCCGACCCCGCTCTCGGCGTCGCCCGCCATCACCGCCCGCTGAATCGGCGCGGCGCCGCGCCAGCGCGGCAGCAGCGAGCCGTGCAGGTTGAGGCAGCCGAAGCGCGGCGTGTCGAGGATCCTTTGCGGGAGCAGCATGCCGTAGGCGACGACGACCGCGACGTCAGCCCCGTGCCCGGCGAAGGTCTCGGCCGCCTCCGGCGTCTTCAGGGTGGAGGGCGTCAGCACGGGGATGCCCAATGCCTCGGCGCGGGCATGAACCGGCGAGGGTTTCAGTGCCATGCCGCGGCCGGCCTTGGACGGGGCGCGGGTGTAGACGGCGGCGAGGCTGTGGCCGTCGGCGTGCAGACGGTCCAGGGTGGGCACCGCGAAATCCGGCGTGCCCATGAAGACGATGCGCATCGGACCTTCGTCAGGCGGCGTCGCGCTTGGCGGCCTTGGTGAACTTCTTCATCACCCGGTCGCGCTTGAGCTTCGACAGGTGGTCGATGAACAGCACGCCGTTGAGGTGGTCGATCTCGTGCTGGAGGCAGGTGGCGAGCAGGCCGTCGGCCTCCTGCTCCACCGTCTCGCCGTCGAGGGTCATGTAGCGCACCCGGACGCGGTCCGGCCGCTCGACCTCGCCGTAGAATTCAGGGATCGACAGGCAGCCCTCGTCGTAGACCCGCTTCTCTTCCGAAGACCAGACGATCTCCGGGTTGAGGTAGACGGTCGGGTTCTTCGCGTTCTCGTCCTTCGAGGTGTCGATGGTGACGACGCGCTTGGCCACCCCGATCTGGATCGCGGCGAGGCCGACGCCGGGGGCGTCGTACATGGTCTCGATCATGTCGCGGGCGAGCGTGCGGATCTCATCGGTGACCGTGCTCACCGGCTCGGAGATGAGGCGCAGCTGCGCATCGGGCAGGATGACGAGGGGGCGGACGGTCATGGCTTCCGGGCCGGAATGGGCGAGGGGGATACGAACGCGCGAAAACACGTTCCCTCATCCGGAGATAGGCGGCGGCGCGGGGGCGGTCAAATGCCCGGGCGGGGTGGCCCGCGGTCACAGACTCAGGCGCTTGAACACCGGTTCTGGGATCGCGCCGA
Source organism: Methylorubrum populi (assembly GCF_002355515.1). NCBI lineage: Bacteria > Pseudomonadati > Pseudomonadota > Alphaproteobacteria > Hyphomicrobiales > Methylobacteriaceae > Methylorubrum > Methylorubrum populi. Next base: position 1,843,728 of record NZ_AP014809.1, on the reverse strand, counting down.
TCACCGTCATGACGAGGCGCCAGACCTTGCGCACGTAGACGACGTCGCCCCCGCTCCCTTCCGCAGCGGCGTAGACGGCCCGCCCGACCTCGGACGGCTCGGCGGTCAGGAGCGGGGGCAGGCGCATGCCGCGGGTCATCCGGGTGCGCACGAAGCCGGGCTTCACCGTCACCACCCGGACCCCGCGCTTAGTCAAACGGTTGCGCAGGCCGGAGAGGAAGGCGGTGAAGCCGGCCTTGCCGGCGCCGTAGACGTAGTTCGAGCCGCGCCCGCGGTCGCCCGCCACCGAACTGATGCCGACGATCGCGCCGCTGCCCCGGGCGGCGAAGCGCTCGGCGATGAGGCCGAGCAGCAGGGACGGCCCCAGGAAATTCGTCCGCATCACCCCCTCGGCATGGGCGAGGTCGCCCTCGGCCCGGCCCTGATCGCCGAGTTCGCCGACCGCGCAGACCACGGTGTCGGGCAGCGCCGGGAGCCCGTCGAGCCATCCGGCGAAGTCGTCCGTCGCCAGGATGTCGAGGCGCAGCAGCGCGACCTCCGCCCGGTAGCGGGCGGCGAGGTCGTCGACGTTGCGCTGCGCCCGCTCCGGGTCGCGCGCCGCCAGCAGGATGCGCCAGCCGGCCTCGGCGTAGCGCGCGGCCACGGCGTGGCCGATCTCGGAGGTGGCCCCGACGAGGAGCAGGGTTCCGGCCATCACATTCCCAGGCGCACGGAGAGGCGGGAGGCGAGCACTCCTTCGGCGCCGAGCTGCCGGCGGAGATCTCGGAAGGTGGGGAGGGCCGGGTAGCCCGCCTCGAAGGTCTCGCGGCTCTGCCGGGCATCCTTGGCGAGGTAGAGCCGTCCACCTGCGGCGACGACGCTCCGGTCGAGTTCGTCGAGCAGGGCGAAGGTCGCGGCGTTCGCCGGCAGGTCAAGGGCCAGGGTGTAGCCGTCGATCGGGAAGGACAGCCCGCCGCCGCCGGGACCGAGCCGCTTGAGCACCGCCAGCGGCGAGGCGGTGCCGAGCCGGGCGACCCGGTCGAGCATCCCGGACAGCACGGCTTCGACACCGCGCCGGGGCACGACGCACTGGTGCTGCACGAATCCGCGCGCCCCGTAGAGGCGGTTCCACGCCGCCAGCCCGTCGAGGGGGAAGAAGTAGCTGTGCCACGGCACGAGGCCCGAGGCGCCGGCCGCCGCCCCGCGCCGGAAGTACAGCGCGTTGAAGGCCGTGACCGAGGCGCGGTTCAGGGTCCAGGCCGGCAATCCCGGCGGCACCGTGAGCCGACCGTGGGCCGGGATCGGAAACGGATCGCGTCCGGCGGCGAGGCAGGCCTGCCGGCCGGCATGCTCGCCGCGATAGACGAGGCCGCGTCCGAGGGAGGCCCCGCGGGCGAGGCAGTCGATCCAGGCGACCGAGTAGGTCGCCGCGTCGTCCTCCTCCAGCGCCCGCAGCATCGCCGAAAGGTCGGCGGCGACGCGGGTCTGCTGGCAGATCCAGCCGCTCTCCACCGGCCGCAGGCGGAAGGTCGCGTCGAGGATCGTGCCGGTCAGCCCCATCCCGCCGAGCGTGAGGGCGAAGAGATCGGGGTTCTGGTCGCGCGAGCAGGGGCGCGGGACGCCGTCGGGCGTCAGCAGGGTCAGGGCCTCGACATGGGCGCCGAAGCCGCCCTCGCGGTGGTGGTTCTTGCCGTGGACGTCGGAGGCGATCATCCCGCCCAGCGTCACGAACTGCGTGCCGGGCACGACCGGCGGGAAGAAGCCCCGCGGCAGGAAGGTGCGGACGATGTCGGCCAGCGTCACCCCGGCCTCGGCCCGCAGCCGCCCGGTGGCGGGATCGAAGCCGCGCAGCCGGTCGAGGGCACCCGTCAGGACGGTGGTGCGCTGACCCACGGCCGCGTCGCCGTAGGCGCGCCCGGCGCCGCGGGCGATCACGCCGCGCCGGCCGCGCAGGAGTATAGGCAGGGTCCCGGGCGCGTCGGCCGCCAGGATCTCGCTGGCCGCGCGGGGATAGCGGCCCCAGCCGGAGAGCGTGCGCAGGCGTTGCGCCTCCGGGCCGGCTTCGGCGAGGGCAGGGGTCGCGAGCATGACCGACCCTCAGGCGGGGACCGGACCGGCCGGCCCGACCCCGGTCCCGATCGCAGCGGTCGCGGTCGTGGTCGCAGCCTGCTCCCGGCGCAGGATGCGCCAGATCAGCGCGAGCAGGAGAAGGAAGGGCGGGGCAGCCAGCGAGATTCCGACGGGGAATGTCAGGGCCGTTCCATCCAGCCCCCCATGCAGCGGCGTCGCCGCGAGGCCGTAGCCGCCCACGATCCAGCCGAGACCGAGCAGGACAAGCTCCTCCCCGCGGCGCGCCTGCCGGAGGAGGTCCGGCAGCAGCAGGGCGAGGGCGACGCCGTAGAGCGGCAGGTCGTAGTCGTAGGCGTAGGGGCTGACGAACAGGCTCGCCAGCACGGCGAGACCGACGACCTGCCGCCGCGGCATCCCCTTCCAGAGGGCGAACGGGATCAGGCCGAGAACCGCGACCGCGGTCGCGCCCTGTGCGGCGAGCGCCAGGGCGGCCGGCAGATCGAGGCTGCGCAGCCAGGCATAGACCGAGACCATCCGAAAGAGCGGGTAGGCGCCCGCGGCCAGAAACGCCTTGGCCTCGTCGACGCCGCCGAGGAAGGCCGGCCAGATCGCGGGGCCGAGCACGGCGGTGGAGAGGGCCAGGGCGAGCGCGGCCGTCGCGGCGGCCAGCGCGAGGCATCGCCAGCGGCGCAGCACGAGGGCGCCGACCGCGAGGCCGACCGCGAGATGCGGCTTGATCACCATCAGACCGAGCGGCAGGCCGGCCAGCGTCCGCCCGCCGAGGAGCCCCAGGCTGGCCAGCCCGATCAGCGTGCCCGTGAGAAAGCCGTTCTGGCCGCCGGCCACCGCGACGAACAGGGCCGGCGCCAGCGCGACGATGACCGTGGCGAAAAGCGGGCCGGCGATCCGGCGCAGGACGAGCAGGTAGGCCGCGAGGGTCGCGCCGGCGAAGACGAGGTAGGCGAGGCCGATCGGCAGGGGGGCGAGGGCCGCCACCACGAGGTTGAAGGGCGGCGGATAGGTCCAGGGCAGGAAGGCCTGATCGCCGGTGAGCGCCTGCTGCGCCTCCAGCAGGGCCGGGAGATGGTAGGCCTGGGCGATATCGCCCCGCCACACCATCCGGCCGGCGATGTGGAAGGCGTCGAAATCCGTCAGTTCCTGGGCGGGAAGAAGCCCGGCGTAGCGCAGCGCCTTGCTGAGCATGACCGCGGCGAGGCTCAGGAGGAGCATCCGCACCACGAAGGGCGTGGCCAGCCTCTCGTGAAGTCTCGGTGCGCGGCCCGGATCTTGTTCCGGTCGAAGATCCATCATGGTCGAGCCGAGGCGGTCGGTGCGGGAAAGACTGTCTTCGGCACAGCCGCGCCGGTCCGCGACCAGACTTGTCACGGCGCGATTTAAGAAGCCGTTACGGGTTCCTTCCGAGCCAAGAGCGCCCAGCCTTCAGGAAAGGCCGGCTTCGTTTGCGCGAAGACCGTCCTCAGAACGCCGTGCGGCTGCGGATCGCCGCCGTCAGCGTGCCCTCGTCGAGGTAATCGAGTTCGCCGCCGACCGGCACGCCGTGGGCGAGGCGCGTGATCGTCAATCCGAGAGGCTTGAGCGATTCGGTGACGTAGTGGGCCGTGGTCTGGCCATCGACGGTGGCGTTCAGCGCCAGGATGATCTCCTTCACTCCCGGCTCGCTCGCCCGCTCCACAAGACGGCCGATAGTGAGGTGCTCGGGCCGCACGCCGTCCAGCGCCGAGAGCACGCCGCCGAGCACATGGTAGCGCGCCTTGACCGCCCCTGAGCGCTCCAGCGCCCAGAGATCGGAGACGTCCTCGACCACGACGAGGGTGGTGGGATCGCGCGTCTCGTCCCGGCAGATCGTGCAGGGCTCGCTGGTATCGACGTTGCCGCAGGAGCGGCAGACGACGATGCGCTCGGCAGCGATCCGCATCGCGTCGGCCAGGGGGGCGAGCAGGGTCTCGCGCTTCTTGATGAGCTGGAGCGCGGCGCGGCGGGCGGAACGGGGCCCGAGGCCCGGCATCCGTCCCAGAAGCTGGATCAGGCGCTCGATCTCGGGGCCGGCGACGGCTTGGGGCATGCGGGGACGATACGGCTGTGGCTGAGGGAGGGCGGCGGGCGCACGCCCTCACATAAGCCTTCCGCCGGGATTTTGCCCGTTCAGGATCGCGACAGCTCGGCCGTCCCATGAAGAGCCGGCGTGCAAATTTTATTTGAACCCATACCAAGGATTAGTTGACGGCCAAGCCGGAGACCGATCCATTGAGGGCGGGGCGGTGAACCTGCGTGCGGCGGCCCTGACCGACCGCACGGACGCCCCGCCAGAACACGCGAAACAGCCGGACAGACCGGCGCGACGGCGCGATCAGGGGCCGTGAGGGAGGAAGTACCCGTGAAGACCATCGGCGAATTCAACGCGGCCCACGGTCCGGAGGCGATCGGCCTGACCGATCTCGCCGCCGTGCACTGGAACCTCGAAGCGCCCCGCCTCTTCGAGGAGGCCCTGCGCCGCGGCGAGGCGCAGCTCGCCCGCGGCGGTGCGCTGGTCGCGACCACCGGCAGCCATACCGGCCGCTCGCCCAAGGACAAGTACGTGGTGCGCGACGCCGGCACCGAGAACGAGATCTGGTGGGACAACAACGGCTCGATCACGCCGGAGCAGTTCGCGACCCTGCTCGAGGATTTCCGCGCTCATGCGCAGGGCAAGGAGCTGTTCGCCCAGGATCTCTACGGCGGCGCCGATCCGGCCCACCGGGTGCGGGCGCGGGTCTATACCGAGCTCGCCTGGCACTCCCTGTTCATCCGCAACCTGCTGATCCGCCCGGAGCGCGACGCGCTGAGCGGTTACGTGCCGGAACTGACGATCATCGACCTGCCGAGCTTCCAGGCCGACCCGGCCCGGCACGGCTGCCGCTCCAAGACCGTGATCGCCATCGATTTCTCGCAGAAGATCGTGCTGATCGGCGGCTCGGCCTATGCCGGCGAGATGAAGAAGTCGGTCTTCACTTACCTCAATTATGTGCTCCCCGGCGCGGGCGTGATGCCGATGCACTGCTCGGCCAATGCCAGCCTCGATGAGACCGGCGATTCGGCCCTGTTCTTCGGCCTGTCGGGCACCGGCAAGACCACGCTCTCCAACGATTCCTCGCGCCAGCTGATCGGCGACGACGAGCACGGCTGGAGCCGGGACGGCATCTTCAACTTCGAGGGCGGCTGCTACGCCAAGACCATCCGGCTCTCGCGCAACGCCGAGCCGGAGATCTACGCCACCACCGAGCGCTTCGGCACGGTGATGGAGAACGTCGTCATCGATCCGCTCACCCGCGTACCGGATTTCGACGACGCCTCGCTCACGGAAAACACCCGCTGCGCCTACCCGCTCGACTTCATCGCCAATGCCAGCGCCACCGGCCGGGCCGGGCATCCGAAGAACATCGTGATGCTGACCTGCGACGCCTTCGGCGTGATGCCGCCGATCGCCAAGCTGACGGGCGCCGAGGCGATGTACCACTTCCTCTCGGGCTACACCGCCAAGGTGGCCGGCACCGAGCGCGGCCTGACCGCGCCGGAGGCGACCTTCTCGACCTGCTTCGGCGCGCCGTTCATGCCGCGTCACCCGAGCGTCTACGGCAACCTGCTGCGGGAGCTGATGGCCGAGCACGGCGTCGATTGCTGGCTCGTCAATACCGGCTGGACCGGCGGCGGGGTCGGCACCGGCCGGCGCATGCCGATCCGCGTCACCCGCCGGCTGCTCTCGGCGGCACTCGATGGCTCGCTGGCGCAGACCGAATTCCGTCGTGACCCGTATTTCGGCTTCTCGGTGCCGGTCGAGGTGCCCGGCGTCGAGACGCAGGTGCTCGCGCCGGTCGAGACCTGGACCAACAAGGCGGCGTTCGCCGAGACCGCCACGCGCCTCGTCACGATGTTCCGCGAGAACTTCAAGCGCTTCGAGAACCACGTCGATGCCGACGTGCGCGCCGCCGAGCCGGTCACCGCGCCGATCGCGGCCTGAGCGATCACCGCCCCTCCCCGCGCGAGCGGGGAGGGAACGAGGGCTTCAATCGACCTGATCGGCGTAGACGGCCTCGGCGCCCATGCCCTCTTCGAGCATCATCCGGGCGCGGGCGCGCAGCTTCTCCGTCTCGCTCTTGAGCTGGCCGCAGGCCGCCAGGATGTCGCGCCCGCGCGGGGTGCGCACCGGCGAGGCGTAGCCGGCGTTGAACACGATCTCGGAGAACCGCTCGATCCGCTCCCAGTCCGAGCACTCGTATTTCGAGCCGGGCCAGGGGTTGAACGGGATCAGGTTGATCTTGGCCGGGATGCCCTTCAGGAGCCGCACCAGGGCGCGGGCATCGGCGTCCGAATCGTTGACGCCTTTCAGCATCACGTACTCGAAGGTGATGCGCCGGGCGTTGCTGAGGCCCGGATAGTTGCGGCAGGCGTCGAGCAGCTGCGCGATCGGATATTTGCGGTTCAGCGGCACCAGCTCGTCGCGCAGCTCGTCGCGCACCGCGTGCAGCGAGATCGCCAGCATGGCGTTGGCTTCGAGCCCCAGCCGCTCGATCTGCGGCACCACGCCGGAGGTCGAGACGGTGATGCGCCGCCGCGACAGGCCGAGGCCCTCCTGGTCCGACATCACCGCGATGGCGTCGATGACCGCGTCGAGATTGTAGAGCGGCTCGCCCATGCCCATGAACACGATGTTGGTGACGAGCCGGCCGGCCTCGCCGCCATCCTTGCCCGGCATCTGGCCCGTGAAGTCGCCGAGCGCGTCGCGGGCGACGACGAGCTGCGCGACGATCTCCGCGGTGGAGAGGTTGCGCACGAGACGCTGCGTTCCGGTGTGGCAGAACGAGCAGGTCAGCGTGCAGCCGACCTGGGACGAGACGCAGAGCGTGCCGCGGTCGTCGCCGGGGATGTAGACGCACTCGATCTCGGCGCCGCGATTGTGGTCGTGCGCGCCGGTGGGCGCCATGCGCAGCAGCCACTTGCGGGTGCCGTCGCGCGAGACCTGCTCGGTGACGACCTCCGGCCGCTCCAGGGTGAAGTGCTCCGCGAGCTGCGCCTTCAGCCCCTTGCCGACATTGGTCATCTCGGAGAAGTCGCGGGCACCGCGCACGTAGAGCCAGTGCCAGATCTGGCTCACCCGCATCCGCGTCTCGCGCTCGGGCACCCCGATGCCGATGAGCGCCTGCTTCAGACCCTCGCGGGTGAGGCCGACGAGGGAGGCCTTGCGGCCGGGCAGGGTCGAGAGGGCGGTGACCTCGGGGGCCTTCTCGATTGCGGGGAGGGCGCGCGATGCGCCCGGGGCGGAGTCGAACGACGCCGTCGCCATGGCTCAGGACCTTAGGAAGCTGGAACGGCTCCCATATAGGCGCATTCGGGCGGGAACGCGACTGCGCCCGCTCCAAACCTCCCGTGCATGGGGCTGGGGAGGTTCAGCCCCTCAGCTCCGCCTCCAGGAAGCCGCGCACCTCGGCCGCCTCGATCCCCGGCGCGATGAAGCTCTGGCCGATGCCGCGGGCGAGGATGAAGGTGAGTTGCCCGTCGCGGACCTTCTTGTCCTGGGCCATGGCGTCGAGGAGCGCGTCGGGGTCGCCGCAGCCGCCGGGCACCTGCTGCAGGCGCGTCGGCAGGCCGACCAGCGCGAGGTGGTTGGCGACCCGCCCCGCATCCTGGCCGGGGCAGAGGCCGAGGCGCGCCGAGAAGCGGAAGGCCAGCGCCAGCCCGATCGCGACGCCCTCGCCGTGGACGAGGCGGGCGGCGTCGTAGCCGGTCAGCCGCTCCAGGGCGTGGCCGAAGGTGTGGCCGAGATTGAGCAGGGCACGCTCGCCGTCCTCCCGCTCGTCGCGGGTCACGACCCCGGCCTTGGCGCGGCAGCAGGCGGCGACCGCCTCGTCGCGCTCCGGACCGCCGGAGAAGATGCCGGCCCAGTTCGCCTCGCACCACTCGAAGAACTCGGCATCGCCGATCAGGCCGTACTTGGCGACCTCGGCGTAGCCCGCCCGCATCTCGCGCTCCGAGAGCGTGTCGAGGGTCGCCGTATCGGCGAGAACGAGGCGCGGCTGGTGGAAGGCCCCGATCAGGTTCTTTCCGAGCGGCGAGTTGATTCCCGTCTTGCCGCCGACGGAAGAATCAACCTGAGCGAGCAGGGTCGTGGGCACTTGGACGAAGCGGACGCCGCGGCGCAGGGAGGCTGCCGCGAAGCCGGCGAGATCGCCGACCACGCCGCCGCCGAGCGCCACCACGAGGTCGCCGCGCTCGATCCTCGCGGCCAACAAACCGTCGCAGACGCGGGCAAACTCCGAATAACTCTTCGAGGCCTCCCCCGGCGGTACCGTGATGATCCCGCAGCGCAGACCGGCGGCCTCGAGGCTCGCCCGCACGCGCGCGCCGTAGAGCCCGGCGACCGTCTCGTCGGTGACGATGCCGGCGGCGCGGGCGCCGAGATCCCGCGCCTCCGCCCCCACCGCGTCGATGAGGCCGCGTCCGATGCGGATATCGTATTCGCGCCCGCCCGAGAGGGGAACGTTCACGCGCGAGGGTTGTTGTTTCATGGAAAATGTCAAATGTTGTTTTTGGGACACGCTAGACGGGTTGATGTGGATGTCGAGAGCTTCCATCACGTCCTCCACCACCCGGTCGTGGGACACCTCGCGCGACAGGACCGTGACATCGGCCTGGGCATAGACCGGATGCCGCACCTCCATCAGTGCGCGCATGGTCGCCTCGGGGTCCTCGGTCTGGAGCAGGGGGCGGGTGTTGCGCTTGCGGACGCGGCGCATCAGGACGTCGAGATCGGCCTTCAGCCAGACCGAGATGCCGCCCTCGGCGATCCGCGCCCGGGTCGCCTCGCGCATGAAGGCGCCGCCGCCGGTCGCCAACACCATCGGCCCCTCGCGCAGCAGGCGGGCGATCACGCGCTCCTCGCCCTCGCGAAAGCTCGCCTCCCCGTAGATCGCGAAGATGTCGGCGATGGTGAGCTTGGCCGCCGCCTCGATCTCGTGATCGGCATCCTTGAACATCAGCCCGAGACGGCTGGCGAGGCGGCGTCCGACGGTGCTCTTGCCCGCCCCCATCAAACCAACGAGCACGATCGACCGGGCTCCAAGGCCGCGGCGCAGGCGTGCTTCGATCGGTTCGCCGGGCGGCGGCGCCGGCGGCAGGGGTGCGGTCATCGGGCGGTCATAGACGGTTTTGCGGATGCGGCGAAGGGTCGGGTATCGCCGTCCACGCCCGGTCGGAAGCCCCTTGATCGCGTCCTGCGTGCATTCCGAACGGGATCCGCACAAAAACTCGGACCGGGAGGGGTTGCAAAGTGCCGCGTGGGCAGGAAGGCTCGTACGCGAGCGCGTGGGACGGCACCGCTCTCGACCCGGCATGCCTGACGGTTTGTCGGATCGAGTGCCCCCACGCTTGATGTCTCTGTGCCAGGAAAGTCATGTTGCCGTACGGATCCGTTTCCCTTCCCGTCACCCTGACCGACAGCGAGAGGGAGGCGAGCGATCCAGTCTCCGATCCGCGCATCGGCCCGCCCCGCTCCCAGCGCCTCAGCGGCCCGGCCGCCCGCGCCAGACCCACACCGGTCTCGACGGATGCGCGGCTTCTCGCCATCGCCACGGAGCACCTGACCCGGTTGGGCCCAAAACGGGTGACCGTGGTGGCGGTCGCGGCGGAGGCCGGCATGACCCATGCTAACGTCTACCGCTACTTCCCCTCGAAGGACGCCCTGCTCGACGCCGTGGCCGGGCGCTGGCTGCGCGACCTCGAGACCGAACTCGCCGGCATTGCCGACGCGCCCGATCCGGCCGACGACAAGATCGAGCGCTTCATCAGCGCGCTCGCCGGCGCCCAGAGCGAGATGCTGTCCAGCGAGCCGAACCTGTTCGCCGTGCATCTCGACGCCACCGTTGCCTCCCGCCCGATCGCCCGCCGCCACCGCGTGCGGCTCCGCGCCCTGGTCGAGCGCGTGGTGGAGGAAGGCATCGGCACAGGGGTCTTCGCCGCTCGCGATCGCGAGCGCGCCATCGCCGTCATCTTCGATGCCAGCTACCGCTTCACCCATCCGGTGGCGATCCAGCACGACGCGGACGTGCCCCGCGACCTGCTCGATGCCCGACTCAGCGCCGTCATCCAGTCGATCCAGCGTGCCCTGCGGACCGGGACTTTCTGAATACCGAATATGCCTCCGGCGCTGCATCGCGGCGTGGCCGGACCCGCGCGCAATGACAGATTGGGAATCCTGTCACCAAGCCCTTGCCGACTGTCCTTCTTCCTTCGCCGTGAGCGCAAACATCTGAATTTTAAAGATATTCCTGAAAGATCCGCGCGCCGAAACACTCGTTGGCCCCGATCCAGCCCCGCCCACCCGGACCTTCGTCGGGTTGAAGCCCTGTGGCTTTTCCGCCAAACACCGCCCCCATCAGAATCGATCTGCGAAGGTTCGGCCGCAGCGCACCATCCGCGACATCGCCGACATGTTTTTTTCGAACCGTCGCGAATTCCGACCGGAGGCTAGACCATCCATGGCACGCAGCAAGATCGCGCTCATCGGAGCCGGGCAGATCGGCGGCACGCTCGCCCACCTCGCAGGTCTCAAGGAACTCGGTGACGTGGTGCTGTTCGACATCGTCGACGGCGTGCCGCAGGGCAAGGCGCTCGACATCGCCGAATCCGCCCCGGTCGACGGCTTCGATGCCAAGTATTCGGGCGCCAGCGACTATTCGGCGATCGCCGGCGCCGACGTGGTGATCGTCACCGCGGGCGTACCGCGCAAGCCCGGCATGAGCCGCGACGATTTGATCGGTATCAACCTGAAGGTGATGGAGGCGGTCGGCGCCGGCATCAAGGAGCACGCTCCGAACGCCTTCGTGATCTGCATCACCAACCCGCTCGACGCGATGGTGTGGGCGCTGCAGAAGTTCTCCGGGCTTCCGACCAACAAGGTCGTCGGCATGGCCGGCGTGCTCGATTCCGCCCGCTTCCGCCACTTCCTCGCCGAGGAGTTCGGGGTGTCGGTCGAGGACGTCACCGCCTTCGTGCTCGGCGGCCACGGCGACGACATGGTGCCGCTGACCCGCTACTCGACGGTGGCCGGCGTGCCGCTGACCGATCTGGTCAAGCTCGGCTGGACGACCCAGGAGCGGCTCGACGCCATGGTCGAGCGGACCCGCAAGGGCGGCGGCGAGATCGTCAACCTGCTCAAGACCGGCTCGGCCTTCTACGCGCCGGCGGCCTCCGCCATCGCCATGGCCGAGAGCTATCTGCGCGACAAGAAGCGGGTGCTGCCCTGCGCCGCCTATCTCGACGGCCAGTACGGCATCGACGGCCTCTATGTCGGCGTGCCGGTGGTGATCGGCGAGAACGGCGTCGAGCGGGTCCTCGAAGTGACGTTCGACGAAGCCGAGAAGGCGATGTTCGAGAAGTCGGTCAACTCCGTGAAGGGCTTGATCGCGGCCTGCCAAGGCATCAACGACAAGCTCGCCTGATCAGAGCGGATGGCGCATGACCGGGAGCGAAGGGGAGGCCGCGGCGGCCTCTGCCCGCTCCGCGGATCCATTCGCCAGGCGCCACTCACTACTCGCTTCGAGGGGTTTCGATGAACATCCACGAATACCAGGCCAAGGCTGTCCTCAAGGAGTTCGGCCTGCCGGTCTCCCGCGGTGTGGCGATCTTCAAGCCGGAGGAGGCGGCCGCCGCGGCCGACGAGCTCGGCGGCCCGGTCTGGGTGGTGAAGTCGCAGATCCACGCGGGCGGGCGCGGCAAGGGCACCTTCAAGGGCGCGCCCGCGGGCGCCAAGGGCGGCGTGCGCGTCACCAAGTCCAAGGATGAGGTGGTGCAGTTCGCGTCCGAGATGCTCGGTGCGACCCTGGTGACGGTGCAGACCGGCGAGGCCGGCAAGCAGGTCAACCGCCTCTACATCGAGGAAGGCGCCTCGATCGCCGCCGAATTCTACCTGTCGATGCTGGTGGACCGCGAGACCGGCCGCGTCGCCTTCGTCGTCTCGACGGAAGGCGGCATGGATATCGAGCAGGTCGCCCACGACACCCCTGAGAAGATCGTCACCTTCTCGGTCGATCCGGCCACCGGCATCATGCCCCATCACGGCCGCGCGGTCGCCAAGGCGCTCGGTCTCTCCGGTCCCCAGGCCAAGGAAGCGGGCGCGCTCACCGAGAAGCTCTACGCCGCCTTCACGGCCAAGGACATGAGCATGCTGGAGATCAACCCGCTGGTGCTCACCGGCGACGGTGGTCTCAAGTGCCTCGACGCCAAGATCTCCTTCGACTCGAATGCCCTCTACCGGCATCCGGACATCGTGGCCCTGCGCGACGAGACCGAGGAGGACGCCAAGGAGATTGAGGCCTCGAAATACGACCTCGCCTACATCGCGTTGGACGGCACGATCGGCTGCATGGTCAACGGCGCGGGGCTCGCCATGGCGACGCTCGACATCATCAAGCTCTACGGTGAAGAGCCGGCAAACTTCCTCGATGTCGGCGGCGGCGCCTCCGAGGAGAAGGTCACCGCGGCCTTCAAGATCATCACCGCCGACCCGCAGGTGAAGGGCATCCTCGTCAACATCTTCGGCGGGATCATGAAGTGCGACGTCATCGCCCGCGGCGTGATCGCGGCGGTGAAGGCGGTCGGCCTCGAAGTGCCGCTCGTCGTGCGCCTGGAGGGTACCAATGTCGAGGAGGGCAAGGAGATCATCCGGAACTCCGGCCTCAACGTCATCCCCGCGGACGATCTCGACGACGCCGCGCAGAAGATCGTCGCCGCGGTGAAGAAGGGCTGAGCTGACCGATGTCCATCCTGATCGACCAGAACACGAAGGTCATCTGCCAGGGCTTCACCGGCAAGAACGGCACCTTCCACTCCGAGCAGGCCATCGCCTACGGCACCAAGATGGTCGGCGGCACGAGCCCAGGTAAGGGCGGCTCGACCCATCTCGGCCTGCCGGTGTTCGACACCGTGGCCGAGGCCCGCGAGGCCACCGGCGCCGACGCCTCGGTTGTCTACGTGCCGCCGCCCGGCGCCGCGGACGCGATCTGCGAGGCGATCCAGGCCGAGATCCCGCTGATCGTCTGCATCACCGAGGGCATTCCGGTGCTCGACATGGTGCGGGTGAAGCGCGCGCTGGAGGGCTCGAAGTCGCGCCTGATCGGGCCGAACTGCCCCGGCGTCGTCACCGCGGGCGCCTCGAAGATCGGCATCATGCCGGCCAACATCTTCAAGCCGGGCTCGGTCGGCATCGTCTCGCGCTCCGGCACGCTGACCTACGAGGCGGTGTTCCAGACCTCGAATGCCGGGCTCGGGCAGACGACCGCCGTCGGCATCGGCGGCGACCCGGTCAAGGGCACCGAGTTCATCGACATGCTGGAGCTGTTCCTCGCCGACCCGAAGACCGAGTCGATCGTGATGATCGGCGAGATCGGCGGCTCGGCCGAGGAAGAGGCGGCGCAGTTCCTGGCCGACGAGGCCAAGCGCGGGCGCAAGAAGCCGATGGTCGGTTTCATTGCCGGCCGCACGGCGCCTCCCGGTCGCCGCATGGGCCATGCCGGTGCCATCATCTCCGGCGGCAAGGGCGGCGCCGAGGACAAGATCGCGGCGATGGAGGCGGCGGGCATCCGCGTGTCGCCCTCGCCGGCCCGTCTCGGCTCCACCCTCGTGGAAGTGCTGAAGGGTTGATGGGGTCTGTAACCGGGTCCTGCGCGGTTGTGTTGCACCGCACGCAAGCGCCTGCGACCCATATGAAAGACGATGTCGGGGCGCGCCCGCGCCCCGGCCGGATCCGGAGGCGCGACGCGGGGCGGTAGCCCCCCGCTCAGCCCTGCCACCGGATCGGACACGACGCGGCGGCCCGCTGGAACAGCGCCGCCCGAGCGGTAGGACAGGCAGCGATGGCACGCCAGGACGCGAACGAAGCCCTTCTCCAGACCTCCTTCCTCTACGGCGCCAACGCCGCCTGGATCGAGGAGCTGCAGGCGGCCTATGCCCGCGACCCGAACTCGGTCGATCCCGAGTGGCAGCAATTCTTCAGGGAGCTGGGCGAGGACGACGCCCTGGTGAAGAAGAACGCCGAGGGCGCGTCCTGGGCCAAGCCCAACTGGCCGGTGCCGCTCAACGGCGAGATCGTCTCGGCGCTGGACGGCAACTGGGGCGCCCTGGAAAAGGCGCTCGGCGAGAAGATCCAGGCCAAGGCCCAGCCCGGCAAGCCCGGCGACTCCGCCAAGGGCGCGGCGATCGTCGCCGCCACCGGCGTTTCGGTCGAGCAGGCCACCAAGGATTCCGTGCGCGCGATCATGCTGATCCGCGCCTACCGCATGCGCGGCCACCTGCACGCCAAGCTCGACCCGATCGGGCTCGCCCCGCGCGGCGACCACGAGGAACTGCACCCGCAGCATTACGGGTTCCAGGAGAGCGACTGGGACCGCAAGATCTTCCTCGACAACGTGCTCGGCATGGAATTCTCGACGATCCGCGAGATCGTCGCCATCCTGGAGCGCACCTACTGCCAGACGCTCGGCGTCGAGTTCATGCACATCTCCGATCCCGAGGAGAAGGCGTGGATCCAGGAGCGCATCGAGGGCAAGGACAAGGAGATCTCCTTCACTCCCGAAGGCCGTAGGGCGATCCTGAACAAATTGATCGAGGCCGAAGGTTTCGAAAAATTCCTCGATCTCAAGTATACCGGCACCAAGCGTTTCGGCCTCGACGGCAGCGAGTCGATGGTCCCGGCGCTGGAGCAGATCATCAAGCGCGGCGGCGCGCTCGGCGTCGAGGAGATCGTGCTCGGCATGGCCCATCGCGGCCGGCTGAACGTGCTCACCAACGTGATGGCCAAGCCCTTCCGCGCAGTGTTCCACGAGTTCAAGGGCGGCTCGGCCTCTCCCGCCGAGGTCGAGGGCTCGGGCGACGTGAAATACCATCTCGGCGCCTCCTCCGACCGCGCCTTCGACGACAACACCGTCCACCTCTCGCTCACCGCCAACCCGTCCCACCTCGAGATCGTCGATCCGGTGGTGCTCGGAAAGGTGCGGGCCAAGCAGGACCAGAAGGCCAAGCCGAACGTCGAGCGCCGCAAGGTGCTGCCGCTGCTGATCCACGGCGACGCGGCCTTCGCCGGCCAGGGCGTGGTGGCGGAATGCTTCGGCCTGTCGGGCCTGAAGGGCCACCGCACCGGCGGCTCGATCCACTTCATCATCAACAACCAGATCGGTTTCACCACCGACCCGCGTTTTTCGCGATCATCGCCCTACCCCTCGGACGTGGCGAAGATGGTGGAAGCCCCAATCTTCCACTGCAACGGCGACGACCCCGAGGCCGTGACCTTCGCCGCCAAGGTCGCGACCGAGTACCGCCAGAAGTTCGGCAAGCCGGTCGTGATCGACATGCTGTGCTACCGCCGCTTCGGCCATAACGAGGGCGACGAGCCGGCCTTTACCCAGCCGAAGATGTACCAGCGGATCCGCAAGCATCCGACCGCGCTGGAGACCTACGGCAAGAAGCTCGTCGAACAGGGCGACCTGACCCAGGAGCAGCTCGACGCCCGGAAGGCCGAGTTCCGCTCGATGCTGGAGAGCGAGCTCGACATCGCCGGCGGCTACAAGCCCAACAAGGCCGACTGGCTCGACGGGCGCTGGTCCGGCTTCAAGGCCGTGCGCGAAGACGTGGACGATCCGCGCCGCGGCCGCACCGGCGTGCCGACCGAGACCCTGCGCGACATCGCCACCCGGATCACCACGTCGCCGCCGGGCTTCCACCTGCACCGCACGATCCAGCGCTTCTTCGACAACCGCGCCAAGGCGGTCGAGACCGGCGTCGGCATCGACTGGGCGACCGCCGAGGCTCTGGCCTTCGGCTCGCTGCTGATCGAGGGCCATCGCGTCCGCCTCTCGGGCCAGGACGTCGAGCGCGGCACCTTCTCCCAGCGCCACGCCGTGGTGATCGATCAGGAGAACGAGCAGCGCTACACGCCGCTGAACTCCGTGCGCGAGGGGCAGGCGAGCCTGGAGGTCATCAACTCGATGCTCTCCGAGGAGGCGGTGCTCGGCTTCGAGTACGGCTACTCGCTCGCCGAGCCGAACTCCCTGGTGCTGTGGGAGGCGCAGTTCGGCGACTTCGCCAACGGCGCGCAGGTCGTCATCGACCAGTTCATCTCATCGGGCGAGCGCAAGTGGCTGCGCATGTCCGGCCTCGTGATGCTGCTGCCGCACGGCTACGAGGGCCAGGGACCGGAGCACTCCTCCGCCCGTCTGGAGCGCTATCTCCAGATGTGCGCCGAGGACAACATGCAGGTCGCCAACTGCTCGACGCCGTCGAACTACTTCCACATCCTGCGCCGTCAGCTGAAGCGCGACTTCCGCAAGCCGCTGATCCTGATGACGCCGAAATCGCTGCTGCGCCACAAGCGGGCGGTCTCGAAGATCGAGGACATCGCGGAGGGCTCGACCTTCCACCGCATCCTGTGGGACGACGCCGAGCACGACGAGAACGGCGTGAAGCTCGTGCGCGACGACAAGATCCGCCGCGTCGTGCTGTGCTCGGGCAAGGTCTATTACGACCTCTTCGAGGAGCGCGAGAAGCGCGGCGTCAACGACGTCTACCTGATGCGCGTCGAGCAGCTCTACCCGTTCCCGCTCAAGGCGCTGGCCAACGAGATGAGCCGCTTCCGCAACGCGGAGGTGGTGTGGTGCCAGGAAGAGCCCAAGAACATGGGCTCGTGGACCTTCGTCGAGCCCTATCTCGACTGGGTGCTGGGCCAGGCCGGCTCCGCCTCGAAGCGGCCGCGCTACGTCGGCCGCCCGGCCTCGGCCTCGACCGCGGTCGGCCTGATGTCGAAGCACCTCGCCCAGCTCCAGGCCTTCCTCAACGAGGCGCTGGCGGTCTGAGGCCGCCGGCCCCCTCTCGATTGATCCACCAACCGGGGCCGCGCCGCCCGAGGCGCGCCCCGAAACTCCGGTGAACACAGATTATGGCGACCGACATCCTCGTCCCCACGCTCGGCGAATCCGTCAGTGAGGCCACGATCGGCCGCTGGTTCAAGAAGCCCGGCGACACCGTGGCCGCCGACGAGCCCCTGGTGGAGCTCGAGACCGACAAGGTCACCCTCGAGGTGAACGCGCCGGCCGCGGGCCAGCTCGGCGAGATCCTGGTCAAGGACGGCGAGACGGTGGAGCCCGGCGCGGTGCTCGGCTCGATCGTCGAGGGCGGCAAAGGGGCTGACAAGGGGCCCGACAAGGGCGCGGGCAAGTCGGAGGTGAAGCCGGCCGCGAAGAGCGCCGAGCCGGCCGAGACCAAGACGGAGGCCCGCGCGGAGAAGGGCGACGGCAAGCCGGCCAAGGACGAGCCGGCCAAGGAATCCTCCGCCTCCTACGGCAGCCACGGCGATGCCCCGCCGGCCGGGGGCCGCGGCGCCGACGAGAGCGGCCCGGCGGTGGCCAAGCTCGCCCGCGAATCCGGCATCGATCCGGCCAGCCTCAACGGCAGCGGCAAGGACGGCCGCGTGACCAAGGGCGACATGCTCGCCGCGATCGACAAGGGCGTCGCGAAGGCGCCGGCTCAGGAGGCCAAGGCTCCGGCCCCGCCGCGGGCGCCCTCCGCACCGGACGACGCCGCGCGCGAGGAGCGCGTGCGGATGACGAAGCTCCGTCAGACCATCGCGAAGCGCCTCAAGAGCGCCCAGGACACGGCGGCGATGCTGACCACGTTCAACGACGTGGACATGGGCGCGGTGATGGCGCTCCGCTCGCAGTACAAGGACATCTTCGAGAAGAAGCACGGCACGAAGCTCGGCTTCATGGGCTTCTTCACCAAGGCGGTGATCGGCGCCCTCAAGGACGTGCCGGCGGTCAATGCCGAGATCGACGGGCAGGACCTCGTCTACAAGAACTACTACCACATCGGTATCGCCGTCGGCACCGATAAGGGCCTCGTCGTACCGGTGGTGCGCGACGCCGACGACCTGTCGATCGCCGGCATCGAGAAGAAGATCGCCGGCTTCGGCAAGAAGGCGCGCGAGGGCAAGCTCTCCATCGACGAGATGCAGGGCGGGACCTTCACCATCACCAATGGCGGCATCTACGGCTCGCTGATGTCGACCCCGATCCTCAACGCACCGCAATCGGGCATCCTCGGCATGCACCGCATCGAGGAGCGGCCGGTGGTGCGGAACGGTAAGATCGAGGCGCGGCCGATGATGTATCTGGCCCTCTCCTACGATCACCGCATCGTCGACGGGAAGGAGGCCGTGACCTTCCTCGTCCGCGTCAAGGAGGCCCTGGAGGATCCGGCGCGCCTCGTCCTCGACCTCTGATCCGAAGCGGCCGCATCGCTCCCCCTGCTGCCCCGCCGGTCCCGGCCGGAAGCAGGGGTTAAGCGCGGCCGACCGTGTGACCATGCCTCGATTGTCCGACCTGAGCCGGCGCACCGTCCTCGGTCTCGCCGCGGCGGCGGTCGGGGCGGGACTCGCGGCCTCGCTCGCCAAGCTCTTCCCGTGGCAGCGGGCGGGCCGCGATGGAGACCAGCCGGTGGCGGACGCGCCCTACGACGCCCGAGCGAACGACGCCAACCTGTCTGTGACCGGACTGACGGACGATGCGCTGCTGGCGCGCGGCATCACGCGCATGGCCCTCGGCGCGCTGCCCCTGCCGGGCGGGGCGGTGATCGCCGCCGATCCGCTGGTACAGCCCGACCGCCAGCCCTTCACCCGCAGGGTCGCGCCGGGCGACTATCCCGTCACGCTCTACCGCGCGCAGCACCGCGTCGCCCTGGCCGAGCTTCGCTTCGCCGACGGCACGCCGGCGCGCTGGGAACTCGCCCTCGTGCCGGGCCAGGACGTCGCCACCCTGAAGGCGGGCGAGATCTTCGGCTATCCCGTCGATGCCGGTCTCGGCTGCTTCATGGACCCGGCCGCGCGCGCCGCGATGGAGCGCCGCGACGCGCAGGAGCAGAAGCGGAGCGGCTACAGCAACTACTACGACGACGTGCTCGCGGACGACTTGAAGGACTCGAACCTGAATTGGGTCATGCACCGGCCGCTGCCGGATGATCCGGCGCGGATCGCGGTCTTCTCCAGCGGCTGGGGCGACGGCGTCTACGCCTCGTACTGGGGTCTCGACGTGGCCGGGCGGCCGCTGCGGCTCGTCACGGATTTCGGCATCATCGAGAACGGCGATGGGCGCGATCCGCGGCACATCGCGGTCGCCGCGGCCCTGGCCGCGCTGAGCCCGGAGCAGCGCCGCGACAGCGAGCGGGGCTACGCGGCGCTGAAGGCCGACGATCTCGCCACCGTCTCGGCGCTGCTCGACGCGGGCCGGATCGTCCCCGAGACGCCGATCGAAGAGGCGGAAGGCACCTTCACCTTCGAGGCGATCCGCCTCGACAAGCCGGAGGCGCTCGAACGCCTCGTCCGGCACGGCGCACCGACCCTGATGCCGCCCTACCTGCAGATCGGCGACGAGCGGAAGACCTATCCCGCCTACGCCCGCGACCTCACCGCACCCCGGTCGCCGCAACTCCTCGCCGTCATCGCGGCCTGGGAGCGCACCGGCTCACCCGACACGCCATCACGAGGACAGACCCAACCATGAGCTACGATCTCATCGTCATCGGCACCGGCCCCGGCGGCTATGTCTGCGCCATCCGGGCGGCCCAGCTCGGGCTGAAGACCGCCGTGGTCGAGAAGCGGGCGACCCACGGCGGCACCTGCCTCAATGTCGGCTGCATCCCCTCGAAAGCGCTGCTGCACGCCTCGGAAGCCTTCGAAGAGGCCAACAAGCACTTTTCGGAATTGGGCATCGACGTCGGCACGCCCAAGCTCGACCTGAAGAAGATGCAGGCGTTCAAGCAGGGCGGCGTTGACGGCAACACCAAGGGCGTCGAGTTCCTGCTCAAGAAGAACAAGGTCGATACCTATCACGGCCGCGGCCGCATCGCGGGCGCCGGCCGCGTCGAGGTGATCTCGGACGACGGCGGCAACCAGATGCTGGAGACCAAGAACATCGTCATCGCCACCGGCTCCGACGTCACGCGGCTGCCCGGCGTCGAGATCGACGAGAAGACGGTGGTCTCCTCCACCGGCGCCCTCGAACTCGCTGAGGTGCCGAAGCGGCTCGTGGTGATCGGCGCGGGCGTGATCGGGCTCGAACTCGGCTCGGTCTGGCGCCGGCTCGGCGCCGAGGTGACGGTGATCGAGTATCTCGACCGGGTGCTGCCGGGCATGGACGGCGAGGTCGGCAAGCAGTTCCAGCGCATCCTGGCCAAGCAGGGCATGGTCTTCAAGCTCTCGACCAAGGTCACCGGCGTCGAGGTCAACAAGAAGGGCGGCGCGACCGTCACCGTCGAGCCGGCCCAGGGCGGCGAGCCGGAAAAGATCGAGGCCGACGTCGTGCTCGTGGCCATCGGCCGGGTGCCCTACACGGAGGGGCTCGGGCTGGAGACGGTGGGCATCGCCACCGACAACAAGGGTCGCATCGAGACCGACAGCCACTACGCCACCAACGTCACCGGCATCTACGCCATCGGCGACGTGATCGCCGGGCCGATGCTGGCCCACAAGGCGGAGGACGAGGGCGTGGCCGTCGCCGAGATCCTGGCCGGGCAGGCGGGTCACGTGAATTACGGCGTGATCCCGAACGTCGTCTACACCTTCCCGGAGGTCGCCTCGGTCGGCAAGACCGAGGAGGAGCTGAAGAAGGACGGCATCGCCTACAATGTCGGCAAGTTCCCCTTCACCGCCAACGGCCGGGCCAAGGCCAACGGCACCACCGACGGCTTCGTGAAGATCCTGGCGGATGCGCAGACGGATCGGGTGCTCGGCGTGCACATCGTCGGCGCGGATGCCGGCAACCTCATCGCCGAGGTCGCCGTGGCGATGGAGTTCGCGGCGTCTTCCGAGGACATCGCCCGCACCTGCCACGCCCACCCGACGCTGACGGAGGCGGTCAAGGAAGCCGCGCTCGCCGTCGACAAGCGCGCGATCCACGTCTGAACCTGCCTTGCGGGCCCGGCGCTGCCGGGTCCGCCTCGGCCTCGGGCGCGTCCGACCGCCTCGCAAGACGGCATGGCAGGACCGAATGGCAAGACAGAATTGACCGCCGATCTGCGACCTTGTGTCGTTCACGAAGTGTTCAACCCGCCGCGTCCGCTATGGAACGGTGACGCATAACATCGGATTGTTAGGCGCAATCCGGCCCAGTGGGTCGTACCCGCTGGGAAGTTTTGATGCCCTCGTCACCCGAGAAGCCGAGCGCTCCCGGCTCGAATACCCCTGTCAGCGGCAGCGGTGCTGCGGGCGTCATCGATCAACACCACGACATCTTCTTTGCGGCCGTCGAGCGGACCCGCATGCCGATGATCGTTACTGATCCGCGCCAGCCGGACAACCCGATCATCTTCGCCAACCGCGCCTTCATCCGTATGACCGGCTACTCGGTCGATGAACTGATCGGGAACAATTGCCGCTTCCTGCAGGGACCGGAGACCGACTGCGACACCATCGCCGAGGTGCGCGACGCGATCCGGGAACACCGGGAATTCGCCACCGAGGTGCTGAACTACCGCAAGGACGGCTCCTCGTTCTGGAACGCGCTGTTCGTCAGCCCGGTCTTCAACCGCTCCGGTGACCTCGTCTACTTCTTCGGCTCGCAGCTCGACGTGTCGCGCCGCCGCGACGCCGAGGAATCACTGCACCAAGCCCAGAAGATGGAGAGCCTCGGGCAGCTCACCGGCGGCATCGCCCACGACTTCAACAACCTGCTGCAGGTCGTCTCGGGCCATAACGAGGTGATGCTGGCGCTGCTCGACCACCCCACCCTCGACGTGTCGCGGATGCGCCGGGCCGGCGAGGCGGTGCGGGCGGCGACCGACCGGGCCGCCAAGCTCACCCACCAGCTCCTCGCCTTCTCGCGCAAGCAGCGGCTGGAGGGCCGGATCCTCAACCTCAACGGCCTCGTCGAGAGCATGGGCGAGATGGCCGGGCGGACGCTCGGCGACGACATCGTCCTGAAATCCGTCCTCGCGCCGGATCTCCGGACCACCCGCATCGACCCGACCCAAGCCGAAGTCGCCCTGCTCAACGTCCTGATCAACGCCCGCGACGCGATGCCGGCGGGCGGCTCGGTGACGGTGCGGACCGAGAATCTGCTGATCGAGGACGAGGACACCGCCCTCTACAAGACGGTGCCGCCTGGCGCCTACGTCGTGATCTCGGTCACCGATACCGGCCTCGGCATGCCGCCGGAGATCCTGGCCCGCGTCATGGAGCCGTTCTTTACCACCAAGGAAGAGGGCAAGGGCACGGGGCTCGGGCTCGCCATGGTCTACGGCTTCGCCAAGCAATCCGGCGGCTCGGTAAAGATCTATTCCGAAGTCGGGCACGGCACGACGGTCCGGCTCCTGTTCCCCGCCTCCGATCAGAAGGCCGAAAAGTCCGAGGACGAGCAGAAGCCGTCGATCCGCGCCGCCGACCGGCACGGCACCGAGACGGTGCTCGTGGTGGACGACCGGCCCGACGTCGCGGCCACCGCCGGCATCATCCTGGAGGATTTCGGCTACAAGGTCACCGTGGTCGACGGCTCCAAGGCGGCGCTCGACATCCTCGACGGCGAGGGGCGCATCGACCTGCTGTTCACCGACCTGATCATGCCCGGCGGCATGAACGGCGTGATGCTGGCCCGCGCCGCGCGGGAGCGGCAGCCCAAGATCAAGGTGCTGCTGACGACCGGCTACGCCGAAGCCTCGCTGGAGCGCACCGACGCGGGCGGCACCGAGTTCGAGATCATCAACAAGCCCTACAAGCGCATGGAGCTGGCCCGCCGGGTGCGGCGGGTGATCGACGGGCCGACGGGGGTGGGGTAGGGCGCCGCGTCCGGTTTGCCCGCCCCGCGGGAAGCGGGGTCCGATCGACCGGGCGGCACCGCGTCGTGCCGGCTTCGGTCCGCGCCGATCAGTGTCCCGACACGCCCTCGACCTCGGTGCCGAACTCGGCCGCGGCGTGCTCCAGCCAGTGCCAGAAACTGCCGGCGAAGCTGCGGGCTACGGCAATGTCGTAGGTCGGGCCCGCGTCGCGCTGCCAGAGCTGCACGCCGATATGGGCGATGCTCGTCACCGCCGCCCGGCACGGCCCGAAGGCGCGGGGATGGAGATCGACGGCGACGCCCTTGGCGAGCATGGCGCGCGCCTGCGGCCCGGAGACCCGCACCAGGGCGCGGCTGTCGCTTTGGTCGGTGACGGCGGCGATGCCGCGCAGGGCGTCCGGCAGCTCCCGAAGGTCGTGCGGCGACGGCGCCACCGCGAGCCACTGGCCGGGGGCGGACCAGATCAGGCCGCGCTCGCCCTCGAGATGCGCCGCGCCGGCCTCCGGCAGGGATAGGCCGAGGCACTTGGTCAGAGCCGCTTGTAAGTCGGCTTCCTTTCCTTCCGCCGCGATGAGGGTGGCGAGGCCGAAGCCATTGCGGGGCGTCAGACGGATGCCCGCCGGCCCCTGCGCCGTGCCGTGCCGTCCGGCGCGCACCGCGCCGCCCCAAGCACTACGCGGCTGCCACGGAGAGGCGGTCGCTCGGTTCGTTGCCGGCTCAGACACGCAGCTTCTCCTCCTTGGGATCGACGAAGACGGGCGAGCAGATCTCGACCTCGATATCGGCGCCGCGCACCGGATCGTAGGCGCGCACCCGCTCGCCGTGGCGCTCCGTCCCGCGCCGGATCAGGCCGATGCCGATCCAGCTCCGCAGGCTCGGCGAGTAGGCCACCGAGGTCATCACGCCCTCGTCGGCCTCCAGGCTCGGCTCCGCGTCGAGCGCCAGGAAATGCGCGCCCGCCCGCAACCGGTCGCTGGGATCGACCGGGCGAAAACCGGCCAGGATCGGCCGGTCCGGATCGGTGAGCGCGGGGCGCTCCTTCATCAGGCGGCCGATATAGTCCTTCTTCTTGGCGAGCATGCCGCCGAGGCCGAGGTCACGCGCCGTGGTCTGGCCGTTGATCTCGGCACCGGCCGCGTGGCCCTTCTCGATGCGCATCACCGAGAGCGCTTCCGAGCCGTAGGCGGTGATGCCGTAGGGCAGGCCCGCCTGCATGACCGCCCGCCACGCGGCGTCGCCATAGGCCGCCGGCACCGCCAGTTCGTAGGCGAGTTCGCCGGAGAACGAGATGCGGAACAGCCGGGCCGGGATGCCGCCGCCGACGGTGATCTCGGCGCTGGCCAGGAACGGGAAGGCTTCGTTTCCGATGTCGAAGCCGGGATCGACGATGCGGCGGAGCGTATCGCGGGCACGGGGGCCGGCGATGGCATATTGCGCCCATTGCTCGCTCACCGAGGCGAGCTGCACGTCGAGCTCCGGCCATAACCATTGCCGGCAAAATTCGAGATGCTGCATCACCCGCGCAGCGTTCGCCGTCGAGGCGGTCATGACGTAGTGCGTCTCGGCGAGCCGCGCGACGGTGCCGTCATCCATGACGAAGCCGTCCTCGCGCAGGAGCACGGCGTAGCGCGCCTTGCCGACGGGGAGCGTCGCGAAGGGGTTGGCGCAGACCCGCTCGATGAAGGCCAGCGCGTCGCGGCCCTGGATGTCGATCTTGCCGAGCGTGGTGACGTCGCAGATCCCGACGCGGGCGCGCACGGTCTCGACCTCGCGCACCACCGTGTCGAGCCAGTCGGTCTCGCCGGCGCGCGGGAAGTAGGCCGGGCGCAGCCACAGCCCGGTCTCGACGAAGACGCAGCCATTCTCCTCGGCCCAGGCATGGGACGGGACGTGGCGGGTGGCGCGGAACTCCTTGCCGCGGTGATGGTCGGCGAACGCACCGATGGCCACCGGCGTGAAGGGCGGGCGGAACACCGTGGTGCCGACGCTCGGGATGTCCTTGCCAGTGAGTTCGGCCATGATCGAGAGGCCGGCGAGGTTCGAGGTCTTGCCCTGGTCGGTCGCCATGCCGAGGGTGGTGTAGCGCTTCAGCAGCTCGACGGCGCGAAACCCCTCGCGGTGGGCGAGTTCCACGTCGGAGGCGGCCACGTCGTTCTGGAAATCGACGAAGGCTTTTCCACGGGGCTTCGGAGCGCGCCACAGCGGCGTGTGGGCCACGCTCTCCGGATCGGTGGTCGGGGCGGACTCGGCCGTGGCGCTGAAGCCGCAGGCGGTCGCGGCCTCGGCACCGGCCCGGGCGCCGGTCTCCAGGCATTCGGCCAGGGTGAAGCGCCCGGCGGCGGCGCCGGCGGCCTGCATGCCGGAGGGGAGGGCGCCCGGCACGAAGGCGTGGATCGCCTCGTCCCAGACCGGCCGGCGCGACAGGTGCGAGTCGAGGTGGACGACCGGATTCCAGCCATTGGCCATGGCGAGACCGTCGCAGGCGATCGTCTCCGTGCTGTGGTAGCCGTCCACGACCTGGATCGCGCTCAAGCCGAGATGGCCCTTGGTACCGGCGACGTACCCGCCGGTTACCACCCGCGCCCCGGCCGCCTCCGCCATCCGGCGCAGATGCGGCGGGACGGAGGTGCGGGTGTCGATCACCGCCGCGAGCCCGCCGCCGGCGGCGATCACGTCGGCGGCGGTGCGCCAGCCGTCGTCGCTCGACGTGAACACGGCGAGGCGCCGGCCCGGCAGCACGCCGTAGCGGTTGAGATAGGTCCGCACCGCGCCGGCCAGCATCACGCCGGGCCGGTCGTTGCCGCCGAACACGTGCGGGCGCTCGATGGCGCCGGCCGCGAGCACCGCCCGCCGGGCCACGATCCGCCACAGCCGCTGGCGCGGCGCGTGGGGAGCCGGCACCGCGAGATGGTCGGAGACGCGCTCCACCGCGCCGTAGGCACCGTGATCGTAGACGCCGAACAGGGTGGTGCGCGTCAGGATGCGCACCTCGGGCAGGCTCTCCAGTTCGGCGACCGCGCGGGCGGCCCACTCGGCCCCGCTCACGCCGCCGATCTCGCGCCGCTCGGCGAGCAGGCGCCCGCCTGTGGCGAAATCCTCGTCCACCAGGATCACCCGCGCCCCGGAGCGGCCGGCGGCGAGCGCCGCCGACAGGCCGGTCGGGCCGCCGCCGATGACGAGCACGTCGCAATGGGCGTGGGCGTGGTCGTAGGTGTCGGGATCGGGCGCGTCGGCGGCCCGGCCGAGGCCCGCCGCGCGCCGGATCATCGGCTCGTAGAGCTTCTCCCAGAAGGCCGCCGGCCACATGAAGGTCTTGTAGTAGAAGCCGGCCGCGAAGACCGGCGAGAGCAGCGCGTTGACCGAGAGCGCATCGACGGCCAGCGACGGCCAGCGGTTCTGGCTCGTCGCCTCCAGCCCCTCATAGAGTTCCGCCATGGTGGCGCGGGTGTTGGGCTCGCGTCGCGCCCCGGAGCGCAGCTCCACCAGGGCGTTCGGCTCCTCCGAGCCGGCCGAGAGGATGCCGCGGGGCCGGTGATACTTGAACGAGCGGCCGACGAGGCGCACGCCGTTGGCCAGCAGCGCCGAGGCCAGCGTGTCGCCGTGGAAGCCGGTGAGGCGCCGCCCGTCGAAGGTGAAGTCGCGCGGCCGGTTCCGGTCGATCAGGCCGCCGGTGGCGGTGCGGAACGGCTGATCGGCCGAGGTCGCGGAAACGGGCGCCTCCGCGCGCTGAAGGGCGAGCGTGGTCATGCGGCCTCTCCCGAGCGGCGGGCCCGCGCGACGTCGCGCGCCGGTTCGACCGCCTCGATGGCGTGGGTGCGGGTGTCGCGGGTCACGACCAGCCAGGAGCGGCATCCGGCGGCGTGGTACCAGAGTTCGCGGAGCGTCCCGGCGGGGTTGTCGCGCAGGTAGACGTAGTCGTGCATGGCTTGCGCCGAGGCCTCCATCCCGTCGGGGCGCCGGGGCGCGGCGTCGCCGAGATAGCTGAACTCCCCGTTGTCGCGCTCGCCGCAATAGGGGCACCGGATGCGCATGGCGTATCGTCCTCATTAAAGATCGGTGCCCGCTGGAGCAGGCGTCGCCGCCCGTGCGGCGGGTGGCGTCGGCGCAGCCGGCGCCACCAGGAGAGCCTCAATGCAGGTTGGGCTGGGCGCCCATGCCCTTCTCGTCGATGAGGTGGCCGGTGGCGAAGCGGTCGAGGCGGTAGGCGCTGGCATCCGCGTGCGGTTCGTCGCGGGCGATCAGGTGGGCGAAGCAGAAGCCGGCGGCCGGCGTCGCCTTGAAGCCGCCGTAGCACCAGCCGGCATTGAGGTAGAGGCCGCCGATGTCGGTGCGGTCGATGATGGGCGAGCCATCCATCGACATGTCCATGATGCCGCCCCAGTGGCGCAGCAGCCGCAGCCGCCCGAGCCCCGGCCAGAGCGCCATGCCGCCTTCCATCACGTCCTCGATGGTGTGGAGGTTGCCGCGGCTCGCATAGGAATTGTAGCCGTCGATGTCGCCGCCGAAGACGAGGCCGCCCTTGTCCGACTGGCTGACGTAGAAATGGCCGGCCCCAAAAGTCATGACGCAGTCGATCAGGGGCTTCACGCCCTCGCTGACGAAGGCCTGCAAGACGTGGCTCTCGATCGGCAGGCGCATGTCGACCATGCCGGCGAGCAGCGACGACGAGCCGGCCACCGACAGCGCCACCTTCCCCGCGCGGATGAAGCCGCGGCTGGTCTCGACCCCGGTGACGCGCCCGTTCTCGCGGCGGATGCCGGTGACGGCGCAGTTCTGGACGATGTCGACGCCGCGGTCACTCGCCGCGCGGGCATAGCCCCAGGCCACCGCGTCGTGGCGCACGGTGCCGCCGCGGTGCTGGATGAGGCCGCCCTTCACGGGGAAGCGCGCATTGTCGAAGTCGATGAACGGGACCATCGCCCGCACGCCCTCGCGGTCGAGCAGTTCGGCATCGATGCCGGCGAGCCGCATGGCGTTGCCGCGCCGCGCATAGGCGTCGCGCTGGGCGTCGGAATGGTACAGGTTCAGCACGCCGCGCTGACTGACCATGGCGTTGTAGTTGATGTCCTGCTCCAGCCCCTCCCAGAGCTTCATCGACCGCTCGTAGAACGGGATGTTGCCGGGCAGGCCGTAGTTGGAGCGCACGATGGTGGTGTTGCGCCCGACATTGCCGGAGCCGACGTGGCTCTTCTCCAGCACGGCGACGCGGGTGATCCCGTGTTCCTTGGCGAGGTAGTAGGCGGTGGCGAGCCCGTGCCCGCCGCCGCCGACGATCACCACGTCGTAGGCCTCCTGCGGGGCCGCGTCGCGCCATTGCGGCGTCCAATCGCGCTGGCCGCGCAAGGCCTGTCCGAGCACGCTGAAGAGGGAGTAGCGCATGCGGGAATCCGCTCATCGCCGGAGGATGTTCCGTATGTCCCAGGGTTAACCGAGATCGCGGGCACGCGGACTTGCGTTTTGCGACATGATTCCGGCAAATCGCGCAGAAATGCGAACCGAGCCCGAAGCCCGCGCCCGGCCGGGGCCGAAGCCGCCGCGGGTGGAACACCCCGCGACCCTGACGGTCGGCTTCGTGCTGGTGCCGGACTTTCCGCTGATGGCCTACACGGCGGCGGTCGAGCCGCTGCGGGCGGCCAACACCCTGTCGGGCTGCGAACTGTATCGCTGGTGGCACGCCGCGCCCGGCGGCGGCGTGGTGCAGGCCTCGAACGGGCTCGGCATCCTCACCGACGTCGCGGTCGGCTCAAGCGACATCGCCGCCGACCGCGTCTTCGTCTGCGCCGGCGGCAATCCGGCCGAGTTCGACGATCCCGCCCTCTTCGCGTGGCTGCGCGGGCTCGCCCGGCGCGGGGTGACGCTGGGGGGCATTTCCGGCGGCCCCTATCTGCTGGCCCGCGCCGGCCTGCTCTCGGGCCGGCGCTGCACGCTGCACTGGGAGCACGTGCCGGCCTTCGAGGAGCGCTATCCCGACATCGAGGTGGTCCGCTCGCTGTTCGAGATCCAGGGCGAGCGGATCACCTGCTCCGGCGGCATCGCCGCCCTCGACCTGATGCTCGACCTGATCGGCCGCGACCACGGCGCCGGGCTCGCGGCGGGGGTCAGCGACTGGTTCCTGCACAATCAGATCCGCGAGGGGTTGAGCCCGCAGCGGATGGACCTGCGCCAGCGCTTCGGCGTGCGCGACCCGCGCCTGCTGCGGGTGCTCGCGGCGATGGAGGCCAACCTCGAAGCGCCGCTCGCCCGCGAGGTCCTGGCCGGTCTCGCGCGCGTCTCGGTGCGGCAGCTGGAGCGGCTGTTTCGCGAAGGGCTCGGGCAGGGTCTCCACCGCCACTACCTCGACCTGCGCCTGGACCGGGCGCACCAGCTCGGCCGCGAGAGCGCGCTGAGCCGCGCCGAAATCGCCGCGGCGACGGGTTTCGCGAGCGCGGACGAGCTATCGCGGGCCGAGCGTCGGCGCCGGCGGCAGGGAGCGGAAATCTGAGAGGCCCGCCGGCCGATACCGTCCCTCCGTCATCGCGAGCGGCCGCGAAGCGATCCAGCGCCGCTCCCTCTCCGGATCGGGCGGCACACCGGATCGCCTCGAATCGCCTCGCATCGACGGGAAAGCGTTTCATGAGAGGAAATTTTCGTGCTTGAAAGTTGACGTAGCCGGCACACCGTGCGATCCCTTTCACCAGTGAACGAACGGACGGGGCGACGCCGATGTGCGGTATTGTCGGACTATTCCTCAAGAATCCGAAGCTTGAACCGCAGCTCGGCGCGATGCTGTCCAAGATGCTCGAGACGATGACCGATCGCGGCCCCGACAGCGCCGGCTTCGCGGTCTACGGCTCGGATGGCGTCTCGGATGCGGGCAGCGTCAAGCTGACCCTGCGCGGCCCCGGCCCGGAGGCGCTGCGCGGCGCGGTCACGGGGCTGGAGCAGGCACTGTCCCTCTCCGCCGAGGCGACCGAGCGCGACACCCACACCGTCCTCGCCGTCCCCGCCGAGCGCGAGGACGAGATCCGGGCCTGGCTCAAGGCCAACGCCCCCGGCATCGACGTGGTGAGCGCGGGCCGGCGCATGGAGATCTACAAGGAGGTCGGGCTGCCGGCCGCCGTGGCCGAGCGCTTCGCCCTGGAGAACATGTCCGGCACCCACGGCATCGGCCACACCCGCATGGCGACCGAGAGCGCGGTGACGACCAACGGCGCCCACCCGTTCTCCACCGGCACCGACGAGTGCCTCGTCCATAACGGCTCGCTGTCGAACCACAACGACCTGCGCCGCCGCCTCCGCCATGAGGGCCTGAGCTTCGCCACGCAGAACGACACCGAGGTCGCCGCCGGCTATCTCAGCTGGCGCATGCGCGAGGGCGCCTCGCTCAAGGAAGCGCTCGAATCGAGCCTGACCGATCTCGATGGCTTCTTCACCTTCGTGGTCGGCACCGAGACGGGCTTCGCCGTGGTGCGCGACCCCATCGCCTGCAAGCCCGCCGTGATGGCCGAGACCGACGACTATGTCGCCTTCGGCTCCGAGTACCGGGCGCTGGTCGGCCTGCCCGGCATCGATAAGGCCCGGGTGTTCGAGCCCGAGCCGGCCAAGGTCTACGCGTGGGAACGCGAATCCGGGGAGCGCCACTGATGCCGAGCTTCGACCTGCGGACCGCGCCGCTGCGCGAGCTGAACCGAACCCTGCACGCCCTGCGGCCCGACACCAACGAGACCCACTGGACCGTCACCGGTCCGGATGGACGCCACGCCATCGCCGCCGGGCTCGACGCGCCGATCAGCGTCGAGATCGAGGGCAATGTCGGCTATTACTGCGCCGGCATGAACAAGCTCGCCACCGTTCTCGTCAACGGCAATGCGGGCGTCGGTGTCGCCGAGAACATGATCTCCGGCCTCGTCCACGTGCGCGGCGATGCCAGCCAGTCGGCCGGCGCGACGGCGCATGGCGGCATGCTCATCATCGACGGCAATGCAGGCGCCCGCTGCGGCATCTCGATGAAGGGCGTCGACATCGTCGTGAAGGGCTCGATCGGCCACATGTCGGCCTTCATGGCCCAGGCCGGGACGCTGACCGTGCTGGGTGACGCCGGCGAGGCGCTGGGCGACTCGCTCTACGAGGCGAAGCTCTACGTACGCGGCTCGGTCAAGAGCCTGGGCGCCGACTGCATCGAGAAGCCCATGCGCGACGAGCACCTGCGGGAACTCGCCGACAAGCTCGCCGCCGCCGGGCTGGCCGGGGAAGTGAGCCCGAGCGAGTTCCGCCGCTACGGCTCGGCCCGCACCCTCTACCACTTCCACGTCGACAACGCCGGAGCCTACTGATGACCGATCATCGCCAGCCTCCGCGCACCAAGCCGCGCCTGTCGGCGACCTTCACCCCCGACGTGATGTCCGAGATCCGCCGCGCGGCGGCGACCGGCATCTACGACATCCGCGGCGCCGGGGCGAAGCGGGCGCTGCCCCATTTCGACGACCTGCTGTTCCTCGGCGCCTCGATCAGCCGTTACCCGCTCGAGGGCTACCGCGAGCGCTGCGGCACCGAGGTGGTGCTGGGCGCGCGCTTCGCCTCCAAGCCCATCCACCTGAAGACGCCGGTCACCATCGCCGGCATGAGCTTCGGCTCGCTCTCGGCCAACGCCAAGGAGGCGCTCGGGCGCGGCGCCACCATCGCCGGCACCTCGACCACCACCGGCGACGGCGGCATGACGCCGGAGGAGCGCGGACATTCCAAGACCCTGGTCTACCAGTACCTGCCGTCGCGCTACGGCATGAACCCGGACGACCTGCGCAAGGCCGACGCCATCGAGGTCGTGATCGGCCAGGGCGCCAAGCCCGGCGGCGGCGGCATGCTGCTCGGCCAGAAGATCACCGAGCGCGTCGCCGGCATGCGCTGCCTGCCGCCGGGCGTCGACCAGCGCTCCGCCTGCCGCCATCCGGACTGGACCGGGCCGGACGACCTCGCGATCAAGATCGAGGAACTGCGCGAGATCACCGACTGGGAGAAGCCGATCTACGTCAAGGTCGGCGCGAGCCGCCCCTATTACGATACGGCGCTGGCGGCCAAGTCCGGCGCCGACGTGGTGGTGCTCGACGGCATGCAGGGCGGCACCGCCGCGACGCAGGACGTGTTCATCGAGCATGTCGGCATTCCGACGCTCGCCGCGATCCGCCCCGCCGTGCAGGCGCTGCAGGATCTCGGCCTGCATCGCAAGGTGCAGCTCGTTGTCTCCGGCGGCATCCGCTCCGGCGCGGATGTGGCGAAGGTGCTGGCGCTCGGCGCCGATGCGGTCGCCATCGGCACCGCCGCCCTGATCGCGCTGGGCGACAACGATCCCCGCTGGCAGGCGGAGTACGAGGCGCTCGGCACCACGGCCGGCGCCTACGACGACTGGCACGAGGGGCGCGACCCCGCCGGCATCACCACGCAGGATCCGGAACTCGCCAAGCGCCTCGATCCGGAACTCGCCGGCCGCCGGCTCGCCAACTACCTCGCGGTGATGACGCTGGAGGCCCAGACCATCGCCCGCGCCTGCGGCAAGAGCCACCTGCACAACCTCGAACCCGAGGATCTGGTGGCGCTCACCATCGAGGCCGCGGCGATGGCGCAGGTGCCGCTCGCCGGCACCGGCTGGATTCCCGGCAAGACCGGCATGTGATCTGCGAGGGCCGCTCCCGAGGCTTCGAGGGCGGCCCTCTTTCTTTTGTGGCGATGGGGCCGAACCACCAAGCCGGGAGGATTCTTGCAATGACGCACGAACTCGAAGCCGCCGCCCGGGAACGCGGCATCAAGTACTTCCTCGTTTCCTATACCGATCTGTTCGGCACCCAGCGCGCCAAGCTGGTGCCGGCCGCCGCGATCGCCAGCACCTGCCGCAACGGCGCGGGGTTTGCCGGCTTCGCCACCTGGCTCGACATGAGCCCGGCCGATGCCGACCTGCTGGCCATGCCCGACCCCGAGGGGCTGATCCAGCTGCCGTGGAAGCCGGAAGTCGGCTGGCTGCCCGCCGACCTCGTGATGGACGGCAAGGCGGTGGAGCAGGGCCCGCGCAACATCCTCAAGCGCCTGATCAAGGAAGCGGCCCGCGAGGGGCTGCAGATGAAGAGCGGCGTCGAGTGCGAGTTCTTCCTGATCACGCCCTGTGGCTCGGAGCCCGCCGACACCGCCGACAAGCAGACCAAGCCCTGCTACGACCAGTCGGCCCTGATGCGCCGCTACGAGGTGATCACCGAGATCTGCGACGCGATGCTGAGCCTCGGCTGGAAGCCCTACCAGAACGACCACGAGGATGCGAACGGCCAGTTCGAGATGAACTGGGACTACGACGACGCGCTGATCACCGCCGACCGGCACGCCTTCTTCAAGTACATGACCCGCTCGATCGCCGAGAAGCACGGCTTCCGCGCGACCTTCATGCCCAAACCCTTCATGGACCTGACGGGCTCCGGCTGCCACGCCCACGTCTCGCTCTGGCGCGACGGCCAGAACGTCTTCTCCGACCGCTCGGACGAGATCGGCCTGTCGCAGCTCGGCTACCACTTCATCGGCGGCCTGATCCACTCCGCCGACGCGCTGGCCGCGCTCACCAATCCCTGCGTGAATTCCTACAAGCGCATCAACGCGCCCCGCACGACCTCCGGCGCGACCTGGGCGCCCAACACCGTGACCTACACGGGCAACAACCGCACCCACATGATCCGCATTCCCGATGGCGGGCGCTTCGAGTTCCGCCTCGCGGACGGGGCGGCCAACCCCTACCTGCTCCAGGCCGGCATCCTCGCCGCCGGCCTCGACGGCATCCGTCAGCAGCGCGATCCGGGCCAGCGCCTCGACATCAACATGTACACCGACGGGCACACGGTCGAGGGCGTGAAGCGCCTGCCGCTCAACCTGCTCGACGCGCTGCGCGCCCTCGAGGCGAGCCCGGTCCTCAACGAGGCGCTCGGCGCCTTCGTGCCGAGCTACCTCAAGCTCAAGCGCCAGGAATGGGACGATTACTGCCGCCATCTGACGCAATGGGAGCGCGACACCACGCTCGATTGCTGAGCCGCCCCGGCGCCGATCCGTGAGGCCGGTTGCCCGTCCTCGCCCCAAGAGCTTATCGGTTTTTCGGCCGTCCCCGACGGAGCGCGAGGAGCTGATATGCCGATGATGGGGCTGGGACGCGTCCTCCTGGCCGTCTTCGCCCTGATCCTGGCGATCCCGGCCGGCGCCCTGGCGCTCACGGCCGGGGTGCTGCTCGATCCGACCTTCCGCGAGACACTGGGCGAGCTCGGCCTCGTCGGTCTCTTCGCCGGCCTGTCGGATCTCGCGCAGGGCGTTCCGCCGGATGTCGCCGTGATGGCCGTCATCCTCTTCGCCCAGGCGCTCGGCCTGCTGCTGATCCTGCCACCGACGCTGGTCGCGCTTCTCGGCGAGACGCTCGGGCTGCGCTCCCCGTTCTGGTACGGCGGCGCGACGGGAGCGCTCACGGCGCTCCTGCCCTGGCTCGCCCGCGGCGGCCCGCCTCCCGCCGCCGGCTCGGCGGCGGCGGGCGCGGAAGCACGGCTCGCCGCGATCCTGCTGATGGCCGGCAGCGTGTCCGGGCTGGTCTACTGGCTGATCGCCGGCCGCAGCGTCGGCGCACGGACGTCGCGACGGGGCGCGGACGCATTTTAGGGGTGGACAGGCGCCCGC
Organism: Methylorubrum populi; assembly: GCF_002355515.1. Classification (NCBI taxonomy): domain Bacteria; kingdom Pseudomonadati; phylum Pseudomonadota; class Alphaproteobacteria; order Hyphomicrobiales; family Methylobacteriaceae; genus Methylorubrum; species Methylorubrum populi. Next base: position 1,809,154 of record NZ_AP014809.1, on the reverse strand, counting down.
CATCGCTTATGAAAATGAGGTGCTTCCCAGGCCTTGCCGCCCGGAAGCACCCTCCGGCTCAAGGCAGCCACAGCGCTCCATGAGCGGCCGGATGCGGGCGTAGTTCAGTGGTAGAACGTCAGCTTCCCAAGCTGAATGTCGTCGGTTCGATCCCGATCGCCCGCTCCACCTAAATCGCTGAAGCGTTGACTTATCCAACGATCTGCCGCCGACCTCGCGTTCCGGCAGGCCTGCAGACCCGATTCCTCACGCCTCGATGGGCGATGCGCGGCCTCGCCGCGCGTGGCGCGCCGTCGTCGAAGCGTGTGTGCGGGCCGCCGCAACCTTGACATCGTCGAGGCGGTGGCCGGCACCATCCGTGTCATGCGCCCGTCGTCGCCCAGGTGAAACACGATCCGGCCTGCGGGCGCCCGCAGCCTTCACACCGACCTTTTGGCGCAGCCGAAGCGGATCACCGCCGAGAGCGGCAGCCGGTGCCCCGGGTAGAAGAACCGATGCTCGCACCGGATCGGCATGGCAGGGTATCTTAGGCTAATGGCTACGCTTCCGCGGAGGTGTCGAATGGAACATTGTCATGCGGGGGCAGTCTACTCTGGCGAACGATCAGTCCTGACGTACAAGACCGCTTCATGATCTGGGTTGCCGACCACAGGGGAAATCTTGCCTATATCTGCCAGGAGTGGCACCCACTCACGGGGCAGGAGGCAACGGCAGCACTCGGGATGGGCTGGGTCGATGCTCTCCATCCGGATGACAGAGCCCCCGTCGTTGCAGGCTTCGCCGAAGCCTGTCGGCGCCAAGTCGAGTTCATGCTGCGCTTCCGCCTGCGGCGCGCAGACGGCGGCAGCATCTGGGTGCTCGGCGCCGCCTCGCCCTCGTTCACGCCGCTAACCCACGACTTCGTTGGTTTCCTCGGGATCGTCAGCCGGTACGAGGACAACGTGCAGGGTCTGACCGCCAAGATCGAGATCGGCACGTTCAAGCCCGGTCGAGCCACGGGCGAGTTCGCTGCTCTCTCCAAGCTCGATATCGCTGCCGATCACCTGATCGCGGCGCGAGCGTTGACCGTGGAGTATGGCGGTGAGGTCGCGGGGGCGATCGACCACGCGCTCTACGCACTCAACCTGGCGCTCAGGCGCGAGCAGCTGGGAACGGGATCACCGAGCAAGGCCCATTGACCGACATGGCCTCGGACTCCTGACACCACGCCGCATAGGCACGCTCACGCACCTCGAAGGCCGTGCGAAGAAGCGTGTCCGGTTCACCGCGAGCCTCAGGCAGCAAGATGAGTCCGAGGTCGTTCGGCTCGCGATTGAGAACCTTTGCAGCTTCGCACCGCCACGTGGCATCGGCTGCGACGAAGAGGAGTTCGGACCCGGACATGTACATTTGGCTCAACAAACCTTGTATAGGGTAGTGGCACTTGCCACCTGCGCTTTACGATTGTGCGCAACGTCTGGGGACTTCAGCACATCCCGTGACAGCCGCATCTTGTCGAGTGCTTGGCGGCACATCACTCTGCATTCACAAAATTTTGTCTTCTAGATTTCCACTCTGATGAGTGATGAAGCATCATGACAAGCTGCGGCCTGGCCCAGCCGAGCGGTGCGTTCGTGATGGTTGGCACGCCGAGATTCCGCCGTTAACCGTCTTGTTTCAAAAAAAGTTTTGTTAGCCTCAAGCAGCCGATTAGATCTTCCGGCGCAAAACTTTTTTCCTTCAGCCCTGCGAAAATATCTCCTGATCGCATGGCGCAATGACTTTCTTCGATGTTCTTTCCTAGTTATTCGGGAGATCGAACCAGCGATCGTATCGTGATTGTCTCAGCCAACGATGCGTGCGCTGACAGCTGCGGAGACACGGCACTCCCCACCGCAGTGCGTGCAAAAGTTGCCATGCTTGGCTTATGGGAGAGCGCGGAGCAGACGGTCAGGAGTGCGCGACGGACATATGCCCAATGCACAGATGTTACGTGACATGGCCCTCTTCGTCGAAGTGGCCAAACAGAAAAGCTTCAGCAAAGCCGCAACTGCTTTGGGGATGCCGATCTCGTCGCTCTCACGGCGGATTTCTCACTTCGAACAGGTGGTGGGCCTGCGGCTGCTCGACCGTACCACTCGGCGGCTTGTCCTGACCCCCTACGGTGAAGCCTACCTTGCTCAGGCAGGCCGCCTCGTCGATGAAGCGCAGCAGGCCCTCGACAATCTCGTGGCCGCGGCCAAGGGGCCGAGCGGCTTGCTCAAGATCGCCGCGCCGCCAGACTTCTGGGTGCTGCATCACCTCTCGCGGATCATCACGGAATTCTCCGCTGCGTACGAGCACATCCGCGTGCATGTCGATCTGAAGCCCAGCGCCATCGATCTCGTGGGCGACAACTACGATCTGGCCGTGACCATCGAGGAGCCGCGCGAGACCTCGCTGATCATGCGCAAGGTCGCCGAAATCGGAAACGGCCTCTTTGCTGCGCCGGCATACCTCAACGATCGCGGCTGGCCCAAAGACCCTCACGATCTCAAAAATCACAGTGCCATCGTCTCCAGCCATGGCATGAGCACGACGTGGTCGCTCAACCGCGGTGACGAAACTGTTCCGGTCCCGGTGAACGGGCCGCTCTCCTGCAACTCACCGAACCTTGCTCGCAAGTTCGCGCTGGCAGGCCAGGGCATCATCAGCACGCACCGCCTCAGCGTCGAGCGCGATGTGGCCAATGGCCGACTGGAGCAGGTGCTGCCGGAGTGGGACCTGCCGCCGACGCCGGTCTACATCGTCACGACCTCACGCTTGCTGCCGGCGAAGACACGTAGCTTCATCGAGCTCGCCATGAAGAAGCTCCCGGTCATGCTGGCTGCGGGAACCGGTGGTGAGGCATGGAGCAAGTTGAGGACGGACCATACGGGTGTCAGGCTCATTTCACCCTGAGAGGTGAGCGAAACAATTCCGAAAGGCAGAAGGGGTTAGGCTCCCCAATTGTCTTCGATTGGCCTGCTGCCGGTTTGGTGGACACCGTCCTAAGCTAATTGGGCACGGTTTTCGAACTCGACAGGGCTGAGATGTAGAAGCGGTCTCCCGTCGCCGCCAAGCCGAAGAAGGATCCGGCGATGATGAGGCCGGAGAAGCCGATGGCGATCCGTGGCAGCACGGCGGCGCTCATCCCGGTCGCGATCAGGCCCGCACAGCTGGCGGCGATCAGCAGGCGCCCGTCCGGATCGGCTCCGACGAACAGCATGACCGGGATCGAGGCGAGCAGACCGCCATAGGCATAGGCGGCCAGGACGGCACGACGGATGAACGAGACGGCCACTTCGCGCGGCTTGGGGCGCGAACGCCAGAGCCAGCATTGCCGGAGGACAGCGACCGCCAGCGGCAGGATGGACGCCTCAAGCAGGCCCAAATCGGCGCGATTGGCAGGACTCTAAAAGAGATAGACGATGACTCGGACGACACTGAGACTGACGAGTACAGTGAAAGGAACCAGACGGAGAGCAACGTCGAACGGCTCTACACGGATGCGAGCGCTCAGGTTGGCGTCGAGAGGTTCGTTTCCACGATGAGCGCCGGCTGGGAATGAAATCAGCACCTCAGGTGACACACACACTTTATGGAGAGCTATTCGATGCAGATATCAATTTTCTAATATTTGAAAATACGCTCGGATCCGCCTCTGCATCACAGAAGGGGTCATTGGGCTTAGATTGCTGTAAACGTGACGTTTCGCATTTGATGCGATTGGATTGCTTAAATTGCAATCTTCGCGCCTCGTTTCGGACATGAATGGGCTGGTCGATCGGGGTGATCTTGCGACAGCAGCGATCCGGACGTCCGCTGGTGCGCCGCTGCGGAGGCGATTCCCGCCCGCGAGGCCGCCTCACGGCCGCGGGTCTGCATCGAGGTCTGCCGCCGGCGGGGTGGCGCCGGCCCCTGGAACGGCCGACCGGATCGACGCGATCCACCGGCAGGGGCTTGAACGGCGGGTCGACGACGACGTGCCAAACGGCACGTCGTTTCAAAGTGCCAGAACCCAATTCAGGGACACGCAACAAGTCACGGCCAGCCGCCTTTCGACGGAGACCGCGCAAGCCTTAGTGGGTTGTGCCATGAACACTCGTATCAAGACCACTCGTATCAATTCGACCATCGCCGCTGTCGTGCTGGGCATCGGTGCGATCTCTTCGCCTGCTCTTGCTCAGAACTTCTCGACGATCCGAGGGGAGAAGCCTTCGAGCTTCTTCACTGATCGCGCCGCTCCGAACGCCTACGACGACGTGACGACGGGTTCGATCGGCACGGTTCGGGGCCGCAGCATCGACCGCTCCGCCAAGGACGGCAACGCGGAACTCAACGACCGCTCCGTGCCGAACTACGGTGCGACCTCCGGCGGCCCGGCGGAATAACGGGGACATGACACGCCCGACGCGCGCGTATGCGGGTCGGGCGCTCCTCCATGGACGGTCGGCCCCAGCGCCCCCGTCTCAGGGAGATGCCGATCGCGATCCCGTCGCCTGAGCGGATGCGGCCACGAGGCAGGGACGGAGGTGACGCCGGATGTACGCGCACCTTCGCTCCGGCCGGCGTGGCCGCTCTCTGTTCGGCGCTTGCCTCGAAGGGAGCCGGCATCCGCGTCGGCGAAGACTGTTCCCGATCGGCGGCCGACCGCTGGGATCGCCTCGCATCGGTGCCGAGCGCGCGAGCGTGGAGGCCATCAAACCAGGACAGTCCCGATCGCGACAGCCCCGACGGCAGGCCGCGCCGCGCCCCCTCGATGGGAGGCCTTCGGCTCGTCGAGGGAAGCACGGGCCGTGATCGCTTCATTGGCATAACACCTGCGAGCGTGGCCGGACGTTCGGAGGATGTCTCCCATGGTGTCGATGGCGTCTTCCTCGCCGGCTTCCGCGGCCGAGATCGAGCGTCGGAATCCCCGTAAGCCCGAGGAACGGGTCCCCCGCGCGGCCCTCGGGCTTCTCGGCCTGCAGCACGTCCTCGTGATGTATGCGGGCGCCGTGGCAATCCCGCTCATCATCGGCCGGGCGCTGAAGCTGCCGCCCGAGCAGGTGGCCATGCTGGTCAGCGCCGACCTGTTCGCCTGCGGCATCGTCACGCTGATCCAGAGCTGGGGCCTACCCGGCATCGGCATCCGGATGCCGGTGATGATGGGCGTCACCTTCGCCGCCGTCGGCCCGATGCTCTCCATGGGGACGAACCCGGCGATAGGGCTGACCGGCATCTACGGCGCCGTCATCGCCTCCGGCCTGTTCGGCCTCGTCGCCGCCCCGCTGGTCGGGCGCCTCCTGCCGCTGTTCCCGCCGGTCGTGACCGGCACCATCATCCTGGTCATCGGCATCTCGCTGATGCGCGTCGGCGTGAACTGGGCGGCCGGGGGCGTCGGCAACCCGAATTACGGCGCACCGCTCTATCTCGGCATCGCGGCCTTCGTGCTCTGCGCGATCCTCGCCATCACCCGCTACGCCACGGGCTTCGTCGCCTCGGCCTCGGTGCTGATCGGGATCGCGCTCGGGATGATCCTGGCCGGCTTCGCCGGTCTGGTGGAGCTCGACCGCGTCGCCGCGGCGCCCTGGTTCGACGTGGTGCGCCCCTTCGCCTTCGGCTGGCCGAGCTTCGATCCGGTCTCGATCGTCACCCTGTGCCTCGTGATGATCGTCGTGATGATCGAGTCGACCGGCATGTTCCTGGCGCTGTCGCAGATCACCGCCGATCCGGTCGACGGGCGGCGGCTGACCCGGGGCCTGCGCGCGGACGGGCTCGGCACCGTCATCGGCGGCATCTTCAATACGTTTCCCTACACCTCGTTCTCGCAGAATATCGGGCTCGTCGGCGTCACCGGTATCCGCTCACGCTGGGTGACGGTGGCCGCGGGCTTCATCATGCTCGGCCTCGGACTGGTCCCGAAGCTCGCCGCCCTGGTCGAGGCCGTGCCGCAATGCGTGCTCGGCGGGGCCGGCCTCGTGATGTTCGGCATGGTCGGCGCCACCGGCACGCGCATCCTCGGCGGCGTCGATTTCGCGCGCAACCGCAACAACCTGTTCGTCGTCGCGGTCTCGGTCGGTTTCGGCATGATCCCGCTCGTCGCGCCGAACTTCTTCAAGCAGATGCCGCATGCACTGCATCCGCTGCTGGAATCGGGCATCCTGCTCGCCGCGATCTCGGCGGTGGGGCTGAACCTGTTCTTCAACGGATTCGGCGACAGGGCGGAATCCCGTGAGGCGGCGATCCGTCAGGCCGAGGTCGCGCAGGCCCACTGACGTCGCCCGCGGGCCCGTCGCCATCGATCACGCCCCCGGCCATCGCGTCAGGGGGCGCTCACGCCCCATCGGCCGCGTCGTCGATGACGCTGACATGGGCCGCCACCACCTTCCAGCCGTCGGGAAAGCGCAGCCAGGTCTGGCTCTGGCGCCCGACCCGGCCGGGTGCGGACCCGCGCCGGAACAGCGTCATCGCCACGGCGCAGTCGCGGCCGTAGGTGGTGATGACGGTGTCCGCGAGGTCGCGGGCGAGCCCTTGCGGGGGCCGCGCCCGGCGGAAGGCGCGGATCGCGTCCATGCCGTAGAGATTTTCCGCCGCGCCGTAGCGGATCGTGCGGGGATCGTCGTGGAACAGCCGTTCGAGCGTCGCGACGTCGTTGCTCACGAGCGCCGCCTCGTAGGCCGCGAAGACCCGCTCGACCTCGGCCTTCACCGCGGGATCGTCGATGATCACGGCGTGTCCTCCTAAGGCTTGGCCTCCGAAGGCTTGGTCTCCGGGGGCACCCCATCCAGGGCCGCGACCGGCGCCCGGACCGCGCCCGCGCGTTCGAGATGACGCGCCACCCGTAGGCAGAGCGCCTCGTTCCAGGGCGCGGCGATGATCTGCACGCCGAGGGGCAGCCCGCCGTCGAGCCAGACCGGCACCGCGACCACGGGCAGGCCGATGAAGGAGATCGGCTGTGTGAACACCCCGATATTGGGCCGCACCGGCACTTCGATGCCGCCGAGGACGAAGGTGGTCTGGCCGGAGCGCGGGGCGCGGCAGGGCGTGCTCGGCGCGAGAATCACGTCGACATCGCGGAACAGGTCCAGCACGGCGTCGCGATACCAGCGGCGGAACCGCTGCGCCCGCTCGAGGAAGGGCGCGGGCAGCATTGCCCCGGCGATCAGCCGGTCGCGCACCGCCGGATCGAAGTCGCCGGCCCGGCCGCGCAGCCGGTCGAGATGCAGCGCGGCGCCCTCGGCCGCGGTGATCAGGTAGGCCGCCGCCCGTGCGCGGGCCGCCTCCGGGATCGCGACGCCGCGGTTCGCGTCCAGCGCGCGGGCGACCTGCTCGACGGCGGCAAACGCCTCCGGGTCGCCCCCTTGCGCGAAATAGCCTCCGGCCACCGCGATGCGGAGGTCCGCGACGCCCCGGTCGAGATCCGGGGCCGCGGGCTCGGGCGGCCGGGACGCGGCGGCGGGATCCTCGGGATCGGGCCCCTGCAGGGCGTCGTAGGCCAGGGCGAGATCCCCGGTCGAGCGCGCCATCGGGCCGAGATGGTCGAGGCTGCCCACGAAGGGGAAGCTCCCGGCCCGGCTGAGCCGCCCGTAGGTGGGCTTGAGCCCGAAGCAGCCGCAGAAGGCGGAGGGCACGCGGATCGAGCCGTTGGTGTCGGAGGCCAGCGCGACCGGCACCAGGCCGGCGGCGACCGCCGCGCCCGATCCCCCCGAGGAGCCGCCGGACATGTGGTCGAGGGCGTGCGGGTTGCGTGTATTGCCGTCGTGGATGTTCTCGCCGGTGAAGTCGTAGGCGTATTCGCCCATGCCGAGGGTCCCGACCAGCACGGCGCCCGCCGCCTCCAGCCGCCGGATCAGGGCGGCGTCGCGGGGAGCCGGCGCCCGCTCGCGGTTGATCCGCGAGCCCGCCCGCGTCGGCAGACCGGCGACGTCGAAGAGGTTCTTGACCGCGAAGGGCACCCCGGCCAGGGGGCCGAGTCTGTCGCCCCTGGCCCGCGCGGCGTCGAGGGAAGCGGCGCGGGCGGTGGCGCGCTCGGACAGGCGGTCGGTGAAGCTGTTCACCGCCGGGTCGATGCGGGCGATGCGCGCGAGGGCGGCGGCGACCACGTCGCGGGCGCCGACCATCCCCGCCGACACCGCACGGGCGATGTCGCAGGCCGGGGCGAGGCTCCAATCCGTCGTCGCGCTCACGCCGTGTAGACCGGGGCCGCCTCGGCGGTGTCGGGCAACGGAAACAGGGCGACGAGCGCCGCGGCGGCGTGCAGCACCCGCAGGTTGGCGACGACCGCTTCGTGCCAGGCCGGATCGAGGGCGAGGCCCAGCACGGGCGCGGCGGCGGCGGCGTAGGCGTCGAGATCGGGCGGCGGCGGGGCCGCGGCGTGATCGGACATCGGTTTCCTCGAGGATCGGGCGCTTCGCGGCCGGTCCGGTGCAATGGCCGCGCCACGGCCACCGCGCCCGCATCGCAGATCGTGGCACGCTGCCCCCGATGTCCGCCGGTCCGCCGGTCCGCCGGGGTCGAGCCGCGGCCGGTCATCCGGGCGCCGGCTCATGCGCGAGCATGCCGGCCCGACCTGACGCAGAGGTCGGTGACCGATCTCGCCGGCATGCTGCAGCGTGGCGAGACCACATCACGCGAGATCGTGCTGCCGTACATGTCCAAGATCCGGAAGCCCGATCACGCGGGCTCGGCCCTGTGTTCGATGCAGCAGATCAATCCCGATTTCCCGGCGATCGCCGGGCGGATGGATGCCCAGAGGGTGCAGGCCCGGGCGAGCGGCCAGGCGCTTCCGACGCTGTTCGGCATCCCGATCCTGGTGAAGGACAACGTCGGCACCGGCGACGGCTTGCGCACCCTGGCTTCGTCGGCGACGCTGATCGGCTCGCTGGTCGGCGACAGCGCCGCGGCGCCCCTCGGCAATGGCCGCCTCACCGTCAACGCCGACGACAGCTCCACCACCTATGCCGGCCGCATCGTCGATGGCGCCACGCCCACCGGTTGGAGACGGGGCGAGCTTCATCGGGACCGGCCTGCCGATCGACCGGCACGCCCTGGTGGCCGAGGCCGGCCTGTCGGCGGAGGTGGCGCCGAACACGACCCTGGGCGTGTCCTATACCGGGCAGGTCGGCCCCCGCGCCCAGGATCACGCCGCCAGGGGCAGCCTCACCCTGCGCTTCTGACGACGGGCCTGCAGGCCGCCGACGTGCGCCTCACCCCCGGCCGAGGGCGGCGATCACCGCGGCGGATCGCGAGACCCAGCCGAAGATGCCGCCCTGGGCCTTGATCATGGCAAGGCCCGCCTCGTGGAAGGCCGGGATGTACGAGCCGCAGGCATCGGCGACGACGACGCAGCGGTAGCCGCGGTCGTTGGCCTCGCGCACGGTGGTGTGCACGCAGACTTCCGTCGTCACGCCGCAGACGATCAAGGTCTCGATGCCGCGCGCCTCCAGCAAGGCCGCGAGTCCGGTCGCGTAGAAGGCGCCCTTGCCCGGCTTGTCGATCACCGGCTCGCCGTCGAGGGGGGCCAGTTCGGGGACGATGTCGTGGCCGGGCTCGCCGCGGATCAGGATGCGGCCCATGGGGCCCGGCTCGCCGATGCGCGCCGTCGGCGCGCCGCGCTCCAGCTTGGCCGGCGGCGCATCCGAGAGATCGGGCGCGTGCCCCTCGCGGGTGTGGACGACGAGGAGGCCGGCCCCGCGCGCCGCGGCCAGCAGGGCACGGGTGGGGGGCACCGCGGCGGCGAGCAGCGAGACGTCGTTGCCGAGACTCTCGCCGAAGCCGCCGGGTTCGAGGAAGTCGCGCTGCATGTCGATGACGACGAGGGCCGTCCCGGCCGGATCGAACGGCAGAGGCGAGGGTTCGGCCTCAAGAAGGGGGCGCGGGTCGGGCATGGGCTACCTCGGAGCGGTCGCCGCGGGGCTGTGGCCCTGAGATCGTCCGGGCCGATGCGGTGACGGGTGACGATGATGCCGGTGCGCCTTCGAAAAATCGTGCCCGATCACGGTCGGCGATGCACGAAGTGTCGCCAGGCTGGCGCCGGCCTGTGCATCGGGCGGCGGCTCCGCCCCCGCTCCGCCCCGACACGGGCGGCCGTGCTCGCAAACTTCTCCCGCTGCGAGCCCCCATCGGCACCATGGCCATTCCCTGCGCAGGATGACCAGGCGGCGGGCGGATCCGAAAGATTTTCATGAATCACACCGCGGCGGCCGGGGTACGTCCTGCAGATACGACCGATCTCGACGCCGGCCCGACCCGGCCTTTCACTGACGTTCGCGACCGGGACCGGCCGGAAAGTGTTGCGGATTTACGACTTGTGCTGCCGCGCGGGCGTCCGGCACCAGAGCCTGCTTGATCTTGGCACCCCCGTTGCTGCCGCCCGACCACACGGAAGGTCGAGGAGAACGAAGAATGTCGGTCCGGGGGCTCGCGGCGGTTGCGCTGTCACTATTCACGGCCGGTTCGGCGATCGCGGCGGATCTCAAGGATAAGAGGGTCCCCGAGGAGGTGGCCCCGAAGGAAGTGCCGTTCTTCCTCTTCGCGGACACGCAGATCAGCTACCGCTACCAGTTTCCGACCGTCACCCCCGGCATCCAGATCCAGCGGCCCGACGGCAGCTTCCGCTCGCGCGAGGCGCCCAAGCACATCCTCAACATCTCGCACGCGGATGCCTGGGCCTACGGCACGAACTTCTTCTCGCTCGACATCCTGAAGTCCGGGTCGCAATTCCCGGCCGGCACGACCAACACGCCCGGCGGCGTGCCGGTGAGCTACGATTACGGCAACACCGAAGCCTACGGCCTCTACCGCGGCACGCTCAGCCTGAACGCGCTGACCGGCACCAAGGCCTTCGCCTTCCCGGGCATCGTCAAGGAGGTCTCGCTCTCCTTCGGCTTCGACGCCAACTCGCAGAACGACGCCTTCGGCTCGAAGAAGCGCGACATCGTCGGCGGCCTGAACTTCGCCTTCGACGTGCCGGCCGGCTTCCTGAACCTGTCGGTCCATGCCTACAAGGAATGGAACCGCAACGGCTTCAACACCCAGCCCGACCGCGACCAGAGCTTCAACACGGTCCCCGAATTCGAGATCGTCTACAGCCTGCCGCTGACCTTCACCGGTCTGCCGCTGACGCTGGCCGGCTTCAACAACATCGTCCTGCCCAAGGGCCGCGGCATCAGCGACAACCCGGCCGCCTACGCGTTCAACCCGCCGCGCGGGCTGGAATTCCTGTCGCGCACCAACCTCGTGCTCGATCTCGGCAAGCTGGTCTACGATCAGCCCAACAAGGTCGATGTCTTCATCGGCTTCCAGTACTGGCTGAACAAGTTCGGCAACCAGGAAACCGCGACCTTCAAGGGCACCGAGGAGAAGAGCTTCCTCGCCGGCGTGGCCTTCCACGTCTTCTGATCACCGACAGGAACGCGTAGCCGGATGATGGAATCGAGCGCCCGCCCCCGCCGCCTCTGGCTCCGTGATCCGCTGGCGATCCTGGCGGAGGGAGCCGGCGGCGGGCTCGTGGTGGAGGGCACCCGCATCGCCGAACGGGTGCCCGCCGGTGGCCGGCCCGCCGGCCCGGTCGACGCGACGTTCGACGCCGCGCGCCACGTCGTCATCCCCGGCCTCGTCAACACCCATCACCACGTCTTCCAGACACTCACCCGCGCCCACCCGATCGCGATCAACAAGCCGCTCTTCCCCTGGCTCAAGGCGCTCTACGGCATCTGGGGCCGGCTCACGCCGGAGGCGTTCCGCCTCGCCACCCGGCTCGCCTACACCGAACTGCTCCTCTCCGGCTGCACCACGGCGGGCGACCACCACTACCTGTTCCCGAGAGGGCTCGAGGCGGCCGTCGACATCCAGGTCGAGGAGGCGCGCGCCCTCGGCATCCGCGCCGTCGTCACCCGCGGCTCGATGAGCCTGTCGCAGGAGGATGGCGGCCTGCCGCCCGAGACGCTGGTGCAGGACGACGACACCATCCTGGCCGACAGCGAGCGGGTGCTGAGGCTGTTCCACGATCCCGCGCCCGGCGCGATGGTGCAGATCGGGCTCGCCCCCTGCTCGCCCTTCGCCGTCACCAAGCGGCTGATGCGCGAGAGCGCCGGGCTCGCCGAGCGCCACGATTGCCGCCTGCACACCCATCTCGGCGAGACGCGCGACGAGAACGCCTACTGCCTCGAAGCCTTCGGGCAGCGCCCGGTCGACTACCTGGAGGAGGTCGGCTGGATGACGCGCCGGGCCTGGCTCGCCCACGGCATCCACTTCAACGACGACGAGGTGAGGCGCCTCGGCGCGGCCGGGGTCGGGGTCTGCCACTGCCCGACCTCGAACATGGTGCTGGCCTCGGGCCATTGCCGGACCTGCGAGCTGGAGGCGGCGGGCTCGCCCGTCGGTCTCGGCGTCGACGGCTCGGCCTCGAACGACAGCTCGAACCTGATGGAGGGCGTGCGCCACGCCCTGATGATTAACCGGCTGACCTACGGCGCGGAGGCGGTGACCCATCTCGATGCCCTGCGCTGGGCGACGGAGGGCTCGGCCGCCTGCCTCGGGCGCGGCGATATCGGCCGGCTCGAGCCGGGCCGCGAGGCGGATCTGGCGCTGTTCACCCTGGACGAACTGCGCTTCTCCGGCGCCCACGATCCGCTCGCGGCGCTGGTTCTGTGCGGGGCCCACCGGGCGGACCGGGTGATGGTCGCGGGCACGTGGCGGGTGATCGACGGGGAGCCGCTCGGCATTGAGACCGGACGCCTGCGCGAGGAGCATTCGCGGCTTGCCCGGCACCTGTTCGGTACGGCGTGATGGCGGCCGCATCCGCTGCCCCGGCGCCGCGGGGAGGCCCGACCCCGCTCTTCGGAGCCTACGGCATCGTCAAACGTTTCGGCGCCTTCACCGCCAATGACGGCGTCGACCTGGAGATCCGCGCCGGGGAGATCCACGCCCTCCTCGGCGAGAACGGCGCCGGCAAGTCGACCCTGATGAAGATCCTCTACGGCCTCCTGGAGCCGACCGAGGGCGTCGTCACGCATCAGGGCGACATCGTGCGGCTGGCGAACCCCGAGGCCGCGCGGGCGCTCGGCATCGGCATGGTCTTCCAACACTTCTCGCTGTGCGAGAACCTGACGGTCGCCGAGAACATCGCCCTCGTCATGCCCGCCGCGCTGACGGGCCGGGCGCTCGCGGAGCGGATCGCCCGGCTCGGGGCGGATTACGGCCTACATCTCGATCCGGCGCGGCCGGTCTGGTCGCTCTCGGCCGGCGAGCGCCAGCGGATCGAGATCGTGCGCTGCCTGCTCCAGAACCCGAAGCTCGTGATCCTCGACGAGCCGACCTCGGTGCTGACGCCCGGCGAGGCAGAGGCGCTGTTCGCGGTGCTGGAGCGGCTGCGCGACGAGGGCCGGGCCCTGCTCTACATCTCCCACCGGCTCGACGAGGTGCGCCGCCTCTGCACCCGGGCCACGATCCTGCGGGGCGGCCGGGTCGTCGGCACGTGCGATCCGCGGGCGGAATCCGCCCGCTCGCTCGCCGCGATGATGGTCGGCACGGGGGTGAGCGAGGTGCGGCCGAAGTCGGTCGGCGGGTCCCGCGGGGAGCGCCTCGTGCTCGACCGCCTCACGCTGCCCGCGCCGGGCCTGCACGGGACGCCGCTGCGGGACATCGCGCTCCGCGTCGCGGGCGGCGAGATCCTCGGCATCGCCGGGATCGCCGGCAACGGGCAGGCGGAACTGTTCGACGCCCTTTCGGGCGAGAGCCGGGCCCCGGCGGCCGGGGCCGTGCGCTTCGACGGCCGGGCGGCGGGCCATCTCGGCATCAATGCCCGGCGCCGGCTCGGGGCCGCCTTCGTGCCCGAGGAGCGCAACGGCCACGCCGCCGTTCCGCCGATGAGCCTGTCGGAGAACGCGCTGCTCTCCCGCCACGCCACCGCGCCGCTCACCCGTTTCGGCCTGCTGCGGCTCGGCGCGGCCCGGGCCCTCGCCCGGCGGGTGGTCGATGCCTTCGACGTGCGCGGCGCCGGCCCGGACCCGGCGGCGGGCACGCTCTCGGGCGGCAACCTTCAGAAGTTCGTGGTCGGGCGCGAGATCCTGGCCGAACCGGGCATCCTCGTCATCAACCAGCCGACCTGGGGTGTCGATGCCGCCGCCGCCGCCCGGATCCGGCAGGCCGTGCTCGATCTCGCCGGTCGGGGGAGCGCGGTGGTCGTGATCAGCCAGGATCTCGACGAGCTGTTCGAGATCGCCGATTCCATCGCCGTCCTGCACGCCGGCGCGCTCTCGCGGCCCGTCCCGACCGGCGCGACCAGCCGCGCGGCTCTGGGGCTGCTGATGGGCGGGGTCGGCGAGCCGGAAACGCAGACCGGCGAGCCTCCGGCAGCGCCCGCGATCCGAACCGCCGCGCCGGTCCTTTGAGCCGCTGCCGGACCCGATCCGCCCATGCGCGTGAAGAGCCAGCCAGGAATGAACGGGATGCGCGATGCGCCTTGACCTCCTCCCCCGCGCGCGCCGGTCGCCCTGGCTCGACCTGCTCGCGCCCGCGCTGGCCTTCCTCGCCGCGGTCCTGATTGGCGGGATCGCGGTGGCGATCCTCGGCGTCCCGCCGGGGCAAGCCTTCCTCACCTACTTCGTCGCCCCCTTGAGCGAGGTCTGGTCGCTGCAGGAGGTCGCGCTGAAGGCCGCGCCGCTCGCGCTGATCGCGACCGGGCTCGCCTTCTGCTACCGCGCCAACCTCTGGAACATCGGGGCGGAGGGCCAGTACGTGGCCGGCGGCCTCGCGGGCGGCTGGGTCGCCGTCGCCGCGCACGGTTCGCAGGGGCCGACGGTCTGGATCCTGCCGGCGATGCTGCTCGCCGGCACCCTCGCCGGCATCGCCTACGCGATGATCCCGGCGCTGCTGCGGGTCAGGCTCGGCGTCTCGGAGATCCTGACCAGCCTGATGCTCGTCTACGTCGCGCAGCTGCTCCTCGACTACATGGTGCGCGGGCCCCTGCGCGATCCGCAGGGCTACAACTTCCCGCAGAGCGTCAGCTTCGAGGACGCCGCCCGGCTGCCCCTGCTGATGGAGGGCGAGTCGCTGCATGCGGGCGCGCTGATCAGCGGTCTCGCGATCGTGCTGGCGGCTCTCGTCCTGGCGCGGACCCTGTTCGGCTTCGAGGTGCGCGCGGTCGGCGCGAGCCCGCGGGCGGCGCGCTTCGCCGGCTTCTCGGACGCGCGCCTGACGCTCGCGGTCTTCGCGATTTCCGGCGGGGCGGCGGGCCTTGCCGGCATCTGCGAGGTGGCCGGACGGATCGGCCAGCTCCAGCCGGAGATCTCCCCGGGCTACGGCTTCACCGCGATCATCGTCGCCTTCCTCGGCCGCCTCAGCCCGCCGGGCATTCTGCTCGCGGCCCTCGTCATCGCCCTGACGACGATCGGCGGGGAGGGGGCCCAGATCGACCTGAAGCTGCCCCTCGACCTGACCCGCGCCTTTCAAGGATTGCTGCTCGGCCTCGTGCTCGGCGCCGACGTGCTCACGCGCTACCACGTCCGGATCGTGCCGGGCGGTGCGGGCGCCAAGGTGACCCCATGAGCCTCGACATCGCCAGCCTCGACATCGTCCAGATGGTGCTCGTCACGGTGCTGACGGCGGCGACACCGCTGATCCTGGCCGGCATCGGCGAACTCGTGGTCGAGCGCTCCGGCGTGCTCAATCTCGGCGTCGAGGGCATGATGGTGCTCGGCGCGGCCGCCGGGTTCGCCGTCGCCACCCAGACCGGATCGACCGGGCTCGGCGCCCTCGGCGGAGCCGGGGCGGGCCTGCTGCTCGCCGCCCTCTTCGGCGTCCTCACCGTGGGGCTGGCGGCCAACCAGGTCGCCTCGGGATTGGCGCTGACCATCCTCGGGCTGGGGCTCTCCGGCCTCGTCGGCGCCGGCTATGTCGGGATGAAGCGCGATCCGGCGCCCCATCTCCACCTGCCCGGCCTCACCGACCTGCCCGGGATCGGCCGGCTGCTGTTCGGACACGACGCCTTCGTCTACGCGGCCCTGCTCCTCGTCGTGGGCGTGTGGTGGTTCCTGTGGCGCACCCGCGCCGGATTGATCCTGCGCGCCGTCGGCGACGATCACACCGCGACCCATGCCCTCGGGCTCAAGGTGCGCAAGGTCCGCTTCCTCGCCGTGCTGTTCGGCGGCGCCTGCGCGGGACTGGCCGGCGCCTACCTGTCGCTGGCCTACACGCCGTTCTGGGCGCCGGCGATGACCGCCGGACGGGGCTGGATCGCCCTGGCGCTCGTGGTCTTCGCCTCCTGGCAACCGCTGCGGGTGGCCGCGGGCGCGCTGCTCTTCGGCGGGGCGACCGTGCTCCAGCTTCACGCCCAGGCCGCGGGTCTCGGCCTGCCGGGCCAGCTGCTCTCGGCCCTCCCCTACCTCGCCACCATCCTGGCGCTCGTCCTGCTGTCGCTCGGCCGGCGGCGGGGCGGATCGCTGGCACCGGCGGCCCTCGGCCGCGTCTTCGCCCCGAGTCGTTGAGGATGGGGGCCTTCCGGGAGGGTTGGCGCGAAAGCATGCATCGGCAGATGGCATTTTAGGCGCCTTGTCGGCCGGGATCTGATTTTCCCTGCCGGATGGGGGCAGTTCCGGTGCCGAAACTTTGATCTTTTCTCGACCTGAAACAGGATCAATGCTGACAAAACTTGTGCCGCCGGCCCGGAAAGACGGATCACGCCTCGTGTCAGACCATTCTTTCTCCCGCAGACATCTGCTCGGCGGTGCGGCCGCCCTCTCCCTCGGGGTGCTGCCCTTCGGCCGCGCCCGGGCCGCCGGTCCGCTCACAGTCGGTTTCATCTATGTCGGGCCGAAGGATGATTACGGCTACAACCAAGCCCACGCTCAGGGCGCGGCCGCCCTCAAGGCGATCCCCGGCGTCCAGGTGGTCGAGGAGGAGAACGTCCGCGAGACCACCGACGTCCAGAAGACCATGGAGAGCATGATCAACCTGGACGGGGCGACCCTCGTCTTCCCGACCTCCTTCGGATACTTCGACCCGCACGTCCTCATCGAGGCGAAGAAGAACCCGAAGGTGCAGTTCCGCCATTGCGGCGGGCTCTGGACCGAGGCGAACCCGAAGAATGCCGGCTCCTATTTCGGCTACATCGCCCAGGGGCAGTACCTGAACGGCATCGTCGCCGCCCATGCCTCGAAGGCGAAGCGGCTCGGTTTCGTCGCGGCCAAGCCGATCCCGCAGGTTCTCAACAACATCAACGGGTTCCTGCTCGGTGCGCGCAGCGTCGATCCGTCGATCACCGTGCAGGTGATCTTCACCGGGGAGTGGTCGCTCGCCGTCAAGGAAGCGGAGGCGACCAACGCGCTGATCAACGGTGGCGCCGACGTGATCACCTGCCACGTCGACAGCCCCAAGGTCGTGGTGGAGACGGCGGCGCGCCGCGGCGCCTTCGTCTGCGGCTACCACGCCGACCAGTCGGCGCTCGCCAAGGACCAGTACCTGACCGGCGCGGAGTGGAACTGGGCCTCGATCTACAAGGGCTTCGTCGCCGACATGCAGGCGGGCAAGGCTCCGCCGAACTTCCTGCGCGGCGGGCTGCCGGACGGCTTCGTGAAGATGAGCCCCTACGGTCCCGCGGTCTCCGAGGAAGCCCGCAGGCAGGCCGATGCCGTCAAGGCCGAGATGATGAAGGGCGGCTTCGCCATCATCAAGGGCCCGCTCAAGGACAACAAGGGCAACGTGATCGCCGGTGCCGGCACGGCGCTGGCCGAGAACGCGAGCGAACTGGAGAAGACCAACTACCTCGTCGAGGGCGTGAAGGGCTCGGCCTGATACGGCAGCCCGAAGGCCGCCCAAGCAGGCTTGGCATGGCTTGTGCGGCCTCTCGGAGGAGGACCCGACCCAACGGACCCGATCCCTTGGACCCAATCCCTTGGACCCGACCCGCTGGACCCGCGCCCCTTGGACCCGCACCCATGGCCGCTGACACCACCGCCCCCGGCCTGCCGCTGGTCGAGAGCGATCCGGACCGCCCCCCGGCCTCGCTCCAGATCCGGGCGTGGCTCGCGCGCCGCACTGAGAGCGTCGCGATCCCGCTCGGGGCCGTGGCCGCGGGCTTCCTGATCTTCTCCCTCTTCCTGGTGGCCCTGGGGAAAAGCCCGCTCGCCTTTCTCGATCTCGTCTGGCGCGGCGGCTTCGGCTCGCCTTTCGCGCTTCAGAACAGCCTGCAGCGCGCCGCACCTCTCCTGTTCGCCGCGCTCTGCGTCGCGCTGCCGGCCCGCCTCGGCCTCGTGGTGATCGGCGGCGAAGGCGCGATCGTCCTGGGCGGCGTGGCCGCGGCGTCCGCGGCGCAGCCGCTCCAGGGCCTATCCCCGCTCCTCGCCGTGCCGCTGATGGCGCTCGCCGCCGTCGCGGCCGGGGCCGCCTGGATCGGCGCCGTCGGAGCGCTGCGCGCCTATCGCGGAGTCAACGAGACCATCGCCAGCCTGTTGATGTCCTACATCGCGCTCGCGCTCTCGAACCATCTGATCGAGGGCTGGCTTCGCGATCCGGCGAGCCTCAACAAGCCCTCCACCGCGCCGATCGGCGAGGCGTTCATGGTCGGCGCCCTGCCGGGCCTCGATGTCCATTGGGGCCTCGGCATCGGCGTGCTCGCCTGCCTCGCCGCCTACGCGCTGACCGAGCGGACGACGATCGGCTTCGCCGCCTGCATCGCCGGCGGCAACCTGCGGGCGGCGCAGATTCAGGGCCTGCCGGTCGGGCGCCTCGTCGTGAGCTTCACCGCGCTGGGCGGCGCCTGCGCCGCGCTCGCCGGCTTCTTCGAGGTCGCGGCGGTGCACGGCAACGCCAACGCCTCGCTCAATGCGGGCTTCGGCTATACCGGCATCCTCGTCGCCTTCCTCGCCCGCCACAATCCCCTGGCGATCCTGCCGGTCGCCTTCCTGCTCGGCGGCATCGAGGCCTCGAGCGGCCTGATCCAGAGGCGGATGCAATTGCCCGACGCGACGGTGCTCGTGCTCGAAGGGCTGCTCTTCCTCGTCGTTCTCGTCAGCGAGACGCTCTACGGGCGCTTCAAGCCCTTCAGCCCGCATCTCTGGGCCGAGAAGCGCGGGGTGGCCCCGTGAGAGCCGGTATCGAGGACGGGCGATGAGCGATGATCTCGGCCTGGGGACCGTGCTGCTCGCCGTGATCGGCGGGGCGATCCGCGTCTCGACGCCGTTCCTGTTCGTGAGCCTGGGCGAGACCATCACCGAGCGCTCGGGGCGGATCAATCTCGGGTTGGAGGGCACCCTCGTCTTCGGTGCGATGTCGGCCTACGCCACCGCCGTGATGACGGGCAGTCCCTGGGCGGGCGTGGCAGTCGCCGGGCTCGCCGGCGGCGCCTTCGGCGGGCTGCACGGCTTCATCTGCCGCTTCCCCCGGGTCAACGACGTGGCGATCGGCATCGCGCTGATGCTGTTCGGTTCGGGGCTGGCCTTCTTCCTCGGCAAGCCCTTCATCCAGCCCTCGGCCCCGCCGCTGCCGGCGATCCCCTTCGGCTTCTGGTCGGACCTGCCGCAGGTCCAGGCGGCGCTGCGGGTCAACGTGCTGTTCCTGGCCGGCGCCGCGCTGGCGCTGTTCCTGTGGTGGGCGTTCCGCAACACCAAGGCGGGCCTGATCGTGCGCGTGGTCGGCGACAGCGCGGAGGCGGCGCGCGCCATGGGCTACGACGTCGATCGCGTGCGGCTCCTCGCGACCGCCGTCGGCGGCGTGCTCGCCGGGATCGGCGGCGCCTATCTCTCGCTCTACTATCCCGGCTCGTGGAACGAGGGCATCTCGTCCGGACAGGGTCTGATGGCGGTGGCGCTGGTCATCTTTGCCCGCTGGAATCCGCTCGCCTGCTTCGGGGCGGCTCTGCTGTTCGGCGGCGCCGGGGCGCTCGGACCGGCCCTACAATCCGTCGGCATCTCCCAGGGCTACTACCTGTTCTACGCCGCGCCCTACGTCCTCACCCTGGCGCTCCTGATCGCCACCTCCTCGCCGGATCGGGCGCTGACCGGCGCGCCGGGCGAATTGTCCCTCAAGTAAGGAAGCCTCATGAACGGACTCGGTGGACTGAACAAATCCCCGAACGGCGTCGTCATCGGCCTCGTCCAGCTGCAACTGCCGACCATCGCCACGCGGGCCGATGTCACGGCCCAGGCCGAGCGCATCGTCGCGATGGTCGCCAAGGCGCGCGCCAACCTCGCGACGATGGATCTGGTCGTCTTCCCGGAATACGCGCTGCACGGCCTGTCGATGGACACCCGCCCGGAGATCCTGTGCACCCTCGACGGACCCGAGGTCGCGGCCTTCAAACAGGCCTGCCGCGACAACCGGATCTGGGGCTGCTTCTCGATCATGGAGGCCAACCCGAACGGCAACCCGTTCAATTCCGGCCTCATCATCGACGACCAGGGCGAACTGAAGCTCTATTACCGCAAGATGCATCCCTGGGTGCCGGTGGAGCCCTGGGAGCCCGGGGATCTCGGCATCCCGGTGATCGAGGGGCCGAAGGGGGCCAAGCTCGGCCTCATCATCTGCCACGACGGCATGTTCCCGGAGATGGCGCGCGAATGCGCCTACAAGGGCGCCGAGATCATGATCCGCACGGCCGGCTACACCGCGCCGATCCGCGAATCCTGGCGCTTCACCAATCAGTCGAACGCCTTCTGCAACCTGATGGTGACCGCCAACGTCTGCATGTGCGGGTCCGACGGCACCTTCGACTCGATGGGCGAGGGGATGATCGTCAACTTCGACGGCACGGTTCTCGCCCACGGCACCACCGGCCGCGTCGACGAGATCATCACCGCCGAGGTGCGGCCGGATCTCGTGCGCGAGGCGCGGGCGCATTGGGGCGTCGAGAACAACATCTACCAGCTCGGCCACCGCGGCTACACGGCGGTGAAGGGCGGCGCGGGCGACTGCCCCTACAC
Organism: Methylorubrum populi; assembly: GCF_002355515.1. NCBI lineage: Bacteria > Pseudomonadati > Pseudomonadota > Alphaproteobacteria > Hyphomicrobiales > Methylobacteriaceae > Methylorubrum > Methylorubrum populi. Next base: position 1,788,254 of record NZ_AP014809.1, on the reverse strand, counting down.
CTACATGCACGACCTCGCCGCGGGCCGTTACCGCCTGCCGTGGGAGGACACGGTGAAGGTGACCGACGGCACCTCGTGCCGCTTCCCGGCGCCGACTCGCGTCTATGGCGAGGGCGAGCAACCGGCGGCGCGGGAGGCGGCGGAGTGAGGTGGGCCTCGAAGCACTCTGCGCCGAAGTGGATGCCGGTTCGGCGTCGGAGAGTGCGTCGAGACAGGAGTTTATTAGACCCGCTTCTTCAGCGCCGCGAGCATCTCGCGGCGCAGGATCGCGTTGATGCGCGTCTGGTATCCGCGGCCTTGGCCACGCAGCCAGGCCAGAACGTCAGAATCGATGCGGACCGTCGTCGAGGTCTTGTTCGGCCGGTAGTATCGTCCGCGCACGGCGTTGGCCCAGAATTCCTCCGTGAGGGGCGGGATATCGCTGCGATCGATCGCCGCGTCGGGCATGGCCGCGAGCGCTCCGAGTTCGGTCTTCTGCGCCTCGGTCAGGGACGGAAGCTTCGCCAGATCGACATCAAACCGAACGAGATTCCCGCTCGTAGCGTCGTCGCTCACTGCGGTCGGCACGTCGGGCCGAGATGATGCGGACGATCTCGATTTCCCTGCCATCCTCGTTCCTCTCGCAATGGGTGTGGACGACCAGCAGCACCGCGAAGTCACCCATGGAGCCGATGGCCTTCCAGCGCAGCTCTCCGCCCTCGACCCGGTCGGGCGCCGACAGGAGAAACGGATCGGCGAAGATGCGGAGAGCGGATTCGAAGCTGACGCCGTGCTTGCGCAGGTTCGAAGCGGCCTTGGCCGGATCCCATTCGAATCGGGTCGTCACGACAAAGTTGTTACGACAAATCCGTTCTGCAAGCCATCAGGAGAAGGCCGCATGAGCGTCATCCCCTTCCCCTCCGCCGGATCTCCCGAGGGCGGACGCTTCGTCGCCGCCGAGCCCTATCCCTGGCCCTATGACGGCTCGCTCGGTCCCGAGACCACGGCGCTCGTCATCATCGACATGCAGACCGACTTCTGCGGCAAGGGCGGCTACGTCGATGCGATGGGCTACGACCTCGCCCTGACCCGCGCGCCGATCGAGCCGATCGCGCAACTCCTCGCCGCCGCGCGGGCGGCCGGCTACCACGTGATCCACACCCGCGAGGGTCACCGGCCCGACCTCGCCGACCTTCCCGCCAACAAGCGCTGGCGCTCGCGCCGGATCGGGGCGGGGATCGGCGATCCCGGGCCCTGCGGACGCGTGCTGGTGCGCGGCGAGCCGGGCTGGGAGATCATCCCGGAACTGGCGCCGCTTCCGGACGAGCCGGTGATCGACAAGCCGGGCAAGGGCTCGTTCTGCGCCACCGATCTCGAACTCATCCTGACGACGCGGGGCATCCGCAACCTGATCCTGACCGGTATCACCACGGATGTCTGCGTCCACACCACGATGCGCGAGGCCAACGACCGCGGCTTCGAATGCGTGATCGTCTCCGACGGCACCGCCGCCACCGACCGTGGCAACCACGAGGCGGCGCTGAAGATGGTGACGATGCAGGGCGGCGTGTTCGGCGCGGTCGCCTCGTCCGAGGCGATCCTCGCGGCGATGGGCTAGGTCGTGATGTCGGCCCCCGCTCCCTCCGGCGCCCTCGCCGTCGAGACCGTCGGCATGACGAAGCGCTTCGGCGGCTTCACCGCCCTCGACGATGTCTCGATGAAGATCGAGGCCGGCGGCTTCCACGCCCTGCTCGGCGAGAACGGGGCGGGCAAGTCGACCTTCGTCAAATGCGTGATGGGCTTCTACCCGCCGAGCGCCGGCTCGGTCCTGATCAACGGGCGCGAGGCGGAGATCACCGGGCCGAAGGGCGCGCAGGCGCGCGGCCTCGGCATGGTCTACCAGCATTTCACCCTGGTGCCCTCGCTGACCGGCGCCGAGAACCTCGTCATCGGCCGGGCCGACGCGCCCGCGATCCTCGATTGGACGGCCGAGCGCGCGGCGCTCGCCGACTTCATGGCGCGGATGCCGTTCCGGCTGAACCTCGACCGGCCGGTGGCGGAACTCGCGGCGGGCGAGAAGCAGAAGCTCGAGATCGTCAAGCAGCTCTACCTCAAGGCCCGCTTCCTGATCCTCGACGAGCCCACCTCGGTGCTGACGCCGACGGAGGCCGAGGAGGTGCTGGGCCTGTTGCGGGGCATGGCGGATGCGGGCGCGCTCACGGTGCTGATGATCAGCCACAAGTTCCGCGAGGTCGAGGCCTTCGCCCGCAGCCTCAGCGTCCTGCGCCGCGGCCGGCTTGTCGGCGGCGGCGCGGTCGGCGCGCTGTCGCGGGACGACATGGCGGCGATGATGGTGGGCGAGCGCACCACGCGCACGATCGCCGCGCGGATCGGCGAGCCCGACCGGGCGCGCGAGATCCTGCGGGTGGAGGGCCTGACCGCCACCGACGTCTCCGGCCTGCGGCGGATCGATGTCGCGGATCTGCGCGTGCGCGCCCACGAGATCGTCGGCATCGCCGGCGTCTCCGGCAACGGGCAGAAGGAGTTGGCCGACGTGCTCGGCGGCCAGATCCGCGCGACGGGCGGGCGCGTCGCGATCCAGGGCGAGCCCTACGGCGGCACCCGAGCGGAGAGCCGCCGGCACCGGGTGCGCTTCATCCCGGAGGAACCCCTGCGCAACGCCTGCGCGCCGCGGATGTCGGTGGCCGAGAACCTCGCCTTCCGCGCCTTCGACCGGCGCGGCGACGATCCCGACGGTCCGCCGACCCTCTGGCTCGACCGGCGCGCCATGACCCGGCGGGCGAAGGACCTGATCGCCCGCTTCAAGGTGAAGACCGCCTCCTCGGAGGCGCCGATCGCCACGCTCTCGGGCGGCAACGTGCAGCGCGCTGTGCTGGCGCGCGAACTCACCGACCCGGTCGATCTCCTGATCGTCGTCAATCCCTGTTTCGGCCTCGATTTCGCGGCGGTCGCCGAGATCCGTTCCCGCATCGTGGCGGCGCGCAACGCCGGCGCCGCCGTCCTGCTGATCAGCGAGGATCTCGACGAGATCCTGGAACTGTCGGACAGGATCTGCGTGATGTCGGACGGGCGCCTCGTCTACGAGACGCCGGCCGCGGCGGCGGAGGCCGGAGTGATCGGCCGCCACATGGCCGGGCATCACTAGGTTAGGGGGCTTATCCTGACATCCAGGGTTCAGGAGTTTCCGGTCGCGGGCAAACTCGCTCAACGGCTCTGCGAGATCGATTGATGCGTATTTTCGACATCTTCGGCCGTAAGCGCCGCAAGGAAGAGCGTCGCCGCCGTGAGGCAGCGGCCGGCAAGCCGTGCTCGTCGGCTGGCGGCGATGGCGGCTACAACCCGGCGCTCTACGACTCCTCCGCCGTGAACGACAGCGGACCCTCCCACTCGCCCCATTCTTGCGGCTCAGCTCCGTTGCCTTACGCGGGCGGCAGTTTGTTCTGCTCTGGCGGGGACAGTGGTGGCGGAGGCGGCGGGGACTGACCCTGCTCCTGAACCCTGGAGGACCCTGCCCCAAACCTAGACGGGAGGCCGATCCGCATCATCGCAAGATCCTAGAGCGCATTCCGATGAAGTGGTCACCGGTTCGTCGAGAGAAGGCGCGCCAAAACAATGAGCGAGAGACGCCGGCCTGATGCAATCAGGTCGGATACGGCTCTAGGTCATGGTCCGTCTCGCCACCCTCTCCCCATGTCTTGGCACCTTGGACACCCGCACAGAGTGCCCAGCGCCGAAGCAGGCAGATCCCGGACTGCTGATACCTGAGTGACCTGACCGACCGGCTTTGGACGGGCGGATCGAGAGATCAGTGTGTCCGATGCCCCTCATTCTGCTGGGAACCGGCCGGCCGCCGCTGTGCGCCAGTCGGCGGTCCGAAGCGCATGAAATCGAGTGAGGCCGCGGACATCCAGTTTGGAACGGAGCGTGGCGCTCGCACCGGCGTTCCGGGGCGAGGCGAGCAGACTCAGTTCCAGGTGTGCAGCACGGTGCGCCAGCGATCGCCTTGGCGCTCCAGGACGTTGACCCAATTGCCGCCGTAGCTCTGCGTGTCGCCGCCGTCGGTCGGTCCGTTCAACTGCCACCGGCCAGTGAGGATCAGGGTGTCACCCTTTGTGGTGGCATCCTGCACCGTGATCTTGTGATCCTTGAAGCCCTTCGCCCTTAGGTCTGCGAAGAAGCTGGCGATCGCCTGCGCTCCCCGAATCGGCGTGCCGCCGTTCGGATCGTAGCTGCCGGCCCGCTGCCAGATGCGCACGAACACCTCCTGCAGTGCATCACCCCGATCCTGCACGATACGCAGGATGATCCCGAGAAGTTTCGGGGCGGTCGCGGTATAGAGCGCGCGCAAAGCCGTGCGGTCGCCCTCGGCGACAGACCTAATCAGCCGCGCGAGATCTGCGTCGTCAGACGCCTTCACGATCGGCACAGCTCCCCCCTTTCCCCGAACGATCCCGCTGATCCTACGGACTCGGGCGTCTCAACCGGCCAAGCCTTTCCCCATGCGGCATAGCTTGGCCTGAAGGGTTACGTGTGGGGTGTCCCTCGATCTCTGCGGCAGCACAGCGGTTCGTAGCACGCGATCATCGGTTCGACGAACGCTCGATCTACGCTGCGATGCAATGCGTCGCGATCGCTCGTCAGAAAGCCCGCTCACCACCCGTCGCAGCCCTTTGCAGGCTCAAGCTGATCAGGGTCGTATCCTGAAGCCGGCTCAGCGCTCCCTGCTCCCGCGGCCCGACCTGGCCCTGGTCTTGCTCTGAAAGTCTCCAGGGCGTCCATGCGCGGCGCCGGCAAGTCGCGGCGGGCAACGTCGCCGAAAAGGGGCAGACAGTCATGATGGGCAGCATCGTCACGCGCGTGGCCGGAGCACTTCTGTGCGCGGCCGTCGCGGCGAGCCCGGCACGGGCGGTGGACAAGCTCAAGGTCGGCTTCGTCTATGTCGGTCCGGTCGCCGATTACGGCTATTCCTACCAGCACGACCTCAGCCGCAAGGCGCTGGCCGAGGCGCTGCCCGACAAGGTCGAGACGACCTTCCTCGAGAACGTGCCCGAGGCCGACAGCGAGCGCTCGATCGAGAAGCTCGCCCGCTCGGGGGCGGGCCTGATCTTCACCACCTCCTTCGGCTTCATGGAGCCGACCCTGAAGGCCGCCAAGAAGTTCCCCAAGGTGAAGTTCGCCCACGCCACCGGCTACAAGCGGGCCGACAACGTCTCGACCTACTCGGCCCGCTTCTACGAGGGGCGCTACATCTGCGGGAAGATCGCCGGCAAGCTGTCGAAGTCGGGCACCGTCGGCTACATCGCCTCTTTCCCGATCCCGGAAGTCGTGAGCGGCATCAACGCCTTCATGCTCGGCGCGCAGTCGGTCAACCCGGACATCAAGGTCAAGATCGTCTGGGTGAACACGTGGTTCGACCCCGGCAAGGAGGCGGAGGCGGCCAAGGCGCTCCTGGCGCAAGGGGCCGACATCCTGACCCAGCACACCGATTCCGCCGCGCCGCTGCAGGAGGCGGAGAAGGCCGGCAAGCTCGCCTTCGGCCAGTCCTCCGACCAGTACCGCTTCGCCCCCAAGGCGCAGCTGACCTCGATCGTCGACGACTGGAACGGCTACGTGATCCAGGAGGCCAAGGCCGTCCTCGACGGCACGTGGAAGAGCGGGGACAGCTGGGGCGGCATCAAGGACGGCATGGTCGTGCTGGCGCCCTTCACCAACATGCCCGACGACGTGAAGGCGCTGGCCGAGGAGACCAAGAAGGGGATCGTCGAGGGCCGGATCCACCCGTTCCAGGGGCCGGTGCTCAAGCAGGACGGCTCGGTCGCGGTGAAGGAGGGGGAGCACGCCCCCGACCCGATGATCCTCGGCATGAACTGGTACGTGAAGGGGATCGACGATCGGCTGACGCAGTAGAGGCGGACGCCGGGTCCCGGGAAAAAGGAGGCGCCGCCGGAGCGATCCGGCGGCGCCTCTTCTCGTTGCGAGGCCGGTCAGGGACGCGGCGGCGGGAGACGGCGCTCCTCGGCCGGGGGCGGGGCGGTCTCCACCGGCACGCCGGTGCCGGGCGGTGCCGGGATGGCCTCGCCCGAGCGGATCGCCTCCCGCTCGTTCAGGATGGCGGCGGCTCCTTCCGTGCCGCCCGGCGCGGTCGCGCCCGGGCTGCCGGCCGGAGCGCCGGTCGATCCTTGGGCGAAGGCGCCGGCGTGCAGACCGGTGAGGATAGACAGGGCGAGTGTGGCGGTCGTGAAGGTACGCATGGGACGGGCTTTCCGGTTGCGGAGGGATTGCGAGGTGTCGTCGGTCGCTAGGGACCCCGGGAAGCGGCTCACCGATGTCGCTTCCGGTGGGAGCGGGCGGCTTTTCCGCGCCGTCCGCCCGGGGCGGTGATGCGCGATTGACCGGCCGGCGGCGTTACCGTGCCCTGCGCACGGGCGCCCGGCGCCGTGACGACGCCGCTGCCGAGACAGAAGGCGGCGGCGAACCAAGCGAGGAGAGGGAGGCTGAGGCCGAGACCGGCCCGTGTCACGCGCATTCTGGAGGCTCCCGCGGGGCCGTGATGGCCACGTTTGCGCCGTCGGCGGCAGCAAAGGCCGTGCCGTCGGCGAAGCCGGAGCCGCATCCGCTCGACGAACCGGCATCGTCGGCACGCACTCCGATCGGCCGTCTCACGCGAGGACCGGCAGAAGCAGCCGCGACGGCCGCTCGGCCCCGTGGCGGAGGGCGAGCAGGATCACCTGCGCCTGCATCGCCGCGGCCGCCTCCGGGCGGCTTCCGGTCCCCGGATTGACGGCGAAGGCCGGCCAGGCGGCGGCCTGGAGCGACAGCCGCAGGCGCTGTCCGGGCCGCAGCGTGCAGCACACGCCGCGCATGGCGATGCGCCGGGGACCGGGCGCGCCGGCATCGGCGACCCGCAGATGGCCGGCGGTCAGGGTGAGGGCGCGTCCGTCCGGCTCCACGAGGGAGAGCGTGGCGTGGAGGTCGTAGCTCGCCGCCGCGGTCTCGACGTAGACCTCGGCCGCCACGCGGCCGGCGAGGTGCAGGGGCGCGGCGATCACCGGGCCGTCATAGACCGCGACGTCGCTGCGGTCGTCGAGGGCGGCACGGTCCTGGTAGCCCGGCGGCGTCCCCCAGGGCCCGCCGACGATCGGCGCGGGGCGCCACGGATCATGCACGAGGCGGTCCTCGCCGGCCGCCCCCGGCGCCGCCGCGAGTCGTCCGCCTGCCGCGGTGGCAGCAAGCCCGTCGGAGGCGAGATAGAGCGCCGTCGGTTCGGGCTCGGGCCAGGCGGAGAAGCTGGCCCAGCCGCGGCTGCCCACATCGAACAGCCGGACCGGCGGACCCGGATCCTCGCGCCCGAGCAGCACGTGATCGAGGAAGGCGACGGTCGCAGCATCGACCGGCGTGACGGCTTCCGGTCCGAGATCGAGGCTGCCGACGCGGCGCCCCCAGGGGGCGTGCGTCCAAGGACCGATCAGGAGGCGCTGTGGCGCCGGCCCGGCGCGGAAGGCTTGGTAGGCCCGAAGCGTGCCGTCGAGCAGAAAATCCTGCCAGCCGCCGACATGCAGGCCGGGCACGGCGAGGTCGCTCCCCGCGAGGAGGCGGGCCGGCGCGATCGCGTCCCAATAGGCGGGATCGTCGCCGAGCCAGTCGATGTAGTGATGGTCGGCGGCGTGTCGCGCGAGCACTTCGGGCTGGGCCGCGACCGGTCCGCTCCAGGGCGCGCCGCGGGCCGCCCCGCCGAGCGCCGCGAAGGCGGCCGCGTCGCCCCGGAGCCGGGCGCGTTCGGCGCCCATCTGGCAGGCCCAGCCGATATTGCCGGCGAGCCCGAAGGCACCGCCGGTGAAGGCCCAGTCGTCGCGGATGTCCCATCCGCCCATCGCCGGCACGATCGCATCGGGCCGCTTCGTGCCCGCGCGGCGCGCACCCGCGAGCGCCAGGAACTGCGTCACCGCCTGATAGCTGAAGCCGTAGGTCGCGACGCGGCCGTCCGATCCCGGTAGATCCGCGGCCCAGGCCAGGGTCGCCGCGCCGTCCGCGGCCTCGTGCTCGAACAGGCGAAAATCGCCGCCGCTGCCGCCGCGCCCGCGCACGTCCTGAACCACGACGAGGTAGCCGCGGGCGGCGTACCAAGCCGGATGGGCCAGGGTCAGGGTCGAGGCGATGGCGCGGCCGTAGGGCTGGCGCATCAGCAGGACGGGATGGCGACCGGGTTCGGCGGGGCGCCAGAGGTCGGCCACGAGCTCGATCCCATCGGGAAGCGTTAGCGTCGCGGTCTCGGGCTCGGCGACCCGCCGCAGGGCGTCAGCGGGCATCGAAGGCCGTCCCGGGGCTCAGCCGTTCGAGCGGGAAGTTCGCGATCTCGCGCACCAGCCGCACCACCCCCGCGGCGGCGCGCTCCACCAGTTCGGCCCCGCGCCGGGCATCCGCCGCCGCGGCGTTGCCGCTGACGCCGGCGGGGTGAAGGTCCTGCGCCATCCAGCCGAAGCCGACCCGGCCCTCGGGCGTCAGCAACCCGCCGGCCCGCTCCATCTCGACCGAGAGCGGCACGAAGTCGTCCGCCCGCTCCATCCGCACGAGGTCGGGGTGGAGCGCCAGCATCGCGCTGGTCTCGATCGCCCCGCCATGGATGCCGTGGCGGCGCTCGGCCTCCGAGAAGAGATCGTCCATCGGCATCACCCCGCCCCAACCGCAGCCGACCGCGAGCATGCCGAGCCGCACCCGCAATTCGCGGGTCACGATCTCCATCACCTGCGGCTGCCCGCCATGGCTGTTGAGGATGAGGAGGCGGCGGCCCCCGGCGCGGTGCACGCCCTCGGCGGTCTCGATCCAGAGCCGCGCCAGGGTTTCGTGGGAGAGGCTGAGCGTGCCGGGGAAGGCATGATGCTCGTTCGACTTGCCGATCGGCAGCATCGGCAGGACCAGCGCCGGCAGGTCGTCGGGCATCAGGGCCACGGCACGGGCGAGGATGCCGGCATTGATCGCGGCATCGACCCGCACCGGCAGGTGCGGCCCGTGCTGCTCGACCGCCGCCACGGGCAGGACCGCGACGAGTTGCGTCCAGTCGAGGCGCGAAAAGTCTTCCGTGGTCAGGTCCCACCACCAGCGTGAGGCGGGGCGCATCACACCGCCACCACGCTCTTCGCGGCACTTTCGGCGGCACTTCCGGCGGCGGTCCGGGCGAGGTCGGAGCGGGCGAGATCCGCCTTGGCGATCTTGCCGGTCGGGGTCATCGGCATGTCCGGCACGACCACGAGCACGAGGGGGTCGAGGTCGTAGGCGACCCGGCCGGTGATCGCGGCCTTCAGCGCCGCCGCGTCGAGCGCGGCGCCGGGCTGGCCTTGCGCGAAGGCGACCGGCCGCTGACCGAGGGCCGGATCGGCGACGCCGACCAGCGCCGCCTGGGCCACGCCGGGCTGCGCCGCCAGCGCCTCCTCGACGTCGCGCGGGTACCACAGGCGCCCGGACACCTCGACGAGCTCCGCCCGGCGGCTGCGCAGGGTCACGCAGCCCTCCGCGTCGAGAAGCCCGAGATCGCCGGTGCGCAGGTAGCCGCCGCGGGTCGCGGCTTCCGTCTTGTCCGGCTTGCCCCAGTAGCCGGCCATGAAGCCGCCGGTGAGCGCGATCTCGCCGATCTCGCCCGGCGGCAGCACCCGGTCGTCGGGACCGAGGATGAACACCTCCTTGTCGGGCAACGGCGGCCCGACGCGCCCGAGCCGCGCATCGTCCGGCTCCGGTTCCGGGTAGCCGAGGCCGACGAAGCCGCCGAGTTCGCTCTGGCCGTAGCTCTCGACCAGCGGCAGGCCGAGTTCGTCGCGCCACGCCGCCTTGAGCGTCGGCGGCACCGGACCGCCGCCGGAGAGGCCGAGGCGCAGGGCCGGCGGCGGGGCGCCGCGGCGGCGGGATTCCTGCAGCACGTCGTCGAGGATCGGCGGGTTGGCCACGAGGCTCGTCGCCCTGCGGGCACTGAGCGCGTCGTAGCCGCCCTCCCGGGTCCAGAAGCGCATCACGTTGATCGCCGCGCCGACGGCGAGCGGCGGCAGCAGGTTGGCGACGAGCTGGTAGGAGCTGGAGAGCGCGGAGGGGCCGAAGGAGACGTCGCCCGGTCGCAGCCGCAGGCGCTCGCCGATGCAGCGGGCGGCGCGGACGGTGGGCTCGTGGCGCAGGCAGGCGCCCTTCGGCTTGCCCGTCGTGCCAGAGGTGTAGGACAGGTGGGCGATGGCGGTCTCGTCGCCGGGATCGGGCGGGGCGGGCAAGGCTGCCGCCAGCATCTCCGGCAGGGAGAGGGCGCCGTCCTGCGCCCCATCCATGCACAGGCGGGCGCGGACCGTTCCGACCGCCGCGCAGGCCGCGGCCACCTGCGCCTCCATGTCGTGGGTGTAGACCACTGCGCTCGGCGTGTGGTCGGCGAAATAATCGGTCAGTTCGTCGGCAAACTTCACGTTCACTAGCGCGGCAATGGCGCCGATCCGCCATGCTCCCAGCATCGCCACGATGTAGTCGAGCCCGTTATGGGCGAAGATCGTGACACGATCCCCCTTTCCCACGCCGAGATCGTGCAAGGCGCCGGCCATGCGGTCCATGGCATCGACTGCCCCGGCATAGGTCAGGCCGCGATCGCGATCGACCCAGTGGAAGGCGGGCCGCCCGGGATGGCGCTCGGCGCCGAGGGTGAGGAGACGATGCATCAGCATGGCGGGGCTCCGGTCGTGGCGTTGTTCTCGGGATGCGGGGATCGACGGCCTCAGAGCCGCTCCATCCGCCCGCGCACCCGCTCGATGAAGGCGCGGCGGCGTGCCTCGGAGGCGACGTTCAGGTGGTAGAGCGCGAGGTACTCGGCGCGGGCCCGGCGCGCGGCGAACCAGCGGAGGTAGCGCGTCACCATCCGCCGGGGCGGATCCTGCATCGCCAGCGCCATCCAGCGCGGACGGCCGTAGGTGACGACGCCGACGATCCGCTCCAGCGTGTCGAGGGTCGGCCGGACGTGCCGCGGGTCCGAGAGGTCGAAGGCGACGCCCGGCATCATCAGCCGGTCGATGAAGCCCTTGAGCATGGCGGGCGGGCCGAAGCACCAGGTCGGGAACTGCACCACCAGCACCTGCGCCGCGCGCAGCCGGGCGACGTAATCCTCGAGTCCGCGCTGGTTCACCGTGACGTCGTGATAGTGACGCCGCCCCTCCGCTGTGAGGACCGGGTTGAAGCCCTCGGCGTAGAGGTCGAGCAGGTCGACCGTGTGCCCGGCCCGAGTCAGGCCGTCGAGGGCGGCCGTGCGGATCGCTCCGTGAAAGCTCTCCGGCAGCGGGTGGCAGTAAAGGTAAAGAATGCGTTTCACGTGAAACACGCCGCTCGGGTTACGGCGGCGGGGGTGAAGGTCCGCATCTTGCCCGGGTTCATCAGGCCCATCGGGTCGGTGAGCCGCTTGAAGCCGAGCTGATCGGTCTCCGCCCGTTTGTGCCGGGTGCCGTCCTCCAGGGTGTAGACGTGGGGGTTGGCGATCGAGACGCCGCGCGCCTCGTGGGCCTCGATGATGTGGTTCAGCCGGTCCGCGTCGGTGAACTTCAACAGCGGAATGCCGGCATAGGTGAGCCGGCCGGCGAACTCGATGAGTTCGAGATGCGGCACGATCTCGTCGGGAAACAGAGCCGCCATCTCGGCGACGCTCTGCATCAGGCCATCGGCGGAGTGGAGGCTCTGGAGGTAGGTCCAGCTCCGGTCAGTCTTGAGCACCTGCAGCGTGGTGTGGTTCCAGCTGTACTCGTAGAGCGGCGTGTGGCCGGGCGAATCGTCGAGCGGCGTCTCCAGGGTGATGGTGCCGCCCTCCCGCGCCACCCGTGCCCGGAAGGCCGGCAGGCTCGCCTCCGCCACCATCGCGATCAGGATCGCCTGCCCCGGCGGACAAGACCCGCGCAGCGCGGTGAACCATTGCGGCAGCGGCCAGGCGATCGGCGTGACGAGCTTCTTGGTGATCGCCGGATCGCGGCCGACCGCCAGCCCGACCTCGGCCGCCGTCAGGAAATCGTCGAAGGCGACGATGACATCGATCCAGGGATGGACGGGAGCCAGCGGCATCTCCAGCGCCGTGACGATGCCGGTGGTGCCGTAGGCGTGGGCCACGCCGTTGACCGCGTCACCGGTGAGTTCCAGCACCCGCGGCTCCGGCTCCAGAGTCACCACCCGGGCGGCGCGGATATTGCCGCGCTCGCGCAGCTGTCCGTAATTCACGGAGCCGATCCCGCCCGAGCCGCCCGCGACGAAGCCGCCGATGCTCGCCGTGCGCTTGGTCGAGGGATGCATGCGGATCTCCTCGCCGCCCTCGGCGAGGAGCGTATCGAGGCGGTTCATGCGCAGGCCGGGGCCGGTCCGCACCGCGCCGTCGCGCTGCCACTCGACCCGGTCGAGGCCGGACACGTCGAGCACCACGCCGCCGTGCAGCGGCACCGCCTGGCCGTAATTGCCGGTGCCGCCGCCGCGCACGGTGAGCGGCACCCCGTGCCGCGCGCAGGCCGAGGCGACGGCGATCACTTCGGCCTCGCTCGCGGCCTCGGCGACGAGATCGCCGGACAGGCCCTTCAGCGCGGCGTCGAGGACGGGGGAGTACCAGAAGAAGTCGCGCGAGCGCTTGCGCACCCGTGCCGGCTCCTCGATCAGGGCGACGCGGCCGGAGAGATCCGCCTTGAGGGAGGCCAGCGCGTCGGGGGAGGGGCGGCCCACCATCTCAGGCCCGCGCCGTCAGGTCCATCGAAGCGCGCAGCTTCGACAGGATGTACTCGCCCGCCTTGACCGGTTCGTAGCGCGGCGGGTTGGCCGCATCGCAGCAGCTCGGCAGGCAGGCGACCTCGGAGAGTTCGTTCGGCGCGGTGAAGGCGACCATGGACAGCCGCGCGGACGAGCCGGTCAGCCCGCGGTCGGGGTTCGAGACCCGGTGCAGGGTCGAGCGCCAGCGCTCGTTGGTCCAGCGGGCCAGGAGATCGCCGACATTGATGACGAAGGAATCCGGCACGACACCGGCCTCGAACCAGTTGCCGTCGCGGTCGGCGACCTGGAGGCCGCCCGGCGCCGCGTCCTGACGCAGGATCGTCAGGCCGCCGTAATCGTGGTGCGCGCCGTAGCGGAGCTGCCCCGGCATCGGCGGCTCGGCCTGATCGGGATAGTGGACGAAGCGCAAGGTCAGCGCCGGATCGGCGAACCAGGGCGCGAAGTAGTCCTGCGGCAGGTCGAGGGCGAGCGCTGATAGCTCCGTGAGCTGCCCGGTGAGCCGCAGGATCGCATCGCGCCACGCCTCGACGAGGCCGCGCAGCTCCGGCGGCTCGGCGGGCCAGATGTTCGGCCGCGCCGATTGGGCCGCGCGGTGGGGCGCGCTGAAGACCAGCGCCTCGCACAGGTCGGGCGGCGTCTCGCCCTGGAGGGTCCGCGCCACGCTCTCGATGCCGACCGGCAGGTAGCCCCGGCCCTTGGTCTTCTCCGGCGCGGCGTCCCGGCTCTTCACCGCGAAGGGCTGCGCGAAGTAGCGCTTCATCACGTCGTAGACGTCGTTGGCCAGACGCTCGGGGATGCCGTGGCCGACGACGACCGCGAAGCCCGTCGTCTCGAAGGCGTGGCCGAAGGCGCGCCCGACACCCGCCCGCGCGGCGGCGGCGCCGTGGATGAAGGGCGCGATGTCAACGATCGGGAGATCCGCCTGCCGCATGGATGCGCTCCGTCAGGGTTGGGCGAGAAAGTCCAGGGTGTAGGCCTGGCGCACGTCGAGCGAGGCCGGGTAGAGGCCGGCCTGGGTCATGACCTCGAAGAACGAGCGCCAGCGCGCATCCGTCATGGCACCGAGGCCGAACCGGGCCGCGTCGCCGCCATCGACGAGGCCGCGCCGCTTCATCTGATCCATCTTGAAGCGGAACAGTTCTTCGCCGCCGGTCGGCACCAGGGCGAGCACCGCCCGCATCGCCGGCTCGTAACCGCCGGCCATGCAGGCCTCCCAGCCCTTCCGGCTCGCCTCGACGAAGGCCCGGACGACCTTCGGCTTGGCGGCGATGAAGGCGTCGGTGGCGAAGATCGAGGTGGCGTAGTTGTCGTAGCCGTAATCGGCGAGCAGGATCGAGACCGGCGGCTCGGGCAGCGCCTTGCCGAGCAGGGCCGCGTCCTCGGTGATGTAGCCCTGCTGCACCGCTTGGCTGTCGGCGAGGAAGGGGGCCGCGGAATAGGCGAATGGCCTGAGCTGGTCGTCGGTGAAGCCGTAGCGCGCCCTCAAGAACTGCCAGAACTCGTTGCGCGAGAAGCCGCCGACCATGATCGGCCGGCCCTTCAGGTCCTCCAGCCGGGCGACACCCTGGCCGGCATGGGCCACCAGCGTCTGCGGGTCCTTCTGGAAGAAGGCCGCCACGGTGCGCGCCTTGATACCCTTGGCGACGAGGTTGAGCGTGGTGAAGCTCGAGCCCATGCCCATGTCGAGTTCGCCCGAGGCGACGAGGAGCGGCATGTTGACGTTGGGGTTGCCGGGCCTCAGCTCCACGTCGAGCCCGGCTCGCTCGTAGAGGCCCGCCGCCTTGGCCTGGAAGAACCCGCAATGCTCGGCCTCCGGCACCCAGTTGAGGCCGAAGGAAACCTTGTCGAGGGCGAATGCCGGCGAGGCCGTGAGGGCGGCCAGCGCCACGAGGAGGGCGGCGAGCCGGACCATCACGCGACCCTCTCGTGCGGCATCAGCGTCGGCGCCACCGGCACCGAGACCGCCGGCACCGCCTCCGAGACCTCCTCCTCGCCGTGCGCGTGCAGGGCGGCCAGCAGGCGGCGGCGCATGATCATGCCGGGGCGGTCGGAGGGCATGTGGCTCTCGACCTTGCGGCTCATGTCGACGGTCGCGTCCGGTTCGGTCGATTCGAGGATGTCGCGGTCCTCCTCGACGATCACCGCGTCCCAGGCGATCAGCGCCTCCGTCGAGCAATCCTCCTCGCGGTCGTTGCGGTAGAGGATCTGCGCGAGCCGGATCGTGCCGTCATCGATCGGGGTCGCCGAGTTGAAGATGATGTGCCGCAGCCCCGACGGATATTCGATGTCGAGCCGGCGGCAGAACGGCATGAACCACTTGTTGCGCATGTGGCGCCGGGTGGTCGGCTCGGTGGTGCCGGTGATGCGGTGGGCCATCGGCGGGTTGGCGATGGTGATGATCGTCTCCGCCTCGAACCCGTAGTCGGTCTCGGTGATCTCGTACTTTTCCGGGATCGGCTGGCTGATCTGCCCGAACGTGTTCTGATGCACGAAGGCGAAGTGCGCGTTGTCGAAGGAATTTTCCATCAGCCGCAGGGGCGAGGTCTTCCACACGTCGTGGAACTGCTGGATGCGCCGGTAGCCGGGCATCGTGTCCTCGGGAATCTCGGGGATCGGCGCGTAGGGCTCCTCCAGGCAGACCCAGGCGTAGCCGTACCTCGCGGTGCAGTGGTAGCTCTTCACCGCGAGCCGCGGCACGACCTGCTCCGGGCTGAATTGCGGGATGCGGGCGAGGGCGCCGTGCCGGTCATAGGCCCAGCCGTGATAGCCGCACACGATCAGGCCGTCCTCGCACCAGCCCTTGGAGAGCTGAGCGGTGCGGTGGCAGCAGCGGTCCATCATCGCCGCGGGCTCGCCCGCGCCGTCGAGGAACAGCACGATCCGCTCGCCCATCAGGGTGAAGGGCTTGGGACCATCGGCAAGGTCGGACAGGCGCAGCGTCGCGTACCAGTAGTGGCGCCACAGCTTCTGTCGGGTCGTCAGCATGGAAACTCTCCGTGGTGATGCCCGGCGTGAAGCCCTCCGGCATGGTTTCAAGGGATGCGGGGGTGGGTCAGACGCGCTCCGGATCGCCCCAGGAGCCGAGCGCGAGGCGGCTCAGGCCGCTCATGGCGAGGAACAGCAGGATGCCGGCGGCGGTGATCAGCGAGAGGGCGGCGAACATCCGCGGGATGTCGAGCTGGAAGCCGGCCTGGAGGATCTCGTAGGCCAGCCCCGCGCTGCGCCCCCCGGTGCCGGCGACGAACTCCGCCACCACCGCGCCGATCAGGGCCAGCCCCGAGGAGATGCGCAGGCCCGCGAAGAAGTAGCCCAGCGCGCTCGGGATGCGCAGGCGCAGGAGCGTCTGCATCCGGCTCGCGCGGTAGACCCGCATCAGGTTGGCGAGCCCCGGATCGACGCTGCGCAGGCCCACCGTGGTGTTCGAGATCATGGGGAAGATCGCGATGATGGTGGCGCAGATGACGAGTGCGACCTGCGTGTCGCGCACGAGAATGATGATGAGCGGGGCCACCGCCACCACGGGCGTCACCTGCAGCATCACCGCGTAGGGGAAGAAGCCGCGCTCGATGAAACGGCTCTGCACGAACAGGAAGGCGACGAGCGTGCCGAGCACGGTCGAGAGCGCAAAGGCGATCAGCGTCACCCGCATCGTGCTCCACAGCGCCCGCAGCAGGTCGGGCCCGTTCTGGACGAGCGAGGCGGCGATCACGGAAGGCGCCGGAAACAGGTATTCGGGAATGGCGAAGCCGCGGCAGGCGGCCTCCCACAGGCTCAGCACGACGATCCCGACGAGAAGCGGCGGCAGCGCCGCCTGGACCCGGGGGTCCCGGATCAGCGGCCGCTTCATGCCCCGGCCTCCGCGCTGGCGGGATCGCTCGCCAGCGACGCCTCGGTCAGCAGCGCCGAGAGGCGCTGGCAAAATTCGGCGAAGCGCGGAGAGCGCCGGAACGCGTCGCCGCGGGGATGCGGCTCGTCGATCGTCAGTTCGGCGAAGATGCGCCCCGGACGCGCCGCCATCACGACGATGCGGGTGGAGAGGAACACCGCCTCGTAGATCGAGTGGGTGACGAACAGCACGGTGAGCGAGCGCCGCCACCACAGATCCACGAGGTCGGCGTCGAGCTTGTTGCGGGTGAACTCGTCGAGCGCGCCGAACGGCTCGTCCATCAGCAGGAGGTTCGGCTCGGTGACGAGGCCGCGGGCGATGGCCGCACGCATGCGCATGCCGCCGGAGAGCTGGCGCGGATAGCTCCGGCCCTTCTCGCCGAGCCCGACCCCTTCGAGCGCGGCCTGGACCCGGGGGGCGGACTCGGCCCTCCTCACGCCGGCCAGATCGAGGGGAAGGCGCACGTTGCTCGCGATGCGCAGCCACGGCATCAGCGTGGCGTCCTGAAACACCACCGACATGCGCCGGCCCTCCGCACCGACACCGTCGAAGCCGCCGCGCCACCACAGCAGGCGCCCGTCGCTGGGTTCGTTGAGGTTGGCCACGAGGGAGAGCAGGGTGCTCTTGCCGCAGCCCGAGGGGCCGATCAGCGACAGGAACTCACCCTCGCGCACCGTCAGGTCGACGGGGGCGAGCCCGCGGGTGCCGTCCGCGAACACCTTCTCGGCCGAGAGGATCTCGATGGCCGGCGCCGCGTTGGCGGCGGGCCGCGTGGTCATCACCCGTTCCGGTGCCGGGGAGGCCGCCTCGGCCTGCGCCGCCCGCGGATAGGCCGTGTGTGCGAGAGCCGCCATCATGCGGCTCACTCGGCCTTTGCCGAAAGGACGGGCATGAAGTCGAGGGTGAAGGCCCGCTTCCAGTCCGTGGAGGCTTTGAGCAGCCCGGCCTCCACGAGGTAGTCGTAGGACGCCTTCCAGCGCGCCTCCGTCATGGTCCCGATGGCGACGTTCTCCTCGCCGCCGAGCACCTTGAGCGCCTTCATCCGCTCGATACCGAAGGCGATCTGGCTGTCGCTCATCTTCGGGTTGGCCGCCTTGATCAGGGCGTTGGCGGGACCCGGATTTTCCATGTAGCTCTTCCAGCCCTCCATGGAGGCGGCCACGAACTTGCGCATCGCGTCGGGCTTGCTCTCGGCGAGCTTTCGGGTCGTCACGATCGTGGTGCCGTAGGGCGGGTAGCCGTCCTTTGCGAAGAGATGGAAGTTGACGGACACGCCCTTCTCCTGCGCCTGGAACGGCTCCGAGGAGGGGTAGGCCTGCTGCACCACGTTCCTGTCGGCGAAGAAGGGCTGCAGGTTGAAGGTGTAGGCCCGCACCTGGGCGTCCGAGAGGGCGTATTTCTTCTTCAGCCAGGGCCACCACGCCGTCATGCCGGCCGAGGAGACGAGGATCGTTTTGTCCTTGACGCCTGCCAGCGAGGTCACGTCGTCGTGGGTCATCATCCCCTGCAGGTCGTACTGGAACGACGCCGCCACGGTGACCGCGGGCAGGCCCTTCTCGACCGCCTGAAGCACCTGGATGTCGTAGCCCATGATCGCGTCGGCCTCGCCCGCGAGCAGGAGCTGCAGGCCGTTGACTTGGGGTCCGCCCATGCGGATCTCGACGTCGAGGCCGGCCTTCTCGTAGAGGCCGGTGGCCTTGGCCTGGTAGAAGCCGCCGTGCTCGGCCTGGGCGTACCAGCTCGTCAGGAAGACGATCTTGTCCGCCGCCCGCGCCGGCCCGGCCATCGCCAGCGCCAGGGTGATCGCCAGAAGGGTGGAGGCCCCGGCCTCGAACCTGAACGAGCGCATCGGTGATGGTCCCCCGCCGCGTTGCCCGGGACGGTTTCCTCGACGCAGATGCTGTGCCGCGTCGGACCTGTCCGGACTGCCCGACACCAGGGAAGCGGAAGCAGTGCTGCAGGAAAAGCATCGTTTTCCGCGCGCAGCGCTCGCAGAATTCGCACGCTGCCGCATGGCTGTGCGCTTGGTGAAGCGTTCGGCGCCGACGCGTCCCGGCCTGCCCGGAGGTGGTCCGCGCGCGATCGGACAAGGCGAGTTGGCAAGCTCCCTGCAGAACACCGCCGACGCGTTGCGCCGAGGGAGCGCGACGGCACGCGGGCGGAGGCCGCACCCCCATGCTGCATCATCGCCTGCTGGGATACCTCGACGAGGTGGCCCGCAGCGGCTCGATCCGCCGGGCGGCCACGCGCCTCAACGTCGCCTCGAGCGCCGTCAACCGTCAGATCCTCTCGCTCGAGGAGGAGATGGGAACGCCGCTGTTCGAGCGGCTGCCGCGCGGCCTGCGCCTCACCGCGGCGGGCGAGGTGCTGGTGCGGCACGTGCGCGACACGCTGAACGGCCACGAGCGCATGCTGGCGCAGGTCGCCTCGCTCAAGGGGCTGACCCGCGGCGAGGTGACGGTGGCGACCATGGCGAGCATCGCCGCCGGGGTGCTGCCGGGGGTGATCCGCACCTTCCGCGAGACCCATCCCCGCATCGTCGTCAAGGTTCTGGTCCTGCCGGTCGATCAGATCGCCGCCGCCCTGCTCGCGGGCGAGGCCGACCTCGCCCTGGCCTACCGGCTCCCGCCCGATCCGCGCATGCGCTGCATCGCCGAGTTCGAACACCGGCTCGGGGCGGTGATGGCGCCCGACCATCCCCTCAACGGCCGCTACCAGGTGCGCATGGCCGATTGCCTCGCCTATCCCCTCGTCGTCGCCGACCGCTCGATGACCCTGCGCGACGTGCTCGAACTCCTCGTGCCCGAGGGCACGAGCTTCACGCCGGTGGTCGAGACGAACTCGATCGAGCTGATGAAGCGCCTCGCCCAGACGGCCCCGCACATCACCTTCGTCAACCTCTCGGATGTCGGAGAGGAGATCCGCCGCGGCGTGCTGGCCTTCACGCCGATCTCGGATGCCAGCGCGATCATCCAGCGGGCCTCGCTGATGCAGCGCGCCCGCTCCGCGCTCGACGGGCCCGCCCACCTCCTCGCGGCCCGGATCCAGGCCGAGTTCGAGCGCCAGAGCGTTCCGGACTGACGCCCCGGTCCGGATTCCACGACACTCCCCTGCCTGCCGCCCCGCCGACCGGACTTTGCTCCGATCTCCCTCGAAGGGTTGAACCATGTCCGAGCCGTCGTTCCTGCCCGAGGCCCGCGCCTATCGCCTGCGCAACGCGCGCGTGCCCGCCGCCTTCCTGACGGGCGGCGTACCGGCCGGCGCGATCCTCGACGCGGACGGCTGCGCGCTCATCGACATCGTGGTCGCGGACGGCGCCTTCGCCGGTCTCATGCCGGCGGGCGAATCGCCCGAGGCCCTGCCGGCCGCCGATCTGGCCGGACGGCAGGTCTGGCCGCGCCTCGTCGACGCGCACACCCATCTCGACAAAGGCCACACCGTCGCCCGCACGCCCAATCCGGACGGCGACTTCCCCGGCGCCCGCGACGCCACGACGGCGGACCGCACCCGTTACTGGGACGCGGAGGATCTGCGCCGCCGCATGGACTTCGGCCTCGCCTGCGCCTTCGCCCACGGCACGGGCGCGATCCGCACCCATCTCGACAGCCAGGAGAGCGGCGGCGAGGAGGGTGCGCCGCGCGACCAGGCCGTGACGAGCTGGGCGGTGTTCCGGGAGATGCGGGCGGCCTGGGCCGGGCGGATCGCGCTCCAGGCCGTGGGCCTGACCCCGATCGATGCCTACGCCACCGATTACGGGCGCTGTCTCGCCGACCTGATCGCGGATTCCGATGGTCTGATCGGCGGCGTGACCCGGCCGACCGGCGGCCTGCACGGCGGGGCGCTGGCCGAGATCGACGCCCTGCTCGACCGCCTGTTCGGCCTCGCCCGGGAGCGCGGTCTCGACGTGGATCTCCATGTCGACGAGACCGGCGATCCCGCGGCGTCCTCCCTCGATGCCGTCGCCCGCGCCACCCTGCGCCACGGCTACGAGGGCCGCGTCACCTGCGGGCATTGCTGCAGCCTCGCATTGCAGCCGGAGGCGCAGGCTTCGGCCACGATCGCGCGGGTCGCGCAGGCGGGGATCCGCGTCGTGACGCTGCCGACCGTCAACATGTACCTTCAGGACCGGCGGCGGGGGCGCACCCCGCGCTGGCGCGGCGTCGCCCCGGTCCAGGAACTGATGGCGGCCGGCGTGCCCGTGATGGTCGCGGGCGACAATTGCCGCGACGCGTTCTACGCCTACGGCGACCACGACATGCTCGACACGGTCCGTGCGGCGGTGCGCATCCTCCATCTCGATCATCCGCTGGCCGGGGCGCCCGCGCTCGCCGGGCCGGTGCCCGGGGCGATGATGGGGCTTCCCCATGCCGGCACCCTCCGCGAGGGCGGGCCCGCCGACCTCATCCTCCTGCCCGCCCGCAGCCTCAACGAGGTCGTCGCGCGGCCGCATGCCGGTCGAATCGTCGTGGTCGCGGGCCGGCCCATCACGGCGCCGCTGCCGCCCTACGAGAGCCTGACCGGCGAGGCCGCGCCCTGGTAGGCGGGCGCGGGACGGCGGGATGGGTGCGGAACGGCACTCACCGCGAAAGAGTCGTGCCAGAACGCCCACCCTGTCGAAAAATTCTGCAAATACGCACTAACGCTCAGTGAAGATTGATGTTTTCTGGTTTCGGGTTCGAAAGACCCCGATCCCTCGCCTCGGCTGTGCCGTATCTATGTGCACAGGTCCCGAGCAATTCGTGTTGTTTTACAGGGCATTGATGCTCAGTTTGTGGGACATGCGGCGTCGCTGGGTCTGATCGCGGCGCCGAAGCAAGTCTCGGAGATTGACGACATGATCGCACGCATCGCCGCAGGCGCGATCCTCGGCCTCGCCCTCACCACCGCCGCCTCGGCTCAGAGCTACAACGCGCCGGCCGGAATTCCCGCCGTCACCGCCCCGGGCGGCCTCGTCGGCATTGCCGGTCCGGGCAACGTCGAGCGCTACCTCGATCGTGACGGCCGCCACGGCACCGTTTCCGTCGATGGCGTCTACACCACCGGCTCGACCGCCCGGGGGGCGCGCACCGTTCACGGACGCTGACGCATCCCGAGGGTCCGACGACCTTCGTCCCGACGCTTCGAAGGGCCGGCCGCGCAGCGACGCAGCCGGCCCTTTTTCATGGGCCACCATGCCCATCTCGATCCGCCCGGACACCGTTTCCATGGGAGGCTCATTCCATGGGAGGCTCACCTCAAGCTTTTCGATTTCATCGAACAGTTCGTTCGATCTTATTCCAGTTTTCGGAAAGCTCAGGCAGGTCCATCTTCGCTCCATCAGATGACGACGAACCGGCCGTCACCGCCCCACCGATGGAGTATCCCATGACCCGCATCCTCACCGCTTCCGTCCTCGCCCTCTCCCTCGCCGCCGGCGTGACCGGCCCGGCCTCGGCCCAGAGCTACAACGCGCCGGCCGGCATCCCCACGGTCACCGCCCCGGGCGGCCTCAACGATGCCGGCGCCGTGCAGCGCTCCACCGTTCGCGACACCCGCCTCGGCACCCTGCCGGCGGATACCGACCTGACCACCGGCTCGGTGCGGCGGCCCCATCACGCGCGCTGACCGCCGCCCGGTCTCCGCGAGGCCCCGGCACCGGCGATCCCGAAATCCGCACGCATCCCGAAGCCGGCCCTCGCGAGGGGGCCGGCTTCGGCCGTTTCCGGCCGCGGCGTCGCGCTTGCTTGTCGGAGCTTTCGCCGCGGCGGCGGGACGCCGGGTTCGGGAGCAGAGCGCATGCAGGGACCGGGGACGCCGACACTCGACCAACTCCGGGTGTTCCTCACCGTGGTCGAGACCGGCAGCTTCGCCGCGGCCGGGCGCCGGCTGAACCGCGCGACCTCGGTCATCAGCTACACGATCGCCAATCTGGAGCTTCAGCTCGGCCTGCCCCTGTTCGACCGCGAGACAACGCGCCGGCCCCAGCTCACCGAGGGCGGCCGGGCCGTGCTGGCGGAGGCCCGCACCGTCGCCCACGGCATCGATACCCTGCGGGCCAAGGTGAGCGGCCTGCTCGGCGGCCTCGAAGCCGAACTCGGCTTCGTGTCGAGCGTGCTGATGCCCGGCGCCCGGCTCGTCGACGCCCTCACCGCGTTCCAGGCGGCCTTCCCGACCGTGTCCCTGCGCCTCAACGTCGAGGCGCTCGGGGCGGCCCAGCAATTCGTCACCGATGGCCGGGCCGATCTCGGGATCACCGTGGAATTGTGGACCCGCGACAGCGAGCCGCTCGAACTGATCGCCGTCGGCGAGGTCGAGATGCTGCCCGTGGCCGCACCGAACCATCCCCTTGCCGGGGCGGACGGCCTGGTGCCGGGGGCGGCGCGCGAGCATGTCCAGCTCGTCATCACCGACCGCTCGCCGCTGTCGCAGGACCAGGAATTCGGCGTGGTCGCCAGCCGCACGTGGCGGCTGTCGGATCTGAGCACCAAGCACACCCTGCTGCTCGCCGGGATCGGCTGGGGCAGCATGCCCGCGCACATGGTCGAAGCGGACATCGCCGCCGGCCGCCTCGTCGAGCTGAGCCTGCCCGAGTTCCGGCGCCGCCGGCTGCCGCTCACGATGATCTACCGCACCGACCATCCCCCGGGACCGGCCGGACGCTGGCTGATCCGCCGCTTCGTCGAGCAGGCGGAGCGCGAGGCAGCGATGCGGGCGGCCTGACAAAGGTCAAGCCGAGGAGCCCTGCCGTCGATCGTCGTCCTACAAGGCGGGCGTGGTTTCGACTCGGCTCAGAAACCGTTCGATATCCTCGCTCAACGGCGACGTTCCGTCCGTCAAAGCCGAGCGGTAGAAATCGTGGTGCTGCCCGGCATAGCTCTTCGATTCCAGGGGAACATGCCGATTCCATTCCTGATCCGGCCGATAGGGGTCATCCTCGCCCCAGAGGACGAAGGTCGGGATGGCAAGAGGCGCCACCTCGCATCGCAGCCTCGTCGAGGAGACACAGACGAGGGCGCGAAGGCGCAATCCTCGCGCGATCGCTTGCCAGAGAGCGGTTCCTCCTGCGCTGAAGCCGACGCCGCAGAGGCCGGCGTGCCCGGCCCTGGCAAGGGCTCGTGCGGCAAGACCCATCCCGTCCCCCTTGAACAGATGTGCGTGGAGGGCCTCGCCGGACAGCTCGGGCTGGCCCGAGAGATCGGCGAGGCGATGATGCACGATCGGCCTTCGAGCCAGCGATCCGAGATCGTGGCGGGCGTGCGGGAAGCCGTGGATGTCGGAAACGATCAGCAGTCCGGACACGGCAACTCCTGATCGATCCGCTGACGACATGCGGCGACGGTCGTCGGGGAACGCCCCTCACCGATGGCATCCTGGCCCTGAGGCGGTCTCGGAGCCCGCCCTATCGGCCGATCTCGGTGCAACTCAGGCGCCCGCGCCCACGGCGCCTTCCGTCTCCGGATAGACCAGCGGATCGCCCGCGCGCCGGTCGTCGTAGACGGCCTCACCCGCGACCCAGGTCGCGCGCACCGTGCGGTGGTCGCCGAGCGTCATCAGCACGAACAGCAGCTCCTCGATGCTGGAGCAGGTGCCGGTGCGGAAGCCCAGGAGCGGCGTTGCCGCGAGGTCGAGGACGCAGAGATCCGCGTCGTGCCCCGGCGCGATCCGCCCGATCCGATCCTCCAGCCGCAGCGCCTCGGCGCCGCCCAGCGTCGCGAGCCAGAACGCTCGCACGGCGTCGAGCTTGGTCCCGCGCAAAGCCGCGACCTTGTAGGATTCGCCCAGCGTCTTCAGCAGCGACAGGGTCGTGCCGGCGCCGACATCGGTGCCGAGCCCGACCCGCACCGGACGGCGCGGATCGAGGGCGTCGAACAGCCGGAACAGGCCGCTGCCGAGGAAGCCGTTCGAGGTCGGGCAATGGGCGATTGCCGCGCCGCTGGCGTGGCAGGTGCAGAAATCCTCCTCCGACACGTGGATCGCGTGGCCGAGCACCGTGCGCGGGCCGACGAGGCCGGACTGCACGTAGACGTCGAGATAGCTCGCCCGGTCGGGGAACAGTTCACGCACCCAGGCGATCTCGTCGGTGTTCTCGCACAGATGGGTCTGGAGGAAGAGCGCGTCGTGCTCCCGCATCAGGGCGCCGGCGGCATCGAGCTGTCCTTGCGTGCAGGAGGGGGCGAAGCGCGGGGTGACGCAGTAATGCTGGCGCCCGCGCCCGTGCCAGCGTTCGATCAGGGCCCGGCTCTCGTCGTAGCCGCGCTGCGCCGTATCGAGGAGACCGGCCGGGGCGTTGCGGTCCATCAGGACCTTGCCGGCGATCATCCGGGTGTTGAAGCGGGCGGATTCGGCGAAGAACGCCTCGACCGAGCCGGGATGGACGGTGCAGTAGACCACCGCCGTGGTGGTGCCCGCGCCCAGGATCTCGCGGAAGAACAGTTTGGCCACCCGCTCGGCATGGGCCTGATCGGCGAATTGCAGCTCCGCGGGGAAGGTGTACTTCTCGAGCCAGGCCAGCAGCTGCTCGCCGTAGGAGGCGATCATCTGCAGCTGCGGGTAATGGACGTGGGTGTCGATCAGGCCGGGCAGGATCAGGGCGTTCTCGTAGGCCGTGACCGGGACGCCCGCCGGAATCCGGTCCGACAGCTCCGAAAAGTCGCCGAAGGCGGTGATGTGCCCGTCCTCGATCAGGATCAGGGCGTCGGCCACGTGCTGGAGGCAGCCCTCGGACAGGAAGGGGTTGCCGGTCAGGCTCGCCGCCTGCCCGCGGATCGCCCGCATCCGGACTGGAGCCGCCGTCATGCCTCCGCCGTCTCCGTCGCGGCCATGACGCTCCGGAAAATCCGGTCGGGGGCGAACGGCGTCGCGGTCAGCCGCACGCCGGTGGCGTCGCGGATCGCGTTGGCCAGGGCGGCGGCGACGGGGTTGTAGGGCGCCTCGCTCATCGATTTCGCCCCCAGCGGCCCGACCGTGTCGTGGGTCTCGGCGAACAGGACCTCGGTCACCGGCACGTCGGCCATCGCCGGGATGTGGTAGTTGCGCAAGGTCCGCGTGACGACCGCGCCCGTCTCATCGAAGCGGTAATCCTCGTAGAGGGCCGCGCCGAGCGCCTGCGCCACCCCGCCCTCGATCTGCCCGCGGCACTGCATCGGGTTGATGACCCGGCCGGCATCCGCCGCCTGGACGCTTCTGAGGATGCGGATCTCGCCGGTCCGCGGATGCACGGCCACGCGAAAGGCCTGGACGTTGAAGGCGACCGAGCGCGGCGTCCCGTCGGCCTCGCCCGCGGCCTCGAAGACGGCCCCTTGCGCGAGGGTGGTCAGGGCGACGAGGCCGGTGGGGGTCTCGACGCCGTCCCGGGTCAGGCGGCATTCGGCGGGGGCGGCACCGGCCCGCTCGGCGGCGGCCGCGCGGAGACTGTCCGCGAGGGCCGAGGCCGCGCGGAAATTCGCCTGTCCGGCGACCACGGTGCCCGTGCTGCCGTAGGCGCCGGTATCGTGCCGGACGGCGTCGGTGTCGGCCTGGATCAGGCGGATGCGCTCGGGCGCGGTGCCGAGCACCTCGGCGGCGATCTGCCCGTGCACGGTGCTGGTGCCGTTGCCGAACTCGGCGGTGCCGACCGCGAGGGCGTAGGTCCCGTCCGGTTCCAGGCGGATGCGGGCATGGGCGACGTGGCCGCGCGGCGGGATCGTGTCGATCATGGCCATCGCCATGCCCTCGCCGACGCGCCATTCCGGCCCCGGCGGGGCCTCGCCGCCGCCGTCCGCCAGCGCGGCCTGGGCGAGGTCGAGGCACTGGTCGAGCCCGTAGGAGCCGTAGATCACGTCGTGCGGCTCCAGGCTCGTCGAGACCATCGGGTCGCCGGGCCGCACCGCGTTGAGCCGGCGCATCGCGAACGGGTCGATCCCGAGATCGCGGGCCAGTTCGTCCAGCGCCGATTCCACGGCGAAGATCGTCTGGCTCAGACCGTAGCCGCGAAAAGCCCCGGCCGGCAGGGTGTGGGTGTAGACGGAATAGCCCTCCACCCGCTTGTTCGGGCAGGCATAGGCGGCGATGCTCTCGTTGCAGCCGTGGTGCAGCACACCGCCGGCATGGTTGCCGTAGGCGCCGGTGTTCGAGAGCACTCTCAGCGCGAGTGCGGTGAGGCGCCCGTCGGCCCGCGCGCCGACCTTGACCCTCACCCGCATCGGATGCCGCGTCGTCGCCGCGCAAAAGTTCTCCTCGCGGCTCATCTCGTAGGACACGGGCCGGCCGGTCCGCAGCACGGCGAGCGCCACGAGATCCTCGGTCAGCATCTCCTGCTTTCCGCCGAAGCCGCCGCCGACCCGGCCGCAGAGCACGCGCACCCGGTCCCGGTCGAGATCGAACAGGCGGCACAGGGCATCGCGGGTCAGGAAGGGCACCTGGGTCGAGGAGCGCAGGGTCAGCCGGCCCTCCGCGTCGAGCCAGCCGAGGGCGCCGTGCGTCTCCAGATGCACGTGCTGCACCCGCTGCGAGACGTACTCCGCCTCGTGGATCCGGTCGGCTTCTCGGAAGCCCGCCTCGACATCGCCGATCGTCCCGTGCGCCTCGGCGGCGAGGTTCGGGTGGGCCAGGAGCGGCGGCGCATCCTCGCCGGGCCGCGGCGGGTCGCGGTCGGCGGGATCGTGGACGAGGGGCGCGTCCGGCTGCAGGGCCGCCTCCGGATCGAACACCGCGGGCCGCACCTCGTACTCCACCCGCAACGCCCGCACGCCCGCGGCCGCCGCCGCGGCGCTCTCGGCGACCACCGCCGCGACCCGCTGCCCGTGGAAGCGGATCACGGAATCGAGCACCGCCGTGTCGGCGGCGGCGTCCAGGGGGTTCTCATGCCGCCCGGTCGAGAAGCGGTGGCGCGGCGCGTCCTCGTGCGTGAGCACCGCGACGACGCCGGGCACCGCCAGCGCCGCGGCCCGGTCGATGCGCCGGACACGGGCATGGGCGTGGGGTGCGCGCAGCACCTTCAGGTGCAGCAGCCCCGGCACGGCGGTGTCGAAGGTGTAGGCGGCCCGGCCGGCGACGACGTCGCGGCTCGCCGGGGCCGGCAGGCTGCGGCCGACCGGGCCGCCCTCCGCCCTCGCGGACAGGTCGGCATGGGCGATCCCGGCCACGGCGTCGCGGATCGCCCGGTAGCCGGTGCAGCGGCAGAGGTTGCCCTTGAGCGCCGTGCCGAGATCCTGCCGCTGGCCCTGGTCGAGGGCGGCCGCCGTCATGATCATGCCCGGCGTGCAGAAGCCGCACTGGAAGCCCTGCGCGTCGCAGAACGCGCCCTGCATCGGGTGAAGGTGCTCGGGCGCCCCGTCGCCCGGCGCGCAGGGGCCGGCGAGCCCTTCGATCGTGGTCACGCCGCGCCCCTCCGCCTGGAAGGCGGGCAGGAGGCAGGAATGGACCGGCTCGCCGTCGAGATGGACGGTGCAGGCGCCGCAATCGCCGGCATCGCACCCCTTCTTGACCCCGAACCAGCCGAGATCCCGCAGCAGCGTGCGCAGGCACTGGCCGGGGCGCGGGGCGGCCTCCTGGACTTGCCCGTTGACGGTGAGCCTCATCGGGCGAGTTCCTCCCGGATCTCCTCGGCGAGCAGCCCGGTGACGTGCCGGCGCCAGTCCGGCGCGCCGTGGACGTCGTCGTACCAGCCGTCCTCGGGGATCGCCGCCGCGATCGCGCCCCGCAGGGTGTCCCTCGTCGGAGCGGCGTCGAAGCGGAGCTGGACCGGGCGCGGGATCGACGCCGTCACGGTCAGCGCGAAGGCACCCGCCCGGTCGAGCGTCCCGATCACCAGCGCTCCGGAGCGACCCTCGGGGGAGAGGGCGATGCGGCGGAAGGCGGTGCGCCGCCGCAGCGCGGAGGCCGGGAGATCGATGCAGCGCAGGATCTCGCCGGGGGCGAGCGCCGTGCGCTGCGGCCCGAGGACGAACGCCGTGACGGGCAGGCGCCGCTCGCCGCCACCGGGCCGATGCAGAATACAGGTGCCGTCGAGGGCCGCGGTCAGCGCGATCATCGGACCGGCGGGCAGGGCGGTGCAGAGGTTGCCGCCGACGCTCGCCCGGTTCCAGATCTTGAACGAGCCGAGCAGCGCCCGGCAGCATTGCCCGACGAGCGGTGCCGCGATCCAGTCCCGCGGCAGGGCGAGCCGGTCGAGTTCGGCGATGGTGCCGGTCGCCGACAGGCGAAGGCCCGCCTCGGAGATCTCGGCCGCCTTCCAGCCGAGGGCAGACAGGTCGATCAGCCGGGCGAGCGCCGGCTGCGGCTCGGAAAACAGCCAGGTCCCGCCCGCGAGCCAGGCATCGCCCTCGCGCCAGGCGGGCAGTTCGTCGAGGCGCGCCGGTCTCAGGACGGCGGTGATCGTGTCGAGATCCATCGGAGGCCGGCTCGCAAGTTCCTATCCAACGGCAGGCGCCGGAGCCTACACGGTTTCGAGGTGAAGATTTCAGGGTGCGCGGCATTCCCCTCTTCCCGCATCCGGGAAGAGGGGATCCGGTGTGGACCGCGACGTCAAACCTACTGCCCCTCGGCCGCCGTCACCGCATGCGTCCAAGCCCCCTCGGGCTTGCGGGTGATGACCGGCTGGTCGGTGCCGCCGGCGAGCAGGATCGCGACCGTGCGGTCGTAATCGGCGGGATCGAGCCGTCCGCCGGACGTGTCGAGCAGCTTGGCGATCTCGCGCATCATCCGCTTCTGGTGCGTCTCGGTCTGGGCGCCGCTGGCATCGTTCTCCAGCACGATCTCGGCCGCCTCGTCCGGATGCGCGGCGGCATAGGCCCAACCCTTCTCGGAGGCGGCCACGAACTTCGCCAGCCGGGCGACGAAGGCCTTGTCCTTCAGCTTCGCTTCCAGGGCGTAGAGCCCGTCCTCGAGCGCGGCGACGCCCTGATCCTCGTAGCGGAAGACGACGAGCTGCTCCGGCTTGAAGCCGGCATCAATCACCTGCCAGTACTCGTTGTAGCTCATGGTCGAGACGCAGTCGGCTTGGCGCTGGATCAACGGGTCGACATTGAAGCCCTGCTTCAGCACCGTCACGCCGCCGGGCGAGCCGTCGGTCCTGAGGCCGAGCTTGGCCATCCAGGCCAGGAACGGGTACTCATTGCCGGAATACCAGACACCGAGCATCCGGCCCTTCAGGTCGGCGGGCGTCCTGATGCCGGTGTCGGCCCGGCAGGTCAGCATCAGGCCCGATTTCTTGAAGGGCTGCGCGATGTTGACGAGGGGCACGCCCTTCTCGCGCGAAGCCAGCGCCGAGGGCATCCAATCGACGACGACGTCGGCGCCGCCGCCGGCGATGACCTGGGGCGGGGCCACGTCGGGCCCGCCCGGCTTGATCGTGACGTCGAGCCCGGCCTCCTTGTAGTAGCCCTTGGCCTGCGCGACGTAGTAGCCGGCAAACTGTGCCTGCGGCACCCATTTGAGCTGGAGCGTCACCTTTTCTGCCGCCCGGGCGCCGCCCGCAGCGAGCCCGAGCAGCGCCGCCCCCGCGCAGAGGAGCGCTCTCATCGTTTTCCCCGCCATCTCAGCCTCCTTCAGCCTGTCCCCTGCGGGACTTCCCCTTTCGGCCTTCAGCCGTGGTTTTTCGAACGGATGCGGGCGGACCCCGCGTCAGCCGGTCCGCACCGACGGGTGCCAGCCGGTCGCGGCGCGCTCGGCCAGGGCGATGAGGCCGTAGAAGGCGGAGCCCGCCAGCGCCGCCAGCGCGATCTCGGCCCAGACCATGTCGAGGGAGAGCCGCGCCGCCTCGATCGAGATGCGGAAGCCCATGCCGACGATCGGCGTGCCGAAGAACTCGGCCACGATCGCGCCGATCAGCGCGAGGGTCGCGTTGACCTTCAGGGCGGTGAACAGGAAGGGCAGGGCCATGGGTAGGCGCAGGCTCAGCAGCGTGCGCCAATAGCCCGCCGCGTAGGTGCGCATCAGGTCGCGCTCGATCGAACCCGTGGCGGCGAGGCCGGCACCGGCCTGCACCAGCATCGGGAAGAAAGTCATCACGGCGACGACCGCAGCCTTCGACGGCCAGTCGAAGCCGAACCACATCACCATGATCGGGGCGATGCCGACGATCGGCAGCGCGGAGGCGACGTTCGCCACGGGTAGGAGGCCGCGCCCGAGGACGGGCAGCCGGTCGGCCAGGATCGCGACGCCGAGACCCGAGAGGCAGCCGATGAGGTAGCCGGGCAGGGCCGATTTCAGGCAGGTCTGGACAAAATCCGCTCCGAGGACGGGGAGCGCGGTGGCGAAGCGCGCGACGACCGCCGAGGGCGGCGGCATCAGCACGGTGGGCACGCCCGCCCCCACGACGACGACCTCCCACAGCACCAGCACGAGGGCGCCGAACAGCAGCGGCACGGCGAGCCGCACGAGGCGGCGGCCCGTGGCCGTGCCCGGCTCCAAGGCGGCGAGGTCGCGCGCGGCCAGCGTGGCGGCGAGCCAGGCCAGGATGGCGGCGAGCCAGAAGCCCGGCCCCGCCGTACCGGCCAGGCCGGGCCGGTGGGCGGCGATGGCGAGCGCCGTTCCACCGATCAGCGCGGCGGGGGTGAGCAGGCCGATCCGTGCGGCGCGATGCGTCATCGGGCGCTCCTTGGGGCACTTGCCGCGGGCCGGGCGCCGAGGGCGCGGGCGGTGGCGGCTTCCGCGAGGCCGATCCCCTGGACGAGGATCGCCGAGAGCGCCGCCGCCGCGAACAGGGCCGCCCAGATCTGGATCGTCTGGCCGTAATAGGAGCCGGCAAGCAGCCGCGCCCCGAGCCCGGCCTGGGCCCCGGTCGGCAGCTCGGCGACGATGGTGCCGACGAGGCTTGCCGCCACCGCGATCTTCAGGCTCGCGAACAGGTAGGGCAGGGCGGCCGGCCAGCGCAGCCGCGCCAGGATCTGCCCGCGCGAGGCCGAGTAGGTCCGCATCAGGTCGCGCTGGATCCGGTCGGGGGCGTTCAGCCCCTTCACCATGCCGACCGTGACGGGGAAGAAGCAGAGATAGGCCGCGATCACCGCCTTCGGCAGCAGGCCGGTCAGGCCGGCCGCGCCGAGCGCCACGATGATGATCGGCGCCACCGCCAGGATCGGCACGGTCTGCGAGGCGACGATCCAGGGCATCAGGCTCGCCTCGACGCTGCGCAGGTGCACGATGGCGATCGCCAGCGCGATGCCGAGCAGCGAGCCGATGGCGAAGCCCGCCAGCGTCGCCGAGAGGGTGACCCAGGCGTGGGTGAGAAGGCTGCGCTTCGAGCCGAGCGGCATGCCGACGATGCTGCGCCACAGCTCCGAGACCACCTGATGCGGTGCCGGCACGACGGGCCGCTCCTGCACCATCGTTGCCGCGGCGATGCCCCTGGCGTCGGGCGCCGCGCCGGCCCGCGCCAAGGCGTCCGCGGCGCCGTTCCAGTTGCCGAGCAGGGCGGCGAGATACCAGCCTGCGAGAAGCGCCAGCACGACGCCGGCCACCGGCAGCGCCCGGCCACGCGAAAAGGACATCGCCTCACGCGTCATAGGCGTGACCCGCGCGCAGGCCCTCGCGCACCCGCTGGCCGAGGCGCAGGAACTCGGGCGTCTCGCGGATCTCCAGCGGACGCTCCCGCCCGAGCGCGGTGCAATCGACGATGTCGACGATCCGGCCGGGGCGCGGCGACATCACCACCACGCGGGTCGAGAGGTAGACCGCCTCGGGGATCGAGTGGGTGACGAACAGGACCGTCTTGGCGGTCTTGCGCCATAGTTCGAGCAGTTGCGCGTTGAGGTGATCACGGACGATCTCGTCCAGCGCCCCGAAGGGCTCGTCCATCAGCAGCAGCTTCGGATCGAAGCAGAGGGCGCGGGCGATCGAGGCGCGTTGCTGCATGCCGCCGGAGAGCTGCCAGGGGAACTTGTTGGCGAAGCCGGAGAGCTGCACGAGGTCGAGGTAGCGGGCCACCCGCTCCCGCCGCTCGGCGCGCGGCAGGCCGAAGATCTCGAGCGGCAGCGCGACGTTGCGCGCGATGGTCCGCCACGGATAGAGCGCGGGCGCCTGGAACACGAAGCCGTAGTCGCGCCGCAGCCGCGCCGCCTCGGCGCCGACGCCGTTGACCGTCAGTTCGCCGCCAGTCGGCCGTTCGAGGTCGGCGACGCAGCGCAGCAGCGTGGTCTTGCCGCAACCGGACGGGCCGATGAAGGAGACGAATTCGCCCGGCGCCACCGCGAGATCGACGTCGGAGAGGGCGTGAACCGGCCCGTCGGCGGTGGGGTAGGTCAGCGACAGACCGCGTGCCGCGATGACGGGTGCCGCCGGCACCGGGCGCGGCGCCGCGGGCTCGAACTCGGGCGGCTGTTTGAGGGCGAGGGCGCCGGCACGCGACATGGCAGGGCTTCGTTCCGTGGGTTTCGGGTCGGCGCTCGGTCGGTCGTCCGGGAGCCGGGGGCGGCCCGGGGAGGAGAGGAAGGCAGGCCCGCCGCCGGACATCTTCGCTCCACCGGATCGAGCATTTTCCGTGCCGTCCGCGCCCGCCGCGAAGGCTGGTCCGAACGGCGAAGGCATCCGGCCGGCGATGCGCAGGGTGCGGGTGGCGACCGACGCCGGGCGCGGGCCGGTCACCGCTCAGGCGCTCCGGAGAGCCCGCGCCGGCCCCTCGGCGGACCGGACTCCGACGGCGCGAACGGCGCGGGCCGGGGCGGATCCGCTCCGCGGCGCGGAGGAAAGCGTGCGGAAGCGGCGCTCGCTGTAGAGCAGCGCGTCGGCCTGGCCCGGCGCGGCGAGGGCCTCGACCACACAGTAGAGCACGTCGTGGCTGCCGACGGCGTGGCGCCCGACGATGCGGCAGTCGAAGCTGACGAGAGCGTCGGCCAGCGCGGGCGCGCCGCTGCGCAGCCGCCGCCACGTGCCCGCCGCGAAGCGCTCGTCCATGGGCGTGCGGCCCCCGAACAGGCCCGCCACCGCCTCGTGTCCCTCGCCGAGGGTGTTCACGCACAGCGTCCCGTTATGGGTGAGGGCGGCGTAGGCGGAGGAGGCGCGGTTGACGCAGACCAGCAGCGTCGGCGGCGCGTCGCTGACGCTGCACACGGCCGAGGCGGTGAAGCCGGCCCGCCCGCCCGGCCCGTCGGTGGTGATCAGATGCACCGCGCTCGCGAGCCGGGACATCGCCTCGCGGTAGGCGCTCGCATCGACGGGGACGGCGCTCTCGGGCTCAGTCATGGCGGGCTCGGTCATGGCGGCGGCCTTGTCATGAGGGTGGGGCGCTTCAGGGACTTGCGAGGAAGTCGAGGAGCGTGCGGTTGAAGGCATCGGGGCGGGTGACGCTGTGGGCGTGGCCGCCCTCGGGTGCGAGGTCGAGGCGGGCGTTCGGGAGCCCGGCCGCGAGGACGTCCGAGGCGGTGAAGGGCACGAGCACGTCGTCGCGCGCGGCCATGACCAGGGTCTCGTGCGGAACCCGCGCGAGCGCGGCCGTCGCGTCGAACGCCTCCAGCGCGGATATGCGCGCCAGCACCGTCTCGGCGCCGGGGAAATGCGCCAGCGCCTGCGCCTCGTCGGCCGCGACCCGCGCGGCGTTCGCGGAGAGCCAGGGCGCCGGGTAGAGGAAGATCGCCTGGGCACGGACGAAGGCCTCGGGTCCGGCTCGGGTCAGCAGCGCCTTGCGGGCGGAAAAGCAGCGGCGCGTCGCCGGGTCCATCGCCGCCCAGCCGTTGATCACCACG
Organism: Methylorubrum populi; assembly: GCF_002355515.1. Taxonomy (NCBI): domain Bacteria; kingdom Pseudomonadati; phylum Pseudomonadota; class Alphaproteobacteria; order Hyphomicrobiales; family Methylobacteriaceae; genus Methylorubrum; species Methylorubrum populi. The sequence goes on along the minus strand of NZ_AP014809.1, from coordinate 1,753,985 downwards.
ATCCGCCCGACCCGTTCGGGATGGGTGAGGGCGAGTTGCAGGGCGATGAGGCCGCCGAGCGCGTGGCCGACGATGTCGGCCGTGCCGATGTCGAGGTGGTCGAGCAGGTCGAGAACGTCGCGGGCCATGGCCGCGATGTCGTGGCCCGGTTCGAGCGGGCCGGGGGAGCGCCCGGTGCCGCGGTGATCGTAGGTGACGACCCGGAAGCGTTCGGCCAGCACCGGCACCTGCGGTGCGAAGTAATGGGCCGAGCCGCCGAGCCCGGGCGAGAGCAGCACGGTGCGCCCGCCGGCCGGCCCGTGCAGCGCGTGATGGACGGGCGCGGCCATCGGCTCAGGCCGGCCGGCCGATATGGGCGACCGAGGCGATCTCGACGAGCGCCGCCGGCTTCACCAGCCCGCACTGGATGCAGTAGCGCGCCGGCTTCTCGCCGGGGAAGTACTCGGCATAGACGGCGTTGATGGCGCCGTAATCAGCCCAGTCCTTGAGGAAGATGTGGTTGAAGGTGACGTCGTCCATCGAACCGCCGGCGGCCTCGACGACGCCCTTGATCGTCTCCAGCACGTGCCGGGTCTGCGCACCGGCATCGCCCTCGTGGACGACGTTGTTGTCCGCGTCGAAGGCGAGCGTGCCGGAGACGTAGAGCACGCCATCGGCGAGGGTTCCCGGCACGTAGGGCGCGAGCGGCTTGCCGGTGCCGGGCGGGATCACGACGGTCTTGGGCATGGGGCAGTCTCCGGTCAGGCGGGGATGCGGCGGGCCTCGTCGGAGTGAAGCGCGGCCTCGAAGGCGGCGACGTCCGACACCCAGCCGAAGAAGGTCTCGATGTTGAGGAGCGCGCCCTCCTGCAGGGCGGGCGGGCCGGCCTGATGGGTGGCGTCGGCGAGCACGATTCCGAAATACTCGCGGTGGTAGCCGTCCCGCAGGGTCGATTCCACGCAGACATTCGTGGCGATGCCGGTGAAGACCAGGGTGCGGATGCCGCGGGCCCGCAGCATGCTGTCCAGCGGCGTGTTGTAGAAGCCGCTGTAGCGCGGCTTGGCCAGGACGATGTCGCCGGGCTCCGGCCTCAGCGCATCGACCAGCGCGTAGTCCCAGGTGCCCTTGGCGAGCAGCCGCTGGTTCATCTCCGGCCGGCGGCGCATGGTCTTGAGCGCGTTCGACTTGTGCCAGTTCGGCGAGCCCGGCCCCCCGGCCTCGACGTAGTCCGGGTCCCAGCCGTTCTGGAACCAGATCACAAGGAGGCCCGCCGCGCGGGCCGCCGCCACGGCCCGGGCGATCCGCTTGATCACCGGTCCGGTCTGCGAGACGTCGAAGCCGGCGAGATCGAGATAGCCGCCCTTGGTCGCGTAGGCGTTCTGCATGTCGACGACGATCAGCGCGGTGGTGTCCGCGTCGAAGGCGATCGGCTCGGGGCGCGCCGGCAGCGTGACCGCGCCGCGGCGGCCGGACGAGTCGCGGTAGCCCGCGGGGGCCTCGGCCTCCATCACGCCACCTCCGCCAGCGTTTCCCCCGCGACGTGCCGGCGCGAGCGCATCAGCGGCTGGATCCGCGTGCCGAAATCGTCGAGGCCCTTCAGGAAGTCGTCGAAGACCAGCAGGACGCCGCCGGTGCCCGGCACCGTCACCACCTCGTCGAGCAGGGCGGCGACGGTGGCGTGGGAGCCGACCAGGGTGCCCATGTTGATGTTCACCGCCGAGGTTGGGTCAGCCATCTGGCGGATGTTGGTGTCGGCGCCGGACTTGGTGTCGGCCGCGCCCTGGAGGCCGAGCCACGCGATCGCCGCCTCGTCGGCGCCGGCCTTGTAGTGCTCCCACTTGGCGCGGGCGGCCTCGTCGGTCTCGTCGCTGATGACCATGAACAGGACGTAGGAGGACACGTCGCGGCCGGTCTTCGCCTTGGCCTCCTCCAGGCGCTCCACGGTCGGGGCGAAGGCCGTCGGCGTGTTGATCCCCTTGCCGAAGCAGAAATTGTAGTCGGCATGGGTCGCGGTGAAGGCCATGCCGGCGGCGCTCTGGCCGGCGCAGATGATCTTCATCTCCGCCTGCGGGCGCGGGCTCAGGCGGCAATCCTCCATCTGGAAGAATTCGCCCTTGAGGTCGCTGCTTCCGGTCTCCCACAGATCGCGCAGCACCTGCGCGTATTCGGAAAGATACTCGTAGCGGCGCCCGAAATACTCGTCGCCGGGCCACAGTCCCATCTGGGAGTATTCCGGCCGCTGCCAGCCGGTGACGAGATTGATGCCGAAGCGGCCGTTCGAGATCGAGTCGATGGTGGAGGCCATGCGCGCGACGATCGCCGGTGGCAGGCAAAGGGTCGGCGCCGTGGCGTAGAGCTTGATCCGGCTCGTGACCGCCGCGAGCCCGGCCATCAGCGTGAAGGATTCGAGGTTGTGGTCCCAGAACTCGGTCTTGCCGCCGAAGCCGCGCAGCTTGATCATCGAGAGCGCGAAGTCGAGACCGTACTTCTCCGCCTTGAGGGTGATCTGCTTGTTGAGCTCGAAACTCGGAAGGTACTGCGGCGCGTTCTCCGACAGGAGCCAGCCGTTGTTTCCGATCGGGATGAAGACACCGACATTCATGGCCTGATCTTCGGCCTGGGTCATGACAAACCCCCGCTCGCTCGTTCGGCCGGAACTTGGAAGAGCCGGCGACAACTGGACGGTAGCAAGTCAGACCATTTGGTCAAACTTTGAGAGCCGATATTTGACCGTTTGCACAAACTCTCCGCGCGATGCCCGCGGGGCGGGCCGACTCTGCTCACGGCCGATGCGGTTTCGCTCGGTTCGCTTCGGGTCTCGGCGCGGGGGCGGCGCGAATCAGGCCAGTCCGATCAGGCCAGTCCGAGGCTCGCCAGGATCAGCCTCTGGGTGCTCTCCACCGTCTGCTCGAAGAAGGCCTTGTCGCTAAGGTCGCGCCCGGTGATGGCCTCCACCTGCACCGCGAAGTCGGCGTAGTGCTGGGTCACCGCCCAGATCGCGAAGACGAGGTGGCGAGGATCGTGCGGGGCGATGCGCCCGTCCGCGATCCAGCCGCGCAGCACCGCGGCCTTGGCCTCGACCAGGGCCCGCAGGGGCCCTTCGATTTCGGCGCGCAGCAGCGGCGCGCCCTGGACGATCTCGAGGCAGAACAGCCGCGAGGCCCGCGGCGCGTCCCGGGACAGGGTGATCTTCGAGCGGATGTAGCGCCGGAGCGCCTCGGCCGGCTCGGATTCCGCGTCGAGCGCGTGGAGCGGGTCGAGCCAGACATCGAGCACGCGCCGCAGCACGGCGACGTAGAGGTCTTCCTTGGTGCGGAAGTAATAGAGCAGGTTCGTCTTCGAGAGCCCGGCGCGCAGGGCGATCTGGTCGAGGCTGGCGCCGTGCAGGCCGACGGTCGAGAAGACCTCCAGCCCGGCATCGAGCACGGCTTCCCGGCGCAGGGCGCCGTCGCGCCGCTGCCGGCGCGCAGGGGCCCCGATCCCGCTTCCGACCACGCCCGCGCCTCCCGATCCCTCGCCGCTCCTCGCGCGGCTCCCGGATCACCTATCCGATCCCGCGCGCGCCACCAATCGCCGGCGCCGCGACCGGCCCTGCCGGACGATCGAAGACCGTCACGCGAACGAAATGATCCAGGGCTCGCCGAAGCGATGCTCCTCCAGGTTCACCCCGGGGCCGTCCCGGTCGATCACCCAGAAATCCTGCGGCCGGTCGAGCGGCGTCAGAACGCCGTGCCAGGTGCCGGGCGCGTAGCAGACGCCCTGGCCGGGAGCGGTGAGAAAGGCCCGCGGCCGTCCGGGCGTGCCGCCCTCGTCCGGGCAGACGACGACGAGGAAGGGCGCGGCGTCGAGGGGAATGAAGGCCTGGGCGCCGAGCGGGTGGCGCTCGACGAGGCTCAAGCGGAGCGGCAGCGTGTAGGGATCGGCCTCGACGGCGCCGATCACCACCCGTCCGCCCACGCCCGCGACGGCCACCTGCGCGAGGTCGTGGAAGCGGCGAGCCTTGCCGGCGTTCATCGGCCGCGGGGCGACGCCCGCCCTGTCGATGAGCGTGCCGAACGGCGCGAAGGCTGCCTGAGTCAGCGGCTCGACGGGGATCTGCCGGTCGCTCACCGGGACGCCCCGAACGGCGCGAGCGCCGCGTGGCGGTTCACGTCCTTGTAGAGCAGGTAGCGGAAGGGGCCGGGGCCGCCGGCGTAGCAGGCCTGCGGGCAGAAGGCGCGCAGCCACAGGAAGTCGCCGGCCTCGACCTCGACCCAGTCGCGGTTGAGCCGGTAGACCGCCTTCCCCTCCAGCACGAATAGGCCGTGCTCCATCACATGCGTCTCCTCGAACGGGATGACCCCTCCGGGCCGAAGTGTGACGATGTTGACGTGCATGTCGTGGCGCAGGTCGTCGGGCGGGACGAAGCGGGTGGTGGCCCAGGCGCCGTCCGTGTCGGGCATCGCCGCCGGGGCGATCTCGGATTCGTGGGTGACGAGGGCCGGCGGGCAGGCGATGCCCTCGACGCGCTGGTAGGCCTTGCGGATCCAGTGGAAGCGCGCTGGCTCGTCTCCCTCGCCGCGCAGGCTCCAGGCCGCCTCCGGCGGCAGGTAGACGTAGCTTCCGGGGCGCAGGGCATGCGCCTGTCCGTCGAGGACGAGGCGGAGGCGGCCGCCGACCACGAACAGCACGCCCTCGGCGCGGGGGTCGGGCTCCGGCCGCTCGCTGCCGCCGCCGGGCGCGACCTCCATCAGGTACTGCGCGAAGGTCTCGGAGAAGCCCGACAGGGGCCGCGACAGCATCCAGGCCCGCGTCCCCTCCCAGAACGGCAGCACGCTCGTGACGATGTCGCGCATCACCCCCTTCGGAATGACGGCGTAGGCCTCTGTGAACACGGCCCGGCCCGTCATCAGCGCCGTCTGGGGCGGCAGCCCGCCGCAGGGCGGATTGTAGGGGGAAGCGGTCATTGCGAGGGTTTCCGGTGTCACGGGGTCGGACGGAGATCTCAGTGCGCGGCGTCCGCCAGCCAGGCCGCGATCACGCCGCGCTCCGCGTCGGTCATCTCGGTCACGTTGTTGGGCGGCATGTTGTGCGTCAGCACGACCTGCCGCCGGATCGCCTCGGCCTGACGGCCAATGGCCTCGGCGGTGTCGAGACGAACGCCCTTCGGCGCGACGCCGATCCCGTCCCAGATCGGTTCGGCCGCGTGGCACATGGCGCAGCGCCCGGCGACGAGTTCGACGACGTGGTCCGGCGGCGCGGCGCCCCCGTGACCGGCCGAGGCCAGGGCGGCGACCGGCAGGCCCAGCACCGCGCGGCCCCCGGCACTTCCGGCGACCGCGAGGACGAAGGCGGCGGCCAGCCCGGCCGAGGCCGCGGCCCAGGCCCACCACGGCGAGCGGGCGTGGTCGGCATGGCGCACGTTGTAGAAGAAGCGGATCACCGCACCCGAGGCGGTGACGAGCGCGACGATGAGCGGGATCGCCGCCTTCGACGCGAACAGCATCGGGTAGTGGTTGGCGATCATCATCAGCACGACCGGCAGGGTCAGGTAGTTGTTCTGCGCCGAGCGCTGCTTGGCTTGCTTGCCGAGGCTCGGATCCGGCCGCTCCCCCTTCATGAGCGCGGCGACGACCTTGCGCTGGTTCGGGATGATGATGAAGAAGACGTTGCCGGCCATCCACGTCGCCATCAGGGCGCCGGTATGGATCAGGGCGCCGCGGCCGCTGAACACCTGCGAGAAGCCGAAGGCGGCGAGCGTGATGGCCAGCAGGCCGATCGCCGCGAGGCCCGTCTCGCTCGCCCCGAGCCTTGAGCGGCAGATGCGGTCGTAGACCACCCAGCCGAGCGCCAGCGCCCCGACGCCGAGCGCCGCCGCGACCGGGGCCGACAGGTCCATCACCGCCGGGTCGACGAGGTAGAGCCGCGACTGCGCGTAGTAGATCCAGGCCAGCAGCACGAAGCCCGACAGCCACGTCGTATAGGCCTGCCATTTGTGCCAGGTGAGGTCCGGGGAGAGGTGCTCCGGCGCGACGAAATACTTGCGCATCTCGTAGAAGCCGCCGCCATGCACCTGCCAGGCCGCGGCGCCTTCGCCGGCCGGGATGTCCGGCGTCCGCTTCAGCGAGGCGTCGAGATGCATGAAGAAGAACGACGAGCCGATCCAGGCCATCGCAGCAACGATGTGGAGCCAGCGCAGCAGCATGCTCCCCCATTCCCAGACGAAGCTCTCCACCGCCTCTTCCTCTCCTGTCCGGCCGCGATCCTACCGCTGCGGGCGGGCTTGTATGCCCATCAAATTCCTTGCCAGTTTTCGAAAATTTCGCGAGATCGAAGATCGTTTCGGCGACCGTGCGGGGTGCGGAGGGGGATGCTGTCGCTGGAGAGTATCCGCATCTTCATGCGCGCGGCGGAGACCGGCAGCTTCTCGGCCGCCGGCCGCGCGCTGCGCCTGTCGCCCTCAGTGATCAGCTACCGCATCCAGACGCTGGAGGAGCATCTCGGCTGCCTGCTGCTCACCCGCACGACGCGGCGGATGAACCTGACGGAGGCCGGCCGCGTCTTCTACGACCGCTGCCTCGACATCGCCGCCTCCGTGGAGCGGGCGGAGAAGAGCGTCGAGACCCAGGGCGCCGCGCCGCGCGGGACGCTGAAGGTCACCGCCCCCCTGGCCCTGGGCCGGCGCGTTGTGGCGCCGCTGATCCCCGCCTTCCGCGAGCGCCATCCGGAGACGGATGTCCACCTCCGGCTCTCCGATCACCTGCTCGACCTCGTGCAGGAGGCGGTCGACGTGGCGGTCCGGCTGGCGCAGATGCGCGACTCGACCTTCACCCTGCGCAAGGTCGCCGAGATCGAGCGGATCCTGTGCGCCTCACCGGACTATCTCGCCGAGCATCCCGCCCCCGGGAGCCCGGCCGAGCTCATCGATCATTCCTGCCTGCTGCTGCGGTTTCCCGGCTCCGAGCAATTCCGCTGGAGCTTGCGCGACGGCGACGAGGTCGTGACGCTGCCCGTGTCCGGGCGCATCGACGCGGATGACGGCGACGTGCTGACCGAATGGGCGATTCAGGGGCTGGGCATCGTCCTCAAGCCCGTCTTCGAGGTGGCGCCCTATCTCGCCGACGGCCGCCTCGTGCCGGTCCTGCCGCGGACGCCGCCGCTCCCGGTGACCCTCGGCGTGGTCTATCCGTCGCGAAAGATGCTGCCCAACCGTGCCAAGACCTTCGTCGAGATGACGACCGAGGCCCTGCGCGCCCATGTCGGCGCCGGGCTCGACTTGATCGGCCGGCGCCTGGCGCGTTAGGGGCGAGCGCCGGGAGGCCCGCGCGGGATCAACCCGCCGACGGCAGGCGGTCCTTCAGCCGCAGCCACGCGATCCGCTCGATCTGGCGCAGCGCCTCCTGGAATTCCTGCTCGGGATCATTGCGCAGCCGCGCCTCGAACGCCGCCAGGATCGCCTCGCGGCCGCTGCCCTTGATCGCCATGACGAAGGGCAGGTCGAAGCGCGCGCGATAGGCCGCGTTCAGCCGCTCGAACCGCGCCAGTTCCTCGGCCGAGAGCGCGCCGAGGCCGGCGCTGCCCTGCTCGGCGGTGGAGGCCTGCGTCAGCTGCCCGGCCTGGGCGAGCCGTCCGGCGAGTTCGGGATGGGCGCGGATGAGGGCGCGCTGGCGCTCGGCGGGCAGGCCGCGCAGGGCGCCGACGAGGGCGGCATGGAGCCCCTCCGCGCTGTCCTCGCGGGCGGTGAGGCCAGCCTGCCACGCCCGGAGCGCGATCTCCGGCGTGTCCTCGAAGATGTCGCCGAAGCGGGTGAGGAACTGCGCCGCGCTCATGCTGCTCGGGCGTAAGGCTTCGGCCGGGTGCCGCGCCGCCCAGTGCCGGGCGATGTCGATGCGGCGCGCCAGCCAGACGCCGTCATGGGCGGCGACGTGGTCGAGGAAGCGCGCGAGCGCGGCGATGCGGCCGGGCCGGCCGACCAGCCGGCAGTGGAGCCCCACCGACATCATCTTCGGCGCCGTGGCGCCCTCCGCGTAGAGCGCGTCGAAGCTGTCGCGCAGGTAGGCGAAGAAGTGCTCGCCGGTGTTGAAGCCCTGCGCTGTGGCGAAGCGCATGTCGTTGGCATCGAGGGTGTAGGGCACCACGAGGCCGGTTCCGGCCCGGCCGTACAGCCAGTAGGGCAGGTCGTCGGCGTAGGAATCGGCGAGATAGGCGAAGCCCCGTTCCAGGCCGAGTTCCAGCGTGTTGACGGAGGAGCGGCCGGTGTACCAGCCGAGGGGGCGCTCGCCGGTCACCTCCTCGTGCAGGCGGATCGCCGCATCCATCTGCGCCGCCTCCTCCGCGCGCGGCATGTCGCGGTAATCGATCCATTTGAGGCCGTGGCTCGCGATCTCCCAGGCCGCCTCCCGCATCGCGGCGACGGCGTCGGGGTTGCGCGCGAGCGCGGTGGCGACGCCGAACACGGTGACCGGCACGGCGCGCTGCGTGAACAGGCGCCACAGCCGCCAGAAGCCGGCGCGGGCGCCGTACTCGTAGAGCGATTCCATGTTCATGTGGCGCTGGCCCGGCCAGGGTGCGGCGCCGACGATTTCGGACAGGAACGCCTCGGAGGCCGCATCCCCGTGCAGGATGCAGTTCTCGCCCCCCTCCTCGTAATTGAGCACGATCTGCACGGCGATCCGGGCGCCGCCGGGCCAGTCCGCCTGCGGAACGTCGCGGCCGTATCCGATCAAGTCGCGGGAGGTGTGCATCGATGACCCCGGGTCTGCCGCGCAGGCGCGCGGATCGTTTCGGCTCGTTTCGGCCCATCGCGAAGGCGCCACGATAGCGCTGCGCCGTTCCGCGATCTGTCGGACTTTTCGAAAGCTGCTCCCGAAAATCCTGGCGAAAATCCGGGTTGGTGCGCGGGACCCGATCTGCAAGGGTTGCGCGGCCGGCGAAGCGCGACCTTAGGGCCGCTGCTGTCGCCCGGCGGCTCCCCAGGAGGAACCCGCATCCCATGGCCGTCGCAACACCCGCCGCACCGCCGGATGCCAAGCGGCTCACGACCCACGTGCTCGATACCTCCACCGGACGCCCGGCGGCGGGTCTGACCCTTCATCTCCTGCGCATCGAGGGCGAAACCCGCACGCGTCTCAAGACGGTCGCGACCAATGCCGACGGCCGCTGCGACGCGCCCCTCCTCTCGGGACGCGCGATGGAGCCCGGCACCTACGAGATCGCCTTCGAGGTCGGCGCCTACTTCGCCGCCGGCGGCAGCGCCGATGGCGCTCCCTCCTTTCTCGACATCGTGCCCGTGCGCTTCCGGATCGCGCCGGAGGGCCGGGACGCCCCCGCTCATCTCCACGTGCCGCTCCTGATCTCCCCCTACGGCTACAGCACCTATCGCGGCAGCTGAGACCCGGACGGGCCCGGCTCCGCCCCGGTGGCCCCGCGCGCGGCGCGCAGCCGGTCCCGCGCGGCCAGCGCCCCGCGCAGGATCGAGGCATATCCCGTGCAGCGGCAGAGATTGCCGGTCAGCGCCGCCCGGATCTCCGCCTCGCCGGCCTCCGGCGCGCGGTTCAGCAGGGCGGCCAGCGCGAGGACGAAGCCCGGGGCGCAGTAGCCGCACTGGAAGGCGTTCTCGTCGATGAGGGCCGCGCGCACGATCGCCACCGCCGGGCCCGCCTCGGGATGGTCCGCGGTCAGGATCTCGGTCCCCTCCAGGCGATAGGCCATGACGAGGCAGGCGTTGATGGGCCGCCCGTCCATCAGGACCGTGCAGGCGCCGCAGCGCCCGATCCGGCATCCGGGCTTCGCCGCGGTGAGCCCGTGATCCTCGCGCAGGATGTCGAGGAGGCTGCGGGCGGCATCGCCGGGGAGGACGCCGTCGCGCCCGTTCAGGCGGAAGCGCGGCGCGCTCACGCCGCCGCTCCGTCGCAGAGCGCCCGCAGGAGGGTCTCGGGCGAGAACGGCGCGGCGCCGGGCCAGTGGCCGACGGCGTCGGCCACCGCCGCCGCGATGGCCGGGGTCACCGCGCCGATGCCGAGTTCGCCGATTCCGCGCGGGCCGTAGGGATCGTCCGGATCGAGATCCTCCAGGGCGAGGACGCGGCTGCGCTCCGGCGCGTCGGCGATGGTGGGCATCAGGTAGCCGTCGAGGTTCGAGACCGCGTAGCGTCCGGCCTCCATTCGCGCATCCTCGGTGAGGGAGAAGCCGAGCCCCTGCACGCCCCCGCCCTCGATCTGGCCGAGATAGGCGGCGGCATCGAGCACCGGGCCGGCGGCGGTGTGCTGATGGAGGTCGAGTACGCGAACTTCCCCCGTCACGCGGTCCACGGCGACGCGGGCCAGGGTCGCGCCGAAGGCGAAGAGGTAGCGGGCATTGCCCGCCACGTAGTCGGCCTTGGGAAAGTCGAAGGCGGCGCGGGAGCGCGGCAGGGCCTCGGGCGGAAGGCCGGCGGCGAGTTCGGCGAAGCCGAGGAGCGGGCGCCCGCTGTTCGAGCGCGCCTCGCGGATGCCGCCGGGGCCGAGGGCCAGATCGGCCGATCCCGAGCCGTCCGGCGCCTCGCCCTGCGGCCGCCTGCCGAGGCGCTGCGCCGCCGCGTCGAGCAGGGCGCGGGCGAAGGCGGGCGCGGCGCGCCGGGCCCCCTCCCAGACCACGAAGGTGCCGCGCGACGCCGTGGTGGAGCCGGAATCCGGAGTGCGCCCGGTATCGCCGATCACCGGACGGATCTCGGCGCGGTCCACCCCGAGGCGCGCGGCGACGGCGCTGCGGATCGCCGCCTGGAGCCCCTGGCCGATCTCGTCGAGGCCGTAGAGCGCCTCGATCGCACCGTCGGCCGCGAGCCGCAGCTCGACGGCGGCGCGATCCTCCGGCAGCGAGCCGAGGCCGTTGCCCTGATAGTTGAGCGCCAGTCCAACGCCGACCGCCGCCGGCTCCGACTCTTGTCCTTGTCCTTGTCCTTGCCCGGCCGACCAGAGCGGGCTCGCCGCGGCGGCGTCGAGCATCTCGGCGAGGCGCTCGCTCGGTCCCACCGTCTGGCCGAAGAAGCCGGGACTGCCCGGCGCCCGCAGGTTGCGGCGGCGGAGCGTGACGGGATCGCAGCCCACGGCCTGCGCGAGGCGTCCCATCTGGCACTCGATCGCGTAGGTCATCTCGTTGGCGCCGAAGCCGCGGAACGCGCCGCAGGTGCCGTTGTTGGTCGCCACGAGCCGCGCGACCCCCGCGACGTTCGGGACGATGTAGGGGCCGCAGCAATGCTCCAGCGCCGTCTCGATCACCGCGGGGCTCAGGGAGGCGTAGGCGCCGCCATCCGCGGTCAGCTCCACGGAGACGGCGAGCAGGCGGCCCTCGGCATCGCAGCCGGTGCGCATGCGGATCCGCATCGGGTTGCGCTTGATCCCCGCCGCCACCGATTCCGACCGGCCGAGATGGAGGCGCACCGCCCGCCCGGTCTTCACCGCGAGCAGCGCGAGGGCCGGCTGCACGGTCAACTCGTCCTTGCCGCCGAAGGCGCCGCCGGTGGGACTGGTGACGACCCGGACCCGCGCTTCCGGCCAGCCGAGGATGCGGGCGATCTGCAGCCGGTCGCGGGCGCCGTGCTGGCCGCCGACGCGGATCGTGAGCGAGCCGTCGGCTTCCATCATCGCCCAGCCGCCCTCGGTCTCGAGGAAGCCGTGCATCTGCCGCGGCGTCACGTAGGTGTCCTCGACCACGTGGGCGCAGGCCGCGAAGGCCGACTCAATGTCTCCCCGCGCGACACGGACCTCGCGGCGCAGATTGCCCTCCGGATGGAGCGGCGGCGCGCCGGGGGCGAGCGCCGCCTCCGGGCTGTCGAGGACCGGCAGCGGCGCGTAGGCGACGCGGATCAGGGCGAGGGCGGCCTCGGCGGTGGCCTCGTCCACGGCGGCCACCGCCGCCACCGCGTCGCCGACATAGCGCACGCGCTCGCCGCAGAGGGCGGGCTGATCCTGCACCATGATCCCGTAGGCGTTGAGTCCCGGCACGTCGCGGTGGGTCACCACGGCGGCGACCCCCGGCAGGACCTCCGCCTCCGCGGTGTCGATCGAGAGGATGCGGGCATGCGGCCGGCCGGCGCGCAGGATGCGGCCGACGAGCATCCCCGGCGCCCGCGCATCGGTGAGATAGGCGAGCCGGCCGTGAACCTTGTCGGCGATGTCCGGCCGCCGGTGCCATCCCGCCGGATCGGCCGCGCGCGAGACCACACGCTCGCCGGCCGGGGCACCGGTGCCGACGGGCCGGTAACGAGGAAGCGCTCCGGAGCGGCCTTCCGCGCCAGGAAGCATGCCGGCCCCGCCGAGGCCGGCGACGAGGGCGTTGGCCGCCGCCAGACGCCGGTAGCGGGCACTGCGCAGGCTGTCGTCCGGCGCGTCGATCTCGGCCAAGAGCGCGGCGTGGAGGCCGGCCCAGTCGACGGCGGCCGGCGGGCGGCCGGCGAGGAGAGCCTCGGATCGGGGCAGACGCTGCGGGCGCACCGGCCCCCCCCCGGCCGCGAGGCGGGCCGCGCCGATGACGCCGTGATCGAGGGAGAGCAGGCCCGCAACGCCGATGACGCTCGGGCTGAAGGCCGCCCGCAGGCCCACCTTCCGCAGCGTCGTGGGCGCCCCCTCCGGCTGCGGCGGGAGCGTGACGGCGAGGAGGAGGCTCGCCGACTCCGCGGCCCGCCCGAGCCAGTCGGCGAGCGCCACCCGCTCCCGGCCCGCCGCCGTCAGGATCTCCAGGGCCGCGTCGAGGGCGAGCAGGGCGGGCAGGCAGCAGCCCGTCCGCCCCGCCACGTTGCCGCCGAGGCTCGCCAGGCTGCGCACCGCCGGGGCGGCGACGGTCCGCACCGCCCGGCCGAGGAGCGGGGCGAGCCGCGCGACGGTCGCGTCCGCCTCGATCTCCGCGAGCGGAGTGGCGGCGCCGATCCGAAGATTGCCGCCCACGGCCTCGACGCCGCGCAGTTCCGGCAAGCCGGAAAGGTCGACGAGAAGGTCCGGACGCTCCGCCCCCGCCGCCCAGTCGAGCTGGAGCGCGGTGGCGCCGGCGGCGAGCCGGGCCTCCCCGCCGTGCCGCGACAGGGCGGCGAGCGCCTCGCCGGCCTCGCGCGGCCGCAGGACGCGCAGGGCCCGCCCGCTCATGCCCGAACCTTTCCGGCCGGTCCCCATCCCCCGGCGCGTCCGGTGCGCCAGGGGCGGGCTTCAGCGGGGCGCCTCATCCGTGCCCCACCGTGCCGAAGCGCAGCCCCTTCTCCTTGAGCCAGCGCCGGTAGACCACGGAGGACTTGTCGGCCCGCGTCGGGATCTCGTGACGGGGCTCCAGCGGCAGCCTCAGGGGGCGCTGGTTCTCGACGATGATGCGGTCCTGCAGGAAGATCACCTGCTCGAAGTTCAGCAGCGCCGTGTGGGTCGAGCAGGAATCCACGAGGTACATCACGGGCTGGGCCCGGCACAGCTCCTCCTCCATCGGCTGAATGAACAGGGCGATGGCGTCGAGGCGGTCGGGAGCGCTCGGGCAGACCCGGTAGAGCATCACCACGAAGGGCGAGGGCACGCGGTAGGTCAGGCGGACGAAATCGCCCTCCGTCTCGGTCGCGGCGATGCGGGGCTGGAAGAAGCTGCAATTCGTCGCCCAGACCTCGTCGACGTCGCGGCGGATCTCGGAGGCGTAGGCCGGCACCTCGGTGTTCGGCTCGGCGCCGAGGATGTCGGTGTGGACGAAGGGGAAATGGGCCATGTCGAGGAAGTTCTCGACCACGCGCGGGCCGGAGGTGCGCATCTTCACCCAGCCGCAGGGGACGTGGCGGCGGTCCGCCTCGTCGGCTTCGGTGATCGCGACCACGTCGCGGTTCGGGTGCCCGAGGGTGGTCCAGAGGCAGCCGTAGCGCTCGCGCACCGGAAGCGGCGGCCCGAACCCATCGGCCAGGCGCTCGCGCACCCGCGGCGACCCGTCCGGCAGCCGGTCGCAGACGATGTCCTGGCCGAGGAGGCGCGTGACGACGGGGGCCGCGGTCACGGCCGTCGCGGTCTCGACGGCGTACCATTCGTCGAGGGCCACCCGGTCGTCGGTCTTCATCGGCCGGGCCCGGTCCACTGGACGGAGCCGGTCTCGTTCTCGGCGAGCCACGCCGCGCGGCGCTCGAACAGGCCCGGCGCGAGGCCGCGGACATGGTCGATCAGGGCGCGCAGGTCGGCGGTCTTGAGGCGGCCGTCCTCGACGACCACGACGCCGTCGACCATGGTCACGTCGACATCCGAGCCCCGCACCGCGTGGACGAGGTTGTGCTGGAGGTTGAACCAGGGGCCGTCGCCGAAGAGCGGCGTCATCCGCGGCGTGTCGGTGCGGATCGCGATCAGGTCGGCGCGCTTGCCCGGTTCGAGGGAGCCGATCTCACGGTCGAGTCCGAGCGCCTTCGCGCCCAGGATCGTTCCCATCCGCAGCGCCTCCCAGGAATCGAGGGCCGCCGCGTCGAGGGTCTTGAGCTTGCCGAGCAGCGAGGCGGCCTTCATCTCCTCGAACACGTCGAGGTTGTTGTTCTCCTTCTCGCCGTCGGTGCCGAGACCGACCGCGACGCCGGCCTTCAGCATCGCCTCGACCGGCGCGATGCCGCTCGCCAGCTTCATGTTGCTGACGGGGTTGTGCGCCACCGCGACGCCGCGGGCGGCGATCAGCTCGATCTCGGCGGCGTCGAGCCAGACCGCGTGGGCGATGAGCGCGTGCGGCGTCTCGAAGAAGCCGAGCCGGTCGAGGGCGAACATCGCCCGGCAGCCGTAGCGCTGCTCGAACTCGGCGACCTCGACTTCGGCCTCGCTGCAATGGGTGTGGAAGCCGGTGCGGTGGCGCTGGGCCATCTCGATGGCGCGCCGCTGCCCAGCCTCGTCGGCGTAGAACAGGTGCTCCAGCCCGACCCAGACGCTGATGCGCCCGTTCGCGCTGCCGTGCCGGCTCTCGATCAGCCTCTCGTTGTCGTCGAGGCGGTCGAAATAGTCGTAGTCGGGATGCTCGCCGACATAGGGCACGCAGACGAGGCGGTTGCCCAGGGTCTCGGCGGCCCGCGCGCTGCCCTCCATGAAGCGCCACATGTCGAGCATCGTCGTGCTGCCGGAGAGAAGCCCCTCGGCGTAGCAGAGCCAGGAGGCGGCCTCCGCCTCCTCGGGGCGCAGCAGCCGGTGCATCGGGTTGATGTGCAGCCGCAGCCAGTCCCAGACCGGGAGATGCTCGGCGGTGCCGCGCAGGAAGCCCGAATGCATGTGCGCGTTGACGAGGCCCGGCATCAGCAGCCGGTCGGGCAGACGCACGACGGCCGCGCCCGGATTCGCGGCGGCGATCGCCTCGCGGGGGCCGACCGCGCCGATCCGGCTCCCCTGGATCAGGACGGCGCCGTCGGTGAGGACGCGGTTGTCCGGGTCCATCGTCACGACGAGGTCGGCGGCGAGGATCCGGTCTTGGCTGATGGGCTCTTGGCTCATGTCGGGCTCATCCTGCGGCATTCCGGATCAGGTCGGCGGCGCGCTCGGCGATCATCACCACGGCGGCCTGCGTGTTGCCGGTCGGGATCGTCGGGATCACCGAGGCGTCGGCGATACGCAGGCCGGCCACGCCATGCAGGTTCAGGGCCGGATCGACCACGGCGGCCGGGCCCGTGCCCATCGCGCAGGTGCCGCAGGTGTGGAAGAAGGTGGAGCAGGCCCGGGCCACGAAGGCGTCCGCCTCGGATCGGCCGAGTCTTCGGGCCGGGGTCAGCGGCACGGCGCCGAGGTCGCGGAAGGCGGCCGTGTCGGCGAGGTCGAGGATCGTGTCGACGGCGCCGGCCAGCGCCGCGCGGTCGGCGGGCTCGGCCAGGAAATTCGGCCGCAGCGTGATCGGGCCGTCCGGCTCGGCGCTCTCCAGGCGCAGGCTGCCGACACTGGTCGAGCCCATCAGCCCCGGCGAGACGGCGAAGACCGGACCGGACAGGTCGGCGGTTGCGGCGATCTCGGGGCCGGCATGGGGCCCCTGGACCACGAAGGCGTGGAGGTCCGGCGCGCGCAGGCCCGGCCGGCTGCGCCA
Source organism: Methylorubrum populi (assembly GCF_002355515.1). NCBI lineage: Bacteria > Pseudomonadati > Pseudomonadota > Alphaproteobacteria > Hyphomicrobiales > Methylobacteriaceae > Methylorubrum > Methylorubrum populi. The sequence goes on along the minus strand of NZ_AP014809.1, from coordinate 1,738,004 downwards.
GTTGAGCTGCGCCCCGCCGCCGTTGTCGCGCACCGGCCCCAGCGGCGCGCGGGCGGAGAAGTTGATCCCCATCAGCAGGGGATGGTCCTGGAGGTTCTGCCCGACGCCCGGCAGCGCGTGGCGCGGGGCGATGCCGAGGCGGGCGAGGTCGGCCGGAGCGCCGATGCCGGAGCGCATCAGCAGCGCAGGCGTGCCGATCGCGCCCAATGTCAGCACCACCTCGCGGCGGGCCCGCACCTCGGCGATCCCGCGCTCGAGGCCGAGCCGCAGGCCGGAGCAGACGGAGCCGGAGACCAGGAGGCCGAGGACCGTCGCGCCGGTGAGAATCGTCAGCTTCGGGTCGCCCGCGAGCGGCCGGATATAGCCGTCGACCACGCTCCAGCGCCGGGCCCCGCGCTTGTTCAGGTTGGCGAGCGCCGCCCCGGCATCGTTCGGCCCGTTGGCATCGGCCAGCACCGGCATGCCGCGTTCGGCCGCGGCCGCGAGCAGGGCGCGCGCGACGGGGTGGGGATCGTGCGAGGTCTCGATGCGCAGCGGACCGCCCGCCCCGCGCAGGGGCGTCTCGCCGCCTTCCCAATCCTCCGCCCGGCGGAAGTACGGGAGCACGGACGCGAAATCCCAGCCCGTCGCTCCGGCGGCCGCCCAGCCGTCGTAGTCGGAGGGGTGGCCCCGGTTCCACAGCATGGCGTTGATGCTGCTCGACCCGCCGAGCACCCGCCCGCGCGGGATCGCGATGGCGCGGCCGGCCACCTCGGGGGCGGGCGCGTAGGCGTAGCCCCAGTCGCAGGGACCACCGAGGAGCCCGACCCAGGCCCCGGCATCGGCGATGGCGGGGTCGGCGGTGTCCGGCGGCCCGGCTTCCACCAGCAGCACGGACAGCCCCGCCGCCGCGAGCCGGCCCGCGACGACGCATCCGCCGGTGCCCGCCCCGGCCACGATCACGTCGTAGGCGGCCTCCAGGGCGTCGGCGGCGTCGCGCAGCATCTCAGTTGTGCTCGCTCGGGCCCATGATGGTGACGCCCTCGCTCGCCTCCACGTGGCGCACGAAGATGTACTTGTCCTCGCGCCCGTCGCTGTGTTTGCGCCGGATGCCGGGCTGGACGGTGCCCGCGACCTTGGCAACGACGAGATAGGGAGCCTCGGCCGCAAGCCCTTCGGCGCAGTGCCGCTCGAAGCTGTCGAGGTCGTGCACCGTGTAGGCGTGTTCGAGGCCGGCGCCGCGGGCGATCGCCGCGAGGTCGACACGGCCCTTGGCGGTGTGCGTGGGCGGGCCGCCGATCGACTGGTAGCACTGGTTGTCCCAGACGACGACGAAGAGGTTTCTCGGCCGCTCGTTGCCCAGGGTGGCGAGGATGCCGAGGTTGAACAGCAGCCCCCCGTCGGTGTCGAGGGAGACGATGCGCCGGTGCGGCAGCCCGGCGGCGAGGCCGAAGGCCTGGGGCGTGACGCAGCCGAGCTGCTGCTGGAACAGGCTGGCGGCGCGCATGTGCGGCGCCGCGTTGTACCACTCGTCCACGCTGCCCCCGAGGGACAGGATCACGAGCTCGTCCCGCAGGCGGGCCGCGAGGCGCTGCATGCAGGCGTAGCGGGTCATCGGCCGGGCCGTCGCATCGCCATCCGCGCTCATCGTACGATGCTCCCGCCCAGCGCCACCGCCGCGTGGTAGTAGGAGGCGTAGGCCGAGGCGTAGGCGTCCGCGATGGCCGTCTCGATGGCAGCCTCCTCGCGCACCACCCGGTAGGGGATGCGCAGGGCCTGCAGCACCGGCTCCATGGTGATGCCGTGCGGGATCGCCCACCAGTTGTTCTCGCCGAGATCGCCCCGGTAGCTCATCAGCATCACCACCGGGATGCCGGCGCCGAGGCCCATGCGGGCGAGCGGCTCGACCGAGGCGCGCAGGCCGGAATTCTCCATCACCAGCACGGCGCGCTTGCCCGACAGGAAGACGCCGCCGCAGATCGCCGCGCCCTCGCCCTCATTGGTGACCGGGATGGTGCGCAGGTCCGGATCCGCGTCCAGGGCCGGGTAGAGCTCCTTGAACAGGGAATCCGGCAGGTAGCAGACGATCGAGACGCCCGCCCGCTTCAGGCCGCGGATCACGGCGTCGACGGCTCCAGGCGTCATGGGGTGTCGGGCTCCATCATGGATCGCAGGATCGACGCCCGACGATGTCCTGAATAGCCGCCGTTTTTCGCTCAGTCCGGTGCGCTCCACGCAACAGCTCGGCTCACGCCCGGATCGGGTCCGCATCAGGCCTCCATCAGGCCTGGCTCTGGGCCTCGACGGCACGGGCCAGCATCGCCGCGAGCGCCGCGCCCGCGTCCGAGAGCCGGTCGCGGTTGCGCGCCACGAGCACGAGCCGACGCGGGCGCAGCTTCGGATCGCGCAGGGGCACGAAGACGAGGCGGCCCTCGGCGATCTCGGCCTCGACGCCGAGCCGGGCCTGGAGCGAGATCCCGGCGCCCGCGCTCGCCAGCGCCACCATCGTCCCGACGGAGTTGGTGGTGACACGCCGCCCCACATGGGCGGAGGCGTCGGCCAGGGCTTCCTCGATCGTGGCGCCGAGGGTCAGGCTCGTATCCGAGAGGATGACCGCCTCTTGGGCCAGATCGAACATCCGCAGGGCCTGACGGCCCGCGAGCGGGTGCGCCGGATGCATCAGCGCGCCGATCGAGACCAGGGCCGCCGCGAGGCGCTGCGCCCCCCGCGGGGCGCGCAGGTCGAAGCCGAGGGCGATCTCGCACTCGCCGTCCGCGATCGCCGCGGCCGCCTCCGTCGATCGCATCACCTGGACATCGACCGCGATCCCCGGATGCCGCTCCCAGAACGCTCCCATCACCGCCGGGAACAGGCCGCGGGCGACGCTCTCGACCAGGGCGACGGTGACGGTGCCGCGGTGCAGGCCCTGCAACTCGCCGACCTCGGTGCAGGCCCGGCTGAGCTCGCCCAGGCTCAGCCGCGCCCGGTAGAGCAGGAGTTCGCCCGCGCTGGTGAGGCGCAGGCGCTGCCGGGCGCGCTCGAACAGTTTGGTGCCGAGATCCTCCTCGAGCTGGACGATCACACGGCTGATCGACGAGGGCGCGACGTTGAGCGCGCGGGCGACCTGCCGGATCGAGCCCGCGCGGGCGACGAGCTGGAAGTAGTGCAGCCGCGTCGAGACGAGGCCGAGGCGGTGCGGGTCCAAGGGCGTCCTGTCCGGCCGTCAGTGATAGTCGGGAATGCCGGGCATGGTGCGGAAGCCCGGCAGGCCGCGGACGCGGCGGCTCCAGCGGCGCAGGCCCGGATAGGCCTCGTGGTCGATCCCGAAGTCCCGGCTGAGGGCGAAGGCCGGGAACAGGGCGAGATCGGCGATGGTCAGGCCCGTGCCGGCGAACCAGCCCGCGCCCGAGAGCCCGCGCAGGACGATATGGTCCTCCATGGCTCGGAACGCCGCCCGCGACCGGCTCTCCAGCTCCGGCCCGTCGCCCGGATGGTCGAACAGGGCCGCGCGCCGCGCGAGGCTCGCCGCGTGCAATTCGCGCGTGGCGAAGGCGAGCCACATCAGGGTTTCGCCGAAGGCCGCCGGCTCCTGCGGCAGCCACGTCCCGGCGGGATCGTAGCGGCGCGCCAGATAGGCGAGGATCGCCTCGGCCTCCCGCAGCACCGTGCCGCCATCGACGAGGATCGGGAGCGTGCCGAGGGGGTTCAGATCGATCAGCGGGGAGCGGGTCTGCTCGGCGCCCGGGACCATGTCGACCGCCACGGTCTCGCAGTCGAGCCCGAGCGCCCCCAGCGCGAGCCGGACCTTGTAGCCGTTCTCGTCGAGTTCGTAGTCGTAGAGGCGAAGGCTCACGGCGCGGCTCCCTCGATGGTCCGGCGCAGGGCGATGCAGGCGGCGGCGAGGCGGGCGAGATCGGCTGTTGGCGCTTCGGGCGCGGCCGGAACCACGATGTGTGCCGCGCTCGCCTCCGCGGCGAGCGGCTGCACCGCGACGAGGACGGGCGATCCGGCGAGATCGAGGCGGGCGAGCCCATCGGACCCGGCGCCGCCGAGCGCCGCCGCGAGGCGCGCGGCCGGCGCGTCGAGGTAGAGGCTGCGCAGGGGCGAGACGGGGGCGGCCTCGTCGGGCGCGGCCTCCGGGGCGTCGTCGGCCGGGCTTCCCCAGCGGACCCAGATCAGCCCGGCCCGCTCCCGACACGGAAAGGTCCGCGTCCGGATCATCGGGCTCACCGCGAGATCCGGGTGGGCCGGGATGAAGCGGCACTGGCCGGCGGCGTCGTAGCGCCAGCCGTGATAGAGGCAGGCGATGTGATCGCCGCGCACGAAGCCGAAGCTCAGGCGCATGCCGCGATGCGGGCAGCGATCCTCCCAGACATGCACGGCGCCGGCGGCGTCGCGCCAGACCACGAGTTCGTGGCCGAACAGGCGCGTTCCCGCCGAGGTCGAGGGCTCGATATCGGCGCCCAGCGCGACCGCGTACCAACCGTCCGGCTCATCCATCGACATGTTCCCGCTCGAAGGTGGCGATCCCGGCCGAATCCGTTTCGCGCCGCTCGATCTCGTGGACGAGGCAATCCATGGGCCCGAGGCTGCAGGCCATCTCGAACGCATCGATGAAGTCGCGCTGGCCCGCGACGGCGACGACGATTCGGTCGGGCGCCGCCTCGCCCCAGGCCGCGTCCAAGGCGAGGAGGCGGGCGCGATCCTCCGCGAAGGCCCGGAAGCTCGCGGGCCGGAACCGTCCGGTGAAGGTCATGACGGCTGCACCGCCCATGGTCGTGCCCTCCCGGCTCGCGATGCCTCGTTTCGCGCCACCTCGAAGCCTTGCTTAAGGCTTCATCAGTTCTTCGCGCAAGTCCGCGCAAACCCGCGATCCTACGCCCTGGCGTTGTTGCGCTGGACGCACCGGGGTGGTCGGAAATTGGCGGCTATCCGGGACAGATCGGCGCGGTCACGCTTGGCCGATGCGGCGGTCGGAGCGGCCCCCGTCGAGGCATGGTTCTTGCCGCGCCGGATCTTGCCGCGTCGGATCTTGCCGCGTTCTTGCCGACGCCCTCCGCCGGACGTTCTGCCGGAGAGGCTGCGGTCACTCCCGCCACCCGGATTCGGGCGGCGATCCGAGAGGGAGCCAGTGCCGTGAGCGATGACATGCGCGATGCCGCCCTGCCGAGCCGCCGCCATCTGCTCGGCCTCGGAATCGGCCTTGGAGCCGGTCTCGGTGCCGGCCTGATCCTGCCGCCCGGACTGTGCCCGGCCCGGGCCCAGGCGCCGCTGCCGGCGGTTCCCGAGAAGGATGCGGTGATCGCCTTCGGACATGTCGGCCCGGTGACCGACGAGGGCTGGACCTGGAGTCACGACCAGGGAATGAAGGCGGTGCAGGCCGCTTTCCCGCAGGCCAAGACCCTGTTCGTCGAGTCGATCCCCTATTCCGCCGACGCCGCGCGCACCTTCCGGCAATTCGTCTCGAACGGCGCCAACCTCGTCTTCGCCACCTCGAATTACGGCGACTTCTTCTCCGACGTCGCCAAGCGCTCGCGGAAGGTCGGCTTCCTCGAATGCGACGGCCGCACCACGGCGGACAATCTCGGCTGGTACTACTTCGCGCACTGGTACCCGACCTACGTGCTCGGCGTCGCGGCCGGCCTGATGAGCAAGACGGGCAAGCTCGGCTACGTCGCCTCCTTCCCGGTGCCCTCGTGCTTCTCCTCGACCAACGCCTTCCTGATGGGCGCGCGCACGGTGAAGCCCGAGGCGACCGTGCAGGTCATCACGATCAATTCCTGGTTCGATCCGCAGGCCGCGACCCAGGCCGGCGTCGCGCTCGCCAACAACGGCTGCGACTTCCTCTTCGGCATCATGGACGAGGCCGGCTACCTTCAGGTGGCGCAGCAGCGCGGCCTCAAGGCGGCGATGTGGAACACCGACATGCGCCGCTTCGGGCCCGACGCCTATGTCAGCTCGATCGTGGTGGATTCGCGCAAGTACTACGTCGATCAGGTGGGCCGGCGCATCGCCGGCACATGGACGCCGGGCACCACGCTCCTGCCGATGGGCGGCGGCGTCGACCGCGACGCCTGGGGCCGGACCGTGCCCGAGGCCGTCGCAAAGCAGGCCGACGCCGTGCGCGAAAAGATCCTCGGCGGGTACACGCCGTTCGTCGGCGAGATCCGGGACAGCCAGAGCAAGGTCCGGGTCGCGGCGGGCAAGACCATGAGCGATCTCGACCTCTACAACTGGGACTGGTCGATCGAGGGCGTGACGGGCCTCGGCGCCTGATGGGGGTGCCGCTCGCGTTCCCACCCGGGACGGGCGCGGGCGCCGCACCCGCAATCCCGCCCGGCACCCCCGCCCTCGTCGAGTTGCAGGGGATCACCAAGGCGTTTCCGGGCGTGCTCGCCAACGACGCGGTCGATCTCACGGTGATGCCAGGGGAGATCCACGCCCTGCTCGGCGAGAACGGGGCCGGCAAGTCGACCCTGATGAACATCCTCACCGGCATCTACCAGCCCGATGCCGGCACGATCATCCTCGACGGCTACGCCCGCGCGCTGCCCTCGCCGCAGGCGGCGATCCGTGCCGGGACCGGCATGGTGCACCAGCACTTCAAGCTGGTGCCGGCCTTCACGGTGGCCGAGAACATCCATCTCGGCTGGTCGCGCACGCCCTGGCGCGCCTCGGCGGCGGCGCTCGAAGCGCGCACGCGGGCGCTCGCCGCGCGCTTCAACCTCGCGGTGCGGCCGGACGCGGTCGTCGGCGACCTCTCGGCCGGCGAGCAGCAGCGGGTCGAGATCCTCCGGGTTCTGGCCCGCGACGCCCGCCTCCTGATCCTCGACGAGCCGACCGCCGTGCTGACGCCGGCGGAGGCGCGAGATCTGTTTGCGGCCCTGCGGGCGTTCCGCGCCTCCGGAAACGCGGTGATCTTCATCAGCCACAAGCTCGACGAGGTCGTCGCCATCGCCGACCGGATCAGCGTGCTGCGCGGGGGCCGGAAGGTGGCGACGCGCCCCGCCGCGGGCGCGGACGAGCGCGGCCTCGCCGCCCTGATGGTCGGCCACGACATCACCCTGCGCAGGGCGCGTCCGCGGGCGGCCGGCACGCCGGTCTCGGCGGCTCCGGTGCTCGAACTCGATCGGGTCTGCGCGCGGGACGACCGCGGCCTCGTGGCGCTGCGCGACGTCACCCTCGCCCTGCATGGCGGCGAGATCCTGGGCATTGCGGGGGTCGCCGGCAACGGGCAGCGCGAGCTGAGCCAGGTCGTCACCGGCATGCGCCGGGTCGCGGGGGGGGCGGTCCGGATCGACGGCCGGCCTGTGGCCCGGACGGATGCGGCGGCCTTCGCGGCCGCCGGCATCGGCCATATCCCGGAGGATCGCCTGCGCAGCGGCCTCGCCCCCGACCTCAGCGTCGCCGACAACGCGGTGCTGCGGGAATATGCCGGCCCGCGCGTCGGCGGCGGCGGCCTGTTCCGGCCCTGGGCGGCGGCGCGCCTCGCCCGGACCATCGCCGCCGACGCCGCCGTCGCGGTGCCGGATTTCGGCATGCCCATCCGCAACCTGTCGGGCGGGAACCAGCAGCGCCTCGTCGCCCGCCGCGAGATCCGCGTCGCCGAGCGGGTCCTGGTCGCCGCCTATCCGAGCCGGGGGCTCGATGTCGGCGCCATCGACACCCTGCTCTCCTACCTCGCGGAGCTGCGCGACCGGGGCAGGGCGGTGCTGCTCTTCTCCGAGGAGCTGGAGGAGATCCTCGCGCTCGCCGACCGGGTGGCGGTGCTGTTCGAGGGACGGATCATGGGTGTGATGCCCGCCGCCGAGGCGGACGTCGAGACGCTGGGACTGATGATGGGTGGCCGGGGGGCGCGGGCATGAGCTGGCGGTTCCAGAGGGTTCCGACCGTCCCGGCCGGCGCCGCCCTGGCCGGACGGGTCGGGGCGATCCTGGCGGCGCTCGCCTGCGTCGCGGCGGTCCTGTCGCTCGCCGGCCTCGCGCCCGCGCGCCTCGGCGCCGAGGTGATCGGCTCCGCCTTCGGATCCGTCGCGGGGCTGGAGGATCTCGGCCTGCTCGTCACGCCGCTGATCCTCACCGGGATCGCGGTGGCGCTGACCCAGCGCATCGGCCTGTGGAACATCGGCGGCGAGGGCCAGTTCAACGCCGGCGCGCTGGCCGCGACCGCGGTCGGCCTCCATGCCGGCGGCGACGACGCCTGGGTCCTGCCGCTGATGGCGCTCGCCGGGGCGGCCGGGGGCGCCGCCTGGATCCTGGTGCCGACGCTTGCCCGGGCCTTCGCGGGCGTGAGCGAACTCATCACCACGCTGCTCTTGAACTTCGTCGCCGCCCTTCTGGTCGCGTGGCTCTGCACCGGCCCCTGGCGCGATCCCTCGGGCCGGGCGCTGGCGACCACGGCGCGCATCCCCGCCGAACTGCCGCCGCTGGGCGATACCCTGCACTGGGGCTTGCCCGCCGCGATCGCGGTGGCGATCCTCGCGGCCGGGCTGCTCGCTTTCACCCGCTTCGGCTACGAGGTGCGCGTCGCCGGCGCCAATCCCGGCGCGGCGCTCTATGCCGGCATCCCGGTCCGGGCGCGCATCGTCGCCGTGATGCTGCTCTCGGGGGCGGTCGCAGGGCTGGCCGGGACCATCGAACTCGCCGGCACCGTGCACCGGCTGCAGGGCGGCATTTCGAACAATTACGGCTATCTCGGCATCATGGTCGCGGTGCTCGCCCGCGGCTCCTGTCTCGGCGTGATCGCGGGCGCCGTGCTGATGGCGGCGCTCCTCAATGCCGGCATCGTGCTGCAGACGCAGGGCGTGAACACCAGCACCGTGCTCGCCATCACCGGCCTGATCCTGCTGTTCACGGCGGTCGGCGACGAGATCGTGCATTACCGGCCCGTGCGCCGGACCCGGATCCTGGGCTAAGGGCACCCGCGTGGAGGCGATCATTTGGATCTGATCACCGGCATCCTGTCCACGGCGCTCCTAGCGGGCGGGGTGCTCGCCCTCGCGGCGCTCGGCGAGGTGCTCGCCGAGCGCGTCGGCGTGGTCAATCTCGGCGTCGAGGGGCTGATGTCGCTGGGCGCGCTCACGGGTATCGCCACCGTGGCGGCGGTGCCGAGCCCGGCCCTCGGATTCGTCGCGGCGCTGGGCGTCGGGTTCGCCTTCGGCTGCGTCTTCGCCGCCGCCACCGTGCTGCTGCGGGCCAACCAGGTGCTGTGCGGTCTCGCCCTCACGCTCCTCGGCTCCGGGCTCGCGGCGACGCTCGGCCGCTCCTATGCCGGCGCCCCCGCCGCCGCCGTCTTCCCGCAGGTCGTGGTCCCGGGGCTCGCCGACATCCCGGTGCTCGGGCCGGCGCTGTTCTCGCAGAACGTGCTGCTCTACGCGATCTACATCGTCCTGCCGATCGGGCTGCATCTCCTGCTGTTCCGGACCCGGCACGGGCTGAACCTGCGCGCGGTGGGCGAGAGTCCCGCCGCGGCGGACGCCGCCGGCATCCCGGTTGCGGCGATCCGGTTCTGGTACGTCGCCCTCGGATCGAGCCTCGCGGGCGGTGCGGGAGCCTACCTGACGCTGGCCTTCGTGCCGTCCTGGTCGGAGGGCGTCGTCGCCGGCCGCGGCTGGATCGCCGTGGCCCTCGTCATCTTCGCCGGCTTCAGGCCGCTGACGGCGGTGGCCGCCGCACTGCTCTTCGGCGTCATCACGGCGCTCGGCTTCGTCGGTCAGGCCCGGGGCTGGCCGGTAGCGCCGGCGATCCTCTCGATGCTGCCCTATCTCGGCACCGTCGCGTTCATCATCCTGCCGGTGGTGGCGTGGCGGCGCCTGCGCGGCTGGTTCGCGGCCCCGGCCGCCCTCGGCCTGCCCTACCATCGCGACGTGCGCTGAGGGGCGCTGAGACCATGCCGACGCTGCTCCTGCGCCACATCGCCCACCTCGCCACCTTCGACGACGGGGGCCGCGAAATCACCGACGGCGCCCTCTACCTGCGCGACCACGTGATCGAGGCCGTCGGCACCGATGCCGAGCTCGGCGCAACTCCCGCCGACCGGGTGATCGACCTGTCCGGCCATCTCGTGATGCCCGGCATGGTGAACACGCATCACCACATGTACCAGAACCTGACCCGGGTGATGGTCCAGGACGAGCCGCTCTTCACGTGGCTGTCCACGCTCTACCCGATCTGGGCGCGCCTCGACGACGCGGCGATCAGCGTCTCCGCCCGGGTGGCGATGGCCGAGCTGATCGCCTCGGGCTGCACCACGAGTTCGGACCACCTCTACATCCGGCCCAACGACGTCACGCTCGATTCCACGATCGCGGCGGCGCGCGGGATCGGCCTGCGCTTCCACGCGGCGCGGGGAGCGATGTCGCGCGGGCAGAGCCAGGGCGGGCTGCCCCCCGATTCCTGCGTCGAGCGCGAGGCGGACATCCTCAAGGACGCCGAGCGGCTGATCCACGCCCACCACGACCCGGCCCGATACGCGATGACCCGCATCGTGCTGGCCCCCTGCTCGCCCTTCTCGGTGACGCCGGGCCTGATGCGGGAGGCGGCGGCGCTCGCCCGCGTCCACGGCGTCCACCTCCACACCCATCTCGCCGAGGATCTCGACGAGGAGGTCTGGTGCCGCGAGGCCTACGGAATGCGGCCGGCCGCCTTCGCCGAATCGGTGGGCTGGACCGGGCCGGACGTGTGGTTCGCCCACGCGATCTTCCTCGATTCCGGCGAGATCCGGCGCTTCGCCGAGACCGGGACCGGCATGACGCACTGCCCTTCCGCCAACATGCGCTGCGGCCAGGGCATCGCCAAGATCCGCGAGATGCTCGATGCCGGCATGACCTGCGGCCTCGGCGTCGACGGCTCCGCCTCGAACGACACCTCGAACCTCTTCCTCGAAGCGCGGCTGGCGCAGCTCCTCCAGCGCGTGGCGCCGGCGCGCTACGGCTCAGAACCCCCCGGCGGCCGCGGCGGCTTCGGCGGCACGCCGGGCGCCCTGTCGGCGCGGGAAGCCCTGGTCATGGCGACCCGCGGCGGCGCGAGGCTGCTGGGCCGGGACGACATCGGCCATCTCGCCCCCGGCATGAGCGCGGATCTCATCGCGGTGAAGCTCGACCAGCTCGGCCTGTCCGGCACGCAGCGCGATCCGCTCGCCGCGATGGTGATGTGCGGGCCGTTCCGGGTCTCGCACAGCTTCATCCACGGACGCCCGATCATCGCCGACGGCGCCTTCTGCGACCTCGACCTCGAGGCGCTGCTCGCCGAGCACGCCGCCACGATGGCGCGGATCTGGCAATGAACTGGCGGTGATCGGGCAATGAGCCGGGCGCGTCCGCCGGCGGCGCGCGGCCCTGAGGGGAGCCTTGCGATGGAACTCGAACCCGTGATCCGGGACGATTGGTACGTCGTCGGGTCGACCGAGGCCTGCCGCGAGGCCCCTTTGCGGACACGCCTCCTCGGCACCGAGATCGTCGTCTCCGGGAGCGATCCGGTCTCGGCGCGGACGGCGTCCGGGCGCGAACTGCCGGTGCGCACGCGTTACGGCTGCGTCTGGGTCAGCCTGGGGGCCCCGGAGACCGAGCCGCCCGCCATCCCCGAGGCCGACGAGGACGACCGGCGCCACGTGCTCTGCGGCGCCGTCGGCCTGCGCGCCTCCGGGCTGCGGATCATCGAGAACTTCCTCGACATGGCCCACTTCCCCTTCGTCCACACCGACATCCTCGGCGCCGAGCCGCACACCGAGGTGCTGCACTACACCACCGAGATCCGCCGCGACGTCGACGAGGTCTGGGCCACCAATTGCCGCTTCTTCCAGCCTCAGGCGGCCTTCTCGGCCAAGGGCGGGATCGAGACACAGTACCAGTACCGCGTCGCCACGCCCCACGTGACCATGCTGTACAAGACCTGCCCCAACGCGGCGAACCGGTGGGACGTCATCTGCCTGTTCGTGCAGCCCCTCGATCCCGATCGCTGCCGGGCCCATCCGGTGATGTTCCTGATCGACGACGCCTCCCGCCTCACCGATCTCGTCGCGTTTCAGCAGGTGATCTTCCTGCAGGACCGCATCATCCTGGAGAACCAGCGACCGGTTCTGCTGCCGCTGGAACCCCGCGCCGAGATCCCGACCCGCGCCGACTCGTCCTCTGTGGCCTACCGGCGCTGGCTCAAGGAGAAAGGCGTCCGCTACGGCACCACGATCGGGTGACGAGGCCCCCGAAGGCTCCGCAGGCCCCGAAGGCCCCGAAGGCCCCATGAAAACGGGCGCCCGGGGCGAAGACCATGTGAGACGCAAGCCTGTCCGGAACGTGATCGGCTCGATCCCGACCACCCGCCGAGGCGTCCGCCCCTTCGGCGCTCCAGCGCTGGCCTCACGGTCCGGAGGGCCCCTTCGGGCACCGTTCTCCACGCTCCGATGGCCGCTGCGAAGCCTCGCCACCGCCTGAAACAGTCAGGTCAGATAGGGCTTAGCGGCTGTCGAGGCGGCAGGAGAGGGGGGTTTCGACGGGGCAGGAGGCGGGTGGCTCTCGATAGATCCGTACCAGGGGCGGCGCATCGCCGTTTTCCAGCGCGTAGCGGCGCTCCTCCTCGGCGTAGTTCCAGCTCCACTCGTCGGAATGCTCCCCATCGAGAACGACGCCGGCCCGGCAGCCCCAGCCGTGCCTGCGCGCGATCTGGGCCTGCTCGTAGGTGACGGTGAAGTAGCCGAACTCGTGAAGCTCCCGGTCTCGGCAGAGAATCTGGCCGTCCGGCGTCACGATATCGCCCGGCTTCGCACCTTCCGGCAGACCTGATGTCATCGATGACTCCCACGCGTCGGAACCTGGTACGATCATACCGATCCTCAGCGTGTGGAACAGGCTATCGAGCGCTTCCCTGCAAAATAACGCCAGTCGGTGCCGGTGCCGAAGCGCTGGTGGCGGTGCGGTCCAGCCAGAAGCCGCCGGATTCGCGGCTGCGGACGGATCGGCGGATGCGGAGCCGCGCCGATGCCCGAGCCCGGCTCTCCCGCGCGCGATCACAGCGAATCCGGAGGCCAGTACGACGCCACGCCCGTTGTCCGTGCCGGTAGGGAGAGTGGCGGCGGCAGCGCGTCCTCCGCCGGAGAGAAGATTCCCGCGTCGGGCGCTCGCCGCCAAGCCTGCCGTCGGAGCTCGGGCGAGCCACCGTTCGCCCGCGATGCGCCGGGCCGCACGCACCGGATATCGAAAGCCCCGCGCCGTCGGTCCGGGCGGGGCCGAGGGGCGGCCTACTGACCCGGACCGTTGCCGCCGCCGCCGCCGCTTCCCTGAGGAACGGCGCGCTCGGGCTGATTGGCATTGCCGCCGGCGGCAGAGTTGCCGGTGATGGTGTCGGCTCCCGTGGCGCCGCGCGAGATCGTCACACCCCGGTCGCGACCGCCGGTGACGCTGCCGTCATCCGTCACGATCACCCCCGATCCGGGTCGAGGCTGAGCCGAGGCAGGAAGGCAGGCCAGGGCCGCGAGCGCCAACCCCAAAACACAGGTCATCGTCGATTGGTTCTTCATGGCGGTTCCTGTCGATGTCTGCACGGGCAACCCGGCGTGACGGCCGTTGTTCGTGCTCGGTCGGGAACCGCACCGACCCGCCGCAGCCCGGCTATCGTCACGCCCCACTCGGACGAGTCTCCGGCGCGCAACACTTCGCCTTTTCCTGCGAAATGGGGCGCTGCCCTCTCCAAAACTGTCAAGGTTTGGCTATCAGGCTGATCCGGTCACTCGTGATTGATCGCCGTCATGCTGTCCGTCTCCCGCGCCGTCGTTTTGAAGCATCGTGAGATTTCCGCGCTGCTCGCGACCTATGCCATGTTCCTCAGCGGCGTTCTGATCCTCGCCTGGGCGGCCTAGGCGCTCCGGTCGGGGCGCTCGCTGCCGAGGGGGCGGCGGGCTCGGCGAAGGGCATGAGTCGCGGCGCGATCCGATCGGTTCAGCGTCCGCACAGGGCGGCCAACGCGGTCGGTTGCGGCACCCCGCCGCCCTCCGAGAAGCGTGTCGGCGTGCACAGGCCGGGATTGGCACCGCAATAGCCGTTGAAGCCGAAACGCGTCGCGGAACCGCGAGGGCCGGAGGTCACGCCGCTGGCGGTCACGATGGCGACGGCGCCGGGCTGGTCGAGGGTGAGGCAGGCCTGCGGGCTCGCTTGCCGGGTGCAGACCCGGACCTCGCCATCGACGAGGGTGATGACCGAGCGCGCGCCGGTGGTCCAGACATCGAACACGGTGCCCCGGACGCCGATCGTCGCGACCGGCGTCTTGATCTCGTAGGCCTTCTTGTCGAGGTCGCCGGTCACGAAGCGGTAGGTGCCCTTCAACAGGTTGAGCGCGACCTTCCCCGCCGGCCGCTCCTCGGAATAGACGTACTGGTTGAGGGCGATGCGCGCGTTCGGCCCGATCGAGAGGTTGGTCTGGTCGAGGAAGACGATCTTGGCGAGGCTGTCCGCGCCAGTCTGCACCGCCTCGTCCCGGAACACCGTGTCGCCCTCGGCGAGGCTGTTCCTCTGCGCTCCCTTCAGGCGGGACACGTCGTTCCGCACCACCGTCGTGGCGCCGATCTGCTGGGCCGCGGCCGGACCCGGCAGGCCCAGCGCGAGGCCACCGGCCAAGCCGGCGAAACAGATCCGTCTGACGAGGCTCATCGCGGCGCGGTCCCTCGGGTCGTCGCGCCATCGTAGACGCGAAACGCGCCGAGGCGGCAACGGTACGGGCCGGTTTTCCCGGTGGTGTTGCAAATCGATGGCAAGCCCGCGAGCCATTCTCGAAGTATCCGCCCCCGACCGGGACGAGAGATCTACGGGATCTTGGCAGTCTCCGCAGCCGGGGCGCCGGTCCGGTAGAGGTCGCGCGGATCGGCCCCGATCTGACGGCGGAGGGTCGCGACCGCCTCCGGCGGCAGGGCCTCGATCCAGGCCCGGAATCCGGCGTGATCGGGCTTGTCGCGGACCCCCGGGGGCGGCGCCTCGCCCAGGGCCTGGTAGGCCGCGGCGTAGGTCGCGACGCGGTTGAGCGTCGCCGACCGGGTCCGGCCCCTGGCAAGGCCGCTCGCCCTGGCCCCGAGCAGGAACAGCCGGTCGTCGATCTCGGCGAGCGGCGGCGGCGTCAGCGCCCAATGGCCGAGCAGGGGGAAGGCCACGGGCAGGAAGAGATAGCCGCTGGCATCGACGAAGCTGTCCGCATCCTCCTCGGGAAGCGGCATGACGGTTAGGTCGGGGCGCCGGAGTCGGCGGGAGGCCGTGACCATGCCGCAGCGCTCGAACCCGACGCGCAAAGCCGCCGCAAGGCAATTCTCGATATGGTCCGGATCGTACCAGCACCCGGCATCGAGGAAGCCGATCGCCGTGTAGCCCCGCGCCGCCGCGAGCAGGCCACCGGCCGCCCAGGCCGCGCGCCCGCCGGCCGCGCCCGTCCCGCCGAGGCGGATGAGGTCGGCGACCCCGGCGCTCAGTTCCTCCTCCAGCCGCTCCCGCGGCGGCCCTTCCGCGATCAGGATGTGGTCCACCGCCACGGTCTGGCCCGCCACCGAGGCGAGGCAGCGCCGGAGCATCTCGGGACTTTCCGAGTGGTAGGCCGTCACCACCGCGATCCGCGGGGCGCGGTCCTTCAGCGTCCCGGTCCAGAGCGAGGCGCGGGCCCGCAGGCGCTCGTCGGCATAGTCGCGGTTGGCCCGCACCCGTTCGCGGGTCGCGGCGTCGAGATCCTCCCGCGACAGGAGGAGCGCGCAGGCCACGAGGCAATCCATGTCGCGGCCCGCCCAGTAGGCGTTGACCGCGAATTCATCGAGCAGGCCGATCGCGTAGATCCAGGGCTGAAGGAACAGGCCGGCCTCCGGCCGCGGGCGGCCGAGCCCGCGCTCCGCGGCCGCGAGGCCGAGGGCCCACTCGCCGCGCTGCCGACAGATCAGGGCCGCGGCGTGCAGGGCCTCGACGCGCTCCGGCACGGTCGCGCTCGCACGATCGAGCACGGCCAGGACCGCTTCCGTCGGCGCCCCCTCCCGCGCCATCAGCTTGCCGGCATTGAGCAGGCTCTCGAACACCTCCTGATCCCAGAAGCCGAGTTCGGCCCGCGCGAGATAGGCCTCGATCGCCCGCCCGAATTGGCCGGAATCGCGCAGGCTCTGGGCGAGATAGAAGGTGTAGCGGGCGCGCAGGAACGGGTCGGCCTCCCCCGCCAGCGCGGCCTCCAAGAGGGCGGCATCCCGGGCGAACTTGTGCGGATCGCGCGAGCGCGCGCCGTCGCCGCCGTAGACGATGTGCAGGCCCGCCGCCGCGACGTGCGACCGCGCGGTGGCCGGGATGTCGAGGAATTCGTGGAGGACCGAGCGGTAGCGGAAGGCGAGGCGGTTCGCGAAGAGCTGCGGCCGGCGGTACACCGCTCCGCCGTGATGGATGTCGAGGTCGTAGACGTCGGCGGACAAGCCGGCCTTGAAGGCGGCCGGGTCGAACCCGGCCTCGAAGACGAGCCGGTCGTCGGCATCGATCACCAGCGCGTAGTCGATCGTCGCGTCCTGCCGAAGAGCCGCCAGCGCCGCGCTGCGATTGTGGGCGAAGTCCCGCCACGGGTGCTCGACCACGATGCCGGGAATCCCGTGGCGGGCGAGATAGGCGCGAACGATCTCCGGCGTTCCGTCCCCGGACCCCGTATCGACGACGACGGCGCGGTCGATGAGGGGCCGGACGCTGTCGAGGCAGCGCTCCACGACATGCGCCTCGTCCCTGACCATCATGCACAGGCCGATCGTCGGCATCCCTCCGTCCCCCCGCATCCCACCGTCCGATCGGGTCACGGCACCCGTGCCGGAACCCGCCCGCATCGTCGATGCCGGGCGCGGCGAATCACGATCGGCGACCCGCAGCAAGCGGCCCGTGATCCCAAGGCGGCCCAAAGATCCGGCCTCCGGCCCTGTTGCGGCAAGCCCACACCTCGCGACCATCCCGCCAAATTCGCCTGCGGACGACGGAGTTCACCGACAATGTTCGGCTTCATCGGAACAGGGCGAGAGGGTATCGTTCGCAAGCAGCCCCTCCGGCAAACCAACAAACGCATGATCATGCCATCGGCAGGGCTGTCTCCGCGCGGGGACTTTTCGATCAGAAGGAGCTCTCCGCCGGTCTGCACAGGCTCGGCCCCGGCGATGCATCATCAACGGGATCGGCCAAGGGAATCGCCGTGTCGATGGAAGCATCGGCTATGCGTGAGACAAATTGAAAAATAAGGCTCGAACCCGGCCCACGATTGAAAAACGCGATGACGGGGCCGGGCAGTTCGGCGTGCGGCGGGACCGGCGGTCCCGGGGCACGGGCGCGGGACGGGGTTTGGGGGCATGGCTCAGCAGAAGCGCGACGCGCTGCTCACGACCGTCTTCGTCGGAAGCGCCGTCTTCGCCGTGTTGCTCCCCGGCGCACCGGCATGGCCGGCCAGCGGCGGGGCCGGCGGCCGGACGTCGGGCGGCACGCTCGACAACGGCAGGCCCGGCGCCGATGCGCCCGCCGGCAGCGCCGACCCCGACGGCAATCTCGGCAACTCCGGTGCCGGCGGCGGCGGCAACGGCGGCGGCCCGGGTCTCGCGGGCGGGGCCGGCGGCAGCGGCTACGCCTTTCCCGACGGCGACGGGCCGCTGGTCGCGAGTGCGGGCGGCACGGGCGGGGCCGGGGGCACGAATGGATCGCGCAACGGCGGCGACGGCGGGGACGCGCCGATCTTCTCCACGGGCGGCGCGGGCGGCGGCGGCGGCGGCGCGAGCGGCAACGGCGTCGCCGGACAGGCCCGGTTCGACAATGCGGGCGTGCTGACCGGCGGCGATGGCGGCCGGGGCGGCGGGGCGGTCAACTACGATTCGGCGCAGCCCTTCAGCTTCCAGGGCGGCGGCGGCGGAGGAGCCGGCGGCGAGGGGGCGATCGTCACGGGCGCAGCGGCGAGCACCAACGCCGCCGGCGGCATCCTGCAGGGCGGGGCCGGCGGTGCGGGCGGCGACGGGCAGGCCGGCGGCGGCGGCGGCGAGGGCGGTATCGGACTGCGCAATGCCGGGACGGGCGCTTTCACCAATGCCGGGGCGATCCGGGGCGGCGGCGGCGGCAATGGCGGCGGCACGGCGCGGGCCGATGGCGGCCCCGCGGGGGCCGGCGGCGCGGGCGGGCTCGGCGTCTTCCTGTCGGGGCCCAGCCCCTTCACCAACGGGGCGGGCGGCACGATCACCGGCGGGGCCGGCGGCGTCGGCGGAAGCCTCGGATTTCCCGGCCAAGCGCCGCGCACGATTCTCGGTGCGTCCGGCGAGGGCGGCGCCGGCCTCTCCGGACCGGCCGGCGCGAGCCTGTCCAATGCCGGCACCATCACCGGCGGGACCGGCGGCGCCGGCGCCGTCGGCGCGCCCGGCTTCGTCGAGATCGTCGGACCTTCGGGGGCGCCGGTCGCCATCGGCGGAACCGGCGGGACGGGCGGGACCGGCGGCCGCGGCGGGGCCGGCGTGCAGCTCACCGGCGCGGACGGCTTCGGCAATACCGGTATCCTGGCCGGCGGCATCGGCGGCATCGGCGGAACGGGCGGCGCGGCGGGCGGGGTCGGCGAGGGACCGGCCGGTCCGCCCGACGCCTCCGGCGGGACGGGCGGCACCGGCGGAACGGGCGGGACCGGATTGCGGATCGGCGGCGGCACCGCCCTCGGCAATACCGGGACCGTTCTCGGCGGCGACGGCGGACGGGGCGGTGACGGCGGCCTGCCGGGCTTCAGCCTGGAAAGCCTCGGCGGGGCCGGGGGCCGGGGCGGCGCGGGCGGGATCGGGGCCGAGATCGCCGGCACCGACTTCAGCAATTCCGGGCTCATCGCCGGCGGACGCGGCGGCGCGGGCGGAGACTTCGGCACGGTCGGCGCTTCGGGCGCGGCCGGCGCGACGGGTGTCGCCGGCCTCGGCGGAACCGGCGGCACCGGCCTCCTGCTCGACGGCGCCGGCCGCCTCACCAACGCCGCTTCGGGCCGCATCGCGGGCGGAACCGGCGGGACCGGCAACGGCGCCGGTGGGATCGGCGTGCTCGCTCCCGCCGGCGGCACCCTGGTCAATGCCGGGACGATCACCGGCGGTGCGGGGTCTCCCGGCGCCAGCGGCGCCACGGGCAGCGCGGGCCTGGGCGGAACGGCCGTCGTCGGCGCCGGTCTCGCCATCGTCAATTCCGGCCTCATCGCGGTCGGCTTCGGCGCCACCGGTCCCGCCGCGGCGGAGACGGGCCGGGCCATCAGCTTCACCGGCGGGCTCAACAGCCTGACCCTGCTCTCGACCTCGCAGATCGACGGGGCGGTCGTCGCCTTCAGCGCCGCCGACCGGCTCATCCTCGGCGGCGGTGCCGACGGGACCTTCTCCACGGCCGCGATCGGAGCGCAGTACCGGAATTTCGGCGTGTTCCAGAAGGTCGATACCGGCACGTGGACGCTCACCGGAACGACACCGGCCGCGACCCCCTGGCAGGTGCTGGGCGGGGCGCTCGCGGTCAGCGCGGATGCCAATCTCGGCGCGCCGTCGGGCGGGATCCTGCTGAACGGCGGAACGCTCCGGGCCACCGCCGCCCTCTCGACGTTCCGGACGGTCACCCTGGGCGAGGCCGGCGGGGCGATCCAGGCGGATGCGGGCGTGGCAATGGCCGCGGGCGGGCCGCTCGTCGGCGCGGGCGGGCTGACGAAGAGGGGGCTCGGCACCCTGACCCTGACCGGCACCAACACCTACACCGGCGCGACGACGGTCGCCGCCGGCACGCTGGCGCTCGCGGGCTCGGGCTCCATCAATGCCTCGAGCGGGGTCGCCCTGGCCAGCGGCGCCACCTTCGACATTGCCGGGCTGACCAGCGGCATCGCCGCCATCCGAAGCCTCGGCGACACCGCCGCGGGCCAGGCCGGCACGGTGGCACTCGGCACCAGCCGCCTCATCCTGACGGACGCCTCCGGTACGTTTTCCGGCCGCATCACCGGCCTCGGCGACGTGGTGCTCGCCGGCGGAAGCCAGACGTTGGCGGGCGCGAACAGCTTCAACGGGGTCACGACCGTGACCGGCGGCACCCTGACGCTCGCGCCCGGCGGCGCGCTGGCTGCCTCGGTGACGACGGGGGCCGGGGGCAGCTTCGCCAATGCCGGGACGGTGAGCGGCGGCCTCACCAATGCCGGCTCCGCGATCAACGACGGCACCATCGCCGGGCCGGTCGCCAATAGCGGCGGCTTCGTCAATCGCGGCACGGCCGGGGCGCTGTTCAGCACGGCGGGCGCGGTAACGAGTACCGGCACGCTGAACGGCGCGGTGATCATCACCGGCGGCAGCCTCGCTCTCGGCCCCGGCAGCCTCGTCACCGGCGCGCTGACGAACGGCGCCACGGTCACGGCCCAGGGCCGGATCGCGGGCTCGGTGACGAATGCGGCCGGGGCGCGCTTCACGCTCTCCGGCGCGCTCGCCGACCTCACCGCGCTGAGCAATGCCGGCACCGTGAGCCTCGCCGGCAACGCGCTCGGCATCGGCATCCTGACGGGCGAGGGCGGCGTGATCCAGAACGGTGCCGCGACGGCGGCGACCCTGACGCTGGGCGCCGGCAGCACCGCCGGGACCGTGCTGCAGGACGGTCCAGGCGGCGGCGCGCTGTCCCTGGCGAAGGTCGGGATCGGCTTTCTGACCCTGTCGGGCACCAATACCTATAGCGGCGGCACGGCGCTCAACGGCGGCTCGGTCCTCGTGTCGAGCGATGCCAGCCTCGGCGCGGCAACGGGCGGCCTGAGCTTCGGCGGCGGCACGCTCTCCACGGAAGGCAACTTCACCACCGGCCGCGCACTCACCCTCGGCGCCTCGGGCGGCACGCTGGCACCGGGTGCGGAGACGAGCCTCACACTAACCGGCGTGGTCGGCGGCCCCGGCGGACTCACCGTGGCCGGGGCCGGCCGCGTCGTCCTGACCGGAACCAACAGCTACGGCGGCGGCACGCTGGTGAATGCCGGCGCCACCCTGCAGGTCGGTGCCGGCGGTACGGCCGGCTCGATCCCCGGCAACGTCGTGACCAACGGGACGCTGACCCTCGACCGCTCGGACCGGCTGGATCTGGCCGGCGTCATCTCCGGGGCCGGCATCCTGAACCAGTCGGGCGCGGGCGTGACGACGCTCGCCGGCAGCAACGGGCCGGCGGCCCAGTTCACCGGCACCGCCATCGTCAATGCCGGCACGCTGGCGATCAACGGCACCTTCGGCGACACCGCGGGCAACCGCGCGCGCGTCACCGTCAACGCCGGCGGCACCCTGCACGGGTCCGGCACGATCGCCGGCTCGGTCGCCGTCAACGGCGGCACCGTCTCGGCCGGCAACTCGCCGGGCACGCTGACGGTCGCCGGCAACTACACCCTCAATCCCGGCTCGACCTCGCTGTTCGAGTTCGGAAACCCCGGCATCGTCGGCGGAAGCGGCAACGACCTCATCAATGTCGGCGGCAATCTCGGGCTCGGCGGCACGCTCAGCCTCGTCTCGGCGGCCGGCGCCACGGCCGCACCGGTCTCGGGCGCCTACCGGCTGTTCAATTACGGCGGCACGGTCTCAGGCGCCTTCGACGGGATCACCACGCCGGGCGCCGGCACCAGCGCGCTCGTCTACACCGACATCCCGCGTCAGGTGAACGTGCTGCTGGCCAACGGCAACCAGTCGGTGCAGCTCTGGGACGGCACCGATACCAACGGCGCCGCGGCCGGCGGCCAGGGCGGCACCGGCATCTGGAGCGCGGGCGGCACCAACTGGACGCGCCTGCCCGGCGGACAGATCAATGACCTCTGGCGCTCCGGCGTCGGCCTGTTCGGCGGAAGCGCCGGCACGGTGACGGTGGCCGGGACGCAGAACGTTCAGGGCCTGCAATTCACGGTCGACGGCTATCGGCTCGGCGGCCCCGGCGCGCTCAACCTGACCGGCGACCCCTTCTCCACGCCGGGCCAGAGCTTCGTCACCGTCGATCCGGGCGTCTCCGCCACCATCGCCACCGCTCTGACCGGGCAGACGGCGGCGATCGGCCTGCGCAAGCTCGGAGCCGGCACGCTGACCCTGTCGGGCGCGAACACCTATACCGGAGCGACGACGATCGAGGCAGGCACGCTGGCGCTCGCGGGCACCGGCGCGCTGGCCTCCTCGGTGACGACGGGGGCCGGGGGCAGCTTCGCCAATGCCGGGACGGTGGGCGGCGGCCTCACCAATGCCGGCTCCGCCAGCAACGACGGCACCATCACCGGGCCGGTGACGAACAGCGGCAGCTTCGTCAACCGCGGCACCGCCGGCGCGCTGACCAGCACGGCGGGCACGGTGACGAATACCGGCACGCTGAACGGCGCGGTGATCGTCACCGGCGGCAGCCTTGCTCTCGGCCCGGGCAGCCTCGTCGACGGCGCGCTGACGAACGGCGCCGCGGTGACGGCGCAAGGGCGGATCACGGGGCCGGTGACGAACGCGGCCGGGGCCGGCTTCACGCTCTCCGGGGCGCTGGCCAACCTCACCGCCATGACCAATGCCGGCACCGTGAGTCTGGCCGGGAACAGCCTCGGCATCGGCACCCTGACGGGCGAGGGCGGGGTGATCCAGAACGGGGCCGCCACGGCGGCGACGCTGACGCTGGGCGCCGGCAGCAGCGCCGGAACCGTGCTGCAGGACGGTCCAGGCGGCGGCGCGCTGTCCCTGGCGAAGGTCGGGACCGGCACGCTGACGCTCACGGGGGCCAGTCCCTATAGCGGCGGGACGCGGGTGGCCGGCGGCACCCTGGCGCTCGGTGGGGCGGGCACGGCGGGCAGCGGCGCTATCGCGCTCGATGCCGGCACCCGCCTCGCCTTCCTCGGAAGCGGCTACACGGTCGGGAACGCGATCCGCCTCGCCGGGCCCGGTCCCGCGACGATCGAGTCCGGCCCTGGCACGGTCGCCCTGTCGGGACCGATCACCGGCCCCGGCGCCCTGGAGAAGGCCGGCCTCGGCACGCTGGTGGTCTCCGGCACCGGCAACTATGCCGGTGGTACCGCGGTCACGGCCGGCATCCTCCAGGTCGACGGGGCGCTGACCGGCTCGTCGATCCTGACGGTCGGTCCCGGCGCGGGCCTGACCGGCACCGGCCGGGTCGGCGCGCTCACGGTCCAGCCGGGGGGATTCGTGGCGCCCGGCAACGCGATCGACCCCACCGGCACGCTGACGGCGGAGGGGCCGGTGGTGCTCGGCGCCGGCTCCACTCTGGCGACGACCCTGTCGCTGACGGCGGCGAGCCGGCTCGTCACACCCTCCACCGCGACGATCGCATCGGGCGGCACGCTCCAGATCACGCCGTCGACGCTGGCCTACACCACGCCGGTGCGGCTGCCGATCCTGGTGGCGAGCGCGGGGCTGACCGGTCAGTTCACGACCGTGACCTTCACCGCGCCGGTGCGGGGCCTGCAGCCGATCGTCGGCTACGACGCGGGCAGCGCCTACCTCCAGTTCGGCGAGGTCGAACCCGGCCGCCCGACCGAACCGGGGCGGGACCTGACGAGCGCGATCGCCTCGGCGCAGGGGCTGGCGCGCGACCGCTTCGGCGCCTTCGTGACGCAGCGGATCCTCGGCAGCGTGCTCACCGGGTTCAACCAGCAGATCAGCTGCGGCGACTGCGTCAGCGGCTTCGGCATGGCCGGCTCCTACAGCGTCGGCGCGCAGGGCCGTAAGACGCTCACCGAGGAGCTGATCGCCATCGGCGGCTTCGCCTATACCGGCTACGACAGCGGCCGGGTCCGGGTCTCCGGCGGGCCGCTCTTCGCCGGCCTGCTGCGCTACGATCCGGCCGGCCTCGGCTCGGTGCGGCCGTTCGTGGATGTCGGCGGCCTGTTCGCGCCGAGCCAGACCACGACCTACAGCCGCGGCTACACCTTCGGGACCATGGCCGGCCAGGGCACCGGGCGGGTGTCGAGTCTCGGCGGCTCGGTCTTCGGCCGGGTCGGTACCGTCGCCCGATTGTCGCCGCAGGACGAGGTCGCGGCGGCCGTCGAGTACAGCCGCGGCTGGCAATATGCCGGCGCCTACACCGAGGGCCTGCTCGCCCCGAACCCCTACGCCCTGGCGAGCCGCGGCGGCACCGACATCATCAACATCGCCAAGCTCGGCGGGCAGGTCACGCATCTGTTCGGCGCCGCGATCGAGGCGCAGCTCAACCTCGGCGTCGCCCACGGCTTCGGCCTGAAGAGCGGCCTCAACGGGACGGTGGCGGACGTGCCGTTCACGACCCCGATCAAGGATCTCACCTGGGCCGAGTACGGGGCGCGGATCAGCTACCGCGTACGGCAGGATCTGGCGCTCGACGGCTTCATCCTCGGCACGCTCGGGCCGCAGCCGGTCGGCGACACCATCCACGGCGGCGCCTCGGTGCGCTACGCGTTCTGACGCCTCTCGGGCACGAGGAGCGGCGGATGAGGCTGCGGACAGGGCCGCGGATGCGCAGGACGATCATGCCCGCCCTGTCCGCCGGCCGGGGCCTCCTCGGCTGGATCGGCCGCCTCGGCCGCCGCATCGGGCCCGGGCGGCTGCTGGCGAGCGGCCTGCTCGTGCTGCTGCTGCTGCTGCGGATCACCGATCCGCCGCCGGTGGAGGCCCTGCGCGTGCGCACCTTCGACGCGCTGCAGGTGCTCGCGCCGCGGGTGCCGCCGGCCGAGCGCCCGGTGGCCATCGTCGATATCGACGAGGCGAGCCTCCGGGAGTTCGGCCAGTGGCCGTGGACGCGCACGCGGCTGGCCGCGCTCTGCCGGAAGCTGCGGGAGGCCGGCGCGGCCATCGCCGCCTTCGACATCGTCTTCTCCGAGCCCGACCGCCTGTCGCCGCCGCTGCTCGCCGAGACCCTGCCGGAGCTGAGCGAGGCGGCCCGCGCCGACCTGCGGGCGCAGCCCGACAGCGACGCGGTCTTCGCCGAGGCGATCGGGCGCCTGCCCGTGGTGCTGGGCCAAACCGCCGCAAGCACCCCCGTCGACTGGACGGGGGAGGGTCCGCCGCCGCAGACCGGCACCGCCGTGGTGGGGACGGATCTCGACCCGGAGACGGCGCTGATCGGCTTTCCCGGCCTGATCCGCAACCTGCCCCTACTGGAGCACGCCGCCGCCGGGCGGGGCGTCTTCACCATCAGCCCCGAGCGGGACGGCGTGGTGCGGCGGGTGCCGCTGGTGCTGCGGGCGGGCGGCACCGTAGTGCCGACGCTGGCCCTCGACATCCTGCGGGTGGCGACCGGCGCCGACACCCTGCTGATCCGCACCGACGAGACCGGCGTCGTCTCGATCCGCCTGCCCGAACTCACGGTGCCGACCGATCCGCGCGGGCAGATCTGGGTGCGCTTCAGCCCGCACGATCCGGGGCTCTACGTCTCGGCCAAGGACCTCCTGAACGGCACGGTCCCGCCCGAACGGCTGCGCGAAAAGATCGTCCTCGTCGGCACCTCGTCCGTGGGCCTGCTCGACAACCGAACCACGCCGCTGGACCGCTCGATGCCGGGGGTCGAGATCCACGCGCAGCTTCTCGAAAATCTGCTGACCGGCACCACCCTCACCGTGCCGAACGAGGCGACCCTGATCGAGGTCGGGGCCACGGCGGCGGTGTCGCTCGCCATCATCCTGTTCGCCCCGATCCTCGGTGCGCTCGGCCTGCTCATGTTCGGCAGCCTCGTCGCGGCGCAGCTCGTCTTCGTCTCGTGGTACCGGTTCTCCGCCCACGGCATCCTGTTCGATGCCACCTACCCGCTGCTGACGACCTTCTCCGTCTACCTCACCCTGGTCTTCACCAATTACTTCCGCGAGCAGGCCGGGCGCCGCCGCATCCGCACCGCCTTCGGCCGCTACCTGTCGCCGGACCTCGTGGAGCAGCTCGCCCACTCGCCCGAGCCGCTGCGGCTCGGCGGCGAGGAGCGGCGCCTGACGATCATGTTCTCGGACGTGCGCGGCTTCACCGCGATCGCCGAGTTCTACAAGGACGATCCGGCCGGGCTCACGGCCCTGATGAACCGCTTCCTCACACCGCTCACCCGCGCCATCCTCGACCGGCAGGGGACGATCGACAAATACATGGGCGACGCGATCATGGCGTTCTGGAACGCGCCGCTGCCCGTCGACGACCACGAGGCCCACGCCGCGGCGGCCGCCCTCGACATGCTGGCGCGGATGGACGCCCTGAACGCCGCCCGCCGGAGCGAGGCGGAAGCGGGCGGGCACCCGGTCCTCCCGCTGGATGTCGGCATCGGCATCAACACCGGGCCCTGCGTCGTCGGCAACATGGGCTCCGACCTGCGCTTCGACTATTCGGTGCTCGGCGACCCCGTGAACGTCGCCTCCCGCCTGGAGGGACAATCGAAGCCCTACGGGGTGAAGATCGTGCTGGGCGCGGCGACGGCCGACGCCATCCGCGAACGCTTCCCGTTGCTCGAGGTCGATCGCGTGCGGGTGAAGGGCAAGAGCGAGCCCGAGACCGTCTTCACCCTCGTCGGCGACGAGGATTTTCGCAGGTCCGAGCGGTTCCGACGGCTCGCGGCCCGGCACGCCGAAATGATCGCGGCCTACCGGGCCCGGCAATGGGACGAGACCGCCGCCGCCGCGCAAGCCTGCCGCGCGCTGGCCCGGGATCGACGGATCGACGGCCTCTACGCGCTCTACGTCGAGCGCGCCGACACCTTCCGCCGGGAGCCGCCGCCGGCCGATTGGGACGGCGTTACCGTCGCCGCCACGAAGTAGCCGGTGGGACGCCGCAGGAGACCGCGGACGGTCTGCGAGGCTCCGAACCCGCGAGGCCTCGCGGATTTTTCACTTCGGGCAGCGCCGGCGGACTCGTCATGGGCCTTGCGAAGGTCCTGCCAGGAATCCGGCCGCTCCGGCACAAATCCTCTCCGCGGACGGGACGGGCGAGAAGGTTCGTCTCAACTCTTCGCCGGCCTTGCCAGACCTTGCCGCCGCGGCGGTGCCGACGCGCCGCCTCGGCCGGCCCCACCTCCCCGATCACGACTTGCCAAACCGCGCCAGATCTCCAATTATCAATATAAGACAATAGCTTAGCGAATAACATGCTTTCGTCTGTCTCTGCCGCGACTGAAATCTTCTCCGCCGGCCGGGGACGTTCGGAAAACCCTTTCCAACCCCGAAACCCAAACCACTCGCAACCGCAAAACCGGAATCAGGCCGATCTCAGCGGCCGCTTGAGGGAGTTCGATGCCATGGCTGCAGCGACGGTGATCCCGGGCGATCAGGTCGTGTTCGAGCGACTCGACCTCGCCGAAGCCCTCGGGATCTGGCGCCATGCGCGCGGCCGGGTCGTCGGCATTCACGGGCAGGGCCGGGGGCTGGCCACCATCGACGTGAAGTTCGAAGGCCACGAAACCCTGCAGCGCTACCTGCCCGACCTGTTCCGCCGCGTTCACTGATCGGCCGAGGAGGCCTGACCATGACCGCGCACATCACGGCGCAGCCGGCGACGCAAGTCACGACACCTGTGACGACGCACGCGGCGATCCCGCCGCCCTTCCCGCCGCCCCTGCGCACCACGAGCCGCAGCACCCGCGAGGCCGACGTCTGGTCGGAACTCCGGGCGGAGGCCGAGGCGGCGCTGATCGAGGAGCCGCTCTATGCGGGGATCGTCCAGGCGACGGTCCTCGACCAGCGCAACCTCGCCCAGGCGCTGGCCCATCGCCTCGCCCACCGCCTCGGCGACGGCGACCTCTCGCGGCTCGCCATGCGCGACCTCTGCCTCTCCGCCTTCGAGGCGGATCCCCATGCCGGCGCGCACGCGGTGCGCGACCTGATCGCCATCCGCGAGCGCGACCCGACCTGCCGGCGCTATCTCGATCCGTTCCTGTTCTACAAGGGGTTCGCCGCGCTCGAAGCCTACCGGGTCGCGCACTGGCTCTGGCACCAGGGCCGGGCGACGCTTGCCCTCCACGTCCAGAGCCGCATCTCGGAAGTGTTCGGCTGCGACATCCATCCCGCCGCCCGGATCGGCTCGGGCGTGTTCATCGATCACGCCACCGGCGTGGTGATCGGCGAGACCACGGTGATCGCCGACGACGTCTCGATCCTGCAATCGGTCACCCTCGGCGGAAACGGCAAGGAGAGCGGCGACCGCCATCCGAAGATCGCGCGGGGTGTGTTGCTCAGCGTCGGGGCGAAGGTGCTGGGCAATATCCGCGTGGGGGAGGGGGCGAAGGTCGCCGCCGCCGCGGTGGTGCTGCACGAGGTTCCCCCGCACACCACCGTGGCCGGCGTGCCGGCGCGGGTGGTCTCGCGCATCGCCCCGGACGAGGCGCCCGCCCTGAGCATGGACCAGTCCTTCGGTTTCGGCGACGGGATCTGAGCGCGGACGGGGCATGCGGACGGCGGACAGGCGGTCTGTCAGGCGGTCCGTGGGGCACTCTGAGCGGCCTTCGAGGGAAAATCCAATCCGGTCAGATCGCCCTCCCTCAGTCGGCAAAGTCCTGCCAGCGAGGGAATACGGCTCTATTTTATCACGAACTTAAATTATTCAATCCCTGTTTATACGATATACAAAACAATATGATCTCCATATCAACATAAATTTAGAACATTGTTCCGTTGACCCTGATTTGATACTTCGCCTATCCCTGAGCCGCGACGCACCAACACTGAACGCGCCGCACAATTGCGAACGACAATTGTCATTGGCGCGCAATCTTGCGCGCCGACACCAATCCGCTCGACCTGATTACCAGGTTTCGTGCGGGTCCCTTCATCGCGGCCGCACCCTCGTGTGCCGCGGCCCCAGGCGGGCCGGACGCCGCGCCTCAACAGCCGAACACGACGGACGGAGACATCAGACGATGAGCGGACCGGGTTTGAGCGTCAGCGCTTCAGCGGCACGCAACCTTGCGACAGCGACCGTCACCTCGGTTCAGAACGCGGCCAATACGCCGCGCTGGCTCCTGCGGCTCCTGCCCTTCGTCGACGTCCCGGGCGGCGTCTACCGCGTCAACCGCAGGGCCGTGGTGCTGGCCAAGCCCGGCCGCATCGATCTCGCCACCGAGGACAAGGGCCGCGTCGTGCGCCCGGGCTCGCTGCGCGCCGTGCCGCTGTTCAGCCGCCTGGGCGATGCCGAACTCGCCGCGCTGGCGGGCAAGTTCACGGAGAGCCGGCACAAGGCCGGTGAGGTGATCCACGAGGAGGGCTCGACCGGCCGCAGCCTCGTCGTGGTCGCCGACGGCACGGTCGAGCTGACGCTATCGGGTCCCTACAAGGGCCGGCTGCGCCAGGGGCTCGCGACCCGCGGCGACTATTTCGGTGACGGCGACCTCGTCGGCGAGGCCGCGCCGGCCCCGGCCGTGAAGGCGCTCTCGGCGGTGACCCTGCTGACCCTCGACCGCACCGCGATCGAGAGCGACGAGATCCGCGCCCGCATCACCCAGCACCAGGAGGAGCGCGACCGGCTGAAGGGTCACACCAACTCCTACGGCGAGCAGGGCATCGAGCTCCTGGCGGTCCATGCCGGCGAGCCGCGCCTGCCCACCACCTTCGTCGATTACGAGGTCGATCCGCGCGAGTACCACCTCTCGACGATCCAGACGATCCTCAACACCCATACCCGCGTCACCGACCTCTACTCGAACGAGATCGACCAGCTCCGCGAGCAGATCCGCCTCACCGTCGATGCGGTGAAGGAGCGCGAGGAGTGGGAGTTGCTCAACAACTCGCAGTTCGGCCTGCTCAACGAGGTCAGCGGCCGCCAGCGCATCCCGACCCGCGGCGGCCCGCCCACTCCGGACGATCTCGACGAGCTGCTGACGCTGGTGTGGAAGAAGCCGGCCTTCTTCGTGGCGCACCCCCGCGCCATCGCGGCCTTCGGCCGGGAGGCGACCCGCCGCGGCGTGCCGCCGGTGGTGGTGCACCTGTTCGGCGCGCCCTTCATCACCTGGCGCGGCGTGCCGCTGGTGCCGAGCGACAAGCTGCCGATCGACATCGATCCGGCGACCGGCGCCCAGACCACCTCGATCCTGCTGGTGCGCGTCGGCGAGGGCGAGCAGGGCGTGGTCGGCCTGCACAAGTCGGGCGTCACCGGCGAGATCGAGCCCGGCCTGTCGGTGCGATACATGGGCACCAACGACCACTCCATCGCCTCGCATCTCGTGACCCGCTACTTCTCGGCCGCCGTGCTGGTCGAGGACGCGATCGCCCGTCTCGATAACGTGCTGCTCGGCAACTACCATGACTATGCCTGAGGCGACGTCTTTGGGCTTTCCCGCCATCGGCATCCCCTCGGGCAATCCGGGCGAGCTCGCTCACGCCGATCTCGTCGGGCGCCTCGCCCGCGAGATCTACGGGCAGGGGCAGGCCGCGAGCCAGCCCTTCGCCCCGGCGATTCCCGCCGGCCCGCAGCTTCCGCAGGCGCTCGAGGGCCTGCCGCAGGGACCCGGTGGGGCACCGCTCCCGAGTGCCTCGCTCGGCCTCCCCTCGGCGCCGACCGGGGGGCAGCCCTCCGGCCTGCAGCCGGACGCCGCATCACTCGCGGCGCGCTCCTTCGGGGCGCCGCCGGTGGGCCTGCCCGGCCTCTCCGGCCCGAGCCTGCCGAACCTCGCCCCCGCGGGCCCGGCCTTCGCCGACACCGCCACGATCCCGCCGGTCCATCCGGCGAGCCCGCGCCCGTGCCTGCCGGATTTCTCGTTCCCGAGCGTGCCGGCCCTGGCGGCGGGTCTTCCCGGCGGCCCGGACCTGCACCGGCAGATCGCGGCGGACCATCCCCGCGCCAACGCCTTCGCTCATGCGCTCGCACCGCACCTCGTGCCGGCCGACCCGTCGCGGGCCGGCGTGGACGAGGCGCAGGAGAGCTTCCGCAGGACCGGGCGCCTGTCGCGGGCACCCGAGGCGGCCTCCGGAGCTCCGGCGTCCGACTACTACTTCCTGAATCTCGGCCCCGGCCCCGCCCGCCGGGCGCCGGCCGCCCCGCGGGTCGAACCGAGCCGTCATCCGGGCCCCGCCCCGCGGGCGCTTGCGCACGGGTCGAGCCCGGTCGCGGCGCCCTTCGACGTCGAGAGCGTGCGGCGCGACTTCCCGGCACTGCACCAGAGCGTCAACGGGCA
Source organism: Methylorubrum populi (assembly GCF_002355515.1). NCBI lineage: Bacteria > Pseudomonadati > Pseudomonadota > Alphaproteobacteria > Hyphomicrobiales > Methylobacteriaceae > Methylorubrum > Methylorubrum populi. Next base: position 1,706,983 of record NZ_AP014809.1, on the reverse strand, counting down.
TCCGCTGGTCTGGCTCGACAACGCCGCGACCACGCACAAGCCGCAGGCCGTGATCGACGCGACCTCGGAGTTCTACGGCCGCCACAACTCGAACATCCACCGGGCCGCGCACACGCTGGCGGCGCGCTCCACCGACCTGTTCGAGGGCGGGCGCGAGGCGGTGCGCCGCTTCCTCAACGCGCCGAGCAAGGACGACATCGTCTTCCTGCGCGGCACCACGGAGGCGATCAACCTCGTCGCCAACTCCTACGGCCGGGCGAATATCGGGCCGGGCGACGAGATCATCCTCTCGACGATCGAGCACCACGCCAACATCGTGCCCTGGCAACTGCTCGCACAGCAGACGGGCGCGACGATCCGGGTGATCCCGGTCAACGACCGCGGCGAGATCATCTTCGAGCAATACGCGGCGCTGCTGTCGGGCCGCACGAAGATCGTCTCGGTGACGCATGTCGCCAACGCGCTCGGCACGGTGAACCCGATCCGGGAGATCATCGCGCTCGCCCACGCCTACGGCGTACCGGTGCTGGTCGATGCGGCGCAATCCTCGCCGCACATGCCCCTCGACGTGCAGGCGCTCGACGCCGACTTCCTCGTCTTCTCCGGGCACAAGGTGTTCGGGCCGACCGGGATCGGCGCCCTCTACGGCAAGACCGCCTTCCTCGAAGCGATGCCGCCCTGGCAGGGCGGCGGCCACATGATCGAGGACGTCACCTTCGCGCGCACCGTCTACAAGGGCGCGCCGGAGAAGTTCGAGGCCGGAACGCCCGACATCGCCGGGGCCGTCGGCCTGGGCGCGGCGCTCGACTACCTCGAGAGCATCGGGCTTCCCGCCATCGCGGCCTACGAGCACGACCTCCTGGACTACGCGCAAGCGGGACTGGCCGAGGTGAAGGGCCTGCGCCTGATCGGCACGGCGCGGGAGAAGGCGAGCGTGATGTCCTTCACCATCGAGGGGCAGGAGAACGAGGCGGTGGCCCACCATCTCGACGGGCACGGCATCGCCGTGCGCTCGGGCCATCACTGCGCCCTGCCGGCCCTGCGCCGCTTCGGCGTCGATCAGTCGGTGCGCGCCTCGCTCGCCTTCTACAACACGCGCGCCGAGGTCGATGTCTTCCTGAGGGCGCTGCACAGCCTGCCGCGCACCTGACGCGCGCCGACGAACCGCCTCGCCCCGGAGACCGGATCCGGGGCGAGGCGTGGGGCTTCGGCTCCCGCTCAGAAACCCGTCCTCGCCCAAAAGCTGCGCCGCGCCATATGCTGGCCGAGCGTGGAACGGGATGAGGCGATCGTGAGCGTCGGACTGCTAGCCCTCTTGGATGACGTGGTCGCCCTGACGAAGGTCGCGGCCGCCTCGCTGGACGACGTGGCGGCCCAGGCCGCCAAGGCCGGGACCAAGGCGGCCGGCGTCGTGATCGACGATGCCGCGGTGACGCCCCGCTACGTCGTCGGCTTCTCGCCCGACCGTGAACTGCCGATCGTCTGGCGCATCGCCCGCGGCTCGCTGATCAACAAGCTGGTGTTCCTGCTGCCGATCGCGCTGCTGCTCAGCGCCTTCGCGCCCTGGGCGATCACGCCGCTCCTGCTGCTCGGCGGCCTGTACCTCGCCTACGAGGGCGCCGAGAAGGTCTACGAGATGGTCGCCCCGCACGCGGCCCACGCGCACGAGGACGCGGCGAAGGCGGCCGCGCCGAGCGCGCAGGTGCTGGAGGACCAGCGGGTCTCCGGCGCGATCAAGACCGACTTCATCCTCTCGGCCGAGATCATGGCCATCACCCTGTCGGGCCTGGGCGACGGCACGGTCTGGTCGCGGGCCGTGGTGATGGCGGTCGTCGCCGTCGGCATCACGGTCGCGGTCTACGGTGCGGTCGCCCTGATCGTGAAGGCCGACGACATCGGTCTGGCCCTGGCCAAACGGGGCAGCGGCGTCCTGGCGGCCCTCGGCCGCGGGCTGGTGCGCGGCATGCCCGTCTTCCTCAAGGGACTCGCCGTTCTCGGCACGGCGGCCATGGTCTGGGTCGGCGGCGGCATCATCGTCCACAGCCTCGCCGGCTACGGCTTCGCCGGTCCGGAGCACGTGATCCACGAGGCCGCGGTGGCGGCGGGCCGAGCCGTGCCGGCGCTCGGCGGAGCGATCGAGTGGCTTGTCACCGCGGCCGGCGCGGGCGTGATCGGGCTGGTCGCGGGCTTCGCGCTGATTCCGCTCGCCGGCCAAGTGCTCGCACCGGCCTGGAAGGCGACGATGCGCCTTCTCCCGATGCGCCGAAAGGAAGCCTGATCGCTCTCACCCCCCCGGTCCGGGGCGGAGAGGCTCGTCGTCCGATCGGACGGCCCGGCCGCCCCGCGCAAGGGCCGGGCTGGGGCATCCGGCCCGAAAGCGTCCGCTCGGCATCGTTCGATCGCGAATCCGAGGCCCCCACCGCGCCGGCGCCCACCGCGTGCAGGTCGCGCGCTAAAGCACGGAGAACAAACAAACATACGATAACTTTTCCTTAGGTGGCGCCGCCTATCAATTGTTGGCTTGATCACCCAACGGGCGCGGCTTGGAACATGTGCGCGGCAGCGTGGAACACGACAGGTCCTCGATCCCGCGCAAAGCGCGTCCGATGAGGAGCGCACCCGCGGTCTCGTCACCTCGCCTGTCCCGTGCGGGGGCCAGCCGGCGTCCCGATCCGATCGGGCCCTTCGACGAGGTCGACTTGACTCGGCCGGCTCCCGGCTCGGAACCGTCCGCCGCAGCTATCGGCCCGGGCGCCCGGACCACCGTGTCCCGCGTCGAGGATCTGGGATCGGCCGATATCCGGGCGGCTCTGGCCGAGGGCGCGCTCTCGCTCGCCTACCAGCCCATCGTGTCGGCGGCGACGGGGGCGATCACGGGCTGCGAGGCGCTGCTGCGCTGGCATCACCCGATCCTCGGAGCGGTCCAACCCGCCCACTTCGTCCCGCTGGCCGAGAGAACGGGCGACATCGTCCCGCTCGGCGCGTGGGTTCTCGACACCGCCTGCCGGCAGGCGGCGACGTGGCCGGAGGATTACCGGGTCTGCGTGAACGTCTCGCCGGTCCAGTTGCAGGAGCCGGACTTCCCGGCCAGGGTCGCCGCCGCGTTGCGGGCCAGCGGGCTGACGGCCGCTCGCCTCGAACTGGAACTGACCGAAGGCGTCCTGATGGGGGGCGCCGTCGCGCTCAACGCCATCACGGGCCTGCGCGCGCTCGGGGTCAGCGTCGCCCTCGACGATTTCGGAACCGGCTTCTCGTCGCTCGGCTACCTGCAGCACCTCGCCTTCGACAGGATCAAGATCGACCGCTCGTTCATCAGGGCCCTCAGCGAGGGTCGGAAGAGCCGATTCCTGATCCGGACGATGCACGACATCGCGCACCACTTCGGGATGGCGGTGACCGCCGAAGGGATCGAGACCGAGGACGAGGCCCGGATGCTTCGCGAGATCGGTTCCGCGGAGCTGCAGGGCTTCCTGTTCGGCCGGCCGCTCCCGGGCGAGGCCGTAACGTCGCTTCTCCGGGAGCAGACGCGAGGGAAGCGGCGGACGGCACGATCGCCGCGATCCCCGAAACGCGCGGCCCCGTGATGGCCCTCGCCGCTCAGCCGCTCGCGACCGGGCCCTCGGCCGGCTCGGCTCCGAACCGTCCTCTCGATCCGCCCCTCGCCGAACCGGCCATCCGCTCCCGAACCGGAGCCCCCCGACATGCGGGCCTTCCGCACAGGACCTGAATGGCCATGCTCGACTTCAACACGCTTCAGGTCGCCAGCATCAGCAGTCGTCTCGCCTTCGTCCTAGTGTTCTTGGTCACCCTGCTGCGGCATCCGCGCGAGGTCTACTTCGGTGTCTGGGCCAGCGCGCTGTGCAGTTCGCTGACGGCCTCGCTCCTGATGCTGGGCGATCCGCCGAACATCCCGCTGACCCCTGTGAAGGGATGCGTCGTCTACGTCCTGTACGGCGCGAGCCTCGCCCTGTCCTGGGCGGGCCTGCGCCTCTTCTACGAGCGGCCGGCCTGCATCCCGCAGGTTGTCCTGCTCGCCCTCTTGTCCGGCCTGCCTTACGGCGCCCTGCTCGCGGCCGGGGCCTCGGTGGCGTGGAGCCTCAGCACGGTGTTCGGCGGCATCGCGCTGAGCACGGCCCTGTGCATCGTAGAGATCCTGAGAACGCCCGCCTCGATGCGCCTGTGGACGCAATACATCGTCCTCTCGGGCTTCGGCGGATACCTGTTCATCTTCCTCCTGACGATCGGCGTGGTCCAATTCGCGAGCGAGCACCTCGCCTCGCCCGAGGGCGGCGTCTACGCGCTGCTGTTCGACCTGTGGTGCGGCGTCTTCATCCAGGTCGGCTATCTCGCCATGGTGAGCGAGCGGGCGCACCTGAAGCTCAGCCGCTTGGCCGAGACCGATCCGCTCACCGGGCTGGCGAACCGGCGCGGGCTGTTCGCGGCGATACGCCGGCGGGCGGGCCGCACGTCTTCCCCGCCACGCTGCGCGATCCTGTTGGCCGATATCGACCACTTCAAGTCGATCAACGACACCCACGGTCACGAGGGCGGCGACGCGGTTCTGATCGGCTTCGCCGAGCGGCTTCGCAGCGTGATGCGCAAGGACGACATCATCGCCCGCTGGGGCGGCGAGGAGTTCCTGATCGTGCTCGATCAGGCCGAATCCTCCGCCGCCAGCATCGTCGCCGAGCGGTTGCGACGGACGGCGGAGGGGCAGCCGTTCTCCGTGAATGGGACGGCCGTGACCGTGACCGCCAGCATCGGGGTCTCGATCGTGGCCGCCGGCGAGGAGGGGATCGAGCCCGCCCTGTCCCGGGCGGACGCGGCCCTCTACGCCGCCAAGAGGGACGGTCGAAACCGCGTCTGCCTGGAATGGCCGGCCGCGCCGTCCCAGCCGGAGACCAGGGCCGTCCGAGCGGAGCCGCCTTCCGGGCTTCGCGGGGCCATGGATGACATCTCGATCGGCGAGCAGCCGCGATCCGAGATGGCCTGAACCGATCTCCCACGCGTCTTTGAAACGACACCAATCATGTTCGCACCCATCGCCCTGTCCCTTTCCGCGTGCGGGCGAGACCGCCGCCGCGAGCGCTCCGCGCCGGACCGGAAGCCGCTCCGGCGCCGGTGGCCGTCGCGCGGCGCGGGCGGGACGTCAGGGCCGGTGAAGGCGGCGCGACGGGGTCTCGCGCTCGCGATCGCGCTCGGCCTGTTCGGGGCCTCCGCACCCTGCCGGGCGGCCGATCCGGCCGCGGATACGGCATCCGCAGGGGGACTGGCCGCCGGGAGCCTCCTCGTTCGCGGCCGTGTCATCGGCAGCATCCCGGTCGGCCAGTCCTCGCAGGTCGAGCCGATCGGCGGACGCGTCATCACCCCGGCGCGTCCCCTGCCGGATCTCGACCTGACGTATTTCCTGTCCGATCATTTCGCGGTGGCGGGCCAGATCGGCGTCGTGTCGACCCGGACCTCGATCCGCGGCTCGGTCATCGGCGACCTGACGGTCGGCACGACCTGGAGCCTCTCCACGACCGGGGCGGTGCAGTTCCACTTCCGGCCCGGCGACGCCTTCAACCCGTATGTCGGCGCCGGCGCCGGCTACACGCATCCGATCGCCTACGATCCGGCAAAGCCGCTCGTCACCACGATGAAGGCCGACCCGCAACTGGGTCCGATGCTCCAGGCCGGCTTCGACTACCACCTCGTCGGCGACTGGTACGCCAACTTGGAGATCAAGAAGATCTTCCTGCCTCCGCAGGTCTCCCGGATCGGATCCGGCAGCGCAACCGTCAGGCTCGACATGCTGATCATCGGCGCCGGCATCGGCTACCGCTTCTGAGCGGTGGGGCGCCCTCAGCGGGCGGCACGCCATCCCTGCCACCACGAGGTCACGGGATCGACCATGTAGGCCGCGACCGAGGCCGCCCAGGCCCAGGTTCCGGCCCCGGCCCGCACGGCGAGGGGAAGGCCGGACCTTCGCGCGGCCTCGTCCTCGCGGGCCTGTTCGCGCATCGTGGCCGCCACCAGCCGGTCCTCGTGCGCCCGGCACTCGTCGAGGACGTTGCGTTGCGCGCCGGCCCGGCTCTGTCCCGGCCGCTGCCGGGCATAGGCCTCACGCAGGCAGCCGTGCCAAACCGCTTCGAGGGACCGCGTCTGTTCAGAAAGTTCGCGATCGCGCGTCCCGGCCGCCGCCGGGCCCAGGCTGCCGCCGATCACGGACAGTGCCAGGAGTTGAGCCAAGAGCAGAGCCACGAACTGAGCAATGGGAAGCCTCGGCGCGTTCATGGCGGCGGGATGCCGCCGAAGCCGTCAAGGCCGGCTTAACGGCCCGGCCCCCCGAGGGCGACCGACCGACAAGCCTGTCGACGGACCAACGGACGGATCAGGCGAAGGAACGACTCCGCCTCACGGCGCTTCCCACCTCCCGACGATCAACGCCGCTACGGGAGACCGCATGGCCAAGGACGTGACGACCTACACCCTCAAGCAGGCGCTCGCCGCACGGGTCGAGGACCATATCGAGATCGCGGTGGAAGCCGCGGACGGAACGAAGTTCAAGATCCGGGCGACACCGGATCAGCTCGATGCGCTCACGGGCGATCTGGAATCGATCCTCGACGGAGACGACGCGGAAGACGCCGCCTGACCGGCCTCCCAGGCGGGCAAGACGCCACGCGTCCGCCCGCCGTCACCTCCCCCGCACGACCATCGGTGCCGACGCCGGTCCCTGCCCATCCTGGGGACCGGTCGTCGGCATCGTGCTGTCCGCCGTCAAGGCGGCGGGACGCATCGGAGGGGAAAGGACGCCACCTCCCGCTTCCCGGACGGCTTCCGTTGCAGGTGCGGCGGGGCACGCAGTGCACGCGACCTGCCCCGGCACGCCGGATGAATCATTCGGCCCCGCGCGTGACGGCGCACGGTCGAACAAAATCCCAATCATTTCAGCAGGTTCTGAAACCGATTCGCGCAGCTTTCCAGGAAGAGGAGCCGGCATGTGAACGTTTTATGACAAATCAGGACACACGATCCCCGTGTGTGGAGGAGACACAAGACGATGCGACTCGTCCCCACAATCGGAGCCGGCCTCGTGCTCGGCACTCTCGGCGTCACCGCGGCCTCCGCCATGCCCGCGCTACTGCAGCAGGGCCTCGTCGCCGGCCACCCGGTCGAGGCCGTGGAGTGGCACGCCAGCAGGCGCCACTGGGATCACCACTTCCACGCCCATCAGGAATCGCTGCGCGATCATCAGCCGGCGGAGGCGGAGCGGCGGATCCGCCGCTCGCTGCGCGACGCGGATCCGCACCTGCGCGACCCGGCCTGGGCCCATCCCCGCTAGTGGCTCGGCCACCGCTCGAGCGCATCCCGACGAAGTGGCCACCGGCTCGTCGAAAACATGCGCGTCGAAACGAGGACCGAGCGCTGCCGGCCTGACGCAATCCGGTCGGATGCCGCTCCAGAACGTCATCCCGAGAGGGCGGCACCGGCTTTCGAAGAAAAGGTGCAAGAACAGATGCAAGAACAAGAGCCGCTGGCATCGTCCCGGATCCGGTATCCGGGACGATGCCCGGGGAGGGCGAGCGCGGTCCGGATCGGTCGGCACGAACTTTCCAGGGGAAGCCGGGTTGAGGGAGGCCCCTTCCCCCGGACAGGACACCCCATGCGGTTCACGACGATCGCCCTGGCTCTGGCACTGAGCCTTCCGACCGCGGCCGTGGCGCAGGCAGGCGAGGCCGCGCGGCCCTCACCGCCGAGCCCGAAGGCCTCGGCCACGGGGCCGCAGCCGGTGCCCGGCCCGAGCACGGCCGCTCCCCCGGCCGGCACTCCGAACGAGCCGGCCGTGATCGGCGGCACGCCGGGCGCCGTGATCGGCGGCACACCGACCAGCGGACCGCCCGGCACCGGCGGCACCGCGGGCGGCCCGGCGCTGAGCGGTCGGTAGCGCCGGACGGTGCGGCGTGCCGCGGAGCATGGCTGCGCCCCGCATTTGCGGTAAGTTCGCGACATGAGTCCGACCTCGCCCGTTCGCTGCGCCGCCCGCACGCTTCTCCTGGCCGCCGCCCTGGCGGCTTCCCTCGCGGGCCTTCCGGCCGGCCTCTCGGGGCCGGCCCGCGCGCAGGCGCTGCCGCCCGCGCCCGAGCCGCCGCCGATCCAGTCGGACGAGGCCCGCCTCCTACCGGTTCTGGCCAGCCGCGGCATGGTCTCGTCGCAGGACGCGCTCGCCACCCGCGTCGGCGTCGAGATCCTGCGGAAGGGCGGCAACGCCGTCGACGCGGCGGTGGCGGTCGGCTTCGCGCTGGCCGTCACGCTGCCGCGGGCGGGCAATCTCGGCGGCGGCGGCTTCATGATGGTGCATCGCGCCGGGGCCAGGGAGACGGGCGGGGAAACAGGCAAGGAGACTGGCAAGGAGACCGGCAAGGAGACCGGCAAGGAGACGATCGCGATCGATTACCGCGAGACCGCCCCGGCCGCTGCCACCGCCGACATGTTCCTGAACCCGCAGGGCGAGCCTGACCGCGCCGCCTCCACCCGGTCCGGGAAGGCGGTGGGCGTGCCCGGCACGGTGCGCGGCCTCGCCGAGGCTCACCGGCGCTACGGCTCGGGCAAGTTCACCCTGGCCGAACTGATCGCCCCGGCGGAGCGGCTCGCCCGCGACGGCATCCCGATCGAATCGGGCCTGGCGGATTCCCTGCCGCGGGCCGCGGGCCTGCTCGGGCATTGGCCGTCGAGCCGGGCGGTGTTCTTCCAGGGCGACCACGTGCTGCCGCGCGGCGCGATCCTGCGCCAGACCGACCTCGCCGACACCCTGAAGGCGATCGCCGAGCAGGGACCGGACGCCTTCTACGAGGGGCCGATCGCCCAGAAGATCGCGGCGGCGGTGCAGGGCGCGGGCGGGATCATGACGACGGCCGACCTCGCCGCCTACAGGCCGGAGATCCGCACGCCGGTGCGCGGCCGCTATCGCGGCTACGAGATCGTCTCGATGCCGCCGCCGAGTTCCGGCGGGGTGCATCTGATCGAGATCCTCAACATCCTAGAGGGCTACGACCTCGCCGGGATGGGCGCGGGCAGCGCAGGGGCGCTGCACATGCTGGCGGAAGCGATGAAGCCGGCCTACGCCGACCGGGCGACCTGGCTCGGCGATCCCGCGCGGACCGAGGTCCCCGTCGCGGGGCTCACCGCCAAGCCCTACGCCGCCGCCCTGCGTGAAAAAATCGATCCGGATCGGGCGAAGACCGCCGCGGAGGTGAGCGCCGGCAATCCGCTCCCCCACGAATCCGATCAGACCACGCATTTCTCGGTGGTGGACGATCAGGGCAACGCCGTCTCCAACACCTACACGCTGAACTTCTCCTACGGGATCGGGCTCGTCGCCGAGGGCACGGGCGTGCTGCTCAACAACGAGATGGACGACTTCTCCGCCAAGACCGGCGCGCGCAACGCCTACGGCCTCGTCGGCGGCGAGGCCAACGCCGTGGCGCCAGGGGCGCGCCCGCTCTCCTCGATGACGCCGACCTTCGTGTTTCGGGACGGCAAACTGTTCCTCGTCACCGGAAGCCCGGGGGGCAGCCGCATCATCACGACGGTGCTTCAGGTCATCGTGAACGTGCTCGATTTCCGCATGAACCTCGCCCAGGCGGTCGCGGCGCCGCGCCTTCACCACCAGTGGCAGCCCGACGTGCTGATGGCCGAGGAGGGGATCTCGCCCGACACGCTCGCCCTGCTGCGGGCCAAGGGCCACAATGTGAAGGTCGGCGCGACCTCGGGCTCGGCCAACTCGGTGATGGCCGAGGACGGCCTGCTCGCCGGGGCGTCCGATCCGCGTCAGCGGGGGACGCTGGCCGAAGGGCCTTGAGCGGCAGCGTCCCCGACCGGGTCCGAACCGGAGCTCTGCCCCGGACCCGCGAAACGGTTCGCCTTTTCGGGACTCGGACTTTCGCGCGCCAGCGCCTCGACCGCCGCCAGCAGTTCGGCGTCGGTGTCGGAGGGCTGGCCGAACAGGCGCGCGACCGTCACCGGCAGGTGCCACGCGGCGATGGCCTCCCGGGGCAGGCCGCTCGCCGCGCGGTAGCCCGCCACGTACCACGCCGCGATCAGCTGGCGCGCCAACCGCACGGGGGCGAGCCGGCTGAACCAGGCGGGGCCGAACCGGCCGTAGCGCAGCATCAGTTCGGAGCGGGCCGCATCCGCGGCGGGATCGCCGGCGGCGGCCTTCTGCCAATCGATCAGGTGCAGCCCGGCCCGGGTCGAGATCACGTTGCCGGGATGCAGGTCGCCGTGACAGAGCCGATCCCCCTCCGGCAACCGGGCGAGGGCGGCCAGCGCCGCCTCTCGCAGAGGCTCGGGCACCCGCGCGCCCTCGATCTCATGGCGCAGACGGGCATGAAGCGAGGGTAGCCCTGCGGCGGGGAAGGCGTGGACCGCGTGCTGGATCCGCGCCAAGCGGCGCAGCGCGAGCAGCAGCCCGAGCGGGTTGCAGGCGTAGCGCAGGATCATCGGCGGCCCGTCGAGACGCATGAACAGGATGCCGGTGCGCCCGGCCCGTCCGACGATGCCGAAGGCCTGCGGCACCGGCAGGCCGAAACCGTGGGCGAGGCGGCTCGCCGCCAGTTCGTTGGCCACCGCCTCCGGCTCGAAGGGCCGGCGGTAGAGCTTCACCACCCGGTCCGATCCCTCGGCGAACACCTCCGAAGAACGGCCGGCCCCGAGGCGATCCGACACCGCGCCGGGCGGGCAGGGAAGGCGAAGACACGGGGCACAGACCATGGATGCCGCTCCGCGCGCGCTCCAAGGAGGGGCCGCTCGCTCGCGAACGCCCTCTCCATCCCCTTACATCCAGGCTATCGACAAGATATGCGATCGTAAAAATCATCTGTCAGCGCGAACATTCCGCTATAGCTCACGTATCTATCGAGAATCCCCGGGATATAGATCTGGATTTTCAGAAATAATTCCTATGAAGTGCTATAGCGCACTTCTGCATTACGGCGATCGGCCCGACCAGAACCCTTCTGCAACTCGCATCACCTTCGCCGATCCCGTAGCCGGCCCCGGTGACCAGCCGGGCTCGGCCGCAAGCGAGCCGGATGAGCCGATGGCCGGGAGCGCCGCGAAGGGGCGACGAAGGGGCCGCTGACGCGGGTTTCCGCAAGGCGACGGTGGGCAAGCGCGGACACCCGCGATAAAGGAGCGGCAGCCTCACGCGGACCACCGATGCTCCTCCTCCGTTCGCTCGCCTTCAACCTCTCGTTCTACGTCGCGACGACCCTGATCGCGATCTTCGGCCTGCCGGCGCTCGCCTCGCGCAAGGCCGTCATCCGGGTGGCCCAGTTCTGGGGCCGCACGGTGATGGCCCTGCTGCGGGTCGTCGGCGGAGCGCGGGTGGAGTTCCGCGGCCTGGAGAACATCCCGCCGGGCCCGCTGCTGGTGGCCGCCAAGCACCAATCGGCCCTGGAGACCCTGGCGCTCACGGTGGCGTTCGAGGATTTCGCCTACGTGCTCAAGCGCGAGCTGATGTGGATTCCCGTGATCGGCTGGTATCTCGGCCGGGGCGGGATGGTGCCGATCGACCGCTCCAAGGGCGCCAAGACCATGGCGGCGCTGAACGCGGCGGCGGCCGGGGCGATCCGCGACGGGCGCCAGCTCATCATCTTCCCCGAGGGCACCCGCCGCCCGGCCGGGGCCCCGCCCGCCTACAAGCAGGGCGCCTCCCACCTCTACGCGGCGCTGAACGTGCCCTGCCTGCCGGTGGCCCTGAACACCGGCCTGTACTGGCGCCGCCGAGGCTTCCGCCGGATGCCGGGCACCACGGTGATCGAGTTCCTGCCGGTGATCCCGCCGGGCCTGTCCCGCGCCGCCTTCCTCGCCGAGGTGCAGAACCGGATCGAGACGGCCTCCGACGCGCTGCTCGCCGAGGGCCGCGCCGACCTTGCCCGCCACGGCCACCCCGTCGCCGTGGCGATGGGCGGCTCGGCCCCGGTGACGGACACGTCGGGAACGCTGTGACGATCAACCGGCCGCGAAACGGCGGACCGCGGACGCCCCGCGCAGGACGATCCACCGGCCGGCGAAGCTCTCGACCAGAGCGAGGCTGCGCGCCCGGCGGATGCGGTTCCACGTCGCCGTGTAATGCAGGAAGGCGAAGCTGAGCTGCTCCGGGCAGCCGTCGGGCCCGTCGCGGCGAACCCGCTTCAAGCTCGACAGCGTCCGCCGCAGCACCCGCGCTGTGCAGCGCCACGCCGGCATGTCGAGGTAGATCACCGTATCGGCCCGCGCGAACCGGGGCTCGATCGTGTCCGTGTAATTGCCGTCAACGACCCAGGCCGGGAGGGCGGCGATCCGCTCGACCTCGGCGCGGAAGGAAACGGGCTCGGCCTCCACCCAGCCGGGACGCCAATAGGCCCGGTCGAGATGGAACACCGGCAGGCCGTGCCGGGCGCCGAAACGGCGGGCGAGGGTCGATTTCCCACTGCCCGGCGGTCCGAGGATCACGATCCGCCGCGGCGATGGCGACGGAGGGCTCACCCCCTCTCCCCGCCGCGCCGCAGCAGGAACACCCCCTGCGCGCCGATCAGGTTCCAGAACCACCACGGCATCGAGAAGCGCATCGGGCGTCCCCGTGCGTCGAGGGCGGTGGCCTTCTCGATGCGGGCGCCGACGTCGCGGCACAGGCCGACGAAGTCGCGGATCGTGCAATGATGGATGTTGGGGGTCTCGTACCACGTCTCCGGCATGATCTCGGTGACGGGCATCCGGCCGCGGAAGGCGAGTTCGGCCCGCACCCGCCAATGGCCGAAATTCGGGAACGAGATGATGACCTGCCGGCCGATCCGCAGGAGGTGCTCCAGCACGATGCGCGGGTTGCGGGTGGCCTGGATGGTCTGGGACAGGACCACTACGTCGAAGGCGTCGTCGGGATAGTTGGCGAGATCGGTGTCGGCGTCGCCCTGGATCACCGGCAGGCCGCGGGCGAGGCAGGCGTTGACGCCCTCGCGCGACAATTCGATGCCGCGGCCGTCGACCCCGCGCCGATCCCGCAGCAGCGCCAGGAGCGAACCGTCGCCGCAGCCGATATCGAGGACGCGCGCGCCCGGCGGCACGAGGCCGAGCACGACGATATGGTCGATGCGGGCCGCGCCCTCGCCCCGCGGCAGGGATTCGGCGGCGTCCCACGGCACGCCCGAGGCGGCGTCGGTCAGGCTCTCGCTCATCGTGATCTACAGTCCTCGCGCCCGGGCCGCCGCGTCGATGAAGCCCCTGGCGGCGGAGAACATCGCCGGCTCGTCGAGCAGGAAGGCGTCGTGGCCCTTGTCGCTCTCGACCTCGACGAAGGCGACGGGCGCGGCCACCGCGTTCAGGGCGTGGACGATGGCGCGGGAATCGGCGGTCGGAAACAGCCAGTCCGAGGTGAAGGACATGACGCAGAAGCGGGTCTTCGAACCGCGGAAGGCGTTGGCCAGCACGCCGCCATGGTCCTCGGCGAGGTCGAAATAGTCCATCGCCCGCGTCAGGTAGAGATAGGCGTTGGCGTCGAAGCGCTCGACGAAGCTGAGGCCCTGGTGGCGCAGGTAGCTCTCGATCTGGAAGTCGGCGTTGAAGGAGAAGGTCGGCGCGGCCCGGTTCTGCAGGCGGCGGCCGAACTTGCGGTGCAGCGCGGGCTCCGACAGGTAGGTGATGTGCGCGCCCATCCGCGCGACGCCCAGGCCCTTGGCCGGCCGCGTGCCCTCTTCGAGATAGCGTCCGTCGGCCCAGGCGGGGTCGGCCATGATCGCCTGCCGGCCGACCTCGTGGAAGGCGATGTTCTGCGCCGAGTGGCGCGCGCCGGTGGCGATCGGCATCGCGGCAAACACCCGCTCGGGGAAGAGCGAGGCCCATTGCAGCACCTGCATGCCGCCCATCGAGCCGCCGATACAGAGGAACAGATCGGAAATGCCGAGCCGGTCGAGCAGCATCGCCTGGGCGCGGACCATGTCGCGGATCGTCACGAGCGGGAAGTCGAGCCCGTAGGGACGCCCGGTCTCCGGATTGAGCGAGGCGGGCCCGGTCGAGCCCATGCAGGAGCCGATGACGTTCGAGCAGACGACGAAGTAGCGGTCGGTGTCGACCGGCTTGCCCGGCCCCACCAGGGTCTCCCACCAGCCGGGCTTGCCCGTGACGGGGTGGCGGTGGGCGAAGTGCTGGTCGCCGGTGAGCGCGTGGCAGATCAGCACCGCGTTCGAGCGCTCGGCGTTGAGGGTGCCGGCGGTCTGGTAGGCGATCTGGAACGGGCCGAGGCGCGCGCCGGAATCCATGGCGAGCGGCTCGTCGGCGGAAAACGGCATGACGGGACTGCGCGGGTCCGAGGCCGGCGAGGCCTCGTAGACCGTCCGCCGCGCGTCCTGCCGCAGGACGGTCTCGGCGTCGCGCCCGGCGTTCTGGGTGAGGGTGGAATCCATGGCGTGTCCCGGGTGCCGGCCCTGGAACCGGTCCCGAGCGGCCCGGCACCGACGGTCCCGCTGTCGTGTGGCGGGCGGAACGATGCGCCCGCGAGCGTGTCTCGAGAGCCTGTCTTGGCCGGCTGACAACAGGAGGTAATGTGCGCGTTCCCAAGCGTCAACGCGGCGCGGAGCGCCGAGGGGGCGGAGCGGATGGCAGCGTTCGCTGGCGCACATGCCCCAGCCGATCCTCGGCTTACGCGGCCAGCGAACACGCGCTTGTCACCGGACCGGGCCGTGCAACCCTAACGGATGTCAATGCGGCCGCGTCAGCTCAGGCTTAACGCTGTCCCTGCCTCGGATGTCCCTCCGAGGATGTCATCACCAACCCTCCTCGCCCCGCGCCCCGTCGGCAGCGGGGTTTTCTTTGTGCCGATCAGGGCACAGGCCGAGGCGCCGGCCGAGCCGAGGACCGCGCGGCGGCAGCCGGAACGCCTGCGGCGGTTCGTCTTCGCGGCGAACCGAGCCGATCCATGCTATCGATTGCGCGCGATTGAGTGTCCTTCACACGCCGCCCGAGCTTCGAGAGGAAGCCGTCCTCCTCTCACGCGCGCAAGCGGCCTGGTCCGTTGGAGTCCCCGCGCATGAACCGCCGCCAGACCTTGCGAGCCGGAGCCTCGCTGCTGGGCCTGCTCGCCGCCTCCCGTCTCACGGCCGTCATGGCCGGTCCCGCTGCGGGCGGGCATTTCGAGATCGAGAAATCCGAGGCCGAGTGGCGCGCCCAGCTCTCGCCCGCCGCCTACCGGGTGCTGCGCGAGCACGGCACCGAGCGGGCCTATACGAGTCCGCTCAACGGCGAGAAGCGCCCGGGCCGCTTCTCCTGCGCCGGCTGCGACTTGCCGCTGTTCTCCTCGAAGACCAAGTTCGAGAGCGGCACCGGCTGGCCGAGCTTCTTCGAACCGCTGCCCGGCGCGGTCGGCACGCAGATCGACACCGCCTACGGCATGCGGCGCACGGAGGTGCATTGCCGCCGCTGCGGCGGCCATCTCGGCCACGTCTTCGAGGATGGCCCGAAGCCGACCGGCCTGCGCTACTGCATGAACGGCGTGTCGCTGCGCTTCGAGCCCTCCGCCGACGGTCCGGCCTGAGGCGCGCGTCCGAGACGAGCACGAACAGCGAGGATCGAGACCATGATGCCCGAACGCCTTCGCCCGCGCCTGCCGCTTCTGCTCGGCGGCCTCACCGGTCTCCTCCTGCTCGCGGGCGCCGCCCTTCCCCTGGCGCCGGCCTCCGCGGAAGAGGGTGGGCAGCGCCTGCCCGCGGCGGCGATGACCGCCAAGGAGAGTGCGGGCAGGGAAAGCTCAGGTCTGCGCACGGCCACCTTCGCAGGCGGCTGCTTCTGGGGCGTGCAGGGCGTGTTCCAGCACGTGAAGGGCGTGAAGAACGCGGTCTCGGGCTATGCCGGCGGCACCCGGGCGAGCGCCCGCTACGAGGAGGTCGGCACCGGCCGCACCGGCCATGCGGAGGCGGTGCAGGTCACCTACGACCCGGCGGTGGTGCGTTACGACGAGCTGTTGCAGATCTTCTTCTCGGTGGCGCTCGACCCGACCGAGGTGGACCGGCAGGGCCCCGATACCGGCCCGCAATACCGCTCGGCACTCTTCCCCACGGATGCGGAGCAGGCCGCGGTGGCCAAGGCCTACATCGCCCAGCTAGACGGGGCGAAGATCTTCTCGAAGCCCATCGCCACTCGGATCGAGGCCGGCGCCTTCTACCCGGCGGAGGGCTACCACCAGGACTACATGACGCTCCACCCGACCAACAGCTACATCGCCGTCAACGACGCGCCGAAGCTGCGCAATCTCAAGGCGCTGTTCCCGGAACGGGCGAACGCGCAGCCGGTGCTGGTGGGCCGCCCGCCGGCGTAAAGACCAGTATCGAAACGGGACGCGCGATCCCCTCTCCCCGTACGCGGGGAGAGGCCGGCCTGCACCCTGTCGTGCAGGCCGGTAGCGGAGGCGAAGCCGGAGCGAAGGTGAGGGGGCGGCTCCGGATGAGGCTCTTCCGGAAGCGCCCCCTCACCCTCGGCTACCGCCTCGCTTCGTGCCCCGACAAGGGGGCATGAAGCCCTCTCCCCGCCCGCGGGGAGAGGGTACGCTCGCGGTCACTCCGTCTCGGGCGCGATCTGCTCCAGGCCGCCGACATGGCGCTGGGCGTAGAGCGGCAGGCCGATCTGGCCGATCAGGTCGAGCTGCGTCTCGAGGAAGTCGATATGGCCTTCCTCGTCCTCGGCCAGATCCTCGAACAGCCGCTTGGAGACGCGGTCGTTGATCGAATCGCAGTACTTGGCGGCCTCGAGATAGAGCGCGCGCGCCTCGTTCTCGGCGGCGAGATCACACTCGATGATCTCCTGCACGTTCTGGCCGATCCGCAGCGGATCGAGCTCCTGCAGGTTCGGGAAGCCGTCGAGGAACAGGATCCGGTCGATGAACCGGTCGGCGTGGTTCATCTCCTCGATCGATTCCTTGCGCCAGAACTTGGCGAGATCGACGTAGCCCCAGTCGTTCAGCAGACGGAAGTGCAGCCAGTACTGGTTGACGGCCGTCAGCTCGCTGCGCAGGCCCCGGTTGAGATACTCGATGACCTTGGCATCGCCCTTCATCCGTCACTCTCCTCGCGAGGCGTCGGGACGAACGAGCGCTCGTCTCAGGCTGCGACGCCCTCCGGCTCCCTTGTAGTTTGGAATGATCCCAAACTGCAAGACGCTTCGCAGGCGCTCGAGCAGGCGTGAGCGGGAGCGGCCTCGTCCATGGCCTTGCGCAGGATCGAGCGGATGGTGCGCGCGCAGCGCCCGCATTTCGGGCTGCAGCCGAGGCATCCATAGACCTGGGCGGGGGTACGGGGGCAGCCCGGACCCGGTTGCAGGCACGCGCGTACCTGTCCGTCGGAGAGGACGTTGCAAGAGCAGACAATCATGCGGGCGATCGCAACCTGTCGTGCCTGTCGGAAATGCTGGCCCGTGAGAACCGGCGGAGCCCGAAGCCTTCCGATCATTCGCGCCGCTCAAAGCCACCGGAAACCGGCCGATTTGAGGCGATCGCAGATTAGAATGATTGAAAACTTCAACCTTTTCAGGAATTTAGCCATCGAACTCCGTCATGGCAACTCCCGAAGGGCACGATTGAATACGGCGCGAGGCATCGTCGCCATCGCCCCCGGATCCGCAGCGGCCCCGTGAGCCGGCGCAGGCTTGGCGGCACGTTCGGCCGAACGTCCTCGCGGACAACGAAAAATCCTCAGGTCGGCGGATCGCGGGCGCAGGCGCCGCCGCTCAGTGCGCCATCAGCACCGGCACGGTCGCGTGCGACAGGATGTGGCTGGTCGGGCCGCCGAAAATCATCTGGCGAAGGCGGCTCTGGGTATAGGCGCCCTTGATCAGGAGATCGCAGCCGAACGATTCGGCATGGTCGAGGTAGAGTTCGCCGGGGGTGCGGCGGCCGGCGGGGAGCGCCTTGTGCGCGGCCTCGATCCCCTCGCAGGCGAGCGAGCGCGCCACGTCCTCCGCGCTCGGGCCCGGCACCATGCCGCCTTCGGCGCTGAGCACGAGCACGCGCCGGGCCCGGCGCAGGAACGGCATGGCGAATGCGATAGCCCGTGCCGTCTCGGTCGAACCGTTCCAGGCGATCAGGATCGCCTCGCCGAGGCAGGATGGGGCCTCGGGTGGCGCCAGCAGGATCGGGCGCCCGCTCTCGAACAGGGCGGTCTCGAAGGTGGTCATGCGCGGCGCACCGTCATCGGCCCCGGGCCGGCCGACGACGGTCGCCGAGAATAGCCGCGCGTACTGGCCGAGGAAGGCGTCGCCGGGCGGCACGTCGGGCTGCCAGCGGTAGCGCGGCCCGGCATTGGCCGCGGCGTCCGGGGCGCAGGAGGCGCCGGGTTCGCGGCGCGGCAGGCCGGCCGCCTCCATCGCCGCGACGAAGCGCTGCCCGGCATCCTGCGCCTCGGCCTGGTCGGCCTCCTCGTCCCGCAGCCACGTCATGCCGCCGACCATGTCCACGGGCACGTATTCGGCGAGCGCCGGGCGCAACGAGACACCCTCAATCAGGCTGCCGAAGCGGCGCGCCACCAGCACGGCCGTGGCAAAGACCGAGGGCAGGGCGTCGTGGAGGGTGACCGGAACGAGCAGGGTCTTCATGGCCGGCCTCCGAAGGATGCGAGGGGCGTGCGAGGAGCGAGAGCGACGTGTCCGGCAAAAGGCTAGTTCGAAACGGGGTCGGGGAAAACCGCGGGGCGAGCGGTCATCCCCGCCCTCGTCGCCGCTCCCGGCTCCGCCCTCATCGCTCGGGCGTCGCGGCGCTTTCCGATGCCCCGGCGGGGCGCGCGGGTTCGAGGGCGCGGCGGACGAGGCGCGTCAGCGGCCGTTCCAGCAACTGGTGGGCGAGGAGCGCGGCGGGCAGGGTCAGCACGACCATCAGCACCAGGCCCGGCCAGGGGCCGAGCGTGACCGCGAAGCCGCTGCGCAGCAGCCCTTCGCGGACGGCCCGCAGCACGAAGGGATGCAGCAGGTAGAGGGCGTAGGAGGCATCCCCCAGCCGCTCGGCCGCGCCGAGGAGGCGGGCGGCCCAGCCGCCGCGCGCGGCTTCGGGCCGGTCCCGGCCGAGGACCGCCGCCGCCACGAGGAGCGCGGCGGGCAGGCCCCAGGCGAGGAGGCGCAGCGCCGGCGCGTCCGGCGCGGCGGCGAGCCCGAACAGACCCGCCGCGGCGAGCGCGGCCCGGGCCGGTGCGTGCAGGCGCCAGCCCTCGTTGCGCAGCAGCGCGAGCCCGGCGCCGAGGGCGAATTCGAGCACGATCGGATCGGACCAGAAGGCGAGGGGGACCGGCGGCGCGGGGATCAGCCGCCCGGCGAGGACGACGAGCGCCAGGGCGGCGACCAGCCACGCCACGGCGCCGCGCCGCGAGAAACCGAGGCCGAGGGCGAACAGGGCGTAGAAGGCCATCTCGTAGTTCAGGGTCCAGCCCAGCCCGTAGAGCGGCAGCACCGCCCCGTCGGGCCGCGCCATCGGCCAGAACAGGAACGAGGCGAGGGTGCGCGCCGCGTCCGGCGGTCCGCCCTCGCCGCTGAGCAGGGCGGGCACGGCCAGACCGAGGGCGAGATAGAGCCCGGTGACGAGCCAGTAGAGCGGCACGAGGCGGGCGATGCGGTGGGCGATGAAGCGCCCCCGCGCGCCCGGCCGGCCGTAGAGCGGGGCCGCCGCGTGGACGATGATGAAGCCGGAGATGACGAAGAAGATGTCGACACCCGCCGGCCAGGGCAGCCCGTCGCGCGGGACGAAGTCAGTTCCCGTGCGCCCGGCCAGGATCATCGCCTCGTTCTGCGCGTGGTGAACGACCACCATCAGCGCGGCCAGGGCGCGAAGCCCCTGCACGAGGACCAGTTTTCCCCGCATGGGATCGGGTTGAAAAAGCTTATTCAAATTTCGGGAACCAGCGTGGAAGGTCGTCGTTGACGCGTCGAAGTGATCTTCACGGCCTCGACCGGTGCATTCGGTCGTCGAGGCCAGTCCGCATGTCGGCAATCCGATATTTGAGGTTTGGTATGCTGAAGAAATACGCTGCTGCGTCCGCTCTCGTCGTCGCCATGGCGACCCCCGCTTTCGCCCAGGTCGGGGGCGACTTCCGCCTGGACGCCATGCAGGCAAATGCCTTCGAGATCCAGTCCGCCCAGATCGCGCTGCAGAAGAGCCGCAACCCGGCGGTGCGGGCCTATGCCCGCGAGGCCCTGCGTGACCATCAGGCCGCCAACGTCGCTCTGGCCGGCGGCGAGCGCAACTACATGGCCGCCCGTCAGGCCGGCCCCGGCGGCCTCGTCGGCGGCCTGGTCGAGGCTCCGCTCGCCATTGCCGGCGGCGCGGTCGGCGCGGCCACGGGCGTGGCGACCGGCGTGGTCGGCGGCACCCTGCAGGGTGGCCCGGTCGGCGCGATCGAGGGGGCCGGCACCGGCCTGAGCCGCGGCGCCGCCGCCGGCGCCCGTGCCTTCGACCCGGACACCACCGCGGGCACCACCGTGGTGCAGCCGAACCCGCAGCAGCAGCAGATGCTGGCCGAGCTGAACGCCACCCCGCCCGGCGCCCGCTTCGACCGGCTCTACGGCCAGCAGCAGGTGATGGCGCACCAGATGTCGATCAGCATGACGCAGTCCTACGCCCAGGCGGGCCCGAACCCGGCCCTGCGCAACTACGCCCAGCAGGCCCTGCCGGTGCTGCAGCAGCACTACAGCATGGCCCAGCGTCTCCCGGGCGCCCGCTAAGACGCATCGCTCCGACGGAATTGAAGGCGGCGGGCCGAAAGGTCCGCCGTCTTTTTTCGTGTCCGGATCCTGTCGGCGGGCTCGCCGATACGGGTCCCGCTTCGATCGAGCGGTGATGGCCTCGTCGCTGCCGTGCGCGCCTCGGCGGCGGATACGAAAACGGCGCCTCCGGGCGGAGGCGCCGCAGACCCGTCGCCGGGCGGCCGAAGCGGTTAGGCGCCGGCGCAGCTGATCAGGGCGGAGGCGGCGAGCGTCTGCCCGTCGCGCTCGACCACGGAATGGAATTCACCGGTCTTCGGATCACGGATGCGCAGTTCGCCGGTGACGATGCCGAAATGCGCGCCGTGCAGGTGCAGGCGGCCCGCCTCGACGGCCTCGCGGATGAAGTCGAAGGTCATCAGGTTCTCGAGGCTCTGGCCGATCATCGCGTATTCGAGGCGGGTGAGGAAACCCTCCTTGTCCGGGGTGTCGCCGGCCTCGGCGAGCTTCTTCTTGGCCGGCTCGACCAGCGAGACCCAGCGGCCGATGAAGTTGCCCGAGGAGAGCGGGTCGGCACCGAGCCCGGCGGCCTTGATGCCGCCGCAGGTGGCGTGGCCGAGCACGACGATGTGCTTCACCTTCAGGGCCTGGACCGCGAACTCGATCGCCGAGGAGGTGCCGTGATAGGCGGTGTCGCGCTCGGCGGGCGGGACGATGTTGGCCACGTTGCGGATCGTGAAGATCTGGCCCGGCCCCGTATCGAAAATCACCTCCGGGGCGACGCGGCTGTCACAGCAGCCGATCAGCAGCACTTCCGGCTCCTGGCCTTCCTTGCCGAGCGTCTCGTACTTGCGCCGCTCGCTCGGCAGCCGCTCGCCGAGGAAGCTGCGATAGCCATCGGTCAGAACCTGCGGAAACATGGAGGGTTGTCCTTTCATCCTTGCCATCTGAGGGACGCGCTTACCAAACGATCCGAGCCTCGAAATCCATCCCCTCCGGCGAATGCGCTTGCGCACATCCTGAGCGGGCGCGTTCCCATGGTGGAGTCCCATGGCACGCCCGAAAGGGCCGGATCGGACACGATCCCGCCATCGACCGGTCAGGCGCGCCGCGCCACGGTTCGCGGGGAGCGTCTCGCGCGAACGGCTCAAGCGTTCTGCCAGTCGAGGCGGACGGGCTGGTCCGGAACGTCGCCGGCGGCGATTCGTTGCGCCAGCTCGGCCAGTCCGGCGGGCTCGATGCGCTCCGCCGAGGCGGCCAGTTCGGCGAGCGGCCACCAGCGGGTTCCGCGCACGGGGTTGTCCTCCGTCTCGGCCAGCCGGCTCGTATCGACGGCGTCGCTCGCGAGCCGGACCACGAAGTAGCGCTCGCGGGCCCAGCGCGGCTTGCGGAACAGGCGGAACGGCCCGTCGCAGACGGCGACGCAGGGACCGAGTTCGACGTCGGCAACGCCGATCTCCTCCGAGAGTTCGCGCCGGCACGCCTCTTCGTGGCTCTCGCCCGGCTCCAGCCCGCCGCCGGGCATGAACCAGAAGCCGAGGGCCTCCGGATGGGCCGGATCGATCGGGCGCACGGCCTCGTACTCGATCAGGAGCAGCCGGTTCGAGGGGTCGAACACCAGGGCGCGGGCAATGTCGCGGGTCGGCAGGTCTGCCTCGGGAAGATCCGCGTCGGGAAGGTCGGTCACGGGCTCGGCTCCTCACGCACAAGTGACGGGGCGGGACAGGCTCACGGCGGCGCGACCGCCGGGGCCGCGGGCGCCCAGATCACGATCGGCAGGCCATAGCTGTCGCGCTCGACCGCGTTGGGAAGCGGCTCGGCGCGTCCCGCTGCGATGTCGCGGGCCACAACGAGGGCGGCCATGGCATCGAGATGGTCGTCGGCCCCGACCCCCGGCGGCGGCCGCGAGCCGACCAGCGCCGCGGGCAGCCCGGCGGCGATCAGGAGCGCCCGGCGCTCGGCGAGGCCCTCGGCGCGGGCCGGGCCCTTCTTGCCCGCGCCCAGGCACCTGTCGCCGTTGAGGCGGAAGAACGCGACCTCCGGATGCACCTCGTGCAGCCGCGCGACGAGGTCGGGCCGCCCGCGCAGCAATTCGTCGACCTCGCGGACGTAGCGCAGGATGTTCCAGCACTGGATCGAGGGTGCGAAGGGCGGCTCGGATCCCGCCCGCGACAGCGCCTTGGCCGCGTCGTAGCTCGCGGCATAGACCGCCGGGCGCGGCGGCACCGGGAAGACGCTGGACCGCCCCGCCCCGAGCAATGCCCGCGCCGCCCGGTCGGCGGAGCGTCCCCCGCCGCTCACCCGGTCGGGCAGGCCGATCGGCACGTCGATGCCGATGCAGGCCGGTGCCTCCGGCCCGTCGAGGAGATCGATCACCCGCGGGACGCGGGTACAGCGCCAGCGCGCCGGGTCGTCGAGATCGATCAGGGCGCCCGCCCAGGCACCTCGGCACCCGTCCAGCCCCGCCACCCAGCGCGCCATCCGCTCACTCTCACTTTCACCCAAGACAGCATCCAAGCAAGACAACATCCGAGGCAGCACAAGACCGCTCCCGATTGCTCCGGGCGGCCGCTTCGCGGAAAGCTCTTCCCGCACCGCAACCCGGACGTCGAGAAGCGCCTTGTCAGACTCTCCCCCGAAGGTCGGCCTCCACCTGCTCGATCCGCGTCTCACCGGGTGGGGCTTTCCCCGCTGGGGCAGCGCGGCGGCCGCGGGGCTCGACCTGCATGCCTGCCTCGACGCGCCGCTGCTCCTGGAACCGCAGGCGCCGCCCGCGCTGATCCCGGCCGGCGTCTCGGTGCGGATCGGCGATCCCGGCTGGTGCGGGCTGGTTTTCGCCCGCTCCGGCCTCGGGCACCGGGACGGACTTGTGCTCGGCAACGGCACCGGAGTGATCGACGCCGATTACGAGGGGCCGCTGATGATCTCCGCCTGGAACCGCAACCCGTCCGGTCGCGGGGCGGCGATCCGCATCGAGCCGGGCGAGCGCATCGCGCAGCTCGTCTTCACCCGCGTCCTCCGTCCGGACTTCGAGATTCGCGAGGCTGCCTCGGAGCCGGAGGCGCCGTCCTCCGGACGCGGGCAGGGCGGCTTCGGCTCGACCGGCCGGCTCTGATCGCGGCCTGTTCAGGTCCAGGCTGTCCTTATCCGGCAATCCGAAGACCAAGCTTGACCATATCAAGTCTCTCCGGCACTCCGGACAAGTCCTGCACGGAGAAAGGGCGGCGGGAGGATTGAACTCTTCTCATCGTCCCCCGTTGGTTCCTCGCATCCCCCCGCGAGACGAACCATGGCCGCCCCTCACGATATCCTCGGCTTCTTCGAGCACCGCACCGACGGCGCCTGGGTCTGTGTCCGACCCTTCACGCTCAACACCCGCTCGACCCAGGTCGATATCCGTCGCGGCATGCGCTTCGAGTACGGCCGGCGCGTCGGCGGTCTCGACCTCGCCGAATATCTCGAGCAGCTCGGCTCGCAGTTCGGCTCCTGACGGGTACGTCAGAACCGGTAAGCGGTGCGGCAGGCGCCCCAGTGCCGCCCGAGCACCCGGATCGGCGCGTCGATCTCACGCACGAGGACCCACGCGCTTCCGACCTCGCGCCGGTAGGATTGCACGGTGAACGGCCGGGTCGAGCGTGAAGCGGTGATACCGGTTCGGTCGTCGAAGATGCGCCGGTTGCGGCAATGGGCGTTGTTCCAGACCGGATCATCCGGCCGCTGTGGCTGCGACACCCGCGCATTGTGAACCGGCAGGAAGCCGTTGCGGTCGGTCGGGATGCAGAACAGCATGCGCGGATCGGCCTGCAGCGGCGGCTCGATCAGCGGCGACAGCAGGCGCTCCAGCACTGGGACGGCCTGGGTGAGGAATTGCTGCGGGTCGGTGCCGGGGATCGGCCGATAGGCCGTGTCGAACAGGATCTCCGGCGTCAGGCGTCCGGCCGCGATCTCCGCCTCCATCACCGCCGCCATGCGACGGGCCATGCCCTGGGCGGTGGCGATCATCGGCGCGTAATCCGCCTCGACCTCGGCGAGCGTCGCGGCGAGGGCGGCCTCGGCCGCTGGAGCCAGCCCCTCGAAGGCGCAGTGCAGGCCCATGGTGCTGATGCCGACGACCCGGACCGTGAGCGCCCCGATCCGCTCGATCTCGAGCACGAGCCGTGCGCCGGGCTCGGCGCGCAGGCCGGGGATCGCCTCGATCAGGACGCCGCCCCGGCTCAGATCGATCGTCCGCCCGGAGGTGCCGGCCAGCGTCACGACGCGCTCGATCGGGTAGCGGTCGAAGCGGCGGCGATCCCCCATCTCGGTCTGGCGGATCACCGCGACGAAGCGGCGTCCGAGCGCCTCGGTCTGAACCGAGGCGGCGGCACTGGCGCTCTCGGCCCGTTGGGCGAGGCCGTCCACGTCGGTGGCGGCGGCCGTCGCCGCGCTCGTGTCGCGGCTCACGCCCGAGACGAAAGCGGCCGCCTGCTGCGCCTCGTCGGCGAGCGCGCCGACCGTCGCGGCCTGATCCCCGGTGACGCCGCGGACGGTGGCGAAGGCCGGACGCATCGCATCAACCGCCTCGGTCATGGCGGCGATCGCCGCGCCCGAGGCTTGAGCCCCCTCGCGCAGCCGGGCGATGCGGTTGCGCACGTCCGCGGCGGCGCGGCCCGTCTCGACGGCCAGCGCCTTGACCTCCCCCGCGACCACGGCGAAGCCCCGCCCCGCCTCGCCCGCGCGCGCCGCCTCGATCGTCGCATTCAGGGCGAGCAGGTTGGTCTGCCGCGAGACCGCGGCGATGGTCTCGACGACGCTGGCGATCTCGTCGCCCGCCCGCTCCAGCTCGGCCAGCAGCGCGCGCGCCTCCACGGAACGGTCGGCCGCGGTCGCGAGGTGGTGGCCGGCCTGATCCATGGCTCCGGCGATGCGCTCCGAGGTGGAGGAGAGGAGCCGGCTGGTGTCGAGCATGCCCCCCGTCATCCCCGCCGCGCCCTCCGCGGCAGCGGCGAGCCGCTCCATCTGCGTCCGGATTCGGCCCACGCCCTCCCGCATCCGGCCGACTTCGTCGCGGGTGGCGATGATCGATCCCCCGACACCGTCGATCGCCGTCATCACGTCGGCCTCGACGACGTCGATCATGGCGCGATCAGAAGAGCGGTCGGCCTGTTCCGGCGCCGTCGCCGGCGACGGGCTCGCGGGCGATGCCGCCGGCCCGGCCGCGGACGGCTCGGCCGATGCGGTTCGTGCAGCCTTGCCGGAGGAGCGCGCGAAGAAGCTCATGCGAGCACGCTGCCGCAAGGGCGTTAAGGTTGTGTTTCGACCACCCCGCTCAATCCCACGCATGCCGGTCGCATGCCCATCGCAGGCGCGCGGGGCCGTTCCCGGGGGTCGGGCGCCCTCACGCACCGCCCCATTGCATGGTCAGCCCGCCATCGACCACGAGCGTGTGCCCCGTCACGTAATCCGAGTCCGCGCTGGCCAGGTAGAGCGCGGCCCGGGCGATCTCGTCCGGCTGACCGGCCCGGTGCCACGGGATGCGCGCGAGCGATTGCTCGAGCGTCTCGGTGTGCTCGAAGCGGTCGGCGGTCATCGGCGTCTCGATCAGGCCGGGGGCGATGTTGTTGACGTTGATCCGGTCCTCGGCGAGTTCCCGGGACAGGCTGCGGCAGAGCGAGCCGACCCCCGCCTTCGACATGCCGTAGGGCGCGCTGCCGGGGGTCGGCAGGTGCTGGGCGACCGAGGAGACGATCACGATCTTGCCGCCGGCCGGCCGGCTGGCGGCGGCCGCACGCCGCATGCGGATGAAGGCGCGGGCGCAGAACAGCGGCGCCATCAGGTTGACGCGCAAGATGCGCTCCAGCACCGCGTCGTCCATCTCGGCGACCTCCATGCCGCCCATCGCCTGCCCGGCATTGTTGATCAGGATGTCGAGCGTGCCGAGATCGCGCCCGGCGGTCTCGAAGGTCCGGGTGACCGAGGCCGGATCGCCGACATCGTCCTGGATGACGAGCGCCCGGCGGCCGGCCGCCTCGACGGCGGCCGCGGTCTCGGCGATGCCGGCCGCGTCGGTGTTGTAGGTGATCGCGACGTCCGCGCCTTCCCGCGCGAACAGGATCGCAGTCGCCCGGCCGATTCCGGAATCGGCGCCGGTAATCAGGGCCCGCTTGCCGTCGAGCTTCATGAGCACGTCCCATCCGCGGAAGGATCCGCCGTCCGATGGTTGCGCCGGCGGATCGCGACAGGGCCGGGCGCGGCGTTTCGGAGGCGTCGATCCCGGGGCAATCACGGGAGGAACGGCGCGGTTCCGGGACCCGAGCGGAGGCGTTGGAACAGCCTGCCCCTCTGGTGCTTTGTGAAGCCAACCCTTCGCGTCGATCCGTTTTGACGCGACCGGTGTCAAAGCTTAGGTACTGACGACGATGCCCGCCGCCACGGCCCACATTCTTCCACCCTCGGACGAGACCGCGCCGACGACGCGCGATCGGATCGTCGAGGCGGCGGCCCGCTCGTTCCAAGAGATCGGCTACCAGAAGACGACGGTCGCCGACATCGCCCGCACGCTCAAGATGAGCCCGGCCAACGTCTACCGCTTCTTCGAGTCGAAGAAGGCGATCAACGAGGCCGTGGTCGAGCAACTGACCGGCGAGATCGAGGCAATGATCGCCGCCATCGCCGCCGCGCCGAAGCTCGACGCGCCCGAGCGGCTGGCCCGGATCATCACCGCGCTCCACGACGATTGCCGCCGCCGCTTCGAGGCGCATCCGCGCGTCCACGAGATGGTCGAGGCGGCGATGAGCGAGAGTTGGGGCGTCTGCCAGGCGCATGTCGACCGCATCGGCGCCGTTCTCGCGCGGGTGGTGGCCGACGGGATGCGCGAGGGCGCCTTCGCTGCCGGCGACCCGACGAGCGCGGCGGCCTGCCTCCAGGCCGGGATCACGCGCTACTGCCATCCGATGCTGGTCGGCCGCCAGCCCAACACGATCGAGCCGCCGCTGCCGGTGATGATCGCCTTCCTGCTCGGCGCCCTGCGGACGGCGGGCCGCTGAGGCGGCCTGCCGGGAGGGAGCCCCGCTATTCCGACGCGGCGCCCGGCGTCGGCGCCGGCTCGGAGACGACCGGCTGCGGCCCGTCATAGCCCTCGATCACCAGGATGTCGGCCTCGGCGCCGCCCTTCTGCAGGGCGCGGGCCGATTGGTAGAGGTCGGAGTTCCAGCAGGCGAGCGCGTCCTCGTAGCTCGGGAACTCGACGATCACGTTGCGGGCCCGCGCCTGCCCCGCCACCGCCTCAAAGGCGCCGCCGCGCACGAGAAAGCGGCCGCCGAAGCGGGCGAAGGCGGCGCCGTTGGCCGCCGCGTAGGCCTTGTAGGCCTCGGCGTCGCTCACATCGACCCGCACGATCCAGTAGCCCTTGGCCATTTCAGGCATCCTCCATCTCGGCAACGATTCTCTGCGCGATCGCGCGGGGGTCCTCGGCCCCGGTGATCGGGCGCCCGACCACCACGTGGTCGATGCCCGCCGCCCGCGCCTGCGCCGGTGTCATCACCCGCTTCTGGTCACCGGCCTCCGCGCCCGCCGGCCGGATGCCGGGCGTCACGATCAGACCCGAGGGACCGATCCGTCCGCGCACCGCTTGCGCCTCGGCCGCCGAGCAGACGATGCCGTCGATGCCGATGACCGCGGCCTGTTCCGCGCGGCGCGCGACGAGGTCGGCGACCGGCAGGGCGTAGCCGGCTTCCGCCGCGTCCGCGTCGTCGTAGGAGGTCAGCACGGTGACGGCGAGGATCTTCAGGCCCGACGACCGCCCGCGCACGGCCGCGCGCATGGTCTGCGGATAGGCATGCACCGTCAGGAAGGTCGCGCCGAGCGCGGAGGCCGAGCGCACCCCCTCCTCGACGGTGTTGCCGATATCGTGGAGCTTGAGATCGAGGAAGGTTTTCTTGCCTTCCGCCGCGAGGCGGGCGGCGAAGTCGAGCCCGCCCGCATAGGCGAGCCGGTAACCGATCTTGTAGAAGGTCGCCGCATCGCCGATGCGCGCGACGAGCCGCTCGGCCGCCGCCACGTCGGGCAGGTCGAGGGCGACGATCAGGCGGTCGCGGGGGTCGGCACTCTCCGGCATCGGACTCTCGTCGGTGGCTTGCGCGGCAGCGATCCCCTCAAGGGGGCTGCCTGTCAACATCGCGCTCCTTCACGCCTGTGTGCCGGATTCGGGCTCGACGGTGGCCGACTCCGATCTCGAACCTCGCAGGATCGGATGTCGCCCAAACATCCCGGCGTCCGGGCGTGGGGATACGAGGCCGCGCTTCGGTAGGCCGGATGGGCCGCTCGGCTGATCGAACGGATCGCCGGGGGCCACCCTGAGCGACAGCCCCGGCCCGTCAGTCCGAACCCTTTGCCATCACCCGCGCCACCTCGGCCCGCAGCACCGGCAGAAGCTCCGCCTCGAACCACGGATTCGTCCTGAGCCAGCCGTTGTTGCGCCAGGAGGGATGCGGTAGCGGCAGCACCCGCGGCCGCCCGGACGCCGCGAGGATGGCGCGCCAGCCCGCGACCGTCTCGGTGAGGCCGCCCGGCCGCGGCCCGAGATGCCAGGCTTGCGCGTACTGGCCGATCACCAGGATCAGGTCGAGGCGCGGCAGTCCGGCCAGCAGGTCGGCCCGCCACGCGGGCGCACATTCCCGCCGCGGCGGCCGGTCGCCGCCCTTGGCGTCGAGGCCGGGAAAGCAGGCGCCCATCGGCAGGATCGCCACCCGCCCGGGATCGTAGAAGCTCGCCTCGTCGAGCCCGAGCCACGCCCGCAGGCGCCGGCCGGACGGGTCGCTGAACGGGATGCCGCTGCGATGCGCCCGATTGCCCGGCGCCTGACTCGCGATCAGCAGCCGCGCGGTGGCCGAGCCCTGCACCACCGGCCGCGGCTCGTGCGGCAGGGGTGCGCCGTAGAGCGGCGCGTCGCGGCAGAGCCGGCAGGCGCGCAGGCGGGCGGCGGTCGCTTCGAAACGGTCGGGGAGGGCGGGCATCGCTCCGAGATGGAGCGGATGGCGCGCCCGCGCGATGCGTCACCGCGCCCGAGGCGCACCGATCCCCTAACCGTTCCCTTCGCAGGGACGCCTCAAAGATGGCGTTTGAAATCCATCCGCCCGTGAAGGATGCGGATGATCTCGATGCCGCCGTCGGTGCTCAGGCGGTAGAACAGGACGTGCGAGCCCACGGAGAAGCGGAAATACCCGCTGCGGATCTCGTCCGCCCTCCGACCCCGAGCCGGATCCTCGGCCAGTCGATCGAAACCCTCGGCCAGAAGGCGGGTATAGCGGTCGGCCTGATCCGCCCCCCAGCGCTCGGCCGAATCGTCCCATATCCGGCTGAGATCCGCCCGCGCCCTCGGCGAGAGGCGGACGCTCATCCGCGGTGCGCGCCCTCACGCTTCTCCCGGAGGAAGGCCTCCGTGTCGAACGGCTCGGGCGAGCCGCTCTCCTCCCCCTCGATCAGTGCGGCCCGGAGCGTGTCGAGGGCGGCCTCCTGCTCCTCCAGGAGACGAAGCCCGGCCCGGACCACTTCGCTGGCGGAGCCGTAACGTCCCCTCTCGACCTGACGGTCGATGAACTGTGCAAAGTGCTCGCCGAGTGAGACGGACGTGTTGCGCGACATCAATCCCTCCGGCCGGCAAGGTGTACCCGATCTTGGTATTGCGCAATCCCGACTGACGCGCCGCAACCGCGCAAGCTTGGCACGAATCGCCCTGGCCCTACCTCATCCTGTGCGCGCAAGTCCGGCGCGCCGATGGAGGCCCGCTTGGCAGGATCGCGCGCGTCACGGCTGGGGGCGGGCGTCGGCCCGAAAATGCCGCAGGTCGTCGTCCTCGTCGGCGCCACCGGCGACCTCGCCCAGCGAAAGCTGCTGCCCGGCCTGTTCCACCTGTTCAGTGCCGGCTTCATCCCCGATCTGCGCATCGTCGGCGTGTCGCTGGACGATCTCGGCATCGAGGCGTTCCGCGAACGCGCGCGCAAGGCGATCGACCAGTTCTTCACCCGCCAGGCCGGGGACGGGGAATGGGCGGCCTTCGCCGAACGGCTCGACTACGTGCCGCTCTCCGCCGGCGCCGAGGCGCTCGCCGCGGCGGTGGGCCGGGCCGAGGCGAGCTTCGGGCAGCCGTGTCAGCGCCTGCACTATCTCAGCGTGCCGCCCGCCGCCGCTCTGACCGTGGTGCGGCTGCTCGCCGAGGCGGATCTCGCCGCGGGCTCGCGCATCGTCATGGAGAAGCCGTTCGGCACCGATCTGGAGAGCGCGGTGGCGCTCAACGACCGGCTGCACGAGGTGTTTTCCGAGGACCAGATTTTCCGCATCGACCACTTCCTCGGCAAGGAGCCGGCGCAGAACATCCTGGCCTTCCGCTTCGCCAACGGCCTGTTCGAGCCGATCTGGAACCGCACCTTCATCGACCACGTGCAGATCGACGTGCCGGAGACCCTGGGCCTCAGCACCCGCGCCGCCTTCTACGAGGCGACGGGTGCCTATCGCGACATGGTGGTGACCCACCTGTTCCAGATCCTCGGCTTCATGGCGATGGAGCCGCCGACCTCGCTCGAACCGGGCCCGATCTCGGAAGAGAAGAACAAGGTGTTCCGCTCGATGCTCCCGCTCGACCCGCGGGAGGTGGTGCGCGGTCAGTATGCCGGCTACCGATCCGAGCCCGGCGTCGATCCGCAATCGGACACCGAGACCTTCATCGCCCTCAAGTGCCGCATCGACAACTGGCGCTGGGCCGGGGTGCCGTTCTTCCTGCGCACCGGCAAGCGGATGGCGGAGGGGCAGCGCATCATCTCGATCGCCTTCCGCGAACCGCCGAAAAGCATGTTCCCGGTCAATTCGGGGGTCGGCGCGCAGGGGCCCGACCACCTCACCTTCGATCTCGCCGACGCCTCCAAGATGTCGCTGTCGTTCTACGGCAAGCGGCCGGGGCCGGGGATGCGGCTCGACAAGCTCTCGCTCCAGTTCAACATGAAGGATACCGGCCTGATGGGCGAGGTGCTGGAGGCCTACGAGCGGCTGATCCTCGACGCCATGCGCGGCGATCACACCCTGT
Organism: Methylorubrum populi; assembly: GCF_002355515.1. Taxonomy (NCBI): domain Bacteria; kingdom Pseudomonadati; phylum Pseudomonadota; class Alphaproteobacteria; order Hyphomicrobiales; family Methylobacteriaceae; genus Methylorubrum; species Methylorubrum populi. The sequence continues at coordinate 1,675,239 of NZ_AP014809.1, read as the reverse complement.
TCACCACCGCCGAGGGCATCGAGCGGCTGTGGGAGGTCTCGACCCCGCTCCTGGAAGCGCCGCCGCCGGTGCGGCTCTACGCGCCGGGCTCCTGGGGCCCGAAATCGATCCACCAGCTCGTGGCGCCGCAAGCCTGGCGCCTGCCCTTCGAGCGGGAATGGCGCAACACCGACGAGCAGGGCTGAGCACCCCCCAGGCTATGATTCGCGCCAAAGGCGTTAAACTGGAACTATTCTCAGATTAGCCTCAGAACAAAGGCCGTCAAGACGGTTGCCGGCTCAGCGAAAATCGGGATTTCAAGGAAAACTTGCTCATCAAGCCGATCTGTTTAAGCTGACGCATCAACGATTCGACTGACGGACATCCAACCCGCCGACCGCATGAGCCTGACGACTGCCCAGATCCTCGATCTCGCCCCCGATGCGTCGAGCCGCAAGGCCGGGCAGGATCAGGCGAAACCGCAGAAATGGGCCGGCCTCGGCCGGGCGGGGACGGTGATCTGGGGCGAGATCAAGGGCAGCGGGGCGAGCCCCTACCGCACGGTGGCGGATCTCGCCGGCCCGGCCTCGAAATGCACCTGCCCGAGCCGCAAGTTCCCCTGCAAGCACGGTCTCGGCCTGATGCTGGTCGATGCGGCCTCGCCGATCGCCGAGGGCGCGCCGCCGGACTGGGCCGCCGCCTGGATGAAGGGGCGCGAGAGCCGCGCCGCGGCGGCCGAGACGCGGGCGAAGGAGCCGGCCAAGCCCGTCGACGAGCGGGCGCAGGCCAAGCGCCGGCAGGCCCGCGAGGACCGGGTCGCGGCGGCACTCGACGAACTCGATCTCTGGCTCCGCGACCTGATGCGGCGCGGGCTGGCCGCCGCGCGCTCCGAACCCTACGCCTTCTGGGACCGCATGGCCGGCCGCCTCGTGGACGGGCAGGCTCCCGGCCTCGCCCGGCGCGTGCGCGCCCTGCCGGGACTGATCGCCGCCGCACCTCAAGCAGGCGCGCCCCGGCCGGAGGCGGCGCTCGCCCTCGGCCTCGGCCGGCTCGCCCTGCTGCTCCGGGCCGCCCGCCGCCTCGACGCGCTCGCGCCCGAGCAGGCGGCCGGCGTGCGCGCGGCGCTCGGCTACCCCGTCACCGCCGAGGAGATGGCCGCCCGCCCGGACCATGCCGACACCTGGGCGGTGCTGGCCCACGCGGTCGAGGAGGAGGATCGGCTCACCGCCCGCTCGGTCTGGCTCGTCGGCCGCGCCAGCGGCGCCCTGGCCCAGGTGATCGATTACGGGACCGCAGGCTCGCCCCTGCCGCCGGCCCCCGCCGCCGGCCAGGACTTTTCCGGCGCGCTCGCCTTCCAGCCCGGCGACCCGCCGCTGCGGGCCGTCTTTCGTGATGGTGCCGCCGGCCCGGCGGCCGAGGCGGCTCTGCCCGGCGCGGCTAGCGTCGCGGCGGCGCGGGACACCTTCGCCGAGGTGCTGGCCCGCGCGCCCTGGTGTGAGCGCTGGCCGGTGCGCCTCCTGAATGTGCGGCTCGGGCGCCTCGCCGCCGCGGCAGCCAGCGGCAAGACAGGTTCGTTGCCCGCCTTGGCGGCGGGGGACGAGACCGGTTGCCTCGCGCTCCGGGCCGATCCGCGCCTGCCGAGCCTGCTCGCCGTGGCGGCGGGCCGCCCGGTCGATCTGTTCGGCCTCTACGACGGCTACGGCCTGCAGCCGCTCGCCCTGGTGACGGAGGGGCGCCTCTACGCGATGCCGGCGCAGGGCGCGCAGCCGGTCCTGTTGCAGGTGGCATGATGGAGACTGTCGATCGCGCACCGGATGGCTGGGAGCCGGTGCTCGCCGCCGCGCTCCTCGGGGCCGAACGCGCCCCGCCCGCCGCCCCCGGTCCGCTCGCCGGTCTGGTCGCGGAAAGCGATCCCGGCGGCGCCCTGCTGGTCCGGCTCGCCGCGGAAGGCGTCCACCACCTCGCCGGCACGGGGCTCGGGCCGGAGGCGCTGGCGCCACCTGAGCCGCGCGACACCTTCGGGCCCGAATGCCCACCGGCGGCCGCGACCCGGCTCTACGGCCTCCTCACCGAGGGCACCGGCGCGCGTAAACGCGTCGAGGAGTGGTTCGACCTCGCCGCCGCCTCAGGCCTGCGCCCGCCCGCCTGGCTGCTCCAGGCGCTGATGCAGCAGCGCGACAGCCTGCCGGCGACCGCCCCTGCCGTCATCGGCGCCGAACTCGACTGGCTCGCCCGCGCCTGCGGCGAGATCCCGGCCGAGACGGGGGAGGCGGCGGAGACGGCGGATTGGACCGAAGGCACGGTGGCCGAGCGCCGCGCCGCCTTCACCGCCTTGCGCGCCCGCGATCCCGAGGGCGCCCGCGCCGCCCTGGAACCGGTCTTCCGCAAGGAGAAGGCGGATATCCGCGAGGCCCTGGTCCACGCGCTGGCGACCGGCCTGTCGGCGGCCGACGAACCCTTTCTCGAAGCCTGCCTCGACGACCGCGCCAGCGGCGTGCGGCTCGCCGCGCAGCGCCTGCTGCCGGGCCTTCCCGGCTCACGCTACGCCGAGCGCATGGCGGCCCGCGCCCGCGCCGCGCTGAGCGTCGAGAGCAAGCGCAAGCTGCTGGGCGGCACCGCGCACAGCCTCGTCGTCACCCTGCCGGAGGAGAGTCCGGAGTTGGCCCGCGACGGCGTCGAGGCGAACTCGTGGGAGCGGCGCGGCGGCGGTGCCCGGGCCGGCCTGCTGCGGGCGATCCTGGCGCGCGCGCCGCTCCACGCCTTCGCCGAGCATCCGCCCCGGCTCTGGATCGAGCTCGCCCTGCGCAGCGAGTGGGCCGATCCGGTCTTCCACGGGCTGTTCTCGGCGGCCAAGCGCAGCCTCGATTCAGCCTGGACGGCGGCAATGGCCGACATCACGGCGGAAGCCTACGAGGGCAAGGTCACCGGCGTCCGCCGCACCAACGAGGTTCTGGGCATGTGGGCGGAGGCGCTCGACCTCCTGCCCGATGCCGAGTGGGAGGCGCGAGTCGGCGCGCTGATCCGCGCCCGCAAGATCGAGGTGGTGCTGGCGGTGCTGGGCCAAGGCCCTGAGCATTTTTCGGAAGCCTTCAGCGCCGCGCTCCTCGACTGGCTCGCCTTCGTCACCCGCGGCTCGGACGCCCTGCGGCGCGATCTGGCCAAGCCCTGGGTGATCGCCCGCCTCGGCGACCGGCTCTGGCCGAGCGACGACAACGCCGCCGCGGCCGCCGCCCTCCTGGCGCGCCTGCCGGAGGGGGAGGGCGACCGCCTGCGCACGCAGCTCGCGGGATTGACGGGTGTGCTGGACCTGCGCGCCGCGATCCGGCGCGACTTCCGACCGGAGACCACCACAGGGAGAACGGCCCAAGGATGACATCGACCCACGCCGTCAAGGCCGCGCAGCTTCGCCAGGCCGCCGAGGATGCCTTCGCCGAGGAGATCGCGGCGCTCCGCGAATCCGACGACCGGCCGCGCCCGCCGAACTGGCAGATGTCGCCGCAGGCCGTGGTCACCTATCTGCTCGGCGGCAGACTCCTGTCGGGCTTCGAGGTCACCCCGAAATATATCGGCGACCGGCGCCTGATGGAGGTCGCGGTGGCCACGCTCGCCACCGATCGGGCGCTGCTGCTGCTCGGCGTGCCGGGCACCGCCAAGAGCTGGGTCAGCGAGCATCTCGCGGCGGCGATCTGCGGCACCTCGCGCCTGATCGTGCAGGGCACCGCCGGCACCAGCGAGGAGGCGATCCGCTACGGCTGGAACTACGCGCTGCTTCTCGCCAAGGGGCCGAGCCGCGAGGCGGTGGTGGGCTCGCCGGTGATGCGGGCGATGTCGGAGGGGCGCATCGCCCGCGTCGAGGAGCTGACCCGCATCCCTTCTGAGACGCAGGACAGCTTCATCACCATCCTCTCGGAGAAGACGCTGCCGATCCCCGAGCTGAACGAGGAGGTGCCGGCGCAAAAGGGCTTCAACCTCATCGCCACCGCCAACAACCGGGATCGCGGCGTCAACGAATTGTCGAGCGCGCTCAAGCGCCGCTTCAACACCGTGGTGCTGCCCCCGCCCGCCACGATCGAGGCCGAGATCGCCATCGTCGAGAGCCGCGTCGCCGCGCTCGGCCGCGCCTTCGAGATCCCGGCCGAGCCGCCGGGCGCCGACCAGATCCGCCGCGTCGTCACGATCTTCCGCGAATTGCGCGAGGGGGTGACGGCGGACGGCAAGAGCAAGGTGAAGCAGCCCTCCGGCACGCTCTCGACGGCGGAGGCCATCAGCGTCGTCGGCAGCGGACTGGCGCTCGCCGCGCATTTCGGCGACGGCCGCCTCTCGGCCCACGACCTCGTCTCCGGCATCACGGGCGCCGTGGTGAAGGACCCGGTGCAGGACGCCATCGTCTGGCGCGAGTACCTCGAGACCGTGGTCAAGGAGCGCGACGGCTGGAAGGACTTTTATAAGGCCGCCCGCGCGAGCGCGTGACCCGAGCGATGCCCGATATCCGTCTCTTCGGCATCCGCCACCACGGCCCCGGCTCGGCCCGCTCGCTCAAGGCGGCACTCGAGGCGCTCGAGCCCGACTGCCTGCTGATCGAGGGGCCGCCGGATGCCGACGCGCTGATCCCGTTGGCCGCCCACGAGGCGATGGCGCCGCCCGTGGCGCTCCTCGTCTACCGGCCCGACCGGCCGCGAACTTGCGCCTTCTTCCCCTTCGCGGCCTTCTCGCCGGAATGGGTGGCGATGCGCTTTGGCGTCGCGGCGGGCGCGACCCTGCGCTTCATCGATCTGCCGCACGCCAACCAGCTCGCCGACGGCTTCGGCGAGGCAGAATCCCCCACCGAGGCCGCGCCGATCGATGCGGAGCCGGTCTCTGAGGCGGCGGAAGCACCGTCCGAGCCTGAGCCCGCCCCGGCTGCCGCCGCGATCCGGCGCGACCCGCTCGGCGAACTCGCGGCGCTGGCCGGCTACCCGGACGGCGAGCGCTGGTGGGACGCCCTGGTCGAGAGCCGCGCGGGCGCCGACGGCGACGTGTTCGCCGCGATCGGTGAGGCGATGGCGGCTTTGCGCGAGGGCGCCGAACCCGACCCCGAAGATGCCTTTCGTGAGGAGGCCCGCGAGGCGCATATGCGCGCGGCGATCCGGCGGGCGGCCAAGGAGGGGTTCGAGCGCATCGCCGTGGTCTGCGGCGCGTGGCACGTGCCGGCGCTCGCCCGCCACGACGCCAAGGGCCAGGCGACCGCCGACGCCGCAACACTCAAAAACCTGCCCAAGACCAAGGTCGCCGCCGCCTGGGCGCCCTGGTCCTACGAGCGGCTGGCCTTCGCCTCCGGCTACCGCGCCGGGGTGCTCTCGCCGGAATGGTACGACAACCTGTGGCACCACGAGGGAAGGGTCGCCGCCCGCTGGCTCGCCCGCGCCGCCGCCCTGCTGCGCGAGAACGATCTCGACGCCTCCCCGGCCTCGGTGATCGAGGCGGCCCGGCTCGCCGAGGCGCTGGCGGGTTTCCGCGGCCGGTCCCGGCCCTCCCTCGACGATCTCGACGAGGCGGCGCAGGCCACGCTCTGCTTCGCCGATCCGGCGCCGATGGGGCTGATCCGGCGCAAGCTCGTCATCGGCGAGCGCCTCGGCGCCACCCCGCCGGACAGCCCCGGCACCCCGGTCGAGGCGGATTTCGAGGCGCAGTGCCGGCGCCTGCGCCTCAAACCCGGCGCGGCCGCCGGCGAGATCACCCTCGACCTGCGCAAGGAGACGGATCTCGCCCGCAGCCACTTCCTCAACCGCTTGAGCCTGATCGGCATCCCCTGGGGCGAGCGGCGGGAGGCGCGCGGGCGCGGCACCTTCAAGGAGGGCTGGTTCCTCGCTTGGCAGCCGGAATGGGTGGTCGAGTTGGTGGCAGCCTCGGCGGAAGGCGGCACCATCGCCGAGGCCGCCGCCGGCCGGGTGCGGACCAGAGCCCGCGAGGCGACCCGCGTCGCCGAACTCTCCGGCCTGATCGGCACCCTGCTCGACGCCGACCTCGCCGAGGCGACGGCGGAGGTGATCCGCGCGCTCAACGACCGCGCCGCGGTCTCGGCCGACGTGTTCGACCTGATGGACGCGCTGCCGCCGCTCGCCGAACTCGCCCGCTACGGCTCCGTGCGCTCCTCCGACACCGCGCCGGTGCTCGCCGTCGTGCGGGGCCTCGTGCCGCGGGCCGCCGCCGGGCTGGTCGCCGCCTGCCAGAGCCTCGACGACGATGCGGCGGCAGCGGCCAAGGCGCGCATCGTCGCCGTCTCGGGCACGGTGGCGCTGATCGAGGAGCCGGAACTGAAGGCGGTGTGGGGCGAGGCCCTGCGGGCGCTCGCCGATCAGGAACACGTCCACGGCCGCGTCGTCGGCCGCGCCGTCCGGCTCTTGTTCGATGATCGCGCCATCGACGCGGAGGAGGCCGGCGAGCGCCTGCGGCTTGCCCTGTCGCGAGCTTCCGGCGCCGCCCCCGCCGCCGCCTGGATCGAGGGTTTTCTCGAAGACAGCGGCACGGTGCTGATTCACGGGCGCGAGTTGCTCGCCGTCGTCGATGAATGGCTCTGCGGCCTCGACGAGGCGCTGTTCATCGAGCTGCTGCCGCTGGTGCGCCGCACCTTCGCGACCCTGGCACCCGCCGAGCGCCGGGCGATCGGCGAGGCTCTGGCCCGGCCGGGCGGCGTGGCCCCAGGCGCGGCAGAAGGTGCGCAGGGCTTCGATGCGGCGCGGGCGGCCAAGGTGCTGCCGATCCTGCGCCTGCTGCTCGGCCCCGAGCCGGTCCGAAGCGCGGACGCAACCACGGGAGACGCCGCATGAGCGAGGCCGTGAACGAGACGGAACGCCTCCGCCGCTGGCGCCTCGTGCTGGGCGGCGGCGCGGCCGAGGGCACGGGCTGCACCCTGTCCGAACGCGACGGGCGCCTCGACCGGGCGATGGGCGCCCTCTACGATTCCGACCGCAAGGGGGGCTTGGGCGCCTCCGCGCCCTCCGTGCCGCGCTGGCTCGGCGACATCCGCGACTACTTTCCGGCCTCCGTGGTGCAGGTGATGCAGCGCGACGCCTTCGAGCGGCTCGACCTCAAGCGGATGCTGACCGAGCCGGAGATGCTGGAGGCGGTCCAGCCCGACGTCTCCCTCGTCTCGACCCTGATCTCGATGCGCGGCCTGCTCGGCGGGCGCACGAGGGAGACGGCGCGCCTCGTGGTGCGCAAGGTGGTGGACGCGCTGATGAAGCGGCTGGAGGAGCCCCTGCGCCAGGCCGTGACCGGGGCGATCGACCGCGCCAGCATCAACCGCCGCCCGCGCCACGCCGAGATCGACTGGAACCGCACCATCCGGGCGAACCTGCGCCACTATCAGGCGGAGTACCGCACCATCATCCCCGAGACCCGCCTCGGCCACGGGCGAAAAAGCCGCGGATCGCTCAAGGACGTGATCCTGTGCATCGACCAATCCGGCTCGATGGCCAACTCGGTGGTCTATTCGAGCATCTTCGGGGCGGTGATGGCCTCGCTGCCGGCCGTTTCGACCCGGCTCGTGGTGTTCGACACCGAGGTGGTCGATCTCTCCGACGAGATGGACGATCCGGTCGAGGTGCTGTTCTCGGTCCAGCTCGGCGGCGGCACCGACATCAACCGGGCGGTCGGCTACTGCGCCTCGCGCATCACCCGGCCCGAGGACACGGTGCTGGTGCTGATCTCCGATCTCTACGAGGGCGGGGTCGAGGCCGGCCTGCTCGCCCAGGCGCAGCGCCTCGTCGGGGCGGGCGTGCAGGTGGTGGCCCTGCTCGCCCTCTCCGACGAGGGCGCACCGGCCTACGACCGGGGGCTCGCCGCGCGGCTCGCCGCGCTCGGCGTGCCCGCCTTCGCCTGCACGCCGGACCTCTTCCCCGACATGATGGCGGCGGCGATCCGCAAGCAGGATCTCAACGCCTGGGCCGCGGGCGCCGGCATCGCCGCGGTCCCGGCCGCCGCCCGCGACGGCTGATCGGCGCCGACATCCTCGAACGCAAGTCCCGGAGTCTCGTCCTGCCCGTCGTCCCCGCCCTCTCCGGCCGCCCGCCCGTTCCGGAGGCGCCGCTCACTTTTGACGCCCCGCTCACCTTCGCGCACCGGATCATCGGCAATCTCCACGCGCAGAGGGGGCCGCTGGCGGCGCAAAGGCGGCGCATCCTCACGCTGGGCCTGCCGGTGCTGTGGTTCCTGGCGCTGCTCGGCACGGTCTCGGCCTGGGCGACTTCGGGCGGCCGGCGCAGCCTGTCGGCGTTCTGGCGCGACCTGTCCGACTTCGATCCACTGCCGCTCGCCGCCGGCCTCGGGCTGATCACGCTCGCCCTGCTCACGCATTACGCGCTTCACCCCTGGTTCGCCCGGCGCCGGGTGCGGGCCCTGATGGGACCGCCGGGCGGCGGCGGCGATGATCCGAGCCCGGTCCCGGTGCACTACCGGCTCGACGGGGCCGGGCTGACCCAGACCGCGCCGGATCTCGTGAGCTTCGTGCCCTGGCCGCGCATCGGCGGGCTCGCGGAGGACCGGCACCACCTCTTCCTGACGACGGAGATCGGCGAGGTGCCGGTCGTCCTGCCCAAGGCGTCCCTGAGCGCGGAGACGATCGCGGGCATCCGGCGCTGGGTCGAGGCCTGCGCCGGCCGGCCCGCCCCCGCCCCGCCGCCGGCCGAACCGGCGACGGGGCCCGATTCCGTGTGCGCCGCCCTGCGCCTGACCGCGGAGGAGCGGGTGCCGCTCATCCTGCGCAGCCTGGAAAATCCCTGGGCCCGCCGCGCCCGGCTCGCCGGGGCCGCCGCGTGGCTCGTGGGCCTGTCCCTGCTCTATCCCGCCCTGCTCCTGATACTCTGGGCGGTCGATCCCTACCGGGTGCCGCTGGCCGACGCGCTGCCGCTCTTCGCCGAGATGATCGCCAGCGATTTCTGGAAGCCGGCTGCCATCACCGCCGTGGTGATCGCAGGGTTCTTCGCGGTCCACGCTTACGCGCGCCGCTGGTTCGCGGTGGATCTCGCCCGGCGGCTCGAAGCCGAGGCGCCGCCCGGCGAGGCCGAGATCGCGATCGGCGAGACCGGCATCGTCACCGCGAAGGACGGGGCGCACGCGCATCTCGGCTGGCCGCTGTTCCGCGGGCGGGTGCAGGCCGGCGACCTGATGATCCTGCCGATGCGCTGGGACGAGGTGCTGCCCGTGCCGCTGCGGATCTTCGAGCCGGAGGCGCGCGCCCGCGCCGAGGCCCTGATCGACCGCCACCTCCCGGAGGCTCGTGCCCGATGACCGATCCCCTCCGCCGCGGCCGTGCGGCTCTTCTCCTGTCGTGCCTGCTCGCCATCGCGCCGGCCCGGGCCGAGGAGAGGCCGAATTCCACCGAGGAACCCGCACCGGAGGCGAGCACCGACGCGGCCGAGGCCCTTCCGGGACCGACGACCCTGCGCCTCGACCAGGGCTTCGTGCTCGATCTGCCCGCGGGCTGGGTGCTGGAGGATGCCGACGAAGACCCCGGCGACGCCTCCGGCCGGCGCGTCGTGCGGATCGTGTGCGAGACCCCGGCCTGCGCCCGCACCAAGGAGGCCTGCACCCTGCGCCTGCGGACCGCCCCGGTCGAGGGCGAGGACGACGCGGCCCGCCTCGCCGGGCTCCACGCCTCGCCGCTGTCCCGCTACTTCCGCCTGCGTGCGGTCCTGAAGAGTACGAGCCCCGGCGCCTCCATCCGCCGCCCGCTCGGACCCAAGCGATTCGGGCCGCGCGACTGGATCGCCGTCGAGACCGAGGCGGCGCCGCGGTTCAAGTCGGGTCTGTTCGCCGAGACGGTGGTCGACGGCCGCTATCTCGGGGCGATCTGCAAGACCTGCGAGACCGGCGCGATGCGCCACGAGGCCGCCCGGGCGATCCTCGGAAGCATCCGCCGGATCGAGCGCTCGGCCGCACGCTGAGGTTCGTTCGGCCCCGCGACTGGCGACCTATGGTCAACCCCGTTCCGGCGATGCCGAACGCGCCCGACGCGGTCTGACAATCGGCTGCGCATGTTCAAGGTTTCAGGGCATGGCAGCCATGTAATCGCCGGGTTGTCGCTCGCGCGTGCTCGTTGTAGCGGACGCGCAGGACCAATAAATTTTTGAGCGGCACGAAAAATAAAATGAAAACTGACGATAAACTGCACATGCACTCCGCGAATGTGCAACATAGCCCGATGCCGATGAACCGGCGGCAGGTTATCGGCGGCGCATTGGCAGGTCTGGCGGCGACGACGCTGCCCGGTTCGCCCCTGCTCGCCGCGGGCGAGCCCCGCAAGGTCGATGTCCTGCTGATCGGCGGCGGCATCATGAGCGCGACGCTCGGTGTCTGGCTGCGCGAACTCGAGCCCGACTGGTCGCTGGAGATGGTCGAGCGGCTCGACGGCGTGGCGCTGGAAAGCTCCAACGGCTGGAACAATGCCGGCACCGGCCACTCCGCCCTGGCCGAGCTGAACTACACGCCGGAGGATTCCAAGGGGAACATCCAGATCGGCAAGGCCGTCGAGATCAACGAGGCCTTCCAGGTCACGCGCCAGTTCCTGGCGTGGCAGGTGCAAAGGGGCGTGCTGAAGAACCCCCGCTCCTTCATCAATTCCACGCCCCACATGAGCTTCGTCTGGGGCGACGACAACATCACCTATCTGCGCAAGCGCTACGAGGCGCTCAAGGCCAGCCCGCTCTTTGCCGGGATGGAGTTCTCGACCGACCCCGAGCAGGTGAAGAAGTGGGTCCCCCTGATGATGGAGGGGCGCGACCCGAAGCAGAAGGTCGCCGCCACGTGGTCGCCGCTCGGCACCGATTGCGAGTGGGGTGAGGTCACCCGCCAGTACATCGCCTCGCTGAAGAGCGGGCCGAAGTTCGACCTTCGCCTCTCGACCGAGGTCGAGAGCTTCGCGCGCAACAAGGACGGCACCTGGCGCGTCACCTCGAAGAACCTGAAGGACGGCAGCCGGTCCACGGTCGATGCCCGGTTCGTGTTCATCGGCGCGGGCGGCGGCGCCCTGCACCTGCTGCAGGCCTCCGGCATCCCCGAGGCCGACGATTATGCCGGCTTCCCCGTCGGCGGCTCGTTCCTCGTCACCGAGAACCAGGACGTGGCCCTGCGCCATCTCGCCAAGGCCTACGGCAAGGCCTCCGTCGGCTCGCCGCCGATGTCGGTGCCGCATCTCGACACCCGGGTGCTCGACGGCAAGCGCGTGATCCTGTTCGGGCCGTTCGCGACCTTCTCGACCAAGTTCCTGAAGGAGGGCTCCTACTTCGACCTGCTGACCTCGACCACCACCAGCAATGTCTGGCCGATGGTCCGCGTCGGCGTCGAGCAGTACCCGCTGATCGAGTATCTCGCCGGCCAAGTGATGCTGTCCGACGAGGACCGCTACCAGGCCCTGCGCGAGTATTTCCCCGACGCCAAGAAGGACGAGTGGCGCCTGGTCCAGGCCGGGCAGCGCGTGCAGATCATCAAGCGCGATGCGGAGAAGGGCGGCGTGCTCAAGCTCGGCACCGAGGTGGTCGCGGCCAAGGACGGCAGCATCGCCGCCCTGCTCGGCGCCTCGCCGGGCGCCTCCACCGCCGCGCCGATCATGCTGAACGTGCTGGAGAAGGTCTTCGCCCAGAAGGTCGCCAGCCCGGAATGGCAGGCGAAGATCCGCCAGATCGTGCCGAGCTACGGCACCAAGCTGAACGGCGATCCGCAGCGGGTCTACCAGGAGCTCGCCTATACCAGCGAGCACCTGCAGCTCACCCCGCCGCCGCAGATCGGGGCTCCGGCCCCGGCGCCCGCCCCGGCCGAGACGGGCACCGTCAAGCCGGTCCCCGACATGGCGCCGTAAGGCGATTACCGGTCCGCAGGTCCAACAAGGATCTGCGGACCGTTCTGTTGACGGATCATTGCGGGGCGAAGCCGAAGCGATCGGCCGGAGAACGCCTCAGGCCTCCGCTTCGGCCCCGTCCTCGATGTAGAGTTCTTCCAGCAGCACCTTGATCACCGCCACCAGCGGCAGGGCGAGCGCCACTCCCCACAGGCCGAACAGCACGCCGAGCAGGAGCTGGCCGGAAAAGATCGTCGCCGCCGGCAGGTCGAGGGCGCGGCGCTGGATGAACGGAGTGAGGCCATAGCTCTCCGCCGTCTGCACCGCGAGGTAGACGCCGAGCGCCCCGAGCAATCCGTTCAGCCCCGAGGCGAGGCTGCTCAGCACGATCACCACGCCCGCGATCAGCGGCCCGATGGTCGGCACGAAGGCGAGCAGGCCGGCCTGGAGCCCGAGGATCAGCGCGCCGCCGATGCCGAGGAAGCTCAGCCCCGCCCAGGTCAGCACGAAGATCGCCGCCATGGTCACGAGCTGTCCGAACAGCCAGTGCCGCAGGGTCTCGCCCGACCCGTCGAGGACGCGCGCGCCCTTCTCGCGGTGGCGCGGCGGCACGAGCCGCAGGGCGCCGTCGCGGTAGCTTTTCGGATCGGCGGCGATGGCCACGCCGAGGAAGACGATCACGAGGACGTTGCCGAGCGCGTTGAACAGCGCAATCACGACGGTCGTGGCCGGGCCGAGCACGCTGCCGGCATCCGACAGGAGCGAGCCGGGGCTCTTCAGGGCGCCCGAGGCGAGACCTGCGAGGCCGCCCTGCTTCTGGCCCTTCCCCTCCTTGCCCTCGTCCCTCTCGCCCTGACCGGTATCACCACCGCCGCCCTGGCCCGCCGGCGCCCCCTGCGATAGGTCGATCTCGATGCCGCGCTCCTTCAGCCAGTCGCGCACCGTCTCCGATTGCTGGCGCACCGTGGTGCCGAGGTCGCGCGCCTGGCTCGCCACGGTGGCGCCGCCGAAGGCGGAGAGCCCGATGGCGAGGGCGGCCAGCACGAGGCAGGCGAGGGCGAGGCGCCATCCGCGCCCGATCGGCAGGACGTAACCGAGGCCGCGGGTCAGACCGTCGAGGAAGACGGCGAACAGGATGCCGGAAAAGATCAGCAGCAGCGTCGCCGAGGCGGTCCAGGCGAGCCAGAGCGCGGCGGCGAAGGCCACGACCGCGATGCCGGCGACCGCGAGGCGGCGCGCGCCCGGCGGGCTGGAAGGGGATGCCGTCATGAGGGGTTTTCCGTTCGCGGTGTCCGGGCGGGCCGGGGCTGGGCAGGCCGAGGGGTCAGGTCCAGGCTTCGGCGGCGGCGGCGTCGGCCTCCGTCGCCTCGACCCAGCCGCCGGTGGTGCCGTCGGCAAGGTGCTCGCGCTTCCAGAACGGGGCGCGGGTCTTGAGGTAGTCCATCAGGAAGTCGGCCGCCGCGAAGGCGGCCTTGCGGTGGGGCGAGGCGGTGACGACGAGGACGATGCCCTCGCCCGGCCGCACCAGCCCGTGGCGGTGGATCACCCGCAGCGCCTGGACCGGCCAGCGGGCGCGCGCCTCCTCCACCACCCGACCGATCTCGGCCTCGGCCATGCCGGGATAGTGCTCCAGCTCCAGCGCGGCGAGCCGGCCCGCCTCGTCGCGGCAGAGGCCGGAAAAGGTCACGACCGCTCCCGCCCGCCCGGCCAGTTCCGCCTCGATCCGGGCAATCTCGGCGGCGGTGTCGAAGGGCTCGGACTGGATGCTGACCGTCATGACCGCCTCTTCGGGAACGCGTACGCGGCGTGGACGGACCTGCCCGAGCGTTTACACGCAAGCCCGTTACTCCATTTGCCCGCGAGCCTATATGGCTCAAGGATAGGACCGCGCCACCGGCGCCGTTTCGAAGAACAGCGAGCCGCGACGTGACGCCCGATCTGATCCTGCCCCATGACGGCATCCTGCCCGTCTTCGCCAGCCGCCCCGTCTGGTGCGGGCGCGCCAGCACCGTGATCGGCACCGCCACCCTCGGGCCCCAGGCCTGGCTCGGGGACGACAGCGTGATCCGCAGCGACGGCCAGCCGATCACCGCGGGCGAGCGCTTCTGGCTCGGCGCCCGCTCCACCGTCCACATCGCCACCGAATCGCTGCCGACCCATATCGGCGACCGGGTCACGGTCGGCCGCAACGCGGTGGTGCATGCCTGCACCGTCGGCTCGGACGTGGTGATCGAGGACGAAGCGATCATCCTCGACGGGGCGGTCGTCGGCGACAACGTGCTGATCGAGGCCGGCGCGACGATCTTTCCCCGCTCGAACCTCGAGAGCGGCTTCGCCTATGGCGGCAACCCGGCCAAGCGCCTGCGCCCGGTGACGCCGGAGGAACTGGCCGAGCGGGCCGAGCGCCTGCGCGAGGCTGCCGGCGAGGCGGCGAGCCCGCCCGCGCCGACCGAGCCGCCGGAGACCGATGCCAGCGTGTTCGTGGCCCGCACCGCCCGGCTCTCCGGCCGCATCGCGCTGGGCGCCGGGGTGACGGTGCTGTTCTCCTGCGAACTCTCGGCGGAAGTCGGGCCGATCGTGGTCGGCGCCGACACCAACATCCAGGACAACACCGTGATCCGCAGCCGCGGCGAGGGCGTGGTGATCGGGCGCGACACCACGATCGGCCACAACGTGCGCATGGCCGATTGCCGGATCGGCGCCCGCTCCCTCATCGGGATCGGCTCGGTGCTGGCACCCGGCACGGTGGTGGCCGACGACGTGATGCTGGCCGGCGGCTCGACCACCGATCCGGGCCAGTTGCTCGAGGGCGGGCACCTCTGGGGCGGCCGGCCCGCGCGCATCCTCGGCACCCTCGACCCGAAGAAGCGGGCGATGATGAGCCACATCGTCGAGGGCTATTGCCGGCACGGGCGCGAGTACCGGCTGCTGCAGGAGCAGGAGGGGTGAGGCCGGCGACGCCCGCCCCGGCGCGCTGTCTCCGGAAACCGACGCCCCGGAGACCGACGCAGCGATGATGAGCCGTCTCTTGACGCTGGCCCTCGGGGGCCGAAAGCGGTTCGACGATCTCAGCGAGCAGGAGATCCTGGCGCTGGCGATCGGGTCGGAGGAGGAGGACGGCCAGATCTATCGCGCCTATGCCGGGCGGCTGCGCGCCGACTCTCCCCATTCGGCCGCCCTATTCGACGCGATGGCGGAGGCCGAGGACGAGCACCGCCGCCGCCTGATCGCGTGCTACAAGAGGCGCTTCGGCGACTTCATCATCCCCATCCGCCGCGAGCACATCGCCGGCTATTACAGCCGCAAGCCGGTCTGGCTGATGCGCCATCTCGGGCTCGAACGCGTCCGCGAGGAGGCCGCCGCGATGGAGCGGCAGGCGCGCGACTTCTACCTCGCCGCCGCCCGGCGCTCGACCGATGCCGACACGCGGGCCCTGCTCGGCGACCTCGCCGCGGCGGAGAGCGCGCACGAGCGCACGGCCGAGGCGCTGACGGAGGCGCATCTCGGCGGACCCGTCCGCGACGAGGAGGACGCCGTCGCCCACCGCCAGTTCGTCCTGACCTGGGTCCAGCCGGGGCTCGCCGGACTCATGGACGGCTCGGTCTCGACGCTCGCCCCGATCTTCGCCACCGCCTTTGCCACGCAGAACCCGTGGACGACCTTCCTCGTCGGTCTCTCCGCCTCGCTCGGCGCCGGCATCTCGATGGGCTTCACCGAGGCCGCCCACGACGACGGAAAGATCTCCGGGCGCGGCTCGCCGCTCAAGCGCGGCCTCGCCTCCGGCGTGATGACCGCCCTCGGCGGCCTCGGCCACGCGCTGCCCTACCTGATCCCGAATTTCTGGCTGGCGACGAGCATCGCCTTCGCCGTGGTCTTCGTCGAGCTCTGGGCCATCGTCTGGATCCAGAACCGCTACATGGAAACGCCGTTCCTGCGGGCCGCCTTCCAGATCGTGCTCGGCGGCTCCCTCGTGCTGGCCACGGGCATCCTCATCGGCGGCGCCTGAGGCGCGCTCGCACTCGGGTCGAAACCCGGGTCAGCCGGGCCATGTCACGCGTCGTTTCCAGCGCCCCCGAGACGCCCAATAGGCCTTCGACGGTGCTGGAAAGGGGATGGAAGCTACGCCGCCGGCGCGGCCCCGCCCTCGCAGGTTCGGCGGATGATGCCCAAAGTCCGCCGGCGGATCAGACCGCTCACCGGACGGATCAGAAACCAGTAGGGCGCAAATCTCCTGCCTGCGGCACGATCCACGCAAATGACGCGCGTCTCCGTCGACAGGATCGTCACGCCTGCGCCTTCGGTGCGGACGGCAAAGTTGAGCGCGAGTTTCGCGATTCCCGGCTCGCTCAGATCCAGAAAGTCCTGCCCGCCAGACAGAGGGGCAAGATCGAAGTCAGGCCGCCAGAAGCGGCCCGCCAGCCCAAACACGACCTCGTTCTCGGAGCGCTGCAGCAGAGTGAAGTCATCGATTCCGAACGGCGGCTGCGGCTCGATCGGCCGGCGCTCGAGAAGCCGCCGGGCCCGCATCGGCAGTTCCCGCAGGGCGATCATCCTTTGGAAAAACGCATCGCTCTCGGTTCGGTAGGCTGCGGCGGCCGCGATCACGGTGTCGGCCGACGCCCTCACGCTTGCGCTGTGATACTCCCTGTATTGCGGGATCGGGATGTATCGATCGATCAGAGCCATCGTCGCACTCGTCCAACCAGCCGCTACCGATGGGAAGGCGGGTCCGCGCCCCGGCCGCATCCCGACGGCGAGAGCCGCAATCCCCGACGGGGATCTTTCGTCGGCATCGGTCAGGTGAGCCAGGATCGACGTATCAGCGCAACCTTGTGCCGTGCAAAGCGCCTCCATGCGGGCGCATCGTCCCGGAAGCCGGCATCCCTTGGTTCGGAACGATCCGCTACCCGCAGGCGATCTGATCGCAGCGCCGCATCGCCGCGATCATCCGCGCCAGCGACTTCACGCCGGGATGGCCGAGCACGCCGGTATTGCCGAGCACGTAGGAGGGCGTCGCGGTGAGCCCAAGATTGGCCGCGACGTTCATGTGGGCGCGCATCGCCTCGCGCACCGCGTCGCTGTCGGCGATCTGTTCGAGTTCGGCCCGCGGCACGCCGGTCTTCGCGCCGATGTCGAGTGCCTTGAGCCCGTCGATCTGGCCCTTGGTGGACAGCAGTTGGCCGTAGAAGGCGAAGGCCGCCGCCGAGCCGAGCTTGCGCTGCACCGCCAGCGACACCTTGGCCGCCTGGGCCGACATCGGCGAAAGGATCGGGTTGTGGACGAGGCCGATCCGGAGGCCCGGATCGCTGCCGGCGAGCGCGGTCACGTCGGCGGCGGCCTTGCGGCACCAGGGGCAGTTGTAGTCGAAGAACTCGTAGAGCGTGACCTCGGCCTCGCGCGGCCCGACATAGGTGACGCCGCGCAATTCCTGGATCTGCCCGGTGATCTCCCCGGGCAGCCGCATATTGGCCACCGGCCGGCCCTCGTCGTTCTCGACCTTGAAGGTCTGGCCGTAGCTCTGAGCGGCGGCGGGACCGGCGATCGCGAGGCCGAGCGAGGAGGCGAGGAAGCGGCGGCGAGAGAGGGGCATCGGCGAATCCCTGGTCGAGCGCGTCCTGACGGGTCCGCGCGCTTGGCGCCATATCCGCCGAGCATGGTTGAAATTCGGCTTAGGTGTCTCTCACGAAGCTCCCGCTGTCCTCTCCTCGCCAGAGCGAGAACGGTCGGCAATCGGGAATTTTGTGAGCAGGGCGCGCCTTCCGAGCGGTGCCGCTGGAACGGAGCGGACCGGCCTTCTGTGGGCGCGAGCCCCGCTCGCCGCGTCGATCGCTATCGGGATCGGAAGAGCTTGGGGGCATCCTCGATCTTGCTGAGATCGAGCTCCAGTTCGGTGCCGTCCGGCAGGCGGGCGCCGACCGTAAAGGCGCCGTAGGAATAGAGTTCGAGCTTGACCTTTCCCGTCGATTGCGGCCGCACGGTCCGCTTCGCTTTCGCGAAGCTGTCGTGCAGGAAGAACTCGACCGGCTCGGTCAGCATCTTCGATCCATCCGGGGACGCGACTTCGAGCACCGTCTTGAACCAACCGGTCTCGACGGCCTCGACCCGGGCGCTCAAGCGCCAACCGTTCCTCTCGGGTTTCCCACCCCACTGTCCCTTCTGCGGATCGTCGGGACGAATGCGCGGTTTGGCGACCGTGACCGGAGGCGCGACCGCCTGGGCCGCCGCCGGCTGCTGTGGCGCGACCGGTGCCGCGACCGTCGGCATCAGGCGCCATGCAAGAAGCTTGGCCAGCCCATCGATATCCGGGAACATGGTGGCGTGATTGAAGCCGAGACTGTCGAGCTTGATCCGGAAATCACCCTTCAGGCGGCCGGGGATCACGATCTGGCGCTTGTCCGGAGCATCGTAGGCCCGGAGGGGATTGGGGTGGACGGTGAACAGCCCTCTCTGCGCCGTGATCCGGCGGGAGACGTGGGCGGGATAGAAGAACTGGACATCCTTCGCGTCGAATGGGCTGGTGGCGCGCGCCGTCTCGTCGGCGCCCGTCGGCTTCGGCACGATGTACAGGCCGCCGTCGAAGCTCATGCTCCGGCGCGGATCCGAGCCCCAGACCGCGAAATAGGTCGATACCATCGGGCTCTCCGACCAGTCGATGAGCCGGGTCGGCGCCATGTGATGCTGCGCGATCGCGAGCCACTCCCACTCATCGGCCGGCAGGTAGGTGAGGTAGGGCCGGGCTTCGCGCTTGAAGCACCGGAGGAGCCGCGCCTCCTCATCCATCAGTCGGGTGCTATCGTCCCATCCACGCCCAATCGATGGAAGTAACTCGTACGTGACGTTGGTGACACCGCGAAAGATCCACTTGCCGTCCAAAAATTGTTCAATGTTATTCAGGAAATCATTCCAAGAATTGATGATGATGCGGGGAAATAAATCAGACACCGATGATGAAACGGAAATCGGTTTTCCCTGAGACATCACCCTACACCCGAATCGGCAGGATCTTATACTCCAGGTTCGTATATTGGTGAGAAATTACAAGCTCAGATTTAAAGACGATGTCGGCCGGACGCGTGAGCCGCCGGCCGACATCGGTCTCGCCTCACGCGGCTTCCGCCGTCGCCGCCCGTTCCCGGGCGAGCTTCGTCACGCCCACCTGATCGATCTTGCCGGTGCCGAGCATCGGCAACGCCTCCAGCACGACCACCTCGGCGGGAATCGCGACATCGGCCGCGCCCCGGCTCTTGGCGTGGGTCTGGTAGGCGGCCCGCGTCGCGCCCTTGGCCTCCGTGAACAGGATCAGGCGCTCGCCCTTGCGGGCATCGGGCACGGCAGCCACCGCACTCGGGGCGTCGGGCCAGAGTTCGGCGGCGAGCGACTCGACGCTGGCCAGCGAGACCATCTCGCCCGCGATCTTGGCGAAGCGCTTGGCCCGGCCCTTGATCGTCACGAAGCCGTCGGCGTCGAAGGCGACGATGTCGCCGGTGTCGTACCAGCCGTCCGCGGGCGGCTCCAGCACGCCGGGATTCTCCGCGCGCAGGTAGCCGAGCATGATGTTGGGACCGCGCACCACGAGGCGTCCGCCCTCCTCGATGCCGGGCACGGATTCGAGCCGCGACTCGATCCCCGGCAGGAGGCGACCGACCGTGCCGAAGCGGTTGAACATCGGCGTGTTGAGGGCGAGGACCGGCCCGCACTCGGTGACGCCGTAGCCCTCCAGGATGCGCAGGCCGAACTTTTCCGCCCAGGTCCTGCGGGTCGCCTGCTTCACCGGCTCGGCGCCGGCCACGACGTAGCGGAGGCTCCGCAGGTCGTAGGAATGCGCCATCTTCGCGTAGCCGGTGAGGAAGGTGTCGGTGCCGAACAGGACCGTGGCGTTGGTGCCGTAGATGAGTTCGGGCACGATCCGGTAGTGCAGCGGCGAGGGGTAGAGGTAGACCGGCACGCCCGAGATCAGCGGCAGCACCAGCCCGGCCGTCAGCCCGAAGGCGTGGAACACCGGCAGCACGTTGAACACCTTGTCGCGGGGCCCGAAATCGATGCGCGCGGCGACCTGCGCGGTGTTGGCGAGCATCGCCCGGTTGGCGAGCACCACGCCCTTCGGCGTGCCCTCGCTGCCTGAGGTGAACAGGATCGCCGCCGGGTCGGTCCCTTTCCGCGCGACGAGCGGCCGCCGGGGGCTCAAGAAGCCGCGGATCTTGTCGCCCGTGGTGACGCCCGCCCGCACGTCCTCGAGATAGATCAGGCGGATCGTCCCCTGGATGCCCTCGATCAGGGCGCCGAGGCGTCCCTTCTCGATGAAGGCGCGGGAGGTGAGGATGGTGTCGACCTGCGCCGCGCGGCAGGCCGAGAGCACCGCGGCGGGGCCGGCGGAGAAGTTGATCATCGCCGGCACCCGGCCGGCGCTGGCGAGCGCGAAGAACGTCACCGCCGCGCCGTTGGCGTTGGGCAGCATCAGCCCGACCGGCTTCTTGGCGTCCGGCAGCAGCGCCTGGAGCTTCCGGCCGAGGATGTTGGCGCCCATCACGAGGCGCGAATAGCTCATCGTGCCCGTCACCGGGTCTTCCAGCGCCGTGCGGCGCCAGCCGTGAAGCTGGCCCGCCTCGATCAGCGCGGAGAAGACGCCGCGCTCGATGTCGGCGGTCTCGAAGACGAGGTCCGACATGATGTCGTAGAGCGCCGCGCCGGCCGCCCGGCGGCGGTTCTTGCCCTTCAGCTCGGGATCGACGTGGAGGCGGACCGGCGGCATGATCGTCACCGTCACCTTCGGCCACCACGCGCGGCGGACCTGATCGCGCTTCAGGCGCGAAAAAATCGTGCGCTCCGGCCCGTCGATCTTCACCGGCACGACCATGGCGCCGGACTTGTCGGCAATCAGGCCCGCCCCGTCATAGACCTTCATCAGGCTGCCGGTGACGGTGAGCCGGCCCTCGGGGAAGATGATCAGCGTCTCGCCGCCCTTGACCGCATTGATGAGCGTGCGGGTGGCAAGCGGCCGGGTCGGGTCGAGCGGCATCGCCTTCGTCACCTTGAGGAACGGCTTCACCCACCAGCGCTGGGCGATGCCGTGGTCGATGGCGAAGACCGGCTCCTTGTCCAGCAGCGACAGCGCCAGCGGCGCGTCGAGGAAGGAGACGTGGTTGAGGGCGACGATGGCGTTCGGGCCGGCCCGCTCGACATTCTCCAGGCCCTTCACCTCCAGGCGGTAGACCGCGCGGAACAGGATCGAAAGCGCGTCGCGCAGGGGGTTCGTCGGCAGGGTCTTGAGGATCACCGCGCCGACGATCAGGTTCAGCACCGCCACGAGGCCGAGGAGCTGGGCCATGGTGAGCCCCGCCCCCTGGAGCACGGCCAGCGCCAGGGTGCCGCCGACCATGAAGGCGGCGGTGAGCACGTTGACCGCGCCGATGACGCGGGCACGCTTGGCCTTCTCGGTCCAGGCCTGCACCGCGGCAAACGAGGGCACGACGTAGAGGCCGCCGGCCACGGCGATGCCGAAGAAGTCGATGGCGATGCGCAGGCCGTGGCCGCTGGTGATGAAGTCCCAGGCCCCGACCGGCTCGCCCGCGGGCGGAGGCAGGTGCGAGACGGTCCAGGCGAGGTCGAGACCGAACAGGCCCATCAGCACCGCGCCGACCGGCGTCGGCAGCAGCACGATGCGCCCGCTGGCCAGCCACGAGGCGAGGCCGGATCCCACCGCGATGCCGACCGAGAAGATCGCGAGCAGCGTCGTGGCGACGATCTCGGTGCCGTTCAGCGTCTGGCGCACCAGCACGGGGAGCAGCGAGAGGATCACGACGCCGACGAGCCAGAACCAGCTCACGATCACCGAGCCGCGCCACAGCCGCGTGTCGGCCCAGAGGTCGCGCAGGAGCTCAGTAGTGGAGCGGGCGACGTTGCGGTCGACATGCAGGTCCGGCGCGCCCTCGCCGGTGGCCGGGATCATCCGGGCGGCGAGCCAGCACAGGACCGCCATGCCCATCAGCCCGGCGCTCAAGCCCAGCGCGTGGCCGCCCATGGCCATGGCGAGGCCGGCGGTGATGGTGCCCAGCAGGATGGCGAGGAAGGTCGCGGCCTCGACCAGGGCGTTGCCGGCGGTCAGTTCCTCGCGCTTCAGATGGTCGGGCAGGATGCCGTACTTGATTGGCCCGAACAGGGCCGCGATGATTCCGAACAGGCCGAGCGCGCCGAACAGCAGCGGCACCGAGTGCAGCCAGAAGCCGAGCACCGAGAGCAGGGCCGCGAAGATCTCGGCGAATTTCAGCCGCTTGGCCAGCACCGCCTTGTCGTAGCGGTCGGCCAGTTGCCCGCCGAGGCCCGAGAGGATGAAGAACGGACCGATGAACACGGCGCTCGCCAGCGTCACCAGCACGCCGCCCGAACTCTCCCCCCGGGCGCTCACCTGGAACAGGATCAGCAGGGCGAGCGCGTTCTTGAGGAAATTGTCGTTGAAGGCGGAGAAGAATTGGCACCAGAACAGCGGCGCGAAGCGTCGCGTCGTCATCAGTGTGCGGAACATCGTGGTCTCTCCCGGCTCCGGGCATGACTGCCTGCCGACGGCGAAGGCGTCAAATCCGTGTTTTGCACGGTGTTCAAATTAGATCGGACCGAACGCCGCGCAAGCTTGATTTTGAACGTCGTGCAATCTAACCCGGTGCCGGGTGCGGGCACGCACGCCAACGGGAGATGTCGGCACGCGAGGAGCGGATTTGGCGGGCAAGGAATCGGCGAGCAAGGATACGACCGGGAAGACGCGCGGCAGCGGTCCGCGGGGCGAGCATGACCGCGAGGGCTTCATCGCCCTCGTCGCGGGCGCGGCGGAGAGCCTCGTGCGCAACGAGGGGTTTCGCGCGCTCGGCATGCGGCGGCTGGCGGCGGCGATCGGCTACGCGCCGAACTCGATCTACAACGCGGTGGGCGACCTCGATCAGGTGGTGCTGCGGGTCAATGCCCGTACGCTCGCCCGGCTGCACGCGGCGCTGACGGCGGAGATCGACCCGAACCGGGCGGCACGGGACAACGCCCTGGCGCTGGCCGACGCCTACCTCGTCTTCGTCGCCGCCGACCCGCGGGTCTGGAGCCTGCTGTTCGAGCATCTCGCCGCGCCGGACCAGCCGTTTCCGGACTGGTACGCCGCAGCCCTGGCCGAGCCGGTCGGGCTCGTCGACACCGTGCTGGCGCCGCTGATCGCCGAACCGGGCGAGCGCCGCCGGGCGGTCGCCGCCCTCTGGGCCGCCCTGCACGGGCTCGCCTCGCTCTCGACCTCGCGCAAGCTCGCCGTGCTCACCCCCGACCCGCCGCGGGATCTCGCCCGGCTGCTGGTGGGGCGATTTCTGGGGTAGGCCCCCACCCCCCCTCTGCGGGGGAGGGTGCCTGCGAAGCAGGCGGGAGAGGGGAGCAACGCTTCCGGACGATGCGGAGCCAGCCCCTCACCCGACCGCCTTCGGGGGCCACCCTCTCCCCATCCGTGTCGGGCTTACCCGACTCGGACAAGGGAGCCGGATATCGGGCAAGCCCGACATCCGGAGGGGAGAGGGAGATCCGCACGAAGGATCGTGCGCTGGCCTTCAGTGATCCGCAAACCTCGCTATAGAGCCCGCATCACCGCCGACCGGACCCTTCGATGACTCAATCCCTCGTCCCGACGCTGCGCCACTTCGCGGAGGTGGCCGAGCGCTACGACCTGATCCTGTGCGACGTCTGGGGCGTGCTGCATGACGGGACCCGCGGCCACGCCGCCGCCGGCGAGGCGCTGATCCGCTTCCGCGGGCTCCCCGGCCCGCGTCCGCGCCGGGTGATCCTGGTCTCGAACGCGCCCCGCCCGTGGCAAGGCGTCCAAAAGATCCTCGACGGCTACGGCGTGAAGCGGGAGGCCTACGACGCGATCCTCACCTCCGGCGACCTGACCCGGCGGCTGATCGCCGAGCATCCGGGCGAGCGGGTCTACCACTTGGGCCCCGAGCGCGACGCGCCGGTCTTCGACGGGCTCGATCTCACCCTGGTGCCGGGGACGGAAGCCCAGCGCATCGTCTGCACCGGCCTGTTCGACGACGACACTGAGACGGCGGAGGATTACCGCGAGGCCCTGGTCGCGTTCCGCGCCCGCGACGTGCCGATGATCTGCGCCAATCCCGACCTCGTGGTCGAGCGCGACAAGCGGCTGATCCCCTGCGCCGGCCTGATCGCCCAGGCCTACGAGGCCATCGGCGGATCGGTCGTCTATGCGGGCAAACCGTACCGGCCGGTCTACGAGACGGCGCTCGCCATGGCCGGCGAACTCGACGGCTTGCCTTCGCCGGACGTGGCCCGCACCGTCGCGGTGGGCGACGCGATCCGCACCGACATCGCCGGGGCCGCCGGGTACGGCATCCCATCGGTGCTGGTGGCCCGCGGCATCCATGCGGAGGAACTCGGCGTCACGGCCGAGCACCACAGCCTCGGCGACATCGCGGACTGGCTCGGCCGCCAGCCGGTGCGGCCCGACGCGGTGATCGAGCGGCTGGTCTGGTAAGGCGCCGCGCGGTCCCTTCCGCACGGGCTGCGCACTCAAAATCAGATCCTGCGGTCGCCAACCAGTGATGCGGTTGCTATGGGGGCCGAAATCAAGCTGGATCCGACACGATGACGAGACCGGAGGCAGGCGGCCCGAGCGGGGCGGAGGCGTTGCGCCATGTGCGGCTGTCGGCGCATTTTTCCGCCTGCGGATACGTGCCCGCCTCGCCCCCGGTGCTGCAGCCCGTCGAGCCCTTCCTCGAATTGTCGGGCGAGGATATCCGGCGGCGCATCTTCGTGACGCAGGACGCGACCGGGGCCGAGCTGTGCCTGCGGCCGGAATTCACCATCCCCGTCTGCCGCCTGCACCAGGCGATGCGGCCGGGCGAGAGCGCCGATTACAGCTATCTCGGCCCGGTCTTCCGCGTCGCGGCGGGTGAGCCCGACGAGTTCGTCCAGGGCGGCATCGAATCGATCGGGCGCACCGACACCCCGGCGGCGGATGCCGAGGTGCTCGGCCTCGCCTTCGAGGGACTCGACCTGCTCGGCCGCACCGACGTCGCGGTGCGGCTCGGCGATATGGGCCTGACCCACGCCTTCCTCGACGCGCTGGCGGTGCCGCCAGTGGCCAAGCGCCGGACCCTGCGGGCGATCGCCGCCGGGCGCTCCCTCGACGAGGTCGCGAACACGGCCCAGACCGAGGATCGCCATGCCGGCCTGCTCGCGGCGATCCAGGGCCAGGATGCCGGCGCCGTGCGCGCCTTCGTCGAGGACGTGCTGTCGATCGCCGGCATCTCGCAGGTCGGCGGGCGCAGCGCCGGCGCCATCGCCGAGCGCTTCCTCGCCAAGGCCTCGGCCCAGGCACAGGGCGGCGCCGGCCTCAATGCGGGCAACCGCGAGCTGATCGAGCGCTACTGCGCCATCTCCGGCGATCCCGACGCCGCCGCCGCGGCGGTGCGGGCGCTGGCGCGCGAGGCCGGCCTGACCCATGCCGGTCTGGAGGCGGCGCTCGCCCTGTTCGAGGAGCGCACCGGCTTCATGGCGGCCCGCGGCCTGCCCGTGGAGCGCTTCCGCTTCAGCGGCGGGTTCGCGCGCAACCTCGACTACTACACCGGCTTCATCTTCGAGGTGACGGGCGCCCGCGGCGGACCGACGCTCGTCGGCGGCGGGCGCTACGACGGCCTCCTGCAGCAGCTCGGCAGCCCGGTGCCGCTGCCGGCGGTGGGCTGCGCATTCTGGCTGTCGCGCTGCGCCGAGGGCGCGGTGGGCGGAAGCGCTGGAGGAGATGTCGCGTGACCGATCAGCCCCTGGTTCTCGCCGTCCCCTCGAAGGGCCGGCTTCAGGAGAATGCGAGCGCCTTCTTCTCCCGCGCCGGGCTGAAGCTGGTGCAGAAGGCCGGCGCGCGCGAGTATCGCGGCACGCTCGCCGGCCTGCCCGGCGTCGAGGTGCGCTACCTCTCGGCCTCTGAGATCGCCAGCCAGCTCGCCAGCGGGGCCGCCCATCTCGGGGTGACCGGCGAGGACCTGATCCGCGAGATGCTGCCCGATCCGGGCGCGAGCGTGGAGCTGCTGACGCCGCTCGGCTTCGGCCATGCCAGCGTGGTGGTGGCGGTGCCCCAGGCCTGGATCGACGTGCGCGCCATGAGCGACCTCGACGAGGTGGCGAGCGAGATGCGCCTGCGCCAGGGCCGGCGGATGCGCATCGCCACCAAATACGTGAACCTGACCCGCCGCTTCTTCGCCGAGGCCGGCATCGCCGATTACCGCATCGTCGAGAGCCTGGGCGCCACCGAGGGCGCGCCGGCGGCGGGCTCGGCGGAGATCATCGTCGACATCACGACCACCGGCACCACGCTCGCGGCCAACGCCCTCAAGATCCTCGATGACGGGGTGATGCTGCGCTCGGAGGCCAACCTCGTCGCCTCGCTCAAGGCGTCCTGGGGCGAGACGGCGCGGGCCGCCCTTCGCGCCGTGCTCGGCCGGATCGCGGCGGAAGAGCGCGCCCGCACCACCCGCGAGGTGCGCGCGGCGCTGCCGGAATCCGGCCAAATCGATCTGGCGACGATTGCCGGCCTGCACGAGGCCGAGCTGCCCTACGGCGCGCCCCGCGGCGCCGACGGCGAGATCGTGATGCGCTGCCCGGTGGATGCGGTGTTCGACCTCTCCGACGCCCTGGTCCAGGCCGGGGCGCGGGCGGTCAGCGTGCGGCGGATCGACTACGCCTTCGCGGCGGAGAACCCGCTGGCGGAGCGGCTGCTGGCGCGATTGTGAGCGGCGGTTTTCTGATGACTCAGGGCGCCGAGGGTTCCCCTCTCCCCGTGTGCGGGGAGAGGGCTTCGTGCCCCCTTGTCGGGGCATGAAGCGAGGCGGCAACCGAGGGTGAGGGGGCGCTTCAGGGTGAGCCTCTTCCGGCGGCGCCCCCTCACCGCCGCTCCGGCTTCGCCTCCGCTTCCTGTCTGCACGACGAGGTGCAGACAGGCCTCTCCCCGCGTGCGGGGAGAGGGGAATCCTCGCATCCCGAAGTGATCAACCGGATACCGAGCAAAGCGGCCCCTCAGGATGACGGGATGGGTGGGAAAGAACCCTACTGCCCGCCCTGCTTGGCAAACTCCGACAGAACGGCGCGAAGAATCTTGAGCCGGCCCTCGTAGGCCGCCGTGAGGCAGGCGACGTCGGTGCCGCAGGCGCGGCGGTCCTTGAGCCAGGCCTCCTGATCCTCCTGCATCTTGGTGCGGTTGCCCATCGGCAGCAGGTCTTTGAGGATGTCGAAGCGCACCGCCATCTCGACGTCGAGATCGTTGAGGCTGCGGGTGTCGCAGATCGTCTTCTCGTCCGGCGTCTCGGCCTTGGCGCAGGGAAAGCTCGCCGCCGCCGCGGGCGAGGCCGCGGCAAGACTCAGAGCAAGGCTCAGGGCGAGGAACGGGACACGCATCGGCAAGGCTCCATCGTGGGCAACGGCCACGCTTTGCCCTTCCAACGGTTCGTTCCCGCCCCGGTGCCCGCCTTTGAAAAAAGAATCAGCTAAAGGGCTTCACGATCGCGAGGATGACGATGCCGATCATCAGCAGCGTCGGTACCTCGTTGATCACCCGGTAGAAGTTGGGGCCCCGCGTGTTGCGGTCGGCGGCGAAGTCCTTGACCGTGCGGGCGAGGAAGCCGTGCACGCCGCTCATCGCCAGCACCAGGGCGAATTTCGCGTGCAGCCAGGGCGCGGCGTAGTAGCCGCTCTGCCACGCGAGCCACAGGCCGAGGATCCAGGTGACGATCATGGCCGGGGTCATGATCGCCTTGAGCAGGCGCCGCTCCATGCCTTTGAAGGTCTCGGACTGCACCCGCGAGCCGGCGGGCAGGGCCGCGTGGTTCACGAACAGGCGCGGCAGGTAGAGCATCGCCGCCATCCACGAGATAACCGCAATGACGTGGAAGGCCTTGATCCAGGGGTACGAAGCGTCAAGCACCGGGTGAGGGACTCCGTGACGGGGATGCCGCGCGCAGGCGCGGCAGAAGCTCTCGGGTGAGGAGCGGCGCGAGCGGCATCGCCGAATCGTCCGCCGAAGGGTTCAGGGCGAGCCAGGCGGTTTCCTCGATCTCCGCGCCGCAGACCGGGTTCAGGCCGGGCACGGCCTCCTGCCGGTAGACGCTCGCCTCGACGACGTAGCCGGGCTCGTTGGCCGCCTCCGCCTCGAACCGGCCGAGGCCGATCGCCGTCCCCGGATCGAAGGTGAGGCCCAATTCCTCCCGCAACTCGCGGGCGAGGCAGGCTGCGTCGGTCTCACCGCCCTCGAACTTGCCGCCGGGCAGCATGAAGCGCGTGCTGCCGCGCTTGCGCACCACCAGCAAAGCCTCGCCCCCGGCCGCCCGCCGCACCAGTGCCAGGGCGGCGACGCGGATGCGGCTCACCGCCCGCCCCGGAGCCGGGCCAGCATCTGCTCGACATGGGCGATCGGCGTCTGCGGGGTGATGCCGTGGCCGAGGTTGAAGATGTGCGGCAGCCCCTCGGTCGCCGCCAGGATGGCGTCCACGGCCGCGTCCAGGGCCCGCCCGCCCTCGATCAGCGTCTCGGGGTGGAGGTTGCCCTGAGTCACCGTCGTGGCCGGCACACGGGCGCGCAGGGCCGCGAGATCGACCCCCCAATCGACGCCGACGGCATCCGCGCCGGTCTCGGGGATGACGCGGGCATGGCCCTCGAGACCCGAGCCGCGGGCGAAGACGATGATCTTCGCATCCGGCACCTGCGCGCGGATGCCCTCGACCATCCGCGCGATCGGACCGAGGGAGAAGCGCTTGAGCGCGTCGCCGTCGCTCGAAGCCGGCAGCACGCCGGCATGGGACTCGAAGATCTGCACCGCGTCGGCGCCGGCGCGGAACTGGCGCACGAGGTACTCGGTCTGGACGGTGACCAGCCGGTCGAGCAGCGCATCGAGAAGCGCCGGATCGGAGGCCGCCAGCGCCCGGGCCGGGGCGAGATCCGGCGTGCCGCGCCCGCCGATCATGTAGCTCGCGACCGTCCACGGCGCGCCGCAGAAGCCGAGCAGCGTGGTCTCGTGGGGGAGCGCCCCGCGGATCCGCTCCACCGCCTCGAAGACCGGCGCCAGATGCGAAAAAATCGCCGGGTCGCCCGCCTCGCGCAGGCGCTCGAACTGCGCCCTGCCTTCGAGCGCGTCGAGGCGCGGACCCTCGCCCTCGACGAAGCGCACGTCCTGGCCCAGGGCGTGGGGCACCACGAGGATGTCGGAGAACAGGATCGAGGCCTCGAAGCCGAAGCGGCGGATCGGCTGGAGCGTCACCTCGGTGGCGAAGGCCGGATTGTAGCAGAGATCGAGGAAGGAGCCGGCTTCCGCCCGGGTCGCCCGGTATTCCGGCAGGTACCGGCCGGCTTGGCGCATCATCCAGGCCGGGGGCGGGGAGATCGCCTCGCCCGACAGCACCCGCAGCACCGGCCTGTCCGCCGTCCTTGCCTCGGCCATTCCCAACTCGCTTCCTGCCCGCTTGCCCTTTGCGAGGGAGGCCGGAGAGGTCGCGACCGCGCCATCCCCACCCAGGCCCTCTTCAAAGAAAGAGAGATTCTAGAATCTCTGTTTTTTCTCTTGGACGTTGGATCGTGATGCCGCAAGCGCGTCCACAGGCCCTCCCCACAGCCGCGGCGTTAATCGCCTCTTAACGGATTGGATCTAATGTCCACGATAGGCCAAGCTCACCAGCGGCTTGCGTGGGCCCCTGTGCCCTGAGGGCCCCTTCGGTCCCGGATTCTCCCACGGGGGCGACTCCGCCGTGCGCGCAAGATCACGGTGTTGAGGGAGGAGTCGATGGTTTTCGGGGCAACCCGCCATCGCGCGCCCGCCGGCCCGGCTTTTCCCCACTTGTCGACTCCTCGCCGGCCGGTTGGGGACATCCTGCCGACGAAACCGCTCTTGAACGCCTCAAGCCCTTGAAAGAGCTGGCTTTGCGATGAGGCGCCGACGCCTCTTCCAGCCGCGGCGCGGCGCCTTGACGGAGGGCCGAACCTGTCGGCGTGAGGCGGAGCCGAAGCGATCCAGGTTGCGCGGCGGCCTCCGCAACGGCCTGCCGGGTTCCGTTTCCGCGCCATCGGCCCGCCATCAGACTGAGGGCCGTCCGCGGAAGAACGGCAATTCGGCATCGCCTTCGCGCAAAAAAATGCTCTAAGCATCGCGGGCGGGGCGGCCACGCTGTCTCCCAGGATCGATGCGTCACGGCAGAGACGGGCCGACGATGAGCCGCAGCTACTTCCATCTCCACCTCGTTTCGGACTCCACCGGCGAGACCCTGATCAATGTCGGGCGCGCCGCGGCGGTGCAGTACGAGGGGATCTCGGCGATCGAGCACGTCTACCCGCTGGTGCGCTCGGGCGCGCAGCTCGAACGGGTGATCTCGGAGATCAAGGCGGCGCCGGGCCTCGTGCTCTACACGCTGGTCGGCCACGAACTGATCGAGCGCCTGGAGGAGGCCTGCCGCGAGACCGGCTCGCCGACGCTCAACGTGCTTCAGCCGGTGCACGCGCTCTTGCGCTCCTATCTCGGCGCGACCTCGACCGAGCGGCCGGGCGCCCAGCACATGCTCAACGCCGAGTACTTCAAGCGCATCGACGCGATGAACTTCACCCTGGCCCACGACGACGGCAACCTGCCGGCGGATCTCGACGAGGCCGATGTGGTGCTGGTCGGCGTCAGCCGCACCTCGAAGACGCCGACCTCGATCTATCTCGCCAATCGCGGGCTCAAGACCGCGAACCTGCCGCTCGTGCCCTCGATGCCGCTGCCGCCGAGCTTCGACCGGGTGAAGAAGGCGCTGATCGTCGGGCTGATCGCCAGCCCCGAGCGGATCGTGCAGATCCGCCAGAACCGCCTGCTCAGCCTCAAGGCCGACGACAATTCCTCCTACGTCGATCGGGAATCGGTGGCCGACGAGATCGCCGCCTCGCGCCGGCTCTGCGCCAAGTACCGCTGGCCGACCATCGACGTGACCCGCCGCTCGATCGAGGAGACGGCGGCCGCGATCCTCGATCTCTACCGCGAGCACCGCCTCAAGTTCATCGCGACCTGAGGCAGGGGGGAGGGCGGCGATCATGGACAACGCGGCGCTCGCCGCGGCCGATCTGCGCGAGACCGTCCAGGCCGGGCGCGGGCGCTGCACCGATCTAAGCCTGTCCTATCGGGACTGGGCGCCCCCGCCCGAGCTGCTGATCGGCGCGGTGACGCCGACGCTGCTGCGCGTCTATCACGAGCAGACCACCGTGCTCGGCACGAGCCTCTACGAGCTGCCGGGGGCGGAGGTGACGGAGGAGGGCGTGATCCTCCTCGACGGCGTGTTCCAGTACGCCAGCCAGCTCAACATCTTCCCCGTCAATTTCGAGGATCATTTCCGCGCCGTCGCCGCGCGGCTCCCCGATCTGCGCCGGGTCGACGTCGAGGCGCCGGTCGTGCTGCTGACCGGGATGGGCCACCAGATGTACGGCCACTGGCTGGTCGATTTCCTGCCCAAGCTCTTCCTGCTCCACCGGGCCGGCCACGACATCACGCGGCTCAGCTACCTCCTGCCCGCCGACACGCCGGATTTCGCCCGGGTCTGGCTCGGTCTGCTCGGCATCGGAGAGGACCGCCTCGTCGTCTACGACCGCACCCGGGACCGCGTCGCCTGCCGCCGGCTCCTCGTGCCGACGGCGCTGCGCTTCGTCAGCCGCGCCTCGCCGCTGATGCGGCAGGCTCGCCGCTTCCTGCTCGAACGCGCGGCGCCCGGTCCTCGCCGGCAGCGTCGTTGGCAGGCTCCTTGGACGCTCGGCCGCCGACGCGAGAAGCCGGGGACGGAAAAGATCCTGATCTCCCGCTCGGACAATGCCGATACGCACAACCGCCGCACCCTGGCGGAGCGGGCCCTGTTCGAGGAGACGGCGCTCGCCCGCGGCTTCACCCGCGTCAGGCCCGAGCGGTTGAGCGTGCCCGAGCAGATCGCCCTGTTCCGCTCGGCCGGTACGATCATCGGCGAATACGGTTCGGGGCTGCACGGATCGCTGTTCGCGCCCCCCGGCACCACCGTGGTGGCCCTGCGCGACAACGGGCTCGAACTCGGCTTCCTGCAGAGCTCCATCGACCACGCGCTCGGCCATGCCGGCGGCTACGTGATCGGGTCGGAACGCACGGGGGAGGGGTTCTTCTCCGTGGCGCCGCAGGATATCGACTTCCTGTTTGACTGGCTCGACTGGCGCGGCCTGCGCTGACGGAAACCCTTGTCCCTGTGAACGCCTCTGCTCTCTGGCGCCCCCCCGCGCCCCTCCTCCTCGCCTCGGCGAGCGCCACCCGGCGCGACCTCCTGACGGGGGCCGGCCTTCCGGTGGAGACGGCGCCCGCGCGGATCGACGAGCGCGCCCTCGAAGCCGAGGGCGGCGACATCAGCCCGGTTGAGCTGGCCCGGCGGCTCGCCCGCGCCAAGGCGCAGGAGGTGGCGGCCCGCCACCCCGGCCGCGTCGTGATCGGCGCCGACCAAGTGCTCGAATGCGAGGGCCGCGTCTTCCACAAGCCCGCCGACCTCGCGGCCGCGCACGACCACCTGACCCGGCTCCAGGGCCGTTCCCACGCGCTGCATTCGGCGGTGGCGATCCTGCGGGACGGCCGGGCGGAGGCGTTCGTCGAGCAGGACTTCGTGGAGACGGCGCGGCTGACCATGCGCCCCCTCGATGCGGCGGCCATCGACACCTATCTGCGGCTCGCGGGCGCGGCGGTGACCACGTCGGTCGGTGCCTACCAGCTCGAAGGGCTCGGCATCCACCTGTTCGAGCGGGTCGAGGGCGACCATTCGACG
Organism: Methylorubrum populi; assembly: GCF_002355515.1. NCBI lineage: Bacteria > Pseudomonadati > Pseudomonadota > Alphaproteobacteria > Hyphomicrobiales > Methylobacteriaceae > Methylorubrum > Methylorubrum populi. Next base: position 1,642,644 of record NZ_AP014809.1, on the reverse strand, counting down.
ATCCTCGGCCTGCCGCTGACGCCGCTTCTGGGGCGGCTGCGGGGCCTGGGCCTGCTGGCGTTCTGACACGGCGAGGGACGATGGACGATCATCGGCAGGATCACCGGGACGACCACGCCCATCCGGATCACGGCCACGATCATGCCGGGCAGGGGCACCGCCATGCCCACGATCACGGCCATGGGGGCCACGGGCACGTTCACGCGCCGAAAAATTTCGGACCGGCCTTCGCCATCGGCATCGCGCTGAATCTCGGCTTCGTCGGCGTCGAGGCGCTCTACGGCTGGCTGTCGAACTCGATGGCGCTCGTGGCCGATGCCGGCCACAACCTCTCCGACGTGCTCGGGCTCGTCGCCGCCTGGATCGCCGCGGTGCTGGTGAAGCGCGCACCGTCGGCCCGCTTCACCTACGGCCTGCGCGGCTCCTCGATCCTCGCCGCCCTGTTCAACGCGGTGGTGCTACTGGTGGCCACCGGCGGCATCATCGTCGAGGCGGTGCAGCGCTTCCTCGAGCCGGCGCCGGTCGCCGGCGCGACGGTGATGGTGGTGGCCGGGATCGGCATCCTCATCAACGGCTTCACCGCGTGGCTGTTCGCCTCGGGCGCGGGGGGCGACATCAACATCCGCGGCGCCTACCTGCACATGGTCGCCGACGCGGCGGTCTCGGCCGGCGTGGTGCTGGCGGGCCTCGTCATCCTCGCCACCGGCTTCGACTGGCTCGACCCGCTGGTGAGCCTCGTCATCGCCGCGCTCATCATCGTCGCGACCTGGGGCTTGCTGCGCGACAGCGTGGCGATGTCGCTCGCCGCGGTGCCGCCCGGCATCGACCCGGAGGCAGTGCGCGCCTGTCTGGCCGCCCGCCCCGGCGTGCGCGGCCTGCACGACCTGCACATCTGGCCGATGAGCACCACCGAGCCGGCGCTCACCGCCCATCTCGTCGTGGCGGGCGAGGCGAACCACGGCCTCTTCCTCAAGGAGACGGCGGACGAGCTGCGGGAGCGCTTCGGGATCGGCCACGCCACCCTCCAGCTCGAGATCGAGGGGGAGACCGCCTGCACGCTGCCGAAGGGCTGCGTCGCGTGATGTCCATCGGCTTCTCAGGCGCATGCGCCGGCAGGATTCCATGACAGTCAGGGCCTTCGTCGTCGGCCACCCGATCCGGCATTCCCGCTCGCCGCTGATCCACGGCCACTGGCTCGCCGAGCACGGGCTTGCCGGCACCTACGAGCGCATCGACGTGGCGCCGGACGCCTTCGAAGCGTTCGTCCGCGGGCTGCCCGGTTCGGGCTTTGCCGGCGGCAACGTCACGATTCCGCACAAGGAGGCGGCCTATCGCCTCGCCGACTCCCTGACGGAGCGCGCGAAGAAAATCGGCGCGGTGAACACGCTGATCGTCGAGGGCGACCGGGTTCGCGGCGACAACACTGACGCTCCGGGCTTCATCGCCCATCTCGACCAGAGCCTTGGCCGAAGCCCGGACCAGGACTGGCCCGAACGGAGCGGCGGGACCGCCCTGGTGCTCGGCGCGGGCGGGGCGGCGCGGGCCATCGTCGTCGGGCTTGTGGAGCGGGGAATGCGGGTCCGGGTCGCCAACCGCAGCCCCGAGCGGGCGCGGGCGCTCGCCGAACTCGACCCCGACCACGTCGAGGCACTGGCCTGGGAGGCGGTGCCGGAGGCGCTCCCCGACACCGGACTTCTCGTCAACACCACCTCGCTCGGCATGGCCGGGCACCCGCCGCTCGCTCTCGACCTCGCCCCGCTCCCGAGCCGCGCGGCGGTGGCCGACATCGTCTACGTGCCGCTGGAAACGCCGCTCCTCGCCGCGGCGCGGGCGCGGGGGCTCGCCGCGGTCGACGGGCTCGGCATGCTGCTGCACCAGGCGGTGCCGGGCTTCGAGGCGTGGTTCGGCCTGCGTCCCGCCGTCACGCCGGCCCTGCGCGAGAAAATCGTCGCGGATCTCGCCGCGCGATGAGCGCTCCCGGCCAATCCCGCCGCCCCGTGGTGCTCGGCCTCACCGGCTCGATCGGCATGGGCAAATCGGCCACCGCCGCGATGTTCGCCGCCCGCGGCGTGCCGGTCCACGATTCGGACGCGGCGGTCCACGCCCTCTACGGGCCGGGCGGCGCGGCGGCGCGGGCGATCGGCGCGGCCTTTCCGGGCACCCTGACGCCGGAGGGGGGCGTCGACCGCCCGGCGCTCCGCGCGGCAGTACTGGGTGACGCGGAAAAGCTCGGCCGGCTCGAGGCGATCGTGCATCCGCTGGTCCAGGCCGAGAGCCGCGCCTTCCTCGCCCGCAACGCGGGGGCGCCGCTGGTCGTCCTCGACATCCCGCTGCTGTTCGAGACCGGGGCCGACGCCCGCTGCGACGCGGTCCTCGTCGTCACGGCCCCGCCCGAGGTCCAGCGCGCCCGCGTGCTCGCCCGCCCCGGCATGACCGAGGCCGCGTTCGAGGCGATCCGCGCCAAGCAGATGCCGGATGCCGAGAAGCGGGCGCGGGCGGACTTTTTGATCGACACGAGCCGCGGGTTCGAACACGCGGAAGCCGAGGTGGGGCGGATCGTCGAGGAGTTGGCGAGTCGAACCCGCTGACGGAAGCTGCCGGTTAACCCATCCTTCGGCGACCGGCGCGCAGGCTGCCCGCCGGCCACGGAACCAAAAAATGCTGCGCGAGATCGTCCTCGATACCGAGACTACCGGCACGGATGCCAAGAACGGCGACCGACTCATCGAGATCGGCTGCGTCGAGCTGATCAACCACGTCCAGACCGGCAAATTCTATCATCAGCTCATCAACCCGCAGCGGGCGGTGTCCGAGGGGGCATTCGCGGTCCACGGCATCTCGGACGCGATGCTCGCCGACAAGCCGGTCTTCGCCGATGTGGTGGATGCCTTCGTCGCCTTCTGCGGCGATGCGCGGCTGGTGATCCACAACGCGCCCTTCGACGTCGGCTTTCTCAATATGGAGTTCGCCCGGCTCGGGCCCGCCGCCCCGAAGGCGATTCCGTTGGAGGACGTGGTCGACACCCTGCTGCTCGCCCGCCGCAAGCATCCGGGTGCGGCCAACAACCTCGATGCCCTGTGCAACCGCTACGGCGTCGACACCACCCGCCGGGTCAAGCACGGCGCGCTGCTCGACGCGCAGATCCTGGCCGAGGTCTATGTCGAACTGCTGGGCGGCAAGCAGACCAGCCTGGGACTGAGCATCGCCGAGCCGGCCGGAAGCGTGGCGGTCGAGGCGCTGGCCGATTCGGGTCCGGCCGGGCCGCGGCCGATGCGCAGCCGGCTCACCGAGACGGAGCGCCTGCGGCATGGCAGCTTTGTCGAGAGCCTCGGAACAAACGCCGTCTGGCGGGAATACCTGGAACCGTAGTCCGGCCCTTCCATCGATGTCCCTCGTTAAGGTCCTGTTCGGACGCACTCTTCCGCGGCCCACCGCCTGACCGTTCGCCCGCGCCGTCGGCGGGTGCTCCCCGAGACAAATCGCCTTTCTTGCTGCGATGCAAAAACTTTCATCTTGCGGCGCAGCATAAGCGTTCCCATACCATCCCGGTGGATGGCGCGGGGATGAGCGCAATGATGGACGTGATGCAGGAGAGCCGGCCCGATACCCCGATCGCGTTCCGCGGCGGGGCAAGATCCGGCGACCACGAGAAGATCACGGTCAATCTCGGCTTCGTCGATCTCGGGCATGTCGATCTGCTCGTCTCGGAGGGCGTCTACGCCAACCGCAGCGACTTCATCCGCACGGCGATCCGCAACCAGATCGAGCGGCACGCCGACATCACCCGCCAATCGGTGGCCCGCAAACCGATCGAGGTCGGCCTGCGCCGTTACGGCCGGGCCGAACTGGAGACGGCGCGGGCGTCGGGGACACGGCTCGACATCCGCGTCCTCGGCCTCGCCGTGATCGCCGACGACGTTCCCGCCGACCTCGCCAGGGCCGCGATCGCCTCGATCGAAGTGCTCGGCAGCCTCCAGGCAAGCCCCGCGGTGAAGCGGGCGCTGGCCGACCGCCTGCTCTGATCCCGGACGACTTTGGATCCGGATAACCCCCTGCCCTCGTGACCCGCTGCGCGCGCGCGCGCGTCGCCGACCCGGAAAGCGAGACCCGCATGACCGACCGTCACAACGCCTTCTTCACCGACATGGCCGAGGCCACCCGCCTGACCCGGGCCGGACGGCTCGGCGAGGCGACCGCCCTGATCCAGCGCAGCCTCGGGGCCGCGGGACCGGCTCCCGAGAGGCCGCAGCCGGCCGAGGCCACCCCGCACGCAGTCCCGCGGCTCGAAGGCCCGGCGGCCCGGCTCGACCCGGAGGCGCATGCGGCGGACGCGGCCCACGCGGCGCTGATCCCGGAGCGGCTGCGCGAGAACATCGACCAGATGATGCAGGGCCTGCGCACCCTCGCTCCCTCCCTGCGGGGGCTGGTGGGGGGCAACCTGCACGCTCCGAGACCGGAGGGCGTCGAGCCCGAAGACGGCCAGTTCGTCGAGCGCAGCTTCTCCAATGCGGCCGGCGCGCGGGACTACAAGCTGTTCATCCCGAGCCCGCGGAGCGGGCGGCGACCGCTCCTCGTGATGCTGCACGGCTGCACCCAGACGCCGGACGACTTCGCCGCGGGCACGCGCATGAACGGGCTCGCCGAGGAGGAGGGGATCTACGTCGTCTATCCCCGCCAATCGAGCCGGGCCAACGCGCAGCGGTGCTGGAACTGGTTCGAGCCCGGCGACCAGGGCCGGGAAATGGGCGAGGCCGGCATCATCGCCGGGCTCGTCCGTGCGGTCTGCGCCGAGCACCCGATCGACCGCTCCCGCATCTACATCGCCGGCCTCTCGGCGGGCGGGGCGGCGGCGGCCAACATCGCCCGGGCCTATCCCGACCTGTTCGCGGGGCTCGGCGTGCATTCGGGTCTCGCCGCGGGCTGTGCCCGCGACCTGCCCTCGGCGCTGGCGGCGATGCGCGTCGGCGCGCCCGGTGCGGCCGAGCCCGGCGGTGCCGCCGGCTTCGGCGCCGGAGCGGTGACGCAGGCCCTGCGGGTGCCGACCATCGTCTTCCACGGCGAGGGCGACGGCACGGTCCATCCCCGCAACGCCGAGGCGGTGCTGGCCCAGGCCGGGGTCGAGGCGCTGACGCCGCGGCGAGAGGGCGGGACCGGGAGCGGTCACAGCTACACCCGCACCCGCTACGCCGACGAGACCGGCCGGGTGCAGGCCGAGGCGTGGTCGGTGCAGGGCGCGGGCCATGCTTGGTCCGGCGGCAGCCCGGCGGGCAGCTACACCGACGCGAACGGGCCGGATGCCTCGCGGGCGATGCTCGACTTCTTCCTCAGCCACAGCCTGCCGGGCGCACGGGGATAGGGCATCATCCCGAAAGGCGGCCGCCGGCTTCCGGAAACGGTGACGTAGAATCAATCGGCCGGGGCATCACGCCGGATCTCGTATCCCGGGTGCTGCCCCGGCTCTCGGCGCGAGGCCAGCGCCGCCGCGAGCCCGTCGGGAAACAGGGCGACGCCGTCCGGCAGCGCGGCCGGAGCGAGCCAGCGCGCGGTGCAGGCCGTGCCGTCATCCTCGCTGAAACGGATCACGTCGCGGTCGTAGAGGGTCGCGTCGTGCAGGCGGATATCGGCGGCGAAGACGATCTCGTGACCCAGCGCGCCCTCGTGGCGGTAGATATTCTCGAACACCGTCCAGGGGCCGGCGATGGTCACGCCGCAGCCGAGCTCCTCCCGGAATTCCCGCGCCAGGGCCTGCTCGCGGGTCTCGCCGAAGGCGATGCTGCCGCCCGGCGGACGCACGCCCTTGATCCGGCCGCCGTCGTCGAGGACCTCGACGGCCAGCAGCGCGTCCCCGCGCCACGCCAGCCCGATCACCTTGACGCGGATCGCTTGAGGCGGACGCCAACTCGTCATGGAATTCGGTTCCTTCGATCATCGGCGCGGCCGATGCGGGAGGCTAGAGCATCATCCCGAAAGGTGGTTTCCGGATTTCGGAAAAAGATGATGCAAAAACAGAAGCCTAGCGCATCTCCCGCGCCGCGGCCTCGGCCAGGGCCTCTCGAAACGCCGCCCATTCCGCCGCGTCGATCGCAAGCGTCACCGCCGGCGGGCGCGGCAGCACGAGGGCGGCGGCGAGGTCGCCGGCGGCGAGGCTCAGGCCCCGGTACTGCGCGAAATGGGCGAAGGTGACACCGAGTCCCGTTGGTCCCGCCTCGACGCGGCCGACCGCCAGAAGATCGAGCGGCACGGTGAGGCCGCAGCGCAGGGCCTTGGACAGCGCTTCCTTCAGGCACCACAGCCGCGTCAGCCGCTCGGCCTCCGGCACGGCAAGGCAGGCGGCGAGGTTCCGGCGCTCGACTGCCGTGGTCTGGCGCGTCAGCAGGGCGATGTTGGCCGGCCGGATCCGCTCCAGATCGATCCCCATCGGGCAGGCTTCGGGAAAGACGACCGCCACGGCGACCGGGCCGGCATGGGACAGGCTGACGCCGAGATTCGCGGTGCCCTCGCCGGAGAGAACCGGCTGCTCCAGCACGCCGGGTCGGATCGCCAGGGTCCGCGGGTCGAGATCGGGCCGGAGCGCGGCGAGCGCGCATTTGGCGGCGTAGCGCCCGATCAGCAGGCCGTGGCGGCGGCGGGGGTGGAGGCGGTCGGTGAGGAGCGCCTCCTCGTCGCCGTGAAGGAAGCCGGCGCGATGAGCGTTGAGCCAACCGAGCGGCGCGCTCGCCAGCGCCAGGGCGGCCTGCAGCGGCCCGATCCGGGGCGCGTCGAGCCCGAGACGCAGGCTGCGCACCAGCGGCCGGTCGGTCCCCGCTCCTGCCGCGCTTTCGGCGCTTTCCTCACCCGTCATGCCCACCCGCCTCGCCCGCATCAACCAGGAAGGAAACGCGCCATTTTCGCAATGCGAAAGCCCGGACTTTTCGTCCTCGCCCTGAGCGGCCTGCTGTGCGGCTCCGCGCCCACGGCGGCGGATGACGGTGCGTCCGCATGGATCGCCGAGGCCGTGGAGCGGGCCTACCGCCCGCTCCTGAAGGCGTACGAGGTGCCCGGCCTCGCCGTCGCCGTGACGCGGGACGGGCGCTCCGCCGTCTTCACCTTCGGGCTTGCCGACCGGGACGGGCAGCGTCCGGTGACGCGGGACACGCTGTTCGAGATCGGCTCGGTCAGCAAGACCTTCACCGCGACGCTCGCCGCCTACGCGCAGGGGCTCGGCCGGCTCTCGCTCGAGGATGCACCGAGCCGGTTCCTGCCGGTGCTGCGGGACAGCGCCCTCGACCGGGTGAGCCTGCTCGAACTCGGCACCTACACCGCCGGCGGCCTGCCGCTGCAATTCCCCGACAGCGTCACCGACGAGGCGGCGATGACCGCCTATTTCCGGCATTGGCAGCCCTCCGCGCCGCCGGGCACTGAGCGACGCTACTCCAATCCGAGCCTCGGCCTGTTCGGAGCCGCTGCCGCGGCGGCCCTCGGCGGCGATTTTTCGGCGTCGATGCGGACCCGGCTGTTTCCGGAACTCGGACTGAAGAACTCGTTCATCCGCGTGCCCGAGGCCGCGATGGGCGGCTACGCCTGGGGATACGGCAAGGGCGAGCGGCCGATCCGCGTCAATCCGGGCGTTCTCGATGCCGAGGCCTACGGCGTCAAATCCAGCGCCGCCGACATGATCCGCTTCGTCGAGGCCAACATCGATCCCACCCGCCTCGATCCGCCGATGCGGCGGGCGGTCGAGGGCACCCATGTCGGGTATTTCCGAGTCGGCGCGATGGTGCAGGGCCTCGGCTGGGAGCAGTACCCCTATCCGGTCTCGCTGGAGCGTCTTCAGGCCGGCAATGCGCCGGCCATGACGCTGGAGGCGCAACCGGCCGCGCGGCTCGATCCGCCGCAGGCGCCGAGCGGGCCGACGCTGTTCAACAAGACCGGCTCCACCAACGGCTTCGGCGCCTATGTCGCCTTCGTGCCGGAGCGGCGCATCGGCCTCGTCATGCTGGCCAACCGCGCCGTCCCGATCGCGGCGCGCATCGCCGCGGCCCACGCGGTGCTGGAGGCGCTGGCGGCGGAAGGCCCCTGACGCCTCAGCGCTCCCGATCGGTGCGGAAGGCGTGCGGCACCCGCGCCATGCCGACGGCCTCGTAAGTGCCCTCGACGCCTGGTGCGGCGGTGAGCAGCAGCGAGGTCTCGGGGCCGGCCGCCGCCCGCGTCTCGGCGATGAGGCGGCGGCCGATGCCGAGACCCTGGCAGTCGCGGGCGACCGCGAGGTCGGAGAGATAGGCACAGAAGGCGAAGTCGGTGAGCGTGCGCGCCACGCCGACGAGGCGCCCGTCCCGCCGGGCGGTGACGATCAGGTCGGACGCCCGCAGCATCCGGTCGAGCCGCTCGAGGTCTTCGGCCGGCCGCCGCGGCGCGAGGCCGGACTCGACGAGGACACCCTGGAAGGTTTCCGCGTCGAGATCCGGCTCCAGCCCGTAGACGATCGCGTCGCCCACCGGAGGCTCACGCCTCGGCGGCGAAGCGGCCGTGGCAGTGCTTGTACTTCTTGCCCGAGCCGCAGGGGCAGGGCTCGTTGCGGCCGACCCGGCCCCAGGTCGAGGGGTCATCGGGCTTGCGCTCCAGCACCGCCGTGTCCGCCGAGAGGTCGCGCGCGGCAAAGCCGTAGGCGCCGCCCGCCCCGCCGTCGCTGCCGCCATAGGCGAACTCGTTCTCGCCGGTGGCCGGGTCGCGGTGCTCGGGGAACATCGGCGGCAGCTGCGGCTCGCCAAAACCCGCCTGTTCGAACCCCGCGCCGGGGAAGTCCTCGGGGCCCTGCTGCATGATCTCGACATGGGCGAGCTGAGCGGTGACCTGCTCGCGCAGGGCCGCCACGAGGCCGTTGAACAGCTCGAACGCCTCCGACTTGTACTCGTTGAGCGGGTCGCGCTGGGCGAAGCCGCGCCAGCCGACCACCTGCCGCAGGTGGTCGAGGGAGACGAGGTGCTCGCGCCAGAGGTGGTCGAACACCTGCAGCACCACCTGCTTCTCGACATAGGCCATCACCTCGGCGCCGTTGCGCTCGACGCGGGCGGCATAGGACTCGTCGGAGGCCTTGCGCAGGCGCTCGCGGATCTCCTCGTCGGCGATGCCCTCTTCCTTGACCCACTCCTCCACGGGTAGATCGAGGTTGAGCAGGTCGAGGGCGCGCTGCTTCAGCCCTTCCGCGTCCCACTGCTCGGCATAGGCGTTCTCGGGGATGTGCACGGCCACGAGATCGTCGATCACGCCGTGGCGCATCTCGTCGATGGTGTCGCGCACGCTGTCCTGGCCCATCAGGTCGCGGCGCTGCTCGAACACGACCTTGCGCTGGTCGTTCATGACGTTGTCGTATTTGAGCACGTTCTTGCGCATGTCGAAGTTGCGCGCCTCGACCTTCTGCTGCGCCTTCTCGATCGCTTTGTTGATCCAGGGGTGGATGATCGCCTCGCCCTGCTCCAGGCCGAGCCGCTGCAGCATCCCGTCCATGCGGTCGGACCCGAAGATGCGCATCAGGTCGTCCTTGAGGGACAGGTAGAACTTCGACCGGCCCGGATCGCCCTGGCGGCCGGAGCGGCCGCGCAGCTGGTTGTCGATGCGGCGCGACTCGTGGCGCTCGGTGCCGATGATGTAGAGCCCGCCCGGCAGATCCTTCTTGCGGCCCGCCTCCGGATCGGCCTTCTCGCCCGAGGCCAGCACCTTGGCGCGGTTCTCGGCGATCTCGGCCTTCAAGGCCTCGATCGCGGCGTCGCGCTCGGGCCCGTCGGCGAGGTGGCCGAGCTCCTTCTCGATGCGCATTTCGAGGTTGCCGCCGAGTTTGATGTCGGTGCCGCGGCCGGCCATGTTGGTGGCGATCGTGATGGCGCCGGGCACGCCGGCCTCCGCCACGATGTAGGCCTCCTGCTCGTGGAAGCGGGCGTTGAGCACGGCGAAGCGCTTGGTCACCCGGTTCTCGCGGGCGGCGGCGTAGACGTCGGTCAGGGCGTTCGGGTCGGAATAGTCGAGCAGCGTGTAGCCGGCTTTCTTCAGGAGCTCGCCGATCAGCTCCGACTTCTCGATCGAGCCGGTGCCGACGAGCACGGGCTGCAGGCGGCTATGCGCCCGGTCGATCTCCTTGATGATCGCCTCGTACTTCTCCTCGACGGTGCGGTAGACCTCGTCGTCCTCGTCGACGCGCTCGATCTCCTTGTTGGTCGGGATGTCGACCACGTCGAGCTTGTAGATCTCGGCGAACTCGTCGGCCTCGGTCGAGGCGGTGCCGGTCATGCCGGCGAGCTTCTTGTAGAGGCGGAAGTAGTTCTGGAAGGTGATCGAGGCCAGGGTCTGGTTCTCGGGCTGGATCGTCACCCGCTCCTTGGCCTCCAGCGCCTGGTGCAGGCCTTCCGAGTAGCGCCGGCCCTGCATCATGCGGCCGGTGAACTCGTCGATGATCACGACCTCGTCGTTCTTGACGATGTAGTCCTTGTCGAGCGTGAACAGGGTGTGGGCGCGAAGCGCCTGGTTCACGTGGTGGACGAGGGTGACGTTGTGCGCGTCGTAGAGGTCGCCCTCCTTGAGGATGCCGGCCTCGCGCAGGGCCTCCTCGATGAACTCGTTGCCGGCCTCCGTCAGCGAGACCTGACGCTGCTTCTCGTCGAGGTCGTAATGCTCCGGCTGAAGCTGCGGCATGATCCCGTCGACCGCGACGTAGAGTTCCGAGCGGTCATCGACCGGGCCGGAGATGATCAGCGGCGTGCGCGCCTCGTCGATGAGGATCGAGTCGACCTCGTCGACGATGGCGAAGTGGTGCCCCCGCTGCGTCATCTGCGAGAGCTCGTACTTCATGTTGTCGCGAAGATAGTCGAAGCCGAACTCGTTGTTGGTGCCGTAGGTGATGTCGCAGGCATAGGCCTCCTTGCGCTGCCCGTCGTCGAGCCCGTGCACGATGGTGCCGACGGTGAGGCCGAGGAAGCGGTAGACCCGGCCCATCCACTCCGCGTCGCGTGAGGCGAGATAGTCGTTGACCGTGACGACGTGGACGCCCTTGCCCTCCAGCGCGTTGAGGTAGACCGGAAGGGTCGCGACCAGGGTCTTGCCCTCGCCGGTCTTCATCTCCGAGATGCCGGATTCGTGCAGCACCATGCCGCCGATCATCTGCACGTCGAAATGGCGCTGCCCGAGCACGCGCTTGGCCGCCTCGCGCACGGTGGCGAAGGCGGGGACCAGCAGGTCGTCGAGGCGGGTGCCGGCGGCGAGCTGATCGCGGAACGCCTGCGTGCGGGCGCGCAGCTGCTCGTCGGACAGCGCGCTGATTTCCGGTTCAAGCGCGTTGATGGCCGCGACGCGGGGGCGAAAACCCTTGACGCGGCGGTCGTTGGACGAGCCGAAAATCTTCTTGGCGAGGGCACCGAGCATCGTGAACCTGCGGTCGTGAGGTCGTCGCGGGCGGCATGTCATGGCGCCGCCGGCCTGCATTGGGCGGGCTTATAGAGGTAAATATCCGCAGGCGCATCCGGTAGTGCCGAGGCGCGGTCACGAGCGCGCGCGGCCATCAAGGCCACGCTTGCCTTTGCCCCCCGGAGGTTCCACCTGTGTCGCGCTTCGCGGCACCTGCCGCATCCCGACGAGCCCCGCGCGGGACCAAGCCGGACGGCATGATGACCGGCCCGGCGGGGACGACGCCCAAGGAACGACGCTTCCGATGCCGATTCCGTTCTCTCTCCGGCGCGCGAGCGCCCTCGCGCTGATCCTCGCCCTGCCCGGTGCGGCCCTGGCCCAGGCACCCGCCGGCCAGAAGACGCCGAGCGCACCCGCTCCGGTCTCGGCGGCGGTTCCGCCGGAAACGGTGGTGGCGCGGGTCAACGGCCAGGCGATCACCGCCGCCGACCTTGCCCTCGCGGGCGAGGACCCGGCGCTGTCGCTGCCGGGCGTCGATGAGGGCGCCAAGCAGAACCTGCTGGTCGATTACATGATCGATCTCAAGGTCGGCGCGCAGGCGGCCGAGGCCGCCAAGATCGGCGACAGCTCCGAATTCAAGCGCAAGCTCGCCTATTTCCGCGACAAACTCCTGCTCGACGACTACCTCGAGCGCGAGGCCAAGAAGGCGGTGACGCCCGAGGCCGCCAAGGCGCTCTACGACCAGACCGTGAAGTCGATGAAGCCGGAGGAGGAGGTACGGGCCCGCCACATCCTCGTGGAGAGCGAGGACGAGGCGAAGAAGATCGCCGCGCGCATCAAGGGCGGCGAGGATTTCGCCAAGATCGCGGCTGAGGTCTCGAAGGATCCGGGTTCCAAGACCGAGGGCGGCGATCTCGGCTGGTTCACCCAGGAGCGGATGGTGAAGCCCTTCGCCGATGCCGCCTTCAAGATGACCCCGGGTCAGGTCTCCGATCCGGTCAAGACGCAGTTCGGCTGGCACGTGCTGCGCGTCGAGGAGAAGCGGACGAAGCCGGTGCCGACCTTCGACGAGATGAAGGAGCAGATCGACCAGTACCTCACCCGCAAGGCGCAGCAGGACACCATCGTCAAACTGCGCGAAGCGGCCAAGGTCGAACGGTCCGGCAGCAGCGGCAGTCCTGCTTCCAGCGACGCGAAGAAGCCGTGAGGCGGCTCTCAGGTGGTGAGACATGCTCCTGTAGCATGACTGAGCGGCGGTATCTGGTATACCAGATACCAAAGTGCGGTGCGATATAGGCTCCATCGCAACGCAGCAACGGACCTGCCCGCCATGATCGCCCTCATCGTTCTCGCCGCCGCCATTGCCAACGTGACCCTCGTCGTGATGCTGGCCGAGCGCTTCGGCACCGAGGGCGGCGTGCATGCCTCGGCCGGTGAACTGACCAGCCTCCAGGCCACGGGCCGCGCTTCCGTTTCGGCCAGCACGGTCAGGCTGGCCAACGAGAACGTCGCCGCCGCCGCGACCAGGATCGCCGCCTGACATCCATCCCCGTCGGGATGATCGGAACCGCCCCCGCGCCGCCTGGCCGGGGGCGGCTTCGTTTTGGGCGACCCCGCAACTTGGACGACTTCGCCGACTTTGATGCCTTGCCGCGTGTGCTGGGCCGTGTTCCCTCGCAGCGATATCCGGCGGCCTCAGCCGGTCGATCACGAGCGCGTGACCGTCGCGGCCAAGCTGTGCCATAGCTGCGAGCCGTGCCGGTTGAGGTGCCGGAACCCGCAGGATAAGCGGGAACGCTCAGGCCAAGGGGGGAGCCGTGTCGACCGTGGAGGCGTCTGTCGACGCAGATTTGGCGCGGCTGATCGGGGCTGTGGCCGAGGGCGACCGCGCGGCTCTGCGCGCGCTCTATGCCGCGACCGCTCCGAAACTTCTCGGGATCATCCTTCGTATCCTGCAGGACCGGAGCGCGGCCGAGGATGTGCTGCAGGAGGTGTTCGTGCGCATCTGGCAGCGGGCAGGCACTTACGATCCGCTGGCCGGCCCACCGCTTGTCTGGCTGGGCGCGATCGCCCGGCACAAGGCCATCGACCGGTTGCGTCAGGACAAGGCCGCCCGGCTGACCCAAGCGGACGACGACTGGCTGGCCCGTCTCGCCGATGCGCGCGACGGCGAGACGGAGCTCGCGCGCCGCGATGCCCTGGCGCATTGCCTCGACACCGTGGAAACCGCCCAGCGCGACTGCCTCGTCCTCGCCTATTGCGAGGGCTGGTCGCGCGAGGAACTGGCCGCCCGCTACGACCGGCCCGTCAACACGATCAAGACTTGGCTGCGCCGCGGCCTGCTCAGCCTGCGCGGCTGTCTGGAGGCCGCATGAGCGAGGGCGTCACTCCCCCGCCGTTCTGGGCCGAGGACCCCGATGGGGCGGCCGGCGAGTACGTCCTCGGCACCCTCACCGCGAGCGAGCGCACCGCCTTCGCGCGGGCCATGGAACAGGATCCGGCCCTGCGCGAGGCGGTGATGGCCTGGGAGAGGCGGCTGGCGCCGCTCGCCGCAACGGCCCCCGCCGTCGCGCCCGGCGCGCAGGTCTGGGAGGCCGTCGAGGCCCGGATCGCGCCGCGTCCGGCGGCCGACGCCACGGATCTGCGGGTCCGGCGGCTGGAGCGCGGGCTGCGGCGCTGGCGATTCGCGACCGGGGGAGCGGCGGCGCTCGCGGCGGGGCTCGCTCTCTGGATCGTGACGGCACCGCGGCCGGCGACCGTCGGCGCGCCGCAATATCTGGCTGTGGTCGATCGCGGCGGCAGCCTTCCGGCGCTGATCGTGCGCGTCGATCTCGCGAGCGGAGTCGTGCAGGTCCGCAGCCTCGCGGCGGAAACCCCGCCCGACCGCAGCCTGGAGCTCTGGTACATCAACGAGGGCGCCGCGCCCCGCTCACTCGGCCTGGTCAACGAGACGACCGGGACCATACCGGTGCCGGCCGATCTTCGCGACGGCGTCGCGGGGGCCACCCTCGCCGTCACGGTCGAGCCGAAGGGCGGCGCTCCCGCCGGCAAGGCCACGGGCCCGGTCGTCTATTCGGGCCGCCTCATCCGCGATTAGAGCGCTTTCCGACGAAGTGGATGCCGGTTCGGCGAAAGAACGCGCGTCAAACCAAGGACCGAGAGACGCCGACCTGATGCAATCAGGCCGGATACGGCTCAAGGCGCGCGGTGGAGCCCCTCCCGGCCGAGGCAGGAAGGGGCTCCGCGAGACGGCGGACGGTGTCTGGCCTTCCGCCGGCACCGCTCAGGGCAGCAGGACGCCGTTGATGACGTGGATCACGCCGTTCGACTGCATCACGTCGGCGGTGGTGACGCGGGCGGTGTTGCCCTTCGTGTCCGTCACCATCACGCCCTTGCCCTTGGCCGTCACCGTGAGCGGCTCACCCTGGGCCGTCTTCAGCGTGGCCTCACCGCCCCCCTGCCGGACCAGCTTCATCAACGCCTTGGACGTATAGGTCCCCGGAACCACGTGGTAGGTCAGGATGCCGGTGAGCTGAGCCTTGTTCTGCGGCTGCACCAGGGTCTCGACGGTACCCGGCGGCAGCTTGGCGAAGGCGGCGTCGGTCGGCGCGAACACCGTGAACGGGCCAGGACCCGAGAGCGTGTCGACGAGGCCCGCGGCCTTCACGGCGGCGACGAGCGTGGTGTGATCCTTCGAGTTGACGGCGTTCTCGACGATGGTTTTGCTCGCATACATCGGCGCACCGCCGACCATCGGGTTCTTGGCGAGCGCGGGTGCGGCCGCGGTGATGAGGGCGAGACCGAGGGTGAGGCTGAGAAGGCTCTTGGACATGGTGTCTCCCTGAGGATGCGCCCAATGGGGGGCGTCGCGGGCCTCTACGGGGACCAGGGGCCGGAAAGTTTCAGCTTTCCGCCGCGGGGGCCGGAAAAAATTTCGAGCCCGCCATCCGACGCGAGGATCGCTTCGAAGCGGAGGGGCGCACGGACCGGATGAGGCGGGCCCCCGCACCGGCGGGACGAGACGGGTTCAGCCCCGGTGCAGCCGCCAGTCGATCGGGGCGCGGCCATGCGCTTCGAGCCACGCATTCGCCCGGTCGAACGGCCGCGAGCCCGGAAAGTCCCGGGCGCGGTTGAGCGGGGAGGGGTGACCCGAGGCGACGATGCCGTGGCGGCGCGTGTCGATCAGCGCCTCGCGGGCGCGGGCCTGGGCGCCCCAGAGCAGGAACACCGCCGGCGCGTCGCGGGCGGAGACGGCGGCCACCGCCTCGTCGGTGAGTTGCGCCCAGCCGAGCCGCAGATGCGCCCCGGCCTTGCCGGCCTCCACGGTGAGCGCCGAATTCAGGAGCAGCACCCCGCGCTCCGCCCAGGGCGTGAGGTCGCCGGTGGAGAGATCGGGCTGGCCGCCCTCGGGAGCGAGTTCGGCCAGGATCACCTTGAGCGAGGCCGGCAGGCGGCGCGGGCCGACATAGGAGAAGGCGAGCCCGTTGGCGTCGCCCGGCGTCGGATAGGGGTCCTGGCCGAGGATTACCGCCTTCACCGCGGGCAGGGGCGTCAGCGTCAGCGCCCGGAAGATCGCGGAAGGCTCCGGCAGCACCGTCGCACCGGCCGCGACGCGCTCATCGACCTTTCTCGCGACCCGGTCCGCCGCGCCCTCCCGGAAGAAGGGCAGATCGAGCCAGGGGGAGCCGCTGGCGCGGAACGCCTTGAGGGCGGCCTCGACGGGTCCGGTCACGCGAAATCCCCTCTCATGACAGCCCTCATGAAAGCACCCGGATCCGCCCCCCGGTCTCGGCCGGGAGCGGTGCGTGGGCGCGGATATAGGCCATCACCGTGTTCGCCAGCAGCGTCCCGTCGGTGCCGCCGATCAGCACGCGGCCCTTGGCCAGCATCCCGTAATCGTTGCCGCCGCCCAGCATGAAGTCGTTGGCGGCCACGCGGTAGGTGCGGGCCTCGTCGAGGGCCGCGCCGCCGATCGTCGCCGCGACGACGCGCCGGCCGGGCGGTGCGTTCGGGTCGAGGATCACGTCGATGCCCGAGACCTGCAGGAACCGTCCGGACGAGCGGCCGAGATCGCGATAGCCGTTCTCCAGGGCCTCGCGCAGGGTCGCCCCGTCGATCGCCACGAGCACGGTGGTGTTGCCGAAGGGCAGTTCGCTCAGGATGTCGCGCCGCGTCAGGCTGGCCCCGGCCGGGTAGAGCCGGTCGCCGCGGATGCCGCCGCCGTTGATCAGGCCGATCTCGGCGCCGGTGCCCGCCCGCACCGCGTCGGCGACGAGATCGCCGAAGCTCGATTCCCGCGCCCGCACCGTGGCGACGCGGCTGTCGAGCGGCCCCTCCGTCGTGCCGAGCACGACGTCGAGTTCCCGCGAGAGCTCGCCCGCGAGCCGCTCCACCACGGCTTGCGTCTCCGGGTCGGGGGGCACCTCGGCGGTGTCGTGAATGCGGAAGGCGGCGCGCCAGCGCACCGATCCGTCGGTGCTCGGCGTGACGAAGACGTCGACGGCCGTGACGTAGTGGGCGTCGTGGCTCGATTCGACCAGCACCGCCTGCCCGTCGTCGCGCAGGCAGAGATCGTGGTCGTGGCCCGAGAGCAGGATGTCGACCACGCGCCCGCGCACGATCGCGTCGTCGGTGGGCCGCGCCGTGTGGGCGATGCCGACGATCATCTGCGCGCCGGCCTTGCGCAGGCGCTCCGCCTCGCGGGCGAGCGTCTCGATCTCGGGGCCGAAGCGCAGGTTTCCGGATTGCGACTTTTCCGGTGTCGCCTGCAGGGCGATGCCGACGAGGCCGACGCGGATGCCGCCGAGGTCGACCAGCCGCGCATCCTCGATGCCGGGAAGCCGTTCGCCCTCGGGGCCGCGCAGATTGGCGGCCAGGAACGGGAAGCGGGCCTCGCTCCGGCGCTCGGCGAACACCTTCGGCCCGAAATCGAACTCGTGGTTGCCCGGCACGAACAGGTCGGGCGGCGCCAGGTTCAGGAGCTCGACGATATGCGCGCCCCGGTCGAAGCCCGACATCAGCGAGGGCGAGAAGCTGTCGCCCGCATGGGCGTAGAGCAGCGGCACGCCGCGGGCGCGCTCGGCCTTCACCACCGCGTTGAGCCGGGGAAAGCCGCCGCGCCCCTCCACCGCGTCCATCGCGTAGATGTCGTTGACGAGGAGCAGGGTGAAGGTCGGCGTGCCGGCGAGCGCCGGGCCGGCGCCGGCGGCGAGGAGACCCGCGCCGAGACCGGCGACGGTCTGCCGACGGGTTGGGCGCATCACCGGCTCAGCGCCCGGCGTTTCCGTCCTTCGCGACCTCGTCCTTGGCCATCCCGTCCCGCACCGCCTTGGCATTGCGCCGGAGCGCCGGCAGGATCCAGGCGCCCGAGGCGAAGTAGAGCCCCGCCGACATCGGCTTCAGATCGACGGCGAGCCGGTCGGCGAGACCGGGGTTCGTCAGCGGCACGGCGGGCGCATCGGTCTTGCGGTAGACCACCGTGGTGTCCTCGCGCCAGTACTCGGTATGCGGCACGAGGCCGGCGCGGCGGGCGAGGAGATCGAAGGTCTCGCGCACGTAGCCGTGGACATGGGCGAAGTGGAAGCGCTCGTGCGGCGGCTTGCCGGTGGCGGCCATGTTCGGCACCGCGGCGTAGAGAATGCCGTCAGGCTTCAGCCAGCGGGCCAGCCGCTCCATCGTCTCGGCCGGGTTGCGCAGGTGCTCCAGCACGTGGTGCGTGGAGATCACGTCGAAATGGCCGGCGGGGAAGCGGTTCGGGTCCTCGGCCTCGTCGAGCACCTCGACGCCGTGATGGGTGCGGGCGTAGGTGGCGTAGTCGCGGCCCGGCTCGACGCCGATCACCTCGCAGCCGCGCCGCTTGGCCTCCGCCAGGAACTCGCCCGACCCCGAGCCGAAATCGAGCAGCTGCGCGCCGGGCGTCAGCTTCGGCGCCAGCAGGTCGGCGCGGAACCTGGCCTCGCGGGCCGAGCGGTTGAGGTGGTGGCGCGGCGGTCCGCCGGCGAAGGCGAGCTGGTAATCGGCCCGGTAGGCCGAGGCGTAGTACTCGGCCAGCTCGTCCGGCGTCGGCATCGGATCGGTGCGGATCAGGCCGCACTGGGTACAGGCGATCGAGCGCAGAATCTTGAGGCGCCGGTCGGTCTCGGCCACGGTGACGGCGTCGCGACATCCGCACAGGTTGCACGCGGCCGGCGCTCCCTCGTAGGGATAGCCGGTGAACGGCACGAAGTGCTTCAGGAAGTAGCGGGGGGACGGCATGTCGCGCTGGCCTCCGGAGCGATTTCGGGCAAAGGGTTTGCGCAAGATACAGGCCGGGCTCTCCCGCGAGAGTCTTCTCTTCCGGGAGGGTCTTGGCCTTGGAAAGCCGCCTGCTCTAGATCGAACGGCCGGCCCGCACAACCGGATCGCTTGCCGCCATGAGCTTGCTGCCATGAGGCCGCGTTGAGGAAGGCGGGACGCCCGTGACCGGAAATCCGATGAACCAACGCGTCGAACCTGACACCCTCCTGCGCAATCCCGTGCGGGTTGCGCCCACCGCCCTGCCGCCCGACCATCCGGCCGTAAGAACCGGCCGCGTCGGCGTGCTGCTGATGAACCTCGGCACCCCCGAGGGCACAAGCTACTGGCCGATGCGCCGCTATCTCAAGGAGTTCCTCTCCGACCGCCGGGTGATCGAGGTGCCGCGGCTGATCTGGTGGCCGCTCCTCAACCTCATCATCCTGACCAAGCGTCCGGGGCCGAAGGGTCGCGACTACGCCAGCATCTGGAACAACGAGCGCGACGAGGGACCGCTCAAGACCATCACCCGCGGCCAGTGCGAGAAGCTTCAGGCGGCGATGGGCGATTCCGTCGTGGTCGATTGGGCGATGCGCTACGGCAAGCCGGAGGTGAGCCTTCGCATCCAGGCCCTGCTCGACCAGGGCTGCGACCGCATCCTGCTCGTGCCGCTCTATCCGCAATATGCGGCGGCGACCTCGGCCACCGCCTGCGACCAGGCCTTCAAGGCGCTGATGCAGATGCGCTGGCAGCCGACCGTGCGGGTCTCGCCGCCCTATCACGACGACCCCGTCTACATCCAAGCCATGGCGGATTCGATCCGCGAGGGGCTGGCCAAGCTCGATTTCGAGCCGGAGGTGATCCTGACCTCCTTCCACGGCGTGCCGAAGAGCTACCTGCTCAAGGGCGACCCCTACCATTGCCAGTGCCTCAAGACCGGCCGGCTGATCCGCGAGGCGATGGGCTACACTCCCGAGCAGATGCGCGTGACCTTCCAGTCGCGCTTCGGCAACGAGGAATGGCTCAAGCCCTACACCGACGAGACCGTGCAGGCGCTGGCCAGATCCGGCGTGAAGCGCATGGCGATCGTGGCGCCGGGCTTCACCGCCGACTGCCTGGAGACGCTGGAGGAACTCGACGGCGAGAACCGCCACTATTTCGAGGAGAACGGCGGCGAGAAATACGCCTTCATTCCCTGCCTCAACGATTCCGACCTCGGCATGCGGGTGATCGAGCACGTGGTGCGGCGGGAGCTGCAGGGCTGGATCTAAAGACGATGGGCCGGCCGGATCGAACGACCCCCGCGCGCCGCCCGCGCGTAGGGATAAAGATCCGAGCCGGCTTCCCGTCCATCGTCATCCATGCGCGCGGGGCGGACGAAGCGCTCAACCATCGCCCTAACGTTGCCTTGCGCCCCCTCGGAACGCATGCTAGGCGACAGCCGCGCCGCGGGGAGACCGATCAAGGCCTTCCGTGCCCGGTGCAATTCCAATCCCCACGGGTCTCACGCCGTCGCCGTCACCAGGCGAGTTCAGGCTTGAGGGGCCGGCGGGCAAGGATAAGAGAGAGCGACGGGTGGCGCAGAACGGTTCCGAGGGTCCCCTGCTGGCCGGTGTGGCGGGCCGCTACGCTTTGGCTCTGTACGAGCTGGCCCGCGACGAGGGTCAGGTCGACGACGTTGCCAAGAACCTCGACGCGTTCGATGCGCTGTATCGCGAGAGCGCCGACCTTCGCCGCCTCGTGAAGAGTCCGGCCTTCTCGGCCGAAGAGCAGACGGTCGCCGTCGGCGCCCTGCTCGACCGCGCCGGCATCACGGGGCTGGCTGCCAACTTCATCAAGCTCTCGGCCGCCAACCGCCGCCTCTTCGCGTTGCCGGACATGATCCGCGCCTATCGCGAGAAGGTGCGCGAGGCCAAGGGCATCGTCCGCGCCGAAGTCCGCGTGGCGGAGAAGCCCTCCGACGCGGTCATCGAGGACATCAAGGCCTCGCTGCGCGACGTCGCCAAGTCCGAGGTCGAGATCGACCTCCACATCGACCCGAGCCTGATCGGCGGCCTCGTCGTCAAGATGGGCTCGCGCATGGTCGATGCCTCGCTCCGGACCAAGCTCAACAGCATCCGTCTCGCCATGCGGGAAGCCCGCTGAGGGGCCCGACCCCTCGCGAACTGACCCGACACCCGAACAGACACGCACCCGACCTTTAAAGAGGCCCGACGATGGACATCCGCGCCGCCGAGATCTCCGCGATCCTGAAAGAGCAGATCAAGAATTTCGGCCAGGAGGCCGAGGTGACGGAAGTCGGGCAGGTGCTCGCGGTCGGCGACGGCATCGCCCGCGTCTACGGCCTCGACAACGTCCAGGCCGGTGAGATGGTCGAGTTTGAGTCGGGCGTGCGCGGCATGGCCCTCAACCTCGAGCAGGACAATGTCGGCGTCGTGATCTTCGGCTCCGACCGCGAGATCAAGGAAGGCCAGACCGTCAAGCGCACCGGCGCCATCGTGGACGTACCGGTCGGCAAGGGCCTGCTCGGCCGCGTGGTCGACGGCCTCGGCAACCCGATCGACGGCAAGGGCCCGATCCAGTCGACCGAGCGTCGCCGCGTCGACGTGAAGGCGCCGGGCATCATTCCGCGCAAGTCCGTGCACGAGCCGATGGCCACCGGCCTCAAGGCGATCGACGCCCTGATCCCCGTCGGCCGCGGCCAGCGCGAGCTGATCATCGGCGACCGCCAGACCGGCAAGACCGCGATCGCGCTCGACACCATCCTCAACCAGAAGCCGGCCCATTCGGGCACCGACGAGAACGCCAAGCTCTACTGCGTCTACGTCGCCATCGGCCAGAAGCGCTCCACCGTCGCCCAGTTCGTGAAGGTGCTGGAGGACCAGGGCGCGATGGAATACTCCATCGTGATCGCCGCCACCGCCTCCGACGCCGCGCCGATGCAGTTCATCGCCCCGTTCGCCGGCTGCGCCATGGGCGAGTACTTCCGCGACAACGGCATGCACGCCGTGATCGTGTACGACGACCTCTCCAAGCAGGCGGTGGCCTACCGCCAGATGTCGCTGCTGCTGCGCCGCCCGCCGGGCCGCGAGGCCTATCCGGGCGACGTGTTCTACCTCCACTCGCGCCTGCTCGAGCGCGCCGCCAAGATGGGCGACGCCGCCGGCAAGGGCTCGCTGACCGCGCTTCCCGTGATCGAGACCCAGGCCAACGACGTCTCGGCCTACATCCCGACCAACGTGATCTCGATCACCGACGGCCAGATCTTCCTCGAGACCGACCTGTTCTACCAGGGCGTCCGCCCGGCGGTGAACGTCGGCCTCTCGGTCTCCCGCGTCGGCTCCTCGGCCCAGACCAAGGCGATGAAAAAGGTCGCCGGCAAGATCAAGGGTGAGCTGGCGCAGTACCGCGAGATGGCGGCCTTCGCCCAGTTCGGCTCCGACCTCGACGCCTCGACCCAGCGCCTCTTGAACCGCGGCGCCCGCCTGACCGAGCTCCTGAAGCAGCCGCAATTCTCGCCGCTGAAGATGGAAGAGCAGGTCGCGGTGATCTACGCCGGCGTCAACGGCTACCTCGACAAGCTCCCGGTCAACCAGGTCCGCGCCTTCGAGGACCAGCTCCTGAGCACGCTGCGCTCGAAGCACCAGGATTGGCTCGACTCGGTGCGCGACTCCAAGGACCTGTCGGACGCCAACGCCAACACGCTCAAGGGCGTGATCGAGACCGTCGCCAAGTCGTTCGCGTAAGGCGGTCGATTAGAAGAGTAACGCCAGACGGCCGCTTTCCCCGGGGAGCGGCCGTCGCCGAGACGTCCGCGAGCGATCTGGAAATCCGCCGATGCCGAGTTTGAAGGATCTGCGCAACCGCATCACCTCGGTGAAGGCGACGCAGAAGATCACCAAGGCGATGCAGATGGTCGCCGCCGCCAAGCTGCGGCGCGCCCAGAACGCCGCCGAGAACGGGCGCCCCTACGCCGAGAAGATGGCCCAGGTGCTCGGCAACCTCGCCGGCAACCTGATCGGCGGCGTCGGCGCCCCGCGCCTGCTCTCCGGCACCGGCCAGGACCGGGTGCACCTGCTCGTGGTCTGCACCGGCGACCGGGGTCTGGCCGGCGCCTTCAACTCCTCGATCGCGCGTCTCGCCCGCGACCACGCCAACCGGCTGATGGCCGAGGGCAAGACCGTCAAGATCATCACGGTGGGCAAGAAGGGTCTCGACATCCTGCGCCGCCAGTTCCGCGACCAGATCATCGCCTCGCGCGATATCCGCGGCAACCGGCCGGTCGACTATCCCTTCGCCGCCGAGATCGCCGACGACATCCTCGCCCGCTTCGAGGCCGGCGAGTTCGACGTCGCGACCCTGTTCTACTCGGAGTTCCGCTCGGTGATCTCGCAGATCCCGACGGCGCAGCGGATCATCCCGGCCGAGCTGCCGCAGACCGACGCGGCCGCCGCCAAGGCGCCCGGATCGGACGCGGCGATGGAGTTCGAGCCGAATGAGGAGACCATCCTCGAGACGCTGCTGCCGAAGAACCTCACCGTCCAGGTCTTCCGGGCGCTCCTGGAAAACGCCGCCTCGGAGC
The DNA here is from genome assembly GCF_002355515.1 of Methylorubrum populi. Classification (NCBI taxonomy): domain Bacteria; kingdom Pseudomonadati; phylum Pseudomonadota; class Alphaproteobacteria; order Hyphomicrobiales; family Methylobacteriaceae; genus Methylorubrum; species Methylorubrum populi. Next base: position 1,619,420 of record NZ_AP014809.1, on the reverse strand, counting down.
AGGGCGCGCGCATGAGCGCCATGGATTCCGCGACCCGCAACGCGGGCGAGATGATCAAGAAGCAGACGCTGGTCTACAACCGCACGCGTCAGGCCATGATCACCAAGGAACTCATCGAGATCATTTCGGGCGCGGAAGCGCTCTGACCGCCGCATAAAAGGATTGATCGCAATGGCGAACACCGCTTCCCCCACGGCCTCCAACTCCAAGGGCCGCATCACCCAGGTCATCGGTCCGGTCGTGGACGTGCAGTTCGACGGCTACCTGCCGGAGATCCTGAACGCCCTGGAGACCAAGAACCAGGGCAACCGCCTCGTGCTCGAGGTGGCGCAGCAGCTCGGCGAGAACACGGTGCGCTGCATCGCCATGGACACCTCGGAAGGCCTCGTGCGCGGCCAGGAGGTCTCCGACACCGGCGCGCCGATCAAGGTGCCGGTCGGCCACAACACGCTCGGCCGCATCATGAACGTCATCGGCGAGCCGATCGACGAGGCCGGCCCGATCCAGGCCGACACCTTCCGCGCCATCCACCAGCCGGCCCCGTCCTACGACGAGCAGTCGACCGAGGCGCAGATCCTCGTCACCGGCATCAAGGTGGTGGACCTGCTCGCCCCCTACGCCAAGGGCGGAAAGATCGGCCTGTTCGGCGGCGCCGGCGTCGGCAAGACCGTGCTGATCATGGAACTGATCAACAACATCGCCAAGGCGCACTCGGGCTACTCGGTCTTCGCCGGCGTCGGCGAGCGGACGCGCGAGGGCAACGATCTCTACCACGAGATGATCGAGTCCAACGTCAACAAGAACCCCAAGGAGAACAACGGCTCGGCCGAGGGCTCCAAGTGCGCGCTGGTCTACGGCCAGATGAACGAGTCGCCCGGCGCCCGCTCCCGCGTGGCGCTGACCGGCCTGACCATCGCCGAGCAGTTCCGCGACGAGGGCCAGGACGTGCTCTTCTTCGTCGACAACATCTTCCGCTTCACGCAGGCGGGCTCCGAGGTGTCGGCGCTCCTCGGCCGCATCCCCTCCGCGGTGGGCTACCAGCCGACGCTCGCCACCGACATGGGCGCGCTGCAGGAGCGCATCACCACCACGACCAAGGGCTCGATCACCTCGGTGCAGGCGATCTACGTGCCGGCGGACGACCTGACCGACCCGGCCCCGGCCACCTCCTTCGCCCACCTCGACGCCACGACCGTGCTCTCGCGCTCGATCGCCGAGAAGGGCATCTACCCGGCGGTGGACCCGCTCGACTCCACCTCGCGCATGCTCTCGCCGGCCATCCTCGGCGAGGAGCACTACGAGGTCGCCCGTAAGGTCCAGCAGACCCTGCAGCGCTACAAGTCGCTCCAGGACATCATCGCGATCCTGGGCATGGACGAGCTCTCGGAAGAGGACAAGCTGACGGTGGCCCGCGCCCGCAAGATCGAGCGCTTCCTCTCCCAGCCGTTCCACGTCGCCGAGGTGTTCACCGGCTCGCCGGGCAAGCTCGTCGCGCTCGAGGACACGATCAAGGGCTTCAAGGGCCTGGTCGAGGGCAAGTACGACGACCTGCCGGAGGCCGCCTTCTACATGGTCGGCTCCATCGAGGAGGCCCAGGAGAAGGCCAAGAAGCTCGCCGCCTAAGAGCGGCCCACGCTTCCCATCCGGCGCGCGGGACGGAGACGACCCGCGCGCCGCTCAACCTCTCGCGGACACTGACGCATGGCCACCTTCCAGTTCGATTTCGTCGGCCCCGAGCGGACGCTGTATTCCGGCGAGGTCGAGGCGGTGCAGCTTCCCGGCGTCGAGGGTGAGATGACCGTGCTGCCGGGCCACGCCCCGGTGCTGACCGCCCTCAAGGTCGGCGTCATCACGGTCACCGAGACCGCCGGCAACGGCAAGCGCATCTACGTCCAGGGCGGCTTCGCCGATATCGGTCCGACCTCCGTGACAGTGCTCGCCGAGCGCGCCGCGCCGATCGAAGAGCTGACCCCCGCCCTGCTCGACAAGGAGATCGAGGCGGCGGAGTTGGCCCGCGACGCGACCCAGGACTACGCCAAGCGCGAGGCCCTGAACGCCCAGATCGTCCAGATGCAGGAAGCCAAGCACACGCTGAGCCTCTGATTTTCGCGAACATTTCGATCTTCGAAGGGCGCTGGGAAACCGGCGCCCTTTTTTCATAGCTCGGCGGATGTGCCGGCCGTCTTTCGATCCGGCCCCAGGCCCGTCGCTAGACATGAAAAACCCCTCGCTCCAGGGGAGGAGGGGGTTATCACTCGCCGAAGCCCTTGAGTATCTCGCGTTGCGCGTGGACCGAAGCGGTTGCCCGTATCGGCGGCCCGGGGCTGTCTCAGGCGATCCGTCCCCGTTGATCGGGATAATAAGGGCTAACGCTTGGAGTTCAACCGCTTTGCCTCCTCGGCCGTCCCCGAACGGTGCTATGCCTGAACGTGCATCAGCGCTCGAAGCCAATCACGCCAGTTCCTTGGCAGCCTCCAGCGCCCGCGCGATCAGCCGTTCCCGCGCCTCCGCATCGTCCGGGCAGCCCTCGGCGAGCCAGAGTTCACGGGCGGCCTTGAGGCCGATGCCGACCCCCCGGCCCGGCGGCAGACCGCGCGCCACGAGGTCGGCGCCGGTCACGGGGAAGACCGGTCGGGTGCCCGCACGAGCCATCCGGTCAAGCGCCGCGCGGGCCTCCGCCGTGGCGCGGGGGCGCGGCTCGCCGTCGAGGGCGATCAGAAGTTCGCGGAAGAGTTCGGCGCCGTGGGTCGCCACCAGGGCCGGCACCGCCTCCGCCTCGATCACCGGCCGGTCGTGGAGCAGCGCCAGCGCCGCGGCGTAGCCGGTGAGGCGCGCGTGCTCGGCCCGCGACAGGCGCAGGCTCGCCTGCAGGCGGTCCGCGTCCTCGCTGGTGCGCACGGCCAGCGCCGCGAAGCGGGCGACGGCGTCGAGGGGCGGTTCGGCCGCCGCGGCGCGGGCGAGGCGGCCGAGTTCGCCGATGCCGCCGAGGATGCGCAGCAGCAGGCCGGTCTCGCTCAAGCACGCCACCGCCGCGACGGCGCGGGGGGCGAGCAGCAGCTTCAGGAATTCGGCCCGCACCCGCTCCCGCGAGAGCCGGTCGAGGCTGTCGCGGGCCGCGACCGAGGCGGCGAGTCCCTCGGCATCCGGCGCGCCGCGCCCGTAGCGGGCGTGGAAGCGGAAGAAACGCAGCAGCCGCAGGGCATCCTCGCGCAGGCGGGTCGCGGCGTCGCCGATGAACCGCACCCGGCCGGCGGCGAGGTCGGCGACGCCTCCCGTGGTGTCGTGCAGGCGCCCCTGCGCATCCAGCGAGAGCGCGTTGATGGTGAAGTCGCGCCGCTCGGCATCGCGGGAAAAATCGCGGCCGAAGCGCACCACCGCATGGCGCCCGTCGGTCTCCACGTCCTCGCGCAGGGTCGTCACCTCGTGCGGCGCGCCGCCCACGACGAGGGTGATCGTGCCGTGCTCGATCCCCGTCGGCACCGCCTTGATCCCCGCGGCACGGGCCCGCTCCATCACCGCCTCCGGCAGGAGCGTGGTGGCGAGATCGATATCGCTGACGGCCGACCCGAGCAGCGCGTCGCGCACGCAGCCGCCGACGAGGCGCGTCGCCTCGCCCGGTGCGTCGAGCGCCGCGAGGCAGGCCTGCACGCCCGCCCGCGCCAGGAGGCGGCCGGGGCCGTCCGCGTCGAGGGGCGGGGGAATCGCGTCGGCGCTCATCGGAAATGGCCCGGCACCAGCCGCCCGTCCTCGAAGCGCGGCAGCACATAGCCTCCGTCGTGGCGCGGTGCGGTCAACCCGGTCATGACCAGGGAGGCGATGACGATGAACGAGCCGGCCAGCACCAGCCGCGTCCATTGCGGCTTCCACTCCGCATGGTCGAGCGGCGAGCGCCGGGCGAACAGCAGCCACGCGGCAAACGCCAGGAAGGGCAGGGAGAACAGGAGAATTTCCTGGAGGACGAGGCGGAGCATCGAGGCTGCGATCTGCGGCGGGGGCGGCGGGTCGCCCAGGTGTTAGGACGAGTGGTCGGACGGGTGTTCGGAGAGGACGCCCTCAGGCGTAGAGACGTTCGTAGAGGTTATGCACGATCCCCGCCGTGACGCCCCAGATCAGGTGCTCCGCGAAGGGGATGGCGTAGAAATAGCGCGTCCGGCCCTTCCATTCCGCCGAACGGACGAGATGCCGCGCCGGGTCCATCAGGAAGGCGAGCGGCACCTCGAACACCGCCGCCACCTCCGCCGAGTTGGGGCGCAGCACGGCCTCGCGCGACACGAGGCCGACCACCGGCATCACGAGGAAGCCGGTGCCCGAGAGATAGGGGTCGAGATAGCCGAGCGGGCGCACCGCCCCGCTCTCCAGCCCGATCTCCTCCCACGCCTCGCGCAAAGCCGTGTCGATCGGCGAGGTGTCCTCGGCATCGACCTTGCCGCCGGGAAAGGCGACCTGTCCCGAATGCTCGCGCAGATGCGCCGCCCGCTTGGTGAACAGCAGCGTCACGCCGTCCGGCCGGTCGATCACCGGCACCAGCACGGCGGCGGGCCGGTGCGGCGTGGCCGGCGCGACGGAAAAACCCTCCGGCTGGAGATCGTGGTCGCCGCGCGGGTTCGACAGCGGCACGCCCGGCCCCGGCGCCACGTGGCTCAGCCGGTTCTCCGCCCGCGCGAGGAAGGCGTCGAGACCGGGATCGTCCGCGGGCGCGCCGGCGGCGCCTTCGGGCAGCCTCACGCGGCCTCCGCCGGGGCGATGCGGTGGAAATGCCCACCCGCCCAGAGGCCGAACCATCGCTGTCCGTCGATCGCGCGCTCCTCGCCCATCTCCACGAGGTCGTAGGTGAGGGGGCGGGTGACCAGGGCCCAGAGGTCGCGGCGCACGTGGAGATAGGGCTTCAGGCCCTCCGCCCCGTCGGCGAAGCGGAGAGGGTGCTCGGCATCGGCCGGAACGAGATCGTCCACGTTGGTGCGGAAGGCGAGGCGGCGCCCCTCGCCCTCGCCCTCCACCGCCATCTCGACCGCGGTGAAGGGCGCGTCGTCCACCTGGATGCGCACCCGCTCGGCCGGCGTGACGAGCACGATCGAACCGTCGGGCTCCTTGCGCAGGATCGAGGCGAACAGTTTGACGAGCTTGGGCCGCCGGATCGGTGAGCCGTTGTGGAACCACGTGCCGTCGGCGGCGATGCGGATATCGATCGCGCCGCAATGCTCCGGGTTCCAGCGCTCCACCGGCGGCAGCCCGCGCTTGGCCGTATCCTTGCCGATCTCGCCGAGGGCGGCGCTGAGGCGGGCCAGCGCCGGATCGTCGGAGGCGGGTTGGGTCATGATGTCTCGCCGGGCTAGAGCATCGTCCCGAAAGGCGGCTGCCGGCTTTCGGAAAAAACGATGCAAAAACGAGAGCCTAGAGCATCGTCCCGGATCCGATATCCGGGACGATGCTCTAGTCCCTCAGAACCTTCCAGATTCCCGTCACCGCCGCCAGCGGCCGGCCGCCGCTGGTCAGCGTCCCGCGCACGAAGACGAGGGAGGCCGTCTTCCGCACGATCTCCGGCACGGTCTCGACGAGATCGCCGATCTGCGCCGCGCCAACGAACTGGCTCTGCATCTCGATGGTGACGGCGCGGGCCCCGTCGCAGGCCTCGCGCACGACGATGCTGAGCGCCCGGTCGGCGAAGGTGAGCAGCATGCCGCCATGGACGATGCCGACGAGGTTGCCGTGCCGCTCGTCGGTCCGGAAGGCGAACTCCTTCGTGCCCGCGACCGTGCGGTGATAGACCGGCCCGACATGGGCGATGAAGCCCGGATCGGTGAAGGCCTCCCAGCCCTCGGGAAAGACCACGCGCTCCTCGTCCGTCATCCGCTCTCGCCTCCCGAGCCGCAGGGCGGAAATCGCGCCCGCGATGCACGATGTCGCGGGCATCCTGCTCTGCCCGCACGGCCCGCCATATAGTGCCGAACTGCCGCGCGGCAGCGCCGCGCTTGCGTTCGGCCGGCGTTCGGCGCCAGACTCAGGCACTTTCGGGCCATCGCGCCCGGTCATCGCAAGGTTCACTTCATGGCACAGGGCGCCGGACCGGCCAGCACGACGAGCCTCGACGACGGCATCGTCGCCACCGCCGAGACCTGCCTCGCCGCGATTCATGAGGCGCGGGAGGCGATCCACGGAGTCATCTTCGGCCAGGAGAAGATCGTCGATCTGGCCCTGGTCACGATCCTGGCCGGCGGCCACGGCCTGCTCGTCGGCCTTCCCGGTCTGGCCAAGACCAAGCTGGTCGAGACGCTCGGCACCGTGCTCGGGCTCGATGCGCGGCGGGTGCAGTTCACGCCCGACCTGATGCCCTCCGACATCCTCGGCACCGAGATTCTCGACGAGGATGCCGAGCGCCGCCGCTCGTTCCGCTTCGTCAAGGGGCCGGTCTTTACCCAGCTCCTGATGGCCGACGAGATCAACCGCGCCAGCCCGCGCACGCAATCGGCCCTGCTCCAGGCGATGCAGGAGCATTTCGTCTCGGTGGCGGGCGAGCGCCACGACCTGCCGCGCCCCTTCCACGTGCTGGCGACGCAGAACCCGATCGAGCAGGAGGGCACTTACCCGCTGCCCGAGGCGCAGCTCGACCGTTTCCTCCTGGAGATCGACGTCGGCTATCCCGACCGCGCCGCCGAGCGCCGCATCCTGATCGAGACCACCGGCGTCGAGGATGCGCGGGCCAAGACCGTGATGAACACCGAGCAACTGCTCACGGCGCAGCGCCTTGTGCGGCGCCTGCCGGTGGGCGATGCCGTGGTCGACGCCATCCTCGACCTCGTCCGCTCGGCCCGTCCCGAGGGTGGTGATCCGGCGATCGCGAAAAAGCTGCTCTGGGGGCCCGGCCCCCGCGCCAGCCAGGCGCTGACGCTGGCCGTGCGCGCCCGCGCGCTGATCGAGGGCCGCGTCGCCCCGTCCGTGGCCGACGTGAAGGCGCTGGCCGAACCGGTGCTCAAGCACCGCATGGCGGTGACCTTCGCAGCGCGCGCCGACGGCGAGACGGTGACCGGCCTGATCGGCCAGCTCGCCGCGAAGCTCTGAGTTCCGCGCGGATGGCCTCCACCCGGCTCGTCGAAGCCGAGAGCCGCCGCCCCGGCGGCGCGCAGACCGGTGGTGCGCTCGCGCTCGCCGAGGTGATGCCGCGGCTCGTGCTCGAGTCGCGTCGCGTCTCCGGCACCCTGGCGCACGGCCTGCACGGGCGGCGCCGGGCCGGGCCGGGCGAGAGCTTCTGGCAGTTCCGCCCCTTCGTCACCGGTGAGGCGGCGGCGCGCATCGACTGGCGCCGCTCCGCCCGCGACGACCGGCTCTACGTGCGCGAGCGCGAGTGGGAGGCTGCCCACAATATCTGGATCTGGATCGACCGCTCCGCCTCGATGGGCTTCGCCTCGGATCTGGCCCAGACCTCGAAGGTCGAGCGGGCCCTGGTGCTGGGGCTGGCGCTCGCCGACACTTTTGTGGAGGGCGGCGAGCGCGTCGGCCTGCTCGGGCTCAACCGCGCCAGCGCCTCCCGCGGCATCGTCGAGACCTTGGCTCAGGCGCTGGTCAACGACCGGGCCGGGCTGAGCCAGGATCTGCCGCCGCACGCGAGCCCCGGCCGCTTCGACGAGGTGGTGCTGGTGAGCGATTTCCTGACTCCCCTCGACCGGGTACGCGAGGCGGTGCAGGCCAATTCCGTCCACGGCAACCGCGGCCATCTCGTGCTGGTCGTCGACCCGGTGGAGGAGACCTTCCCCTTCACCGGCCAGGCGGTGCTGCACGATCCGGAAGGCGGCCTGAGCCTCGATATCGGCGAGGCCGGCGCCTGGGGCGAGGCCTATCGGAGCCGCATCGCGGCCCATCGCGACGGCCTGTCCGAGATCGCCCGGCAGCGGGGCTGGACGCTGACGATTCACCGCACCGACCGGCCGGCGAGCGAGGCGGCCCTGCGCGTCCTCACCCTCGTCGCCGCCGCGCGCGGGCTCGGCTGAAAGGCGAAGCGCATTGCTCGGGATTCCGCTCACCTTCGCCGCCCCCCTCGCGCTCGCCGCGCTCGTCGCGCTGCCGGCCCTGTGGGTGCTGCTGCGGGTCACGCCGCCGCGCCCGCGCCGCATCGCCTTCCCGCCGCTGGCGCTCGTCGCCGACCTGCTGCCGAAGCGCGAGACCCCGGCCCGCACCCCGCCCTGGCTGCTGATCCTACGCATCCTCGCCGCCGCCTGCCTGATCCTCGCCGTCGCCGGGCCGGTATGGAATCCCGGCGGCATCGGCGCCGCCGCGGGGCGCGAACCCCTGCTCCTCATCCTCGACAACGGCTTCGTCGCCGCCCACGATTGGCGCGACCGCCTGCGCGCGGCCACCGACGAGATCGAGGCCGCCGCCCGCGACGGCCGCCCGGTGGCCCTGGTCGCGAGCGCCGACGCGCCGGCCCCCTTCGAGGCGAAGGCCCCGGCCGCCGCGCTGGAGCGCCTGCGGGCGATCAAGCCCCGCCCGCATCTCGGCGACCGGGACGCGCATCTGGCCTCGATCGGCACCTTCCTGGAGCGGATGCCCGGCGCCTCGATCGTCTGGATCAGCGACGGCGTGCGCGGCACCGGCAAGGGTGATTTCGCGACAGCACTCGGGGATCTCGCCAGCCGCCACGGCAGCGCGATCACCGTGCTCAAGGCCGAGCGCTCCCCGGCGCTCGCCCTCGAAGGCTCGCCGATGCAGCCGGGCGAAAAGCTCTCGGCGCAGGTGCTGCGGGCCGCAGGCAACGGCCGCGATGCCGGGCTGGTGCGCGCCCTCGACCAGAAGGGCCTGCCGCTCGCCGAGAGCCGCTTCATGCTGGAGCCCGAGGCGCGGGAGACGAGCGTGAGCTTCGATCTGCCGGTGGAGCTGCGCAACGCCATCGCCCGGCTCGAGATCGAGGGCGAACGCTCGGCCGGCGCCGTGGTGCTGATGGACGAGCGCGGCAAGCGGCGCCGGGTCGGCCTCGTCTTCGGCGGCACGCTCGATCAGGCCCAGCCCCTGCTGGCGCCGACCTACTACCTTGCCAAGGCGCTCGCGCCCTTCGCCGACGTGCAGCAGCCCCGCGGCGGCCAGGGCACCGCCGAATCCATCGGCCAGATGCTCGACAACCAAGTCTCGGTGCTGGCGCTCGCCGATGTCGGCGCGCTGGACGAGCGCACCCTGGCGCGGGTCGAGAAATTCGTGGACGAGGGCGGGCTGCTGCTGCGCTTCGCTGGGCCGCGGCTCGCTGCCGGCAACGACCCGCTCGTGCCGGTGCGCCTGCGCCGGGGCGGGCGCTCGCTCGGCGGTACCCTCTCCTGGGACCGGCCGAAGACGCTCGCCGCCTTCGCCCCCGAGAGCCCCTTCGCCGGGCTGAGCCCGCCGACTGACATCGGCGTGCGCCGCCAGATCCTGGCCGAGCCCGACGGCGACCTGCCGGGCAAGACCTGGGCCTCGCTACAGGACGGCACGCCGATCGTCACGGCGGAGAAGCGCGGGCAGGGGCTGGTGGTGCTGTTCCACGTCACCGCCGACACCACGTGGTCGAACCTGCCCCTGTCGGGCCTGTTCGTCGACATGCTGCGCCGGGTCGTCGGGCTCGCCGGCCCCTCGGCCAAGCTCGGCGAGGGCGACGGGCGGCAGGCCAAGGCCGCGCTGCTCGCCCCGCGCCTGACCCTCGACGGGTTCGGCGCGCTCGGCTCGCCGCCGGCCAGCGCCACCGCCGTGCCGGCCGATTTCGCTGACCGCGCCGGTCCCGAGCACCCGCCGGGCTTCTACGGCACGGCGGAGGGCGGCATCGCCGTCAACGCGCTCGTGCCCGGCGACCGCCTCGAACCCCTCGACTTCACCGGATTGAAGGGCGCCCGCACGGGCTCGCTCGCCGGGGCCGAGACGCTGGATCTGCGCGCGCTGCTGTTCAGCCTCGCGCTGAGCTTGCTCGCCCTCGACACCCTGGCCGGCCTCTGGCTCGGCGGCTTTTTTCGGAATTTCGGCCGCAGCGGTGGCGGCCGGGCTGCGCCCGCCGCTTGGCTCCTGCCGGTGCTGCTCGGCCTCGCCCTCGTCTTCGCGCCGCCCCCGGCGCGGGCCGAGGCGCCGCCGGCCAACCGGCCGAACGGTATCGAATCGGCGCTGGCCACCCGGCTCGCCTTCGTCGTCACCGGCGACGCCGCGACCGATGCGGCGAGCCGCGCCGGCCTGTCGGGCCTGAGCCAGATGCTGGCCGCCCGCACCGCCCTGGAACCCGGCGAGCCCGCCGGCCTGAACCTGGAGAAGGACGAACTCGCCTTCTACCCGCTGATCTATTGGCCGATCGTCGCCGGGCGCCCGCAGCCCAGCGAGGCCGCGATCCGCAAGATCGACGCCTTCATGCGAAATGGCGGCACGGTGATCTTCGACACCCGCGACGCCCAGACCGCCCGCGCGAACGGCCCGCCGACCCCGGAGACGGCCTACCTGCGCAAGATGCTGGCGACCCTCGAAGTGCCGGAACTCGAGCCGGTGCCGCAGGACCACGTGCTGACCAAGGCGTTCTACCTCGTCGATTCCTTCCCCGGCCGTCTCAGCACCGGCCAGACCTGGGTCGAGACGATTCCCCCCGCGGGCGAGGGCGGCGAGCGCCGCCCGGCCCGGGCCGGCGACGGCGTCACGCCGATCATCATCACCGGCAACGATCTCGCCGCCGCCTGGGCGGTCGGGCGCAACGGCGAGCCGCTCTATCCCGTGAGCGGCGACCAGCGTCAGCGCGAGATGGCGTTCCGCGGCGGCATCAACATCGTGATCTACACGCTGACCGGAAACTACAAGGCCGATCAGGTCCACGTGCCGGCCCTGCTGGAGCGGTTGGGACAGTGACTTTGTTCAGCTCACGATTTCCTTCCTCTCCCTGCCCGGCGGGGAGAGGGGTTTTGCGCTTCATCACAGCAGGCCCTAGCCCATGCTGAGCCTCAGCTTCACCCCCCTCGTCCCCTGGCCGGTGCTCGCCGCCTTCGGCGGGCTCGCTGCGATCCTCGCCGTGCTGGCGGTGCTCGCCCGCGGGCGCACGGCGCTGCTGCGGGCGATCGCCCTCGGCCTCGTCCTCCTGGCGCTGGCCAACCCCTCGCTGGTGCGCGAGGACCGCGACCCGGTGAAGGACGTGGCCGCCATCGTCGTCGACCGCTCCGGCTCGCAGGCGCTGGGCGACCGCCCCGCCATGACCGACGCGGTCAAGGCCGAGCTGGAGCGCCGCTTCGGCACGCTCGCCAATATCGAGCCCCGCTTCATCGAGGTCGGCGACGCGCAAGGGGCGGAGGGCGACGACGGCACCAAGCTGTTCACGGCGCTCACCCAGGCGCTCGCCGACGTGCCGCCCGAGCGGATCGCCGGCGTGGTGATGCTCACCGACGGCGTGGTGCACGATATCCCCGCCTCCCTGGCGACGCTGGGGCTGAAGGCGCCGCTGCACGTCCTCGTCACCGGCCGTCCGGACGAGCGCGACCGCCAGATCAAGATGCTGGAAGCCCCCCGCTTCGGCATCGTCGGCCGGGACGTCACCCTGCGCGCCGAGGTGATGGAGCGCGGCGGCACCGGCACGGCGGTCGTCACCGTGCGCCGCGACGGCGAGGAGATCGACCGGCAGAGCATTGCCACCGGCGTGCCGTTCTCGCTCACCACGCATATCGAGCATGGCGGCCCGAACGTCGTGGAGATCGAGGTCGAGGCGCTGCCGGGCGAACTCACCACGGTCAACAACCGCGCCGTCCTTCCCATCGAGGGCATCCGCGAGAAGCTTCGGGTGCTGCTCGTCTCCGGCGAGCCGCACCAGGGCGAGCGCACGTGGCGCAACCTCCTGAAGTCGGACGCCTCCGTCGATCTCGTCCACTTCACGATCCTGCGCCCCCCGGAGAAGCAGGACGGCACGCCGATCTCCGAACTCTCGCTGATCGCCTTCCCGACCCGCGAGCTGTTCGTCCAGAAGATCAAGGACTTCGACCTCATCATCTTCGATCGCTACGCCAACCAGAGCGTGCTGCCGCAGGCCTATTTCGACAACATCGTCCGCTACGTGCGCGAGGGCGGGGCGCTGCTCATCGCCGCCGGACCGGAATTCGCCGGCCCCGCCAGTCTCGCCCGCACCCGGCTCGCCTCGATTCTTCCCGGCGACCCATCAGCCAAGGTGGTCGAGCAGCCGTTCAAGGCCGCGCTCACCGAGACGGGGCACCGCCACCCCGTGACCCGGGCGCTGCCGGGCTCGGAGGCCAACCCGCCGGCCTGGGGCGACTGGCTGCGCATCATCTCGGCCCAGACCCGGGCCGGCGTGCAGCCGATCCTGTCCGGCGCCAACGGCCTGCCGCTCCTGGCGCTCTCCCGCGAGGACAAGGGCCGCGTCGCCCTGATGCTGTCGGATCAGGCCTGGCTCTGGGCCCGCGGCTACCAGCAGGGCGGCCCCTATCTCGACCTGCTGCGGCGCCTCGCCCACTGGCTGATGAAGGAGCCGGCCCTCGAAGAGGAGGCTCTGCGGGCCCAGACCACGGGGCGCGGCCGCGAGGTGCGCGTCGAGCGTCAGACCATGGCCGAGGAGGCCGGGCCTGTCACGATCACCGGCCCGACCGGCAAGGAGCGCCAGCTCGACCTGTCGAAGGCGGAGACCGGCCTGTTCACCGCGACCTTCGAGGCGGAGAGCCTCGGGCTTCACACCCTCCGCTCCGGCAACCTCGTCGCCTTCGTCAGCGTCGGCCCGGCCAATCCGCGCGAACTCGCCGACGTGTTCAGCGATACCGAGCGCCTCAAGGGCGTGGCGGAGGGCTCCGGCGGCACCGTGCGCCGGGTGGCGGCCTCCGGCGGCATCGAGGTGCCGCGCCTCCAGATCACCCGTGGCGGGCGCCTCGGGGGCGCCGACTGGATCGGCTTCCGCCCGAGCGACAGCGCCACAATCCGCGGCGTCGAGGTCTATCCGCTCGGCATCGGCCTGTGGGCGCTCGCCGCGCTCGCCGCCGCCGTACTGGCGATGTGGCTGGTCGAGGGACGGCGCGGGCGCGCGGCTTAGAGCATCATCCCGAGAGGTGGTTTCCGGCTTTCGGAAAAAGATGATGCAAAAACAATAATCTAGCGCATCGTGCTGGATCCGATATCCAGCACGATGCGCTAGCAAGACCTGCCACCCTTCGCCCGGGAGGAGGGGTGAGCGACCGTCCCGGCAGGCGTTCGCACCGTCCGGTCGCGCGCTCCTCACGGGCGGTGTCGGGGCTGTCCGGCGGCCTCGAGGATGAGGTCTGCGATCGCCTGCGGCTGCGAGATCAGTGCCAGATGGCTCGCGGCCAACTCGATCGTGCGCGCCTTCATCCGGCCGGCCATGAAGCGCTGAAGGTCCGGGTTGATCGTCCGATCCTGCGTCGACACGGCGTAGAAGCTCGGCTTCGCGCGCCACGCGGCCTGTGTCGTCCGTGCCTGGAGCAGCTCTTTGCGGAACGGCTGCTGGACGGCGAACAGCACCTTCGCCCGCTCCGGGGGCAGGTCGCCGGCGAAGTCCTTCAGGAAGGCGGCTTCGGTGAGGCGCCCCTCGTCGCCGTCGAAGACGATCCCGGCGGAGGCTGGCGGCGTCGGATAGGTCTTGGCCAGTGCCGTGTAATCCTCGCCGGCATCGGGGGCCCGCGCCGCGACGTAGACCACGGCTGAGACCTTCGGATCGGCGCCGGCCTCGGTGACGATCATCCCGGAGAAGGAGTGCCCGACCAGGACGGTCGACCCCTCCTGCCGCGCCAGCACCCGCTGCGTGGCGGCGAGCGCCTCGTCGAAGGTGGTCAGCGGGTTCTGCACCGAGGTGACGGTGAGGCCCGCCGCCTGCAGCCGGGGGATCACCTCCGACCAGCACGAGCCGTCGGCGAAGAGGCCGTGTACGAGCACGACATTGCGCGCCCGCGGCGCGTCCTCGGCTCGGCTCGATCCGGGCAGCAGCGCCGCCGCAGTGAGGGCCGCGAGCGATCGGTTCAGGGTTCGGCGGGTCAACATGCCTGCAGCTCCTCTCAGGATCGGGATCGTTGCGCTTTGCGCCGGCCGGGCTCGCCGACAGGGGGGCGCCCGACGGCCTGTCCGCGGCGCCCCGGCGATGGCGGCCTCAGCGGCTCGCATCCCCGGTCGTCGTTCACGCTCGTCATTCACGCGCGTCATGCGAGATGTTCGGCCGATGCCTTTCGGAACATCGCAAGCCTCAGCCACACGGCGGAGACGAGGAAGTAGAAGGCACCGAACGCGGCATAGGGCGCAATGTCCGTGATGCCGGGGCTCGCGGCGCCCGCGGCCAGCGTGACGAAGAACCCGCCCGCGAGCGTCGACTGGGCCCCGCTCAGCACCATCGCCCATTGGGCACCCGCCTTCCAGCGGCGCAGACCGGTGACGAGCTGCAGCAGGCCCGAGAGGATCGCCCAGACGCCGAAGACCGCCAGCACCGCGTGGAGGCTCCAGCCGAGCGCGACGACGACCGCGACGGCGACGATGCCGCTGACCGCCGCGTTGAGGGACTGGCTGGGATTGGCCGCCAGACCGCCGCTGCGCCGCGCGTCGATGAGGTTGGCGGCGGCATCCCAGGCGGGATAGGCGACCAGAAGCACCGCTGCGGCGGGCGGCACGGCTTGTCCGATGGTGAGGGCCGCCGCCACCCAGCCGGCGGAAACGCCGGCGCGGAGGAAGGAGTAGGAACTCAGCCAGCGCGCGGTATCACGCTCAGAGGGCTGGACGATCGGCATCGGCGTATCCTTCATGTGCGTGCCGTGAGCGGCGCGGGGCAGCGGGCGACCACAGGGCAGACCGGCCGACAGGATTGCCGGCCTGCGCGAAAGAGGTGTTCTTTCAGGGCGTTACGCGCTGCGTCAGGGGCCATGTGTACAGCCGGGGGCCGACGACACCCATGACCGGATCTCTGGAAAACTTGACCGATCTTCCGGAGGGCGGACTGCGCGGCGGCGTCTCCGGCGATCTCCTCTCGCATGTGCTGGCGCAGATCCGGCTGACCGGGGACCATGTCCGCTCGCGCGAGATCGCGGCGTCCGAGCGTCTGGATCTGGAGGCCGGGGCGGCGCATGTCCTGGTGCTCGCCGACGGCGCGCTTCACATCGAGGACGCCGGCGAGGCGCCGGTCGTGATCGACGGGGGCGACCTCCTGCTTCTGCCCCGCGGGCTCGGCGCGGCGCGGCTGGTGGCGTCGCGGGCGCCGGCATCGGTGATCCTGTGCCGGTTCTGGTTCGATCCTCACAGCCTGCGCGGCATGATCGCGGCCCTGCCCGAGCGCATCCACATCCGGCGCGCGGAGGGCGCGGGCTGGCTCGACGGCATCGTGCCCTTCCTGATGGTCGAGGTGACCGACGACGAGCCCGGCGCGGCCCTGATGATCTCGCGGATCATCGACGTAATCGTCATCCGCACCCTCCGGACATGGGTGCAGCGCGGGCACACCACCGGATGGCTGGGCGGGCTGTCCGACGCCCGCATCGCCAGGGCGCTGAAGCTCGTGCACGAGCGGCCGCTGCAGCGATGGAGCATCGATGCCCTCGCCGACGCGGCCGGCATGTCGCGCTCGAGCTTCTGTGAACGCTTCGCCGCGCTCGTCGGCCGCTCGCCCCTGCGCTACCAGAACGAGTGGCGGCTCAACCTGGCCCGGGCCATGCTCGCCGCGGGCGACGCGCGGGTCGGCGAAATCGCATTGCGTGTCGGCTACGAGTCCGAATCCGCCTTCAGCCGTGCCTTCAAGGCCATGTTCGGCTACCCGCCGAGGGACGAAGCGCCATCGCCGGGCGAGGAACGGCGTCACGACTAGAAACGTGACCGGCCGAACCGGAACACTGCTCAGCTCTGGTGGCCGGGCGCGACCTGTGCAATCCCGGCTCGATGACCGAATCCCTCCCGTTCCTGGCCGGGGGCGGCGAGGCCGCCCGCATGATCGCCGAGCGCGACTGGTCGGATCACCCGCTCGGAGCTCCGCAGACCTGGCCCGAATCGCTGCGCACGGCGCTGAGTCTCATCCTGAATTCGCCCGAGAGCATGATCCTGGCCTGGGGGCCGGAGCTGCACTTCTTCTTCAACGACACCTACTTCCCGCTGCTGGGCCCTCGCCTGTCCTGGGCCATGGGCGAGCGCTTCGACCGGGTCTGGGCCGATGGCTGGGACCAGGCCAAGCCGATCATCGACGACGCCTTCGCCGGGAAGAGCCGCCGCTTCGAGGATCTGCCGTGGAAGCTCGCCACAGACCGGGGCGAGGCCGAGACGTGGTGGAGCTTCTCCTACTCGCGGGTGCTCGACGGCGAGGGCCGCATCGCCGGCCTGTTCATCTTCACCAACGAGACGACCAAGCGCGTCCGCACCGAGGCCCTGCAGCGGGAGAGCGAGGCGGCCCTGCGCCGCAGCGAATCCCTGCTCTCGGCGACGCTGGAGGGGCTCCCGGTCGGCGTGATCATCGCCGACGCGGACGGGCGGATCGTGCGCGACAACCCCGCCAACCGCGAGATCTGGGGCATCCCGCCGGAAACCGAGAGCTGGGAGGGCTACGGCGACTGGATCGGCTACTGGCCGGAAACCGGCGAGCGCCTGCGCGCCGAGGATTGGGGCATGGCCCGCGCCCTGCTGCACGGCGAGACCGTGCGCGGCGAACTCGTGGAGATCGAGCGCTTCGACGGCGGCGGGCGGCGGCTGTTCCTCAACAACGCCGCGCCGATCCGCGACCGCTCGGGCACCATCGTCGGCGGCGTCGTGGCCGAACTCGACGTGACCGCGCGGATCGAGGTCGAGCGGCGGCTGCGGGAGAGCGAGGCGCTGGCCCGGGTCAATGCCGAGCGGGTCCAGCTCGCCCTCTCGGCCGGGGCGATCGTCGGCACCTGGCTCTGGGACCTGCCCACCGACCGCTTCACCGTGGACGAGGCCTTCGCCCGCGCCTTCGGCCTCGATCCGGCGCTCGGCCGCGAGGGCCTGAGCCTCGCCCAGGTGGTCGAGACGGTCCATCCCGACGACAAGGCCGGGCTGGCGCAGGCGATCGGCGAGGCCATCGCCCGCGGCGGCGCCTACGCCCACCAGTACCGGGTGCGGCGCGCCGACGGGCGCTATTACTGGATCGAGGCCAACGGCCGGGTCGATCACGCGCCCGACGGCACGCCGCTGAGCTTCCCCGGCGTCCTGATCGACGTGGAGGAGCGCCGCGCCGTGGCAGAAGAGCGCGACCGGGCCATCGTGCTCCTGCGCCGGCTCAATGAAACGCTTGAGGAGCAGGTCGCCGCGCGCACCGCCGAGCGCGACCAGATCTGGCAGGCCTCCAGCGACCTCCTGGCCGTGGCCGATTTCGAGGGCCGCTTCGTCAGCCTCAACCCGGCCTGGAGCGCCACCCTCGGCTGGAGCGAGGCCGAGCTGAAGGCCGTCCCCTTTCTCGACTTCGTCCACCCCGAGGACCGGGATCAGACGCTTGCCGCCGCCGCCGACCTCGCCCGCGGCGAGATGCGGCTCGGCTTCGAGAACCGCTACCGCACCCGCGACGGCAGCTATCGCTGGTTCTCTTGGAACACCGTGCCGCGCGGAGGACTCATCTACGCCTCGGTGCGCGACGTGACCGCGATTAAGGAGCAGGCGCGGGCTTTGGCCGAGGCCGAGGAGGCGCTGCGCCAGAGCCAGAAGATGGAGGCGGTGGGCCAGCTCACCGGCGGGCTCGCCCACGACTTCAACAACCTGCTCGCCGGCATCTCGGGCAGCCTGGAGCTGATGCAGACCCGCATTGCCCAAGGCCGGCTCAAGGACGTCGATCGCTACATGGGCGCCGCGCAGGGCGCCGCCAAGCGCGCCGCGGCGCTGACCCACCGCCTGCTCGCCTTCTCCCGCCGCCAGACCCTGGATCCCAGGCCCACCGACGTGAACCGGCTGGTGATGGGGATGGAGGATCTGATCCGCCGCACGGTCGGCCCCACCATCACGATCGAAGTCGTGGGCGCGGCCGGGCTCTGGCCTTCCCTGGTCGATCCGCCGCAGCTCGAGAACGCGCTTTTAAACCTCTGCATCAACGCCCGCGACGCCATGCCGGAGGGCGGGCGCATCACCATCGAGACCGCCAACAAGTGGCTCGACGCGCACGCCGCGCGCCAGCACGAGGTGCTGCCCGGCCAGTACCTCTCGCTCTGCGTGACCGATACCGGCACCGGCATGAGCCCGGACGTGCGGGCCAAGGCGTTCGAGCCGTTCTTCACCACCAAGCCCACCGGCCAGGGCACGGGGCTGGGGCTGTCGATGATCTACGGCTTCGCCAAGCAGACCGGCGGGCAGGTCCGGATCTATTCCGAGCTCGGCGAGGGCACGACGGTCTGCCTCTACCTGCCGCGCTACCACGGCGAGGCCGAGTCACCGGATTCCCTCGGCCCGCTGGTGGATGCGCCCCGCGCCGAGCAGGGCGAGACGGTGCTCGTGGTCGATGACGAGCCCACCGTGCGGATGCTGGTGACCGAGGTGCTGGAAGACCTCGGCTACACCGCGATCGAGGCCGCCGACAGCGCCTCCGGCCTCAAGGTGCTGCAATCGGACGTGCGCATCGACCTGCTGATTTCCGATGTCGGGCTCCCCGGCGGCATGAACGGCCGCCAGATGGCCGATGCCGCCCGGGTCTCGCGGCCCGATCTCAAGGTGCTGTTCATCACCGGCTACGCCGAGAACGCGGCGGTGGGCAATGGCCAGCTCGATCCCGGCATGGCGGTGCTGACCAAACCCTTCGTGGTCGAGACGCTGGGCCTGCGCATCCGCGAGATTATTTCGCGGAGGTAGCCAGCCCGACGGCGAGGACGTCGTCCGAGGTCATGCCCCGAGGCATGCCAGAGGATCGCGGATCGGGAGCGGGACGGGAAGCCGCGCGGGTCGCCGTCAGGCGAGGAGCCCTGTTCGCCGCCCCAGCCACAGCGTCCCCGCCGCTCCGGCGAACATCGTCGCGCCGAACACCCAGCCCGACACGGCCCCGGCCATGATGCCGGAGAGCAGCGTGCCGACGCTGCAGCCGAGTCCCGTCATCGCGCCCCAGCCGAGCAGCACGCCGCCGGTCAGGCCGCGCACGACCTGTCCCCGCCGCGGCAGGGCGGGCCGGAACTGGCCGGCGACGAGCGCTGCGGCCAGGGCGGCGAGCACGAGGCCGCCGACGAACAGGCCGTTCGGCGTGAGAAGGGCATCGCGCACGGCCGTGGCGCAGCCGCGGAAGGTGTCGAGCCCCTCCAGCCGGTCGGGCAGCAGGCCGAGCGCCCCCGCCGCCTGCCGGGAGCGGCCGCCGATCTCCGCGGTGACGCCGAGCGGGCCGACCCGCAGATAGGCCAACGTTCCGAGCGCTCCGACCGCGAGGCCCCCGAGCCAGACCGGCCAGCGCGCCACGAACACGGCGTGCAGCGGGTCGCGCCGGACCGGCGCGTCCGGTGCGGGCAGTCGGCGCAGGAGCGGCCAGGCCAGGGCGGCGAGCAGGGCCAGCGAGAGCGCGAGGCTCGGCCCGTAGCCGAGATGGCGCGGCAGCCACAGCACGGGCGCCTCTGAGACGCTGGCGAGGTAGAGCGGGTTCCAGCTCGCGAAGCCGAGGACGAAGCCGAGGCCGGTGCCGATCAGCGCGAAGGGGGCCGTCGGCGAGCCCTCGCCGAGGCGGTAGAGATGAGCGCTGATGCAGGAGCCCGAGATCGCCATGCCGGCGCCGAAGGCGAGGCCGGCCAGGGCCAGGACCGGCCCGACGGGACCGATATGCGCGTCCGGCGGCAGGCGGGTGCCCGACGGGTCCGGCATCCAGGCGCCGAGCACCACGGCGTAGCCGGCCGCGCCGGCGGCCAGCGCCGCCAGGATGCCGAGCATCCCGCGCGGATCGCCAGCCACCAGAAGATCGCGCCACTGGCAGTAGAAGCAGAAGCGGCTGCGCTGGAGCACGAAGCCGAACACTGCGCCGAAGACGAGCGACAGGGCGAGGCGCGTGCCGCCCGGCTCGCCCGAGAGGCGCCAGGCCGCCGCGGCGAGCCCGGCGGCGATGGCGACGGCCACCGCCTTGGCGGCGACCGTCCGAACGGGGAGCGCGCGCCCGGTTCCGGGCGCGCCCACGCTTCGCGGCGGGAAAGGCAGCGCCTCGCCCGGAGGCGCGGTCGTCACTTGCCGCCCCAGACGGTGCCGGCGAGGTTGACCACCGGCACGCCGACGGCGTTGCCGTACTCGGTCCACGAGCCGTCGTAGTTGCGCGCGTCGTAGCCGAGGATGCGGCTCAGGACGAACCAGGAATGGCTCGAGCGCTCGCCGATGCGGCAGGAGGTGATGATCGGCTTCGACCCGTCGATTCCGGCCGCCGCGTAGAGGGTCTTCAGTTCCTCCTTGGACTTGAGCGTGCCGTCCGGATTCACCGCCTTGGCCCAGGGGATGTTGACCGAGCCGGGGATGTGGCCGGCGCGGATCGCGAGTTCCTGGATGCCGGGAGGCGCGATGACCTTGCCGCTGAACTCGTCGGGCGAGCGGATGTCGAGGATGTGCTCGTCGCGCTCCCGCTTGGCGACCGCCAGCACGTCGGCGAAGCGCGCCCGCAGCTTGCCCGAGGGCGCCTGCGCCGTGAAGGCCGAGGGGGCGACCTCGGCGGTGCGCGTGTCGAGGGGGCGCTTCTCGGCCTCCCACTTCTTGCGCCCGCCGTCGAGGAGCTTGACGTTGTCGACGAGGCCGTACTGGGCGAGCACCCAGGCGCCCCAGGCGGCGAACCAGTTGTTGTTGTCGCCGTAGAGCACCACGGTCGTGTCCCGGTCGATGCCGAGGCGGCGGGCGAGCGCCGTGAACTTCTCGGGCCCGGCGATGTCGCGGCTCACCGTCTCGACGAGATCGGTGTGCCAGACGACGTTCTGGGCGCCCGGGACGTGGCCGCGCTCGAACACCCCCGGTTCGACGCTGACCTCGACGATCCGGAGGTTCTTGGCGTCGAGGTTCTTCTCCAGCCACTCGGTCGAGACGAGGGGGCTATCCTGCGCCGCATTCGGTTTGGCCGCGTTCTCCTTGGGCGGTTTGGCCGCCGGGTCCGGCGCGGCGGACAGACCCGTCGGTGCGAGGAGGCCCGCGGCGATCGTGAGCAGGAAGGCGGATGTGCGCAGCACGGGACAAGCTCCGGAATGGGCAGCCGAGGTCGTCCGGAGTCGCAGGGGCTCCGGGAGGGCGTATTCGGTGAGGTTGGGGCCGTCCGGCGTCGCGTCTTCCTGCCGGAGATCAGTCCCGCTCGGAGGCTGTTCCGGGTGAATGCAGTCGAGGCCGGACCGCACCTCAATGTCGCCGTGTCGAGCGCATCGGGTCAACGGAATAATGATCCGTTTATCTCGTGCGACCGGCGAGATCGGTCCCGCAGACCCCGTTCGAAAATGAAGGATTATCTTGGGCCTTCGAACGTGCGGCCGGTTTCGTGCGATGGCGCCGCCGCGACCGCCCGCCTCGCACGGGGCACCTGTCAGCCGCCGATCCGCTCGAAGAAGTCCGCGATCGCCCGCGCCGCCGCGTCCGGCCGTTCCCGGTGTGGGAAGTGCCCGGCCCCCGCGAAGGGCGCGAGATCGAGATCGGAGAACGTCTCGCCGAGGCGATCGGTCCAGGCGTAGGGGAAGAGCGGGTCCTGCGTGCCCCAGCGGATGCCCGTCGGCACGCGGATCGGCGGCAGGGCGGGGGCCTCGCCCCGCAGCATGGCGAGCCGGGTCGCCTGCTGGCTCAGATACCAGTTGAAACCGCCCTGCAGGTTGCCCGGCGCGAGGAAGTTGTCGGTGAAGGCTTCGAGCACGTCGTCGAAGGCGGCCGGATTGCCGCCGGCCCAGTGGTGCAGGAAGTGGCCGATATAGGCGCGGCAGCTCTCGCGGCTGGCGCCGACCACCTGCGCCGCGAACGGCTTGAGGTGGAAGGACTGGTACCAGATCTCGGCCAGCATCTCCGGCTGCGCCAGCCGCGGGCCGATGCCGGGATAGGGGCAGTCGAAGAAGAACAGCCCGGTGAGCCGGTCCGGGTTCGCCCGGCCGAGAACCTGCCCGATGAAGGCGCCGACATCGTGCCCGACGACGCCGACGCGCCCGATGCCCAGGACATCGAGAAGGCCGACGATATCGGCGGCGTGAACCTCGGGTCCGGCCCTGTCGGAGGGGCCGTGATCGGGCTTCTCGCTGGCACCGAAGCCGCGCAGATCCGGTGCGATCAGGCTGAAGCGGTCGGCCAGCCGCGCCATCACCGGTTCCCAGGTGAGCCAGAATTCCGGCCAGCCATGCAGGAGCACCAGAGGCCGACCCGCGCCCGCTCGGGCGACGTGCAGCTGCACGCCGTTGGCCGTCACCGTGTCGTGCCGGATCTCCACCATGCCGCCCGTCCCTCTTCCCCGCGACGCCGTCCGTCCGGCAACGCGGCGGTCCCGCCCACCCGTTCCCCGGTGCCCGTCACTGGCGCGTCACAGGCGCGGGCGGCCGCGCCACCGCCAGAGGAGGCGGAAGGAACTCGGGCGCTGTCGCGCGCGCGACAGCTTGACCGGGCAAGCTGGACTGTTTCAATGCGCCGGTTCCCGCCCCGCGCGGGCGGGTATCGGCGCGCGTATGAGGCGGCAGATGGCGACGACAGTTCGGCGACTCGCGCTCCCGCTCGCGCTGGGCGCCAGCCTATCCGTCTCGGGCTGTACCGGTTTCGGCTACATCTCCCAGACCTACGTCTCCCAGGTGCCGCAGGTCGTCACGATCGGCTGCAACGAGCCCTACGAGATCTACGACAACCGCCAGCGCCGCCGGGTTCTGGTGGTCTCGAACGCCCTGCGCGAGGTGACGGGCTGCGATGTCGGTCAGGTGGGGGCCGGGCGTCCGCCTGCGGAAACGCGTGCCGCACGCTTCCGCACGGCGGCGCGCACCTATCTCGACGAGACCGTGCGCGAGGATTGCAAGATCACCGGCGAGACCGTGTTCAGCGACCTGCAGACCGAGTTCGCCTACGCCTGCGACGCGCCGGTGGAGCCGCGCGGCACGGTGGTGCCCCGCCTGCCCGGGCGGCGCACGCAGCGCTGATCCGAGCGGCGGTCCGGCCTCCTCCGGGCTCCTGCCTCAGGACTCGTGAGGGCCGACGAAGGTGCGCTCGGTGGCGTCGCCCGCCGCGGCCAGGAGCGCCCGGGCGAAGGCCCGCGCCTCGGCGCGGTCGAGGCTGATCACCGCGGTGACGGGGCGCCCGCCGAGGTCGGGCAGACCCAGTTCCAGGCGCACGCCCTCGCCCTCCGCCGTGGCGGAGAGGGTCCAGCCCGCGTCGCGTCCGGCCCGCTCGCCGCGCGTCGCGCCCCGTCTGTCGCCCTGGCCGCGCTCGCTCATCGAATCGGTCCTTTCGCTTCCGCGCGACCCTGTCATGGGCGATTCATGGGCGATTTTCCGGTCGCAGACCAGGGGAGGCGCCCGGGCGGCACGTCCGGCCGGCCCGGTCCCGCACGCGCCGCCGGGGGGGCTGCCGAGCGTCGGCAGGTAATTGACGCGCGGGGCCGGGGATGATGTCTGCGCGCCGACCGCCCGCCGGGCGCGACGTCACACGACACCTAAGGGATGACAGACATGTCCGAGATCTGGTTTCGCACCGGCGAGGCGACGGTGCTCGCCGCCGAGGGGCAGTTCACCGACGCGATGCCGGAGGTGCTGATCGGCTCCACCCGCGGCCCCGTGGGCCACGCCTTCGCCGGCATGCTCGGGCAGGTTCAGGGCCACACCCGCATGTTCGTGGTGCGCGACCTCAACCAGCTCGTGCGCCCCTCCACGATCATGACCACCAAGGTCACGATCCACACCGCCGAATACGCCGAGCTGCTCGGCGGCGTGGTCCAGGCGGCCACGGGCGACGCCACCGTCGATTGCGTGATCGAGGGCATCCTGCCGAAGGACGGCCTCGACGAGCTGTGCATGATCATCACGATCTGGCTCGACGAGCGCTGCGGCAAGGACGAGAACCTCGACCGCAAGGATCTCTACCGCACCAACTACGAGGCGACGAAGCTCGCCATCGCCCGCGCCATGAAGGGCGAGCCGACGATCGACGAGCTGATCGCCAACCGCAAGACGGTGAAGCACTACGCGCTCGAAGACATCATCGAGTACTGATTTTTTCGAAGACGGGGCGCGGCTCGGGCCGCGTCCCGGCCGTCCTGCCAGCGCCCCATCCCGCCGCGGGCGAAGCGGGGGATCCCGACGGGGGGCGCTCCCCGGCACCGGATGATGCGCCCGCTCGTAGGCCTCCGCGAGCGCGGCCAGCACGTCGAGCCTGTCGCCTTCCGGCGGGTCCCGCGGGGGGCGCCCCACAGCCGGTCGATTTCCTGCAAGGCCTCGGTCAGGTCGGCGGACGTGCGGATACCAATGGCAGGCTCCCGGCGTTCAAACCCAATCGGCTCGACCATATGAGGGAGCCGCTTTCGATCCTTCTGACGTTTCGGCACCGGGCCGGACGCATCGAATCCGGGATCAGCCAATGCCGGCCATCCAGGACCCGATCATCTCTCGTGCCCGGGCGACGCGTGACGGCGCCCCCTCGGACGATAGGAGAAGGTAGCGCGACCCGTCGGTCGTGAAACCGGCGGGCGCGGCCAGCACGCCGCTCGCGATGTCATCGCGCGCCATGTGCCATGACCCGATCGCGACCCCCAGGCCCGCGGCGGCGGCTTGCAGGGCGAGATAGAAGTGCTCGAACCTCCGAGTTGCGCTGGTGGGCAGTTTTGCGCCGGTGCTGCCGCTCCAGTTCGCCCATGCTTCGGGGCGCGACTGCGAATACAGGAGCTTAGCATCGGCTCGCAGCGTCGGCGTCGGACCGCTCCGGTCGAAGAAGTCGTCAATCATGTCGGCGCGGCAGATCGGTCCCATGCGCTCCTCGAAGAGGTCGTCTGCCCGGATGCCCGGCCCCAGAGGGAAGTCCGACCGCCGGATCGCCAGATCAATGCCGCCGCCGAACGTAACCGGCCCACCCGCCGCCACCAGATGCACGTCGATCTCCGGATGCGCCCGGTGGAGCGTCGATAGACGGGGGATGAGCCAGCGCATCAGAAGCGTCGGCTCGCAGGACAGCGTGACTGGTCCTGCCCGGCCCTGATGCCGCAACTCATCGGCCGCCGTAGCGATGAGGTCGAGTCCGTCGCGCACGGCTTTCGCCAGACGCCGCCCCTCCTCCGTCAGGTAGACGCGGCGGCTGCGGCGCTCGAACAGGGCGACGCCGAAATCGGCCTCGATGAGGCGCACCGCGCGGCTGACCGCGCCGTGTGTCAGGTGCAGGGCGTCGGCGGCACGGCTGAAGCTCTCCAGACGTGCTGCCGCCTCGAAGCAGCGGAGCGCTGCCAGCGGCGGGAGGCGGCCGGCGCCCATCTGTCAGCCAAACTCACCAACACGGTCAGCATTTATCATTTTTCCAGCCATGTCCAAAAGTCTAGCGTGAGCCAGGATGATCCCTTGGAGCGCATCTGTGGCCGAACTGCTCGCCGTCGTCACCATCACCCTCTTGGCCGTCGTCAGTCCCGGCCCGGATTTCGCGATGGTGACGCGCAACAGCCTCGTGCTCTCGCGGCAGGCCGGACTGCTGACGGCGATCGGCATCGGCGGCGGCGTCCTCGTCCATGTCGCCTACACGATCCTCGGTGTGGGCCTTCTGATCCAGCAGTCGATCTGGCTCTTCAACGCACTGAAGCTTGTCGGCGCGGCCTATCTCGTTTGGCTGGGCTTCGGGATGCTGCGGGCGAAGCCGGTAAAGGACGAGCCGAACGCTCCCGTGGCAGCGCTCTCCGACATGATGGCAATCCGGGTCGGGTTCCTGACCAACGCGCTGAACCCGAAGACGACGATCTTCATCGTCAGCCTATTCATGCAGGTCGTCCAGCCAACGACGCCGCTCAGCATCCAGATCGGCTACGGTGCCTTCATCTCGGCCGCGCACATCGTCTGGTTCGTGCTCGTCGCCTTCTTCTTCTCCGCCGGGGGCGTCAAACGCCGCATCCTGCGCGTGCGGCACTGGATCGATCGGGTGTTCGGTGGGATGCTGGTTCTCTTCGGGGTATTGTTGGCGCGGACGAGCTTGGCACGCTAACTTCTCGTCCCGTCGCCGCCGGCTTTCCGTGCAGCCCGTCCAGAAACCGGACGGGAAGCCTCCACAGCCCTTCGCAGCGACAATCTGATTGGGTTGGCATCCCAGTCTCACGAGACCACACGCACCCTCAGAACTCGATCCCCTCCTGCGCCTTCACCCCCGCCGAAAAATGGTGCTTCACGCTGCCCATCTCGGTGACGAGGTCGGCGGCCTCGATCAGGGCCGGCTTGGCGTTGCGGCCGGTCACCACGACGTGGAGGTCGGGGCGGCGCGCCTGCAATTCGGCGACGACCGCGTCGAGGTCGAGATAGTCGTAGCGCAGGGCGATGTTCAGCTCGTCGAGGACGAGCAGGCGGATGCTGGCGTCCGCCATCAGCGCCCGCGCCGTCTCCCAGGCGTTGCGGCAGGCGGCGATGTCGCGGGCCTTGTCCTGGGTCTCCCAGGTGAAACCCTCGCCGAGCGCGTGCCACGCGATCCGGTCGCCGAAGCTCTTCAGGGCGCGGGCCTCGCCGGTGTCCCAGGCGCCCTTGATGAACTGCACCACCCCGACCCGGTGCCCGCGCCCGAGCATGCGCAGCACGAGGCCGAGGGCGGCGGTCGTCTTGCCCTTGCCGGGGCCGGTATGGACGATGAGCAGACCCTTCTCGATCTTTTTGGACGCGACCTCGGCGTCCTGCACCGCCTTGCGCTTGGCCATCTTTTCGCGGTGGCGCGTATCGTCTTCGCTCATCTCAAGGATTCTCGCGTGAGGGTTTGACCGTCAGCGGCAGCCCGGCGACGGTGAGCACGACCCGGTCGGCGTCGCGGGCGAGCCGCTGGTGCAGCCGCCCGGCCGCATCGCGGAACCGGCGGGCGAGCGCGTTGTCCGGCACGATGCCGAGACCGACCTCGTTGGCCACCAGCACCAGCGGGCCCGCCGCCGCGGCGCAGGCCCGCGCCAGCGCCTCGGTGGCCGCGTCGAGATCGGCCTCGGCCAGGAGCAGGTTGGTGAGCCAGAGCGTGAGGCAATCGACCAGCACCGGCCCGGTCGCGGCGGCCACCGCCTCCGGCAGCGCCGTCGGCACGTCGAGGGTGCGCCACGATTCCGAGCGGCGCGCGCGATGTTCGCCGATGCGGACGCGCATCTCGTCGTCCCAGGCCTGCGCCGTGGCGATGTAGAGCCAGGGGGCGGGGCAGGCCTCGATCAGCCGCTCGGCAAAGGCGCTTTTGCCCGAGCGCGCGCCGCCGAGCACCAGCGTCATCCGGTCGGGTGCAGCCTCCGTCATGGCCGTCCGTTTGCACCGGGCTGAGGCCCTCACGCAATGGCGCTTTGCATGGGCACCGACTCCGCGTTACAAGCGGCGGGTGACGGTGCCCCGGCGACGGGGTGAAAAGGGAATGCGGTGAGAGGCTTTTTCGAAAGTCCCGATTCCGCGGCTGCCCCCGCAACTGTGAGCGGCGAGTTCCTGCCACGAGCCACCGGGTGTTCCGGGAAGGCGGCAGGCACGATACCAGCCGCGAGCCAGGAGACCTGCCGTCTGAAACGTTCTGTCCTCGAACGCCGCCGGTGGGGCGGCCGGAGCCCGTGACCCGATGACGACTGCGACCCTTCAGACCCAGGCCACCACCCGCTCGGCCGAGGGCGCCCGCGCGCTCATCGTCGCCGCCTTCCTCGGCCTCGGTCTCGTCTTCGTGGCGGGCTTCGCCCCGGCCACCGTGCTGCACAACGCGGCGCACGACTTCCGCCACGCGCAGAACTTCCCCTGCCACTGATCCGCGCATCCAGCGGCTCAAAGCGGTTCCATGATCACCCGGTTGCTGTCGGCGGCGCTCGTCGCCGGCTTTCTCGCGTCCGTCGTCGCGACGGGCCTTCAGCTCGCGCTGACCTCCCCGCTGATCCTTCAGGCGGAGACCTACGAGGGCGCGCATGCCGCCCTCGCGCCGTCCCCCGCCGCCCCCTTCGCCTCGCTGATCGTCCCGGCCCATGCCCATTCCCACGGCGAGGGTGGGCATGACCACGGCAAGGCGGACGAGTGGCAGCCCGCGCCGGGCCTGCAGCGCATGGCCTTCACCGGGCTCGCCACGCTGGTCGGCGGCGTCGGCTACGCCCTGCTGCTCGCGGCGGTGATGCTGGCGCTTCGCCGCGATCCGACCCCGCAGGGCGGGCTCGTCGTCGGGATCGCCGGCTTCCTCGCGGTGGCGCTCGCCCCCGCCATCGGCCTGCCGCCGGAACTGCCCGGCATGGGCGCCGCGCCGCTCGTGCTGCGCCAGTCCTGGTGGCTGATGACGGTGATCGCCACCGGCCTCGGCCTCTACCTGATCGCCGTGCGGCGGGTGCCGCTGACGATCCTCGGCGGCCTCGTCCTGATCGTCGCGCCGCATCTGGCGGGCGCGCCGCAAGCGATCGACACGGTCTCGTCGCAGGTGCCCCCGGCGGCGGCTGCGCAATTCGCCGCGCGCTCGCTCGCCATCGGCTTCGTGTTCTGGGCGGTGATCGGGCTCGCCTATGGCTGGGCCTGGGGGCTGTTCGGCCGCGAGGCGGGTGCGCGTGCGAATGCCTGATCCCGACACCGCGGTCCTGTCCGTCTGCACCACCTGCCGCGCGGCGGGGGACACCTCCGAGCCGCGCGCCGGGGCCAAGTTTCTGGCCGCGCTGCTCGCGGAGGCCGAGCGCGAGCCGGTGCCGGGCCTGACGATCGAGGGGGCCGAATGCCTCTCGGTCTGCAAGCGGCCCTGCACCGTGGCGGTCGTCTCGCCCGGCCGCTGGACCTACGTCTACGGCGACTTCGACGCCCTCGAAGATCCCGACACCTCCGCCCGCACCATCCTGGCGGGTCTGCGTCGCTACCTCGAGACCCCCGACGGCGTCGTGCCCTGGCGCGAACGGCCGGAGGCGTTTCGCAAGGGCGTCGTCGCCCGCATCCCGCCGCTCAAGGCGGCCCGAGGGGAGACCCCATCATGAGCCTCGTCGAAAAGATCCCCTGCACCATCGTCACCGGCTTCCTCGGGGCCGGCAAGACGACGCTCGTGCGCCACACCGTCGAGAACGCGGGCGGGCGCCGCCTCGCCATCATCGTCAACGAGTTCGGCGATCTCGGCTTCGACGGCTCGTTCCTCGCCTCCTGCGGCATCGAGGGCTGCGACGAGGATTCGGTGGTGGAGCTGCCCAACGGCTGTATCTGCTGCACGGTCGCCGACGACTTCGTCCCGGCGCTGACGAAGCTTCTCGACCGGCCCGAGCCGCCGGAGCACATCCTGATCGAGACCTCCGGCCTCGCCCTGCCCAAGCCCCTGGTCCAGGCGTTCCAGTGGCCGGCGATCCGCTCGCGGGTGACCGTGGACGGCGTGATCGCCGTGGTGGACGGCCCGGCGGTCGCCTCGGGGCTGTTCGCGGAGGATCCGGACGCGCTCGCCAACCAGCGCGCGGCAGATCAATCGGTCGATCACGACAACCCGCTGGAGGAGGTGTTCGAGGACCAGATCCTCTGCGCCGACCTCGTGGTGCTCAACAAGTCCGACCTTCTGGATGAAGCGGGCCGCCAGAAGGTTCGCGCCGAGATCGAGGCGCATCTGCCGCGCGCCGTCGAGATCGTCGCGACCGAGCACGGCCGCCTCGACCCGCGGGTGCTGCTCGGCATCGCCGCCGCGGCCGAGGACGACCTCGACGCCCGCCCCTCGCATCACGGCGAGGGCGAGGACCACGATCACGACGACTTCGAATCCGTCGCCATCCCCGTCGGCGTCGCCGGGAGCCCGGAAGATCTCTCCGCCCGCGTGGAGCGGGCGGCCGAGACCGAGGGCGTGCTGCGGATCAAGGGGTTTGCCGAAGTGAAGGGCAAACCGATGCGCCTCGTGGTGCAGGGTGTCGGCCGGCGCGTCGCCGCCCATTACGACCGCCCGTGGAAGGGTGCCGAGCCCCGCGACGGGCGCCTCGTCGTCATCGGCCTCAAAGGGTTCGATCAGGACGCGGTGGCGGCCGCTTTGCGCGGATGAGCCGGGGTGGGGCCGAAGGTCGGCGGCTGCGCGGGCGATGGCGCGCGCTTCTGCCGGCCATCGTCCTTCTCGCCGGCTGCTCCGACAACCGGCGCGAGGCGGCCGATGACCTGCGCATGGCCGCAGCGCCCGCGCCCTTCGTCTCCGCCGCGCGCGAAGGGAGCACGGCCAAGCTCGCCTATCGCCACGACCTCACCGTCGGCCTCGCGCCGGACCGGGTGGCGCCGCACTTCGCCGCCGCCCGCGACCGCTGCCTCAACGAGACCGCGGGCTGCACCCTGCTGAATGCCTCGATCCGCGACGGCGGCGGCACGCGCCAGCCGCAGGCGCAGGTTAAGGTGCGGCTGCCGCACGCCGCGGTCGCGCCTTACGTCGCCTTCGTCACCGCGCCCCTGCCGGGGGAGGCGGCGGGCGACGTCGCGCTGATCGAGCAGGCGACCCGCGCCGAGGATCTCACCGCCGCCCTCGCCGATACCGGCCGGCGGCTGACCCAGCTCAACGACTACCGCACCCGCCTGACCGCGCTCGCCGAGAAGCCGGATAACCGCGCCGAAGACCTGATCAAGATCGCGGGGGAGCTGGCGCAGGTCCAGAGCCGGATCGAGGAGACGGAAGCGGCGCGCCGCGGCCTTGATGAGCGCGTGGACACCGAGATCGTCACGGTGGATTTCCGCACCAGCCGGGCGCGGGCGGGGGCCTTCGCCCCGGTGCAGGAGGTCTGGTCCCGCAGCGGGCCGATCCTCGGCGAGAGCGCGGCCTCCGCCCTGCGGTTCACCGTCGCGAGCCTGCCCTGGTTGCCCCTCGTCCTTTTTGCCGCCTTGCTCCTGCGGCTGGTCTGGCGCATCCGGCGCAAGCGGGCGCATCCGGCCCGCGTCCGCCTGGAGCCGTGAGGGCGCCCGCGCCATGCACCTGATCCGCCTCGATACGGTCTCCCTCGACGAGGGCGAGGCGGCGGTCGATCTCGGCCAGAGCCCGGGCGAGATCGTCTTTCTGTCGTTTACCGATACGGACCTCGCGGCGGTCGCGCGCGCGCATGCGGCCGAGCCCGGCCTGCCCTCGCTGCGGCTCGCCAAGATGGCGCAGCTGCGCCACCCGATGTCGGTCGATCTCTACATCGACGCGGTGATCGCCCGCGCCAAGGTCTGCGTTATCCGCTGCCTCGGCGGGCTCGATTACTGGCGCTACGGCATCGAGCGCGCCGCCGCGGCGGCCCGGGCCCACGGCGTGCGGCTCGCGGTGCTGCCCGGCGACGACCGGCCGGACCCGGGCCTCGACGCCTTCTCCACCCTGCCGCCGGAGACCTGCGCCCGCCTCGACGCCTATTTCCGCGCGGGCGGGTCGGACAACCTGAAGAACCTGCTGCGCGGCCTCGCGGCGGAGGCCGGCGCCGCCTTCGAGCCGGAGCCGCCGCGGGCGCTGCCGCGGGGCTTCGCGTGGTGTCCCGGCTGCGGGCCGCTCTCCGTCGAGGCGGCGATGCGGGCCGCTGGGCCGGGGCCGCTGGCGCTGCTGCTGGTCTACCGCTCGGCGGTGCTCTCCGGCGAGACCGCGCCCGCCGCCCGGCTCGCCGCGGCCCTCACCGAGCGCGGCATCGGCTGCGTCACGCTCGCCGTGTCGAGCCTGAAGGACCCGGAAGCGGTCGCGACCTTGCGCGCGGCGCTGGCCCTGCGCCGGCCCGACATCGTGCTCGCGGCCACCGCCTTCTCCGCCCGCGACGATGCCGGCTTCGTGCTCGATGCCGCCGACTGCCCGGTGCTGCAGGCCTACACGATCGGCGCGCCCCGCGACGCCTGGGCCGCCTCCGGCCGCGGCATGAACGCGGCCGATCTCGCCATGCAGGTGGCACTGCCGGAATTAGACGGGCGGCTCTCGGGCTTCCCGATCTCCTTCAAGGAGGAGGCCGAGGCGGTCGAGGGGTTTTCGGAACGCCGCGCCGTGCCCGATTCCGCCGGTATCGCCGCGCTCGCCGACCGCGCCGCTGCCTGGATCCGTCTGCGGCGGACGCCGCGCGAGCAGCGCCGGCTCGCGATGGTGCTGTCCGATTATCCCGCCCGCGGCGGCCGGGCCGGCTACGCGGTCGGCCTCGACACGCCGGACAGCGCCCGCGCCATCGCCGCCGACCTCGCCGCGGCAGGCTTTGCCGCGGGCGAATTGCCGGAGGCGGGTGCGCTGATGGCGGCGCTCACCGCGGGCGAGCCGGGCTTTTCGGTCCCGCTCGCCGATTACGCGGCATGGTTCGAGGGATTGCCGGCGGAGCGGCGGACTGAGCTGACCGAGCGCTGGGGCGCGCCGGAGGCTGACCCGGTGTGCCGTGATGGAGCGTTCCGGTTCCGGATGGTGCGCGCCACCAAAAGCCATCCCCCCTCTGCGGGGGAGGGTGGCCCGCGGAGCGGGTCGGGAGAGGGGAGCGCGCTCTCCGGAAACGTCGCCCCCTCTCCCGCCTGCTCCGCAGGCACCCTCCTCCGCAGAGGGGGGAGGGTTGGTGAGTTTGCGATCGTCCTCCAGCCCGACCGTGGCCGTGCCGCCGACCGCAAGGCCGGCTACCACGACCCCGACGAGCCCCCGACCCACGCCTATCTCGCCTTCTACCTGGGCATTCGGCAAACATTCGACGCGCTGATCCATCTCGGCACCCACGGCACCACCGAGTGGCTGCCCGGCAAGGCGGTTGCGCTCTCGGCCACCTGCTGGCCGGCGCTCGCCATCGGCGCGTTGCCGGTGGTCTATCCGTTCATCGTCGATGATCCCGGCGAGGCCGCGCCAGCCAAGCGCCGGCTCGGCGGAATCGCCCTCGGGCATCTCACCCCGACGATCGACGCCGCCGGGCTCACCCCCGAGGCCGCGGCCCTGCGCGAACTGGTGGAAGAGTATTCCGCCGCGAGCGTGCTCGATCCGCGCCGGGCCGGGCTGATCGCCGAGGCGATCCTCGATGAAGCCGCCTCCGCCGGCCTGCTCGCGGGCGCAGGCATCGACGGCGACACGCCGATGGCCGACGCGCTGACCGCCCTCGACGCGCATCTGTGCGATCTCGGCGAGACCCCGTTCCGCGACGGCCTGCACGTGTTCGGCCGCGCGCCCGCCGATGCTGCCGAGCCGGTCCGCGCCAGCGCCGAGGCCGAGCGCGCCGCCCTCATTGCCGCCCTCGACGGTCGCTTCGTCGCGCCGGGCCCCGCCGGCTCGCCCTCGCGCGGGCGGCAGGACGTGATGCCGACCGGCCGCAACCTGACCACGCTCGACCCGCGCAGCCTGCCGACCCGCGCCGCGACGATGCTCGGCACCAAGGCCGCCGACGCCGTGGTGCGCCGCTACCTGCAGGACGAGGGCGAGTATCCCGCCCGCATCGTCATGGATCTCTGGGCCTCGCCGACCTTGCGCACCGGCGGCGAGGACGTGGCCCATGCCCTGGCGCTGATGGGCGTGCGCCCGGTCTGGGATCACGCCTCGACCCGCGTCACCGGTTTCGAGGTGCTGCCGCTGGCCCTCCTCGACCGGCCGCGCATCGACGTGACCTGCCGCGTCTCCGGCGCCTTCCGCGACACCTTCCCCGAGACCCTGGCGCTGCTCGACCGCGCCGCCCGCGCGGTGGCCGCCCGCGAGGAGGAGGACGAGGAGAACCCGCTCGCCGCCGCAAGACGCCGGGGCGAATCCGCCGCCCGCATCTACGGCGCCGCGCCCGGCCGCTACGGCGCGGGGGCGGCCGAGACGGCGCTCGACGGCGCCTGGGCGGCGCGCACCGATCTCGGCGCCGCCTATCTCGCCGCCACCACCCACGCCTACGGCGATGCGGAAGCGCCGGACGCGGATTTCGCCGCCCGGGTCGCGGCGGCGGACGCCTATGTCCACGCCTTCGATGTCGCCGAGCGCGACCTGCTCGACGGCGATGCGGCGGCCGACGCCATGGGCGGCTTCTTCGCCGCCGCCGCGTCCGGGGGGAGGGCACCCGCCCTCTACAGCCTCGACGTCTCGAACCCGGAGGCGCCGCGCACCCGCACCGCCCGCGAGGACGTCGCCCGCCTGATCCGCGGCCGGCTCGCCCATCCGCGCTGGATCGTGGCCCAGCTCCGCCACGGCTACCGCGGCGCGCAGGAATTCGCGCAGGGGATCGATGCGGTGTTCGTCCTCGCCGCCGCGACGGAGGCCGTGACGAGCGCCGATCTCGATCGGCTCTACGGCGCCTGGATTGCCGACCCGGAGACCTTCGAGGCCTTGAAGGCGGCCAACCCTGAGGCGACCCGCGCCATCCTCGAGCGCTTCGAGGATCTCCGCGCCCGCGGCCTGTGGCAGAGCCGGCGCAACGCGGCGCCTGCCGACGCGATGATGGCTGCCGAATGACGACCCGCCGCACCCTGCCCGAGGGCGCCCGACGCGGCTGGTGCCCCTCGCTCGCCCGGCCGATGCCGACCGGCGACGGACTGCTCGCCCGGGTTCACCCGCCGCTCGGACGCCTGACCCCCGCGCAGATGCGGGCGGTCGCCGCGGGGGCGCGCGCCCACGGCAACGGCCATATCGACGTGACCGCCCGCGGCAACCTCCAGATCCGCGGCGTCAGCGAGGCCAGCGCGCCGCACCTCGCCTGCGCCCTGGCGGAAGCGGGCCTCGGCGACACCCGCGACGACGGCGGCCCGCAGCGCCTGACGCTGACAGCGCCGCTCGCCGGTCTCGATCCGGCGGAGCGGATCGACGTACCGGCGCTTGCCCGCGCCGTGGAGGCCGCGGGCCGTGCCGTGCCGGGCCTGCCGCCCAAGACGCTGGTGGCGATCGACGGCGGCGGCGGCCACGGCCTCGGCGCGGTGGAGGCCGACTTCTTTCTGTTGGCTGAG
This sequence comes from Methylorubrum populi, assembly GCF_002355515.1. Classification (NCBI taxonomy): domain Bacteria; kingdom Pseudomonadati; phylum Pseudomonadota; class Alphaproteobacteria; order Hyphomicrobiales; family Methylobacteriaceae; genus Methylorubrum; species Methylorubrum populi. Next base: position 1,584,630 of record NZ_AP014809.1, on the reverse strand, counting down.
GGGCCGGGGCAGATCGCCTTCGGGCTCGCGGGCGAGAGCGGCCCCTTGCGCTGCGGCGTCCTGCCCGAGCGGCGGGCGGCGGGTGCCCTCGGCCTCGCGCTGGCAGCCTTCGCCGAGATCGGCGGACGCCGGATGCGCGATCTCGACCCGCGCCAGCGGGCCGTGGTCGCCGCCGTGGCCGGCTTCTTCCCGTTCGAGCCGATGCCGCTCGCGCCGGCCCCCGCTCCGGCCGCGCCGGGGCTCGTGACCCTGTCCGGGGAGACCGCGGCCCTCGTCGTCCAGGCGCCGTTCGGCCGCTGCACCGCCGACCGGCTGGAGCGAGTCGCGGCCCTGGCCGGCCCGGACGGCGTGCGGCTGAGCGCCGAGCGCGGGTTCGCCCTCATTGCCCCCCCGAGCCGCACCCCCGACCTTCAGGCGGAGCTGGCGGCGGCCGGCTTCATCGTGGCGCCGGACGATCCGCGCCGCCGGATCGCCGCCTGCCCCGGCGCGCCGGCCTGCCGCTCCGGCACCACGCCGGTGCCCGACCACGCCGCCCGGCTGGCGCAGGCGTTGGCCCCGCTCGCCGGGCTCGGGCTGACCGCGCACGTCTCGGGCTGCGCCAAGGGCTGCGCCCATCCCGGCCCCGCCGATCTCACCCTGGTGGGCCGCGACGGCGCCTACGACGTGGTGCTCGCCGGGCCTCCCTCTGCCGAGCCGGCAACGCGTCTCGCTTTCGAGGCGGCGCTGGACCGGATAAGGAAGGCCGCAGCCGCCGGGCGTCCGGCGCTGGATTCCGTGTTTCAGGACGACGTGAGATGAGTGCCCGCCACGACTACATCCGCGACGGCGGCGCGATCTACGCGCGCTCCTTCGCGATGATCCGCGCCGAATCCGATCTCGCCCGCTGGTCCGGCGCGGCCGAGCGCGTCGTGGTGCGGATGATCCATGCCTGCGGCATGACCGACCTGCCGCGCGATGTGGAGATGTCGGACACGTTCGCCGCGGCCGGCGAGGCGGCGCTGAAGGCCGGCGCGCCGATCCTGTGCGACGTGCGCATGGTCGCCGACGGCGTCACCCGTGCCCGGCTGCCGGCTGGTAACGATGTGATCTGCACGCTCGGCGATCCGCGCGTGCCGGAGCTGGCGGCGCAGATGAACACCACCCGCTCGGCCGCGGCGATGGAATTGTGGCGGGACAAGCTGCCCGGCAGCGTCGTCGCCGTCGGCAACGCGCCGACTGCCCTGTTCCGCCTGCTCGAACTGCTGGACGAGGGCGTCGCGCCCCCGGCGGCGGTGATCGGCATCCCCGTCGGCTTCGTCGGCGCGGCGGAATCCAAGGAGGCTCTGGCGCGGGACGGGCGCGTGCCCTTCGTCGTGGTCCATGGCCGCCGTGGCGGCAGCGCCATGACGGCGGCCGCCGTCAACGCGCTCGCGAACGAGATCGAGTGATGGAGGGGAGCGTGCGCATCGACGCCCCGGTCGAGACCCCGGACGGCGCGGGCGAGACGCCCGCCGCCGCGAAGACCGGAACGCTCTACGGCGTCGGTATGGGGCCGGGGGATCCGGATTTCCTCACCGTGAAGGCGATGCGGGTGCTGGAGCACGCCCCCGTGCTCGTCCACTTCTGCAAGCGGGGCAAGCGCGGCAACGCCCGCACCATCGCCGACGCGGTGGTCTGCGACCCGACCCGCGAGTTTCCGCTGGCCTATCCCTACACCACCGAGCTTCACCCCGATCATCCGGAATACGTCGCCGCGCTCGCCGGCTTCTACGACGAGGCGGCGGGGCGCCTCGCCGACCATCTCGGCGCGGGCCGCGACGTGGCGATCCTGTCGGAGGGCGACCCCTTCTTCTACGGCTCGTTCATGCATCTGTGGCGACGCCTGAAGGACCGCTTCCCCGTGGAGGTGATCCCCGGCGTCACCGGCATGTCCGGCTGCTGGACCCGGGCCGGCACGCCGATCACCTGGGGCGACGACGTGCTCACCATCCTGCCCGCGACCCTGCCGCGGGCGGCGCTGGTGGAGCGGATGAAGGGCACCGACGCCGCCGTCATCATGAAGCTCGGCCGCCACCTGCCGAAGGTGCGTGGCGTGCTGGCCGAGACCGGCTTTCTCGCCCGCGCCGTCTATGTCGAGCGCGGCACCATGGCCGGCGAGCGGGTGGTACCCTTGGCCGAGAAGGAGGACGACGTCGCGCCCTACTTCTCCATGGTGCTGGTGCCCGGTGAGGGCCGCCGCCCGTGAGCGCGGAAGAGGCGGGGGCGAAGGGCAGCGTCACGATCATCGGCCTCGGGCCGGGTGATCCGCGCCTGCTCACCGAATCGGCCCATGCCGCCCTCGACCGGGCGCAGGATCTGATCGGCTACATCCCCTACGTCGCCCGCGTGCCGGAGCGCGAGGGACTGGTCCGCCACGCCAGCGACAACCGGGTCGAGGTCGACCGCGCCCGCCACGCGCTCGAACTGGCGATGTCCGGCCGCCACGTCGCCGTGGTGTCCGGCGGCGATCCCGGCGTGTTCGCCATGGCGGCGGCCGTGTTCGAGGCGGTGGAGCAGGGACCCGCGGCGTGGCGTAACCTCGAGATCCGGGTCGAGCCTGGCATCACCGCGATGCTCGCCGCCGCCGCCCGGCTCGGCGCGCCGCTCGGCGGCGATTTCTGCGCGATCTCGCTCTCCGACAATCTCAAGCCCTGGGAGGTGGTGACCGCCCGGCTGGAAGCGGTGCTGCGGGCGGGCCTCAGCGTCGCGCTCTACAACCCGATTTCCTCCGCACGACCCTGGCAGCTCGGCCGGGCGCTTTCGCTCGCCGCCGAAATTCTTCCCTCCACGACGCCGGTGATCTTCGCCCGCGCCGTGACCCGGCCGGATGAGGCGCTGCGGGTGCTGAATCTGGACGAGGCCCGTACCGCGCCGGCCGACATGGCGACCATGGTCATCATCGGGGCGCCGACGACCCGGCTGATCGAGCGGGAGGGGCGCCTGCCGTTCGTCTACACGCCGCGGAGCGTCACCGCCTGAGGCGGCGGATGGAGCCTCGTCAAAGACGAGAAGAGCGCCGGCCGAGATGTGAAGCTCGCTTCCGGCGCTCGCGAGGCTTTAGAACACCCCGAAGAACCACAGCAGAAGGATGATCGGCAGGGGGATGCCGATCAGCCAGAGAAGTCCACCTTTGAGCATCGTGCTGGCTCCCATCCGATGGCGTGCCGAGGCGCGCGCCTTACTTCAAAGACCAGCGAAGCTCGATTTGCGTTCCTCTTTTATGCAAAAAATCATAATCGGCGGCTTCGAGACCGTCAGCAGTGCGTGAATGAGAGGCGAGTGTCTGGAAGAAATTCCTTTTTGCGGAGGAAATAGGAATTAAGAGATTGACACCGCGACGCTCCTCGGGTAGGTAGAGGGCACGCTCAAGAACTGTGAATGGAGACGCCGCGATGCCGGACCCCTCCGAGCCACGCGGTGAGCCGAGTATCCTTCCAAAGCCGAACACCAGAACAACCCGCAAGCGGGCGCCCGATGCCAGGAGGCTGCGGGCGCAGTTGCGCGTCCATATCGAGCGGCAGATCGCGCGGTTCGATGCGGCGCTCGACGCCGAGCCGCCGCCGGCCGGGTTCGACTCGGGCAAGGTGCTGCGCGATCTCGGCGGCCTGAAGAACCTGCTCGACGACATGAAGGCGCCCGATCGGGCCGCGGGGAAGGGAGAGGCGGATGGCGCAACCGGCCGGCCTTCCCTGTCCGCCGCCGGTCTCGTGGCGATGCGCGCGGATATCGCGCGCCGCTATGCTGCATTCGCGGCGACGGAGCCGGACGACGGCGTTCTTGACCCGCCTCTCTCCGGACCATCTGCGCCTGCTTGAGGCCGACTGGCTCCATCGTGCGCGGCACGACCAGCTTCCGCCGCCGGGGCGCTGGACCACCTGGGCGGTGATCGGCGGGCGCGGCTCCGGCAAGACCCGGACCGGCGCCGAGTGGGTGCGCGGCCTCGCCCTCGGCGATCCAGTCTTCACGCCGGAACCGGTCGGGCGCATCGCGCTGGTCGGCGAAACCTTCGCCGATGTACGCGACGTGATGATCGACGGGCCGTCCGGCCTCCTCGCCCTGCCGCGGCTCGGCGGTGCGCCGCCGGTCTGGCAGCCGTCGCGGCGGCGGGTGGTGTTCGGCAACGGCGCCGTGGCGCTCGCCTTCTCGGCCGAGGAGCCGGATTCGTTGCGCGGTCCCCAGTTCGGCGCGGCGTGGTCCGATGAGGTCGCCAAGTGGCGCGAGGCGGAGACCGCCTACGACATGATTCAGTTCGGCCTCCGGCTCGGGGCGCGGCCCCGCGGCCTCGTCACCACGACGCCGCGGCCGGTGCCGCTGATCCGGCGGCTGCTCGCCGACCCGCGCACGGTGGTGACGCGCTCGCGCACCGCCGACAACGCGCAGAACCTCGCGCCGAATTTTCTGGAGGATGTTGTCGGCCGCTATGCCGGCACCCGGCTCGGGCGCCAGGAACTCGACGGCGAGCTGATCGAGGATCGGCCGGACGCGCTCTGGACCCGCGATGATATTGAGAGGGCGCGCGTCCGCGAGGCGCCGCCGCTGCAGCGCGTCGCCGTGGCGGTCGATCCGCCGGCCTCGTCCCGCGCCGGAGCGGATGCCTGCGGTCTCGTCGCGGCCGGGCTCGCGGCGGATGGTACCGCCTATGTCCTGGCGGACGCGACCCTGGAACGGGCGGCGCCTGCGGCTTGGGCGAGGGCCGCGCTCGCGCTCTACCATCGGCTGAAGGCCGACGCGCTGGTGGCGGAGGTCAACCAGGGCGGCGAGATGGTCGTTGCGGTGCTGGCCGAGGCCGATCCGAGCGTGCCGGTCGTCACCGTGCGGGCGACGCGGGGCAAGCTGCTGCGGGCCGAGCCGGTCTCGCTGCTCTACGCCCAGGGACGTGTGCGTCATGTCGGGCCGCTGCCGGCGCTCGAAGACGAGATGTGCGCCTTCGGTCCCGGCGGCCTGCCGGGCGGCGGCTCGCCGGACCGGCTCGATGCGCTGGTCTGGGCGCTCACGCATCTGATGCTCGCACCGGGCGCGGAGCCGCGCATCCGCCGGCTCTGAACGTCGGCGCGGTTAATTTCACGTGAAACATTGTCAGCGGGGAACGTCCCATGGCTGGATTCATCGCGCGCCTCGCGCGGGCCGCAGGCTATGTGCCCGCGACCAAAGCCGCGGCGTCGGTCGCGCTCTACGGCGAAGGACGGGCGGTCTGGACCGCGCGCGACTACGGGGCGCTCGCCCGCGAGGGTTTCCAGCGCAACGCCATCGTCCACCGCGCCGTCCGGCTGGTCGCCGAGGCCGCGGCATCCCTGCCGCTGACGCTGGCCGGCGCCGACGAGGCGCATCCGCTGATCGGTTTGCTCGCCCGGCCGAACCCTCGCGAGGGCGGGATGCGCTTCCTCGACGGCGTCTACGGGCACCTTCTGGTCTCGGGCAACGCCTATCTCGAAGCGGTCGAGATCGACGGGCAGCCCCGGGAGCTGTTCTCCCTGCGCCCCGACCGGATGCGGGTGATCGCCGGGACCGACGGATGGCCGGTGGCCTACGAATACACCGTCGGCAGCCGCCGCATCCGCTACGAGCAGGCCGGCGCGGTGCCGCCGATCCTGCACCTGACGCAGTTCAACCCGCTCGACGACCATTACGGCCTCTCGCCGATGGAGGCGGCGGCCGTGCCGCTCGACATCCACAACGCCGCCGGGGCCTGGAACAAGGCGTTGCTCGACAACGCCGCGCGTCCTTCCGGCGCCCTGGTCTTCGCACCGACCACGGGCGCAGCCCTCAGTGACACGCAGTTCACCCGCCTCAAGGCGGAGCTGGAAGCGAGCTACCAGGGCAGCGCCAATGCCGGCCGGCCGCTCCTTCTCGACGGCGGGCTCGACTGGCGCCCGCTCTCGCTCTCGCCGAAGGAGATGGACTTCGTCGAAGCCAAGGCCGCGGCCGCCCGCGAGATTGCCCTGGCCTTCGGCGTGCCGCCGCTGCTGCTCGGTCTTCCCGGCGACAACACCCACGCGAACTACGCCGAGGCCAACCGCGCCTTCTACCGCCAGACGGTGATCCCGCTGGTGCGCCGCACCGCCGACTCCCTCGCCCGCTGGCTGGAGCCGGCCTTCGGCCCCGCCCGGCTGGAGCCGGATCTCGACGCCGTCGAGGCGCTGGCGACCGAGCGCGAATCGCTGTGGCGTCGGGTGCAGGGCGCCGATTTCCTCTCGGCGGCAGAGAAGCGCGAGGCCGTGGGCTACGCCCCGCAACTGCCGGGGTCCGGGGCCTGAGGCCCCGGCGGGATCCGGGCAGAGCCCGCTCTTCCTTCCCTCTCCAAGGTTCGTTCGATGGATGGCCATTTCACCGGCTACGCCAGCCTGTTCGGCGTGCCCGATCTCGGCCGCGACACCGTCGCGCCGGGCGCCTTCGCCGCGAGTCTCGCCCGGCGGGGCGCGGCCGGGGTGCGGATGCTGTGGCAGCACGATCCGGCCGAGCCGATCGGCTCCTGGCTCTCCCTCAAGGAGGATGGCCGCGGCCTGCGTGTCGCGGGCCGGCTCAACCTCGCGGTCCAGCGCGCCCGCGAGATCGACGCGCTGATGCGCGAGGGCGCCCTCGACGGGCTCTCCATCGGTTTTCGCGTCGTGCGGGCGGCGCCCGAGCGCGGCGGGCGCCGGCTGATCGCCGTCGATCTGTGGGAGGTCTCGCTCGTGACCTTCCCGCTCCAGCCCGACGCGCGGGTGGTCCGCGCCGCGGCGCCGCGCCCCTTCCTCCCGCCGCGCCCGCGCCTCGCCGCCCTGCCGCGCGCGGCGCGGTCCTGAACCCTTTCCTGTCCCACCGATGAGGATGCCATGACCGACATGCGTTTCGAGACCAAGGCCCCCGCCGGCCTGCCCGAGAACAAGGCGGCGATGTTCGGCACCGAGGCGGTGCTCGACGAGTTCGCCCGCGCCTTCGAGGCGTTCAAGGAGGCCAACGACACCCGGCTCGCCGAGATCGAGACCCGCCTCACCGCCGACGTGGTGACCGAGGAGAAGCTCGCCCGCATCGACGCCGCCCTCGATCAGGCGAAGACCCGCCTCGACCGGATCAGCCTCGACCGCGCCCGACCGCCGCTCGGCGGAGCGGAGCCCCCGCGCGATGCCTCGGCCGCAGAGCACAAGGCCGCCTTCGATCTCTATGTTCGCGCCGGCGAGAGCGGCGGCCTCAAGCGGCTGGAGGAGAAGGCGCTGTCCGCCGGCTCCGGCCCGGATGGCGGCTACCTCGTGCCGCCGACGATCGAGCGCGAGGTGCTGCGGCGCCTGGCCGAGATCTCGCCGATCCGCGCCATCGCCACGGTGCGGACCGTCTCCGGCGGTCAGTACAAGCGGGCGGTCTCCGTCAACGGCCCCGCTGCCGGCTGGGTCGCCGAGACGGCGCCGCGGCCGCAGACCGACGCGCCGAGCCTGTCCGAGTTGAGCTTCCCGGCGATGGAACTCTACGCCATGCCGGCGGCGACGCAGACGCTGCTCGACGACGCGGTGCTCGATATCGATGCCTGGCTTGCGGAGGAAGTCGAGACCGCTTTCGCCGAGCAGGAGAGCGTCGCCTTCGTCACCGGCAACGGCGTTGGCCGGCCGAAGGGCTTTCTCAGCTACGACACGGTCGCCAATGCGAGTTGGGCGACGGGCAAGCTCGGCTTCATCACGACGGGGGCCTCGGGGGCCTTCGCCGCGAGCAACCCGAGCGACGTGCTGTTCGACCTGATCTACGCGCTGCGCGCCGGCTACCGCCAGGGTGCGAGCTTCGTGATGAACCGGCGGGTGCAGAGCGCGATCCGCAAGTTCAAGGACGCGGACGGCAATTACCTCTGGCAGCCGCCGCTCGCCGCCGACCGGATGGCGACCCTGATGGGCTTCCCTCTCGTTGAGGCCGAGGCGATGCCCGACATCGGTGCGGGCAGCCACTCCATCGCCTTCGGTGACTTCAAGCGCGGCTACCTCGTGGTGGATCGCGTCGGCCTGCGGACCCTGCGCGACCCGTACTCCGCCAAGCCCTACGTGCTGTTCTACACCACCAAGCGCGTCGGCGGCGGCGTGCAGGACTTCGCCGCGATCAAGCTGCTACGGTTCGCCTGAGCCGTCTCAGTACATCCGCCGCCGGGCGGGCCGGGCCATCCACTCGGTGCGCCCGGCCTGCGCCGCCGCCATGTCGGGGCTCATCGCCTCCATCTCGGCCGCGCGAGAGGAGATCCAGCTCGCGTGTTCCCCGGTGGGCGTCACGGCGGTGAAACCGCCGCAGGCGGTGCGGGCGCGCCGGTCCTGGCGCATGGCGCCGCTCGACCAGCTCACCACGCCAACCATCTGGCCGCCGCGCAGGATCGGCCCGCCGGAATCGCCCAGGCAGGCGCCCGCGCCCGCGGTCTCGGCCAGGCGCCGCGCGTCGGTCACGACGGTGACGCGGTTGGCGACCTGCAGCGAGCCGATCGAGACGAGATGCGCCGTGCGCAGCGTCCGCGCGGTGTTGCGGCGGTTCTCGGCGAGCACGCCGAAGCCGGCGATGTCCACGTTGTCGCCGGTGGTGATCGCGCCGCCGCGGGGATCGAGCGGGCGGAAGCCGGGACCGACCGGCTGTTCCAGCTTGATCAGGGCGAGGTCGATGCCCGGCTGCTCCTCCGGCGTCGTGCCGGGGACGAATTCGGGATGCATCGAGACCGCGACGGCGCGCAGGCGCCGCTGGCGGAAATTCGGATCAACCACGACCACGTTGTAGCCCGCCTTGTGCATCACGCAGTGCGCCGCGGTGAGCACGATGTCCTGCGTGATCAGGGTGCCCGAGCAGATCTCGCCCTGCGTGCTCTCGATGCGCACCACCGAAGCGCGCAGGCCGCCGGGATCGCGCGAGGTGCGGCCCTCGACCACAGCCTGCGCCGAGAGCGGGACAAGTCCCAGCAGGGCACCGAGCAGGCACGCGCGAAGGGGGCTCGCAACCATCGTTTCCGTTCTCCAGGGCCAGGGAGTGTTCCGCGGGGTGCCGCGGCCGAATCCCGGACCGGTTGAAGCGTATCCGAAGGCAATTCGGCGGCCAAGCTCCGGTTCCTTGACGGCGTCGGCGCCGGGATCACGATCGGTTAAGGATGTGACCAGCGCGCGGAGGTGCGCCAGCCGGCGAGGGTCCGGTCGATCCAGTCCCGCTGCGGCCCGAGCAGGATGCCCTGCGTGAGGCCGCCGCAGGCGTCCTTCACCCAGGCGGCCACCGCCACCACCGCCGCGCCATCGAGGATCGGTCCGCCAGAATCACCCTGGCAGCCGCCGGCTCCCTTCGCCTGCATCCAGACCAGGATGCGGCTCGGGCCGTAGGGCTCGACCACCGTGAGGGCCGCGCCGCGGTAGCGGCCGATCGAGCGGCGGTCGCCGCCGCGAACCGCGCCGTAACCGGCGAGCGTCAGGCTCTCGCCCGCCCGCGGCATCGCGGCGCTCAGAGCGGCCGGCGCGAACCGGGCGGGAAGGAGCTCGCGGGTGCGCAGAAGCGCGAGATCGATGGAGCGAGTGCGCCCGCGAACGGCATCGCCGTCATAGGCCGGATGCAGGCTGCGGGCGGCCGTCTCGATCAGGACGGGGCGGCCCGTCTCATCGCGGAAATGGACGCGGTTCTCGCCCACGCCCGCCACGCAATGGCCGGCGGTGAGCACCGCGTCGGGAGCGACGACGATCCCGGAGCAGACCCCGCCGCCCGACGTCAGCACCATCACCACCGAGGCCGCGCCGGGTACCTCGGCGCCCTCCCGGCCGCCGACGATGGCCGCCGCCGGCGTCGCAGCGAGCAGAAGCGCGAGTGCCGCCGCGCGGAGGGCAGGGCGCGCCGCGCGCGCGGGAAATGGGTTCGGCGCGCGCATCGATGGCGAAGGACGCTTTCAGGAGAAGACGGCATGATCCCGATACGCGTCGAGGAGACCGGCGTCGAGCCGGTGAGCCTGCCGGAGATGCGCGCCTATCTCCGGCTCTCCTCCGACGAGACCGCCGAGGACGGCCTGATCACCCGCCTGATCCCCGCGGCGCGGGCGGCGGTCGAGACGGCCGCCCGCCGTCTGCTGCGGCCCGCCCGCTTCCGGGTCGTGCTGTCGGATTGGCCCCGGCTCGGCCTGCTGCCGCTGCCGCTGAGCCCGCTCGTCGCCGTTCTGCGCGCCGGCCGGGTCGATGCGCGCGGCGGCGTCACCGCGATCGAGCCGGGACCGATCCGGATCGGCCCCGACCCCTGGGAGGCGCCCTGCCTCCTGTTCGGACCGGACCTCCCGCCGCTCGGCCCGGCCTCGGCGCTGGTCGAGGTGAGCGCCGGCTGCGGCGGCGAGGGGCCGCCGGTGCCCGAGCCGCTGATCCAGGCCCTGCGCCTGACGGTCGCCGACTGGTTCGAGAACCGCGGCGATGCGGGCCGCGACGGCGCGCCGCGGCCGCTGCCGCCCGAGGCGGCGGGACTCGCCGACACCTGCCGCCGGATGCGGCTCTGATCCTACGCCAAGGAGACCGACGATGACTCGCAGGCCGCTCGGCACGCGACGGCGGCGCCTCGTGCTCGAAGTGCCGGTGGACGAGCCCGACGGGTTCGGCGGCCGGCTGCGCCGCTACGTCGCCGGGCCCGTGATGTGGGGCTCGCTGGAGGCCCTCGGCACCGCCGCCGCACCCCGCGGCGGGCGCCTCGACCGGCCCGGCCTCTACCGGGCCCGCCTGCGCTATAGCCCCGGCGTCACCTCGGCCACGCGCCTTGCCGACGGGACGCGGCGCTTCGCCATCCGCTCCGCCGAAGACCCCGACGGGTGCCGCCGCGATCTCGTCTGCGAGGTGGAGGAAGTGCTCGAGGAGGCCTCCCCGTGACGCGACCGAGTCCGCTGCTGGCCCTGCGTGCCGGCCTTCTCGCCCGCCTCGGCGGTGACGCGCGGCTCACCGCGCTGATGGGCGGCCGGCTGCGGCTCTACGACGAGCCGCCGCGGGGGGCCGCACCGGTCTACGTGCTGTTCGGACCGAGCGAGGTGAGCGACGATTCCGTCGACGGCGCCCGGCGCCACCGCCACGCCTTCGCGCTGATCGTCCTCGCCAAGCCGGGCTCGGTCCGCTCGGCCCTGGAAGTGGCCGAACACATCGCCGCCAGCCTCGACGAGGCCGACCTCGTCTTGAGCGGCCACGTGCTCGTCCTGCTGCGCCTCAGAAGCCTCGCCGACCTGCGCGACGAGCGAACCGGCGAGGCGCGCGCGACCCTCTCCTTCGAGGCGGTGACCGAAGTCGCCGCCTAATCCGTCCCGAGAACGCCGGAGCCGCGAGCATGAGTGCACAGAAGGGCAGCGACCTGCTGGTCCGAGTGAGCGGCGGGGCCGGCGGCTTCGTCGCGGTGGCGGGCCTGCGTGCCCGGCAACTCGCCTTCAATGCCGAGACGGTAGACGTCACCAACGCCGATTCCGCGGGGCGCTGGCGCGAGCTGCTGGCCGGCGCCGGGGTGCGCCGCGCCGCGGTCGCCGGATCGGGCGTGTTCCGCGACGAAACCTCCGACGCGCGCCTGCGCCAGATGTTCTTCGAGGGCGCAATCGGCCTGTTCCAGATCGTGGTGCCGGATTTCGGCACGATCGAGGGATTGTTCCAGATCACCAGCCTCGAGTACCGCGGCGAGCATGCGGGCGAGGTGACCTTCGACATCGCCCTCGATTCCGCCGGCGCCTTGAGCTTCGCGGCGGCGTGACCATGGCCAACCGCCGACGCGGCGAGGTGCCGCTCACTCTGGGGCAGGGGCGCTACACGCTCTGCCTCACCCTCGGAGCGCTGGCCGAACTGGAGGATGCGCTCGGCGCGAGCGATCTCGCCGGTCTTGCCGAGCGCTTCGCCGGCGGGCGGCTCGCCGCCCGCGACGTGATCGCGCTGCTCGGCGCGGCGCTCCGCGGCGGCGGCCACGCCCTCGACGACGAGGCGGTCGCTCGCCTGCCCCTCGATGGCGGCCTCGCCGCGATCACCGCGGCGCTCGGCGAGGCGCTGGTCGCGGCCTTCGGCGAGGCCCCGCCCGCGGACCCTTGAGACCTGCGGGGAGCGACGCGCCGGGAACGCCCGTTCCCGGCTTCCCGTGGGACGCGGTGCTGGCGCTCGGTCTTGCGACCCTGCGCTGGCGCCCGCGCGACCTCTGGGCCGCCACGCCCCGCGAACTCGCCACCGCGACCGGCCTGGTCCGGCCGGCGCCCGATGCGCCGAGCCGAGCCGATCTCGACCGCCTGCTCGCCGCCCATCCCGATCCGGGGGCTCCATGATGACCGACAGCGACCGCAGCACGGCCGAGCGGGCCAGGCAGCTCGAAACCCTCGACCGGCTGGCCCAGCGCTTCGGCCAGAGCCTGTCCTCGGCCTTCGACCGCAACCTCAATGCCGGGCGCCAGCTCGACGGCGTGCTGGCCTCGCTGGCGAGCAAGCTCTCCAACGTCGCGGTCAAGGCGGCACTCGCTCCCGTGAAGGCGGGGGTGAAGAGCCTCGTCAACAGCCTGCTCAGCGCGGCCTCCGAGGCCGGCGGCACCACGGCACTGGCCAAGGGCGGCCTCGTCTCGGACGGGCGGATCGTACCGTTTCGCCTCGGCAGTGCCTTCGCCGAAGGGCGGGTGCGGCCCTTCGCGGCCGGCGGCGTCGTCGCGGCGCCGACCTACTTTCCCCTCGCGGGCCCTCCAGGCGGCACCGGCCTGATGGGCGAGGCCGGCCCCGAGGCGATCCTGCCGCTCAGACGCGGCAGCGACGGCCGCCTCGGCGTCGCCGCCGGAGGAACGGAACGGCCGGTCGCGGTCACCATCAACATCGCTACCCCGGACGTCGAAGGCTTTCGCCGCTCCGAGGCCCAGGTCGCGGCCCGCCTGGCCCGTGCGGTCGCCCGCGGCCGGCGCGCTCTGTGAGGGGAAGCGCCATGACATCCGACTTCCACGAGGTGCGCTTCCCCCTCGACGTCGCCCTGCGCGGCAGCGGTGGCCCGGTGCGGCGCACGGAGATCGTCACGCTCGCCTCGGGGCGGGAGCACCGCAACAGCCGCTGGGCGGATTCGCGCCGTCGTTACGATGCCGGACTCGGCATCCGCACCCTCGACGCGCTGCACGCGGTGCTGGGCTTCTTCGAGGAGCGGCGCGGCCGGCTCTACGGCTTCCGATACCGCGACCGCGTCGATCACCGCTCCGGCCCGCCCTCGCGTCCAGTCGCGCCGATCGACCAGCGCATCGGCACCGGTGACGGCGCGACCCGCGACTTCACCCTCATCAAGACCTACGGAAGCGGACCGGAGGCCTACCGCCGGATCATCGCCAAGCCGGTGGCCGGCAGCGTGCGCGTGGCGGTGAACGGGATCGAGGTGCCGCCGCGGAAGGTCACTTGCGATCCGGCGACGGGGCAAGTCAGCTTCGCCGCCGATGCGGTGCCGCCGCCGGACGCTGCCGTCACCGCTGGCTACGAGTTCGACGTACCGGTCCGCTTCGACACCGACGAACTCACCATCGATCTCGCTGCCTTCACCGCCGGCGAGGTGCCGCGGATCCCGCTGATCGAGATCGTGCCCTGACGAGCCCTGAAGGGGGAAGCCGATGCGCGCCGTCCCACCCCGTCTTGCCGCCCGCCTGGAGGGCGGCGCCACGACGCTCTGCCGCTGCTGGGCCCTGCATCGCCGCGACGGCCTCGTTCTCGGCTTCACCGACCACGATCGCGATCTCGTTCTCGGTGGCGTGACCTACGCCGCCCGCAGCGGGCTTGAGGCGGCCGAAGCGAGCGCGGAACTCGGCTTTGCCGTCGGCGGCGGCGAGGTGGCCGGGGCGCTGACCTCGGCCGGAATCACCGAGGCGGAGGTCGCAGCGGGACTCTATGACGGGGCCGGGGTCGAGACTTGGCTGGTCGATTGGGCCGAGCCCGAGGCGCGCCTGCTCCTCGACGTGGCGACCCTGGGCGAGATCCGCCGGGAGGGCGCCGCCTTCGTCGCCGAACTGCGCGGGCTGATGCACCGCCTGGACGTCACCGTCGGTCGCAGTTTCCGCACGGCCTGCGATGCGGAACTCGGCGATGCCCGGTGCCGCGTCGATTCGACCGACCCGCGCTTCCGCACGGTCGGCACGGTGCGGGCCGTGTCCGAACCCGGCCAGCTCACCGTCGCGCTGGCGGGAAGCTTCGCCGCGGGCTGGTTCACCGGCGGACGCCTGACCTGGGATGCGGGCGCCAATGCCGGACACGCCGCCGACCTGCGCGGCCATGACCGCGACGGCGAAACGGTGGGCCTCGACCTGTGGGACCCGCCGCCGCGTCGGCCCGTGCCCGGCGATGTCTTCACCCTCGTCGCCGGCTGCGACAAAAGCCTCGCCGCGTGCCGCGACAAGTTCGCCAACACCCTCAACTTCCAGGGATTTCCGCACATGCCGGGCAATGATTTTGTGCTGCGCGCGGGCCCCGAGGCCGGGGCCCGCCTCGACGGCTCGAGCCTGTTCCGGTGAGCCCATCATGGATGAGGTCACCATGGATGAGGGGGCATCGCCGCTGGCCGGCCGAATCGTCGCGGAGGCCCGTGCCTGGGTCGGCACGCCCTACCGACACCAAGCCTCCCTGAAAGGCGTCGGCTGCGACTGCCTCGGCCTGCTGCGCGGGGTCTGGCGCGCGGTGCTCGGCCCCGAGCCGGAAGAGGCACCGCCCTACGCCGCCTCCTGGGCCGAGTCCGCGCTCGATGGCAGCGACCCGCTCCTGGCCGCCGCGCGCCGGCATCTGGTGCCGATCGCCGGACCGCCGACGGCCTATCGACTTCACGCCGGTGAGGTTCTGCTCTTCGCGTTCCGCACACATTTGCCGGCAAAACACTGCGCCATCGTCACCGGGCCGGCGGCGATGATCCACGCTCATGACGGTGCGGCGGTGACCGAGGTCGCACTGACAGGATGGTGGCGCCGCCACCTCGCCCACGCCTTCCGCTTTCCCGATCCGCCCTGATCCCTCGCGCTCGCCGGAGGCCGACCCATGACGACGCTCGTCCTGCAAACCGCCGGCGAAGCGGTCGGCACCGCACTCGGCGGCCCTATCGGCGGGATGATCGGGCGCGTGGCCGGTGCGGCCGGGGGCGCTGCGCTCGATAATGCCCTGTTCGGTACCGGCACGCATCCGCGCTTCGTCGAGGGACCGCGGCTGAACGAACTCGGGGGCCTCGCCTCGACTGAGGGCGCACCGGTGCCGCGGGTCTACGGACGCGCCCGCATCGGCGGCACCTTGATTTGGGCGACGCGGCCGCTCGAAGTCGCCAACACCGCGGTGGAGCGCTCCTCCTCCGGCTCGAAGGGAGGATCCGCCGGGCAGAAGACGGTACGCACCGCCTACAGCTACTTCATCGATCTCGCCGTCGGGCTCTGCGCGGGCGAGATCGCCCTGGTGCGCCGGATCTGGGCGGATGGCCGCGAACTCGACCTGACGACGCTCAACCTGCGCATCCATGCCGGAGCGGCGATGCAGGCGCCCGATCCGCTGATCGTCGCGAAGGAAGGCGCGGACAACGCGCCGGCCTATCGCGGCCTCGCCTACATCGTGTTCGAGCGGCTACCGCTCGCCGACTACGGCAACCGCATCCCGCAATTCGCCTTCGAGGTGATCCGACCGGTCGCGGGGCTGGCGAACCGGATCCGTGCGGTCTGCCTGATCCCCGGCTCCACCGAGTTCGGCCTCGACCCGATCGCGGTGCGGGAGGATGCCGGATTCGGCTCTACCAAGCCGGCTAATCGTTTTCAGTTCCAGGGCGCGAGCGATGTCGTCGCCTCCCTCGACGCGCTCCAGGCGCTGTGCCCGCGACTCAAGCGGGTCTCGGTCGTGACGAGCTGGTTCGGCGACGACCTGCGGGCCGGGCAATGCACCGTGACGCCACGGGTCGACGCGACAGCGAAGGCCACGACCGGCGAGCCCTGGGCCGTCGCCGGGCTGAACCGCGCCGCGGCGCGGATCGTCTCCCGCGCCGGCGGCACGGCCGCCTATGGCGGCACGCCGTCCGATGCCGGGCTCGGGCGCCTGGTGGCGGACCTGAACCGCCGCGGCCTCGCGGTGGTGCTCTACCCGTTCGTGATGATGGATGTGCCGGCCGATAACGTCCTGCCGGATCCGTACCGGACCGGTGAGACGCAGACCGCCTCTCAGCCAGCCTCGCAGCCCGCCTATCCCTGGCGCGGGCGCATCACCTGCGATCCCGCTCCCGACCGGCCCGGCAGCCCGGACGGCACGGGCGCCGCCGCCGATCAGGTCGCGGCCTTCTTCGAGGGCCCGCGGGGCTACCGGGCGATGATCCTGCACTATGCCGCCCTCGCCGCCGGCTGGGCGGCGGCGGGAGCCCCGCTCGCCGGCTTCATTCTCGGCAGCGAGTTCGTCGGCCTCACCCGGGTGCGCGGCCCGGACGGGCGCTATCCGGCGGTCGAACAGCTCCGGCGACTCGCCGCGGAGGTCCACGCGCGCCTCGGCAGCGGCGTGAGCCTCGTCTACGCCGCCGACTGGACCGAGTACGGCGCCCATGTCCGTGAGGGCGGCGCCTCCGTGCGCTTCCCCCTCGATCCGCTCTTCGCCGACCCGGCCATCGCCGCAATCGGCATCGACTACTATCCGCCGATCTCGGATTGGCGCGACGGTCTCGATCACCGCGACGCCGCGGAGGCCGCGAGCCTCTACGATCACGCCTATCTCAAGCATCGCCTCGGCGCGGGCGAGGCTTTCGACTGGTACTATGCCAGCCCCGAAGATCGGGCCGCGCAACGCCGCACGCCGATCACCGACGGCGCCTACGACAAGCCGTGGATCTACCGGGCCAAGGATCTCGTCGCGTGGTGGTCGAATCCGCATGTCGAGCGGCAGGGCGGCGTCGAGACCGGGCCGACCGCCTGGGTGCCGAAGGGCAAGCCGATCTGGCTCACCGAGATCGGCATTCCGGCGGTCGATCGCGGCACAAACGGACCCAACGTCTTCCCCGATCCGAAATCGTCGGAGAACGCGCGTCCGCCCTTCTCCCGCGGCACCCGCGACGACCTGATCCAGGCCCGCGGCCTCGACGTGATCCTCTCGCGTTTCGATAGTGATGCCGCAGGTTTTGAGCCGGCTCATAATCCGATCTCGCCGCTCTACGGCGGACGGATGATCCCGGCCGAGAACATCTATGTCTGGGCCTGGGACGCACGGCCCTTCCCGGCCTTCCCCGACTTCACCACCGTGTGGTCGGACGCCGCCAACTGGGCGTTGGGCCACTGGATCACCGGACGGATCGAGGGCCTCGAACTCGACCGGCTGATCGCGGCGATCCTTGCGGATCTCGGCATCGACGCGCCGGCGGAGATCGAGGCCGCCGGCTTCCTCGACGGCGCCGTGCTCGATCGGCCGCTCTCCGCCCGCGAGGCGCTGGAGCCGCTCGCCCGGCTGTTCGGCCTCGACGTCTCGGTCTCCGCCGGAACCCTGCGCATCCGCGACGGGCGGATGCGCAGGCCCGCTCCGCTGGACGCGGGCGCCCTCGTCTCCGGCGAGGGCGCGGCGGCGCCCCTGCGCCGGGTTCGGGCGCAGGAGAGCGAGCTGCCCCGCTCCGTCGCGATCGGCTTCTCCGACAGTGAGAGCCCGGATTACCGCCGCGCCGCCGTCGCCGCCGAACGCCCGGCCGGGGCGCGGCGGCCGGAGGTGCGCGTCGAGGCGGCGGTCGTCACCCGGCGCGAGGCCGCACAGAGGCTGGCGGAAGCCGTCTTCGACGCGGCGCTCGCCGCCCGCGACACGGCGGCCTTCGGGGTGAGCCCGCGCCGGATCGACCTGGAGCCCGGCGACCTCGTGGCCCTGCCCGGCGAGACCCGCGGGGCGCTCCACCGGATCGTCCGCATCGACGACGGTCCGGCGGGACGCCGGGTCGAAGCCCGCGCCGTACCGCTTTCCCGGCCCGATCCCGCGCCCGGCGCACCGGCCCCGCGAGCCGGCCGGACGCCGCCCTCCCTGCCGGGGCCGGTCTTCGCGGTCCCGCTGGTTCTGCCGGTGGAGCGGGGTGAGCCGGTGCCGCTCTCCTACCTCGCGGTCTCCGCCGATCCCTGGCCCGGGGCGGTCGCGGTCTGGCGTTCGGCCGGCGAGGGGGCGCCATTCGGGCTCCACCGCACCCTCGACCATCCGGGCTGCCTCGGCCGCACGCTGAACCCGCTGCCGCCGGGGCCGCTCTGGCGCTTCGACCGCAATACTCGTCTCGACGTCGCCCTGCGCCACGCGGACGGCTTGAGCGCGATCGGCGAGGCCGCGGCGCTGGCGGGCGGCAACCTGTTCGCCGTGATCGGCGAGGACGGGGCGGTCGAGATCCTGTCCGCGGCGAGAGCCGAGCTGATCGGAACCGGCACGTGGCGGCTCTCGGGCCTGCTGCGGGGGCTGGCCGGCAGCGAGGCGGCCGCGGGCCGGGCAGCGGGCGCGGGCAGCCTGATCGTGCGCCTCGACGACGGCGCCGTCCGGCCGCTGATCGACCGGCTCGATGAGGCCGGTCGCCGCTTCCTCTACCGGGTCGGCCCGGCGGGGCGCGATCCGGCCGACTCCGCCTTCGTCGGCTTCGCGGCGGCGGCGGACCTGACCGCCTTCCTCCCCTTGAGCCCGGTCCATCTGCGCGGGCGGCGCGAGGCGGACGGCATCCGCTTCAGCTGGACCCGGCGGGCCCGGCGCGACGCCGATGCCTGGGAGCCGGCCGACCTGCCGCTGGACATGGACAGCCGGGGCTACCGCCTCGACATCCTCGCCGAGGACGGGCGCACCCTGCGCAGCCTGAGCGCAGACACGACGAGCGCGCTCTACGCGGGCGCCGACGAGATCGCCGATTTCGGCGCGGCCCGTACCGAGATCGACGTCGCGGTGGCGCAGGTCGGCCGGCTTGCCGGTTCCGGCCCCGCCCGCCGGGCGCGGGTGAGCCTGCGGACCGTCTGACATCCGGTCGCGAACTGCGATCCTGAACTGCATCCATGCCGGAGTGGCCCATGGCCGACACGACCCCGAGTCTCGCCCTGCCGCTGATCGCCGGCGGGCAAGCCCAGAAACACGTCACCCACAACGAGGCGCTGGCGCAGCTCGACGCGCTGGTTCAGCTCGCCGTTCTCGACAAGGACCGCACCGCGCCGCCCGCGAGCCCCGCCGAGGGCGACCGCTACCTGATCGCCGCGCGCGATCCGAGCGGCGCCTGGGCGGGGTGGGCCGGCCGCATCGCCCGGTTCCAGGACGGCGCGTGGCTGTCGCTGACGCCGCGGGCGGGCTGGACCGCCTTCGTCGCCGACGAGGCCGAGCCCTACCTCTTCACCGGCTCGGCCTGGATGCCGCTGCGGGCCACGCTGACCGCCCTGCAAAACCTCTCCCGCCTCGGGATCGGCACGGGGGCGGATGCGGACAACCCCTTCGCGGCCAAGCTCAACAAGGCGCTCTGGACCGCGCTGACGAGCGCCGAGGGCGGCAGCGGGGATCTGCGTTACACCCTCAACAAGCAGGCGGCCGGCAACGTCCTCTCCCTGCTATGCAGACCGGGTTCTCCGCCCGCGCCGAGATCGGTCTCACGGGCGACGACGACCTTCGCGTGAAGGTCTCTCCGAACGGCGGCGACTGGTTCGAGGCCCTGCGGATCGACCGCGCGACGGGGCGGGTCGCCTTTCCCGGCCGGGTCAGGGTCGCGGACCTGCCGGTGCTGACCGCACAGGTGCTGGCCGGCAACAGCGGGTCGGGCGCCGTCGCGGCAGGGGCGACCCGGTACTTCACCAACGCCCTCGTCGGCGGCCACCCGAGCGAAGTCTATGCCGCCGCCGGCCGGCGGGGACGATTCCGGGATCTGCGCGTGGTGACACAGGGCGCCCCGGGCGACGGCCAGAGCTGGACCTTCACGCTCCAGAAACTGTTCGCCGACACGCCCCTGACCTGCACGATTTCCGGGGCCGGCTCCAACGCGGCGGCCGACCTCGTCAACGGCGCGGTCTTCGAGGGATCGGACCGCTGGTGCCTCAAGATCGTGTCGAGCCGCGGCGCACCGGCCACGTCCAACATCCTGTTCTCGCTGCTGTTCGAGGCCTTGGATTAGGCCGCCGACGACGGCGTCGCCGGACCGCCCGTGGCACAGCCGCTGCACGCCCTCGCACCAGTCCCGCTCCGGCGCTCCACGAGGCCGCGGGCACGGCGCCACCCGCTGAACCCTTCCCTTCCGCCCTCCGAGACAGGATCGCATCCATGGCGCCCACCGCTCTCCTCGCCCGAACCATCGCCCGCTTCGTTCTCGCCGCGCCCGTCCTCCCGTCGCTCCTTCTCCTTGGCGGCTGCGCGCCCGCGCACGCGACGCCGCTTCCCGCCGCCGATGCCGCGCTCGTCCTGCCCTGGGGCGATGCCGTGCTGGCGCTCGTCCAGGGCGTGGCCGCGCTGCTGACGCCGGTGCTCGTCGCCGCATTCGCGGCGGCGCTCGCTCGCTTCGGCGGCCCCTTGCGCCTTCTCATCACCGACGCGCTCGTCGAGCGCTTGGTGCGCAACGCCACCGACTACGCCCTGAACGCCGTGGCCGGTGCCGTCCGCGGGCGCAGGTTGACCGTTTCCGTCGGCTCGGCGGTGATCGCGCGCGCCGTGCAGCGGGCTCTCGATCAGGCACCGGCCTGGCTGCTCCGGGCAGCGGGCGGCGGCGAGGGCGTCGCGGAGAAAGTGTTCCGTTCCCTGCCGCTGGAAGCCGCGGCGACTGCCGACAACACCCTCGAGCCGGCGCTGGAGCGCGCCCTGAGGCGCGGGCCCGCACGGGAGGCCCACGCGACGGTCTGACCCGCCGGCGTCGCGAAACCCCGCGACCGACGATCCGGCGGCTCATGTCGGGAGCAGGACCCATGGACAAGATCGCCGCGGAGGCCGCGCGCCTCCTCTTCGCCGATGGCGGCGCCGGCTGGATCGTCGCGGTGCTGCTGGGGCTGGCCTGCCTCCACCTCTACCGCGACGGCCTGCGCGTGCTGGAGGCGCGCATCGCCGAGACGGGGGCCACCGCCGCGGCCCTGGAGCGCGCGTCCCAGACCAACGCCGCGGTGGCCGCCGCCCTGGAGAGCCGTACCCGCGTGCTCGAGGATCTGGTCCGGCTCACGGGCGAGACCGCCCGGACGGTCGCGCACGGCGACGAGCGCGCGCGGGAGCGGTTCGAGGATCTCCTGCGGCGCATCGGCGAGTTGCAGCACCGGCCGAATCCCTGACCCGCCACCGGGAGAATTCCATGCCTGCCCGAGCGACCTCTAGTCCGCCCCCGCCCCTGCGGAGGGGCTCGCGCCGAAGCCGGTCCCGCGCCGCCGCCGGACGCCTGGAGGCGGCGCGCCAGGGCTTCGAGCGCTCGCTGATCGCCCTGCGCCGGGCCGCGCTCGATGCGATCGACAGCGGAGATCTGGCCAGCCTCACGCTGCGCGTGTGCGGCGAGCGCCGCCTTCGCGCGAAGGCCGAGCGGGTGGCGTGAGGCGGATTTCCGGCCCGTCCCGACGGGGGAACTCCGGGGCTGGTCCCGCCTTGTCTCCGGCAACAGCGCCGACTTGGGACATGGCCCCCGACCGTAAGACAGCTTTCACGCCGAGCACATCATCGAGGGTGCCTGCGCTTGCGAACATTCAGGGCGCATTCAGTGCACGGGCACGACAGTCATCCTCGATGCGCCAAGCTCTCGCCCTGCTGATCGTCGTTTCGACCGCCGCGGTTCTCGCGGCGGGGGCGGTCGGCCCGCTTGCCGAGGAGACCGGGGCCCTCGCGCCCGTGCCGGCGCAACGGGAGCCGCTGAACCGCGGCGACGATTGCCTGTCGCCCGCCGACTTGCGCGAGGCGGTGGCCGAGAAGCGCGTCGTGCCGCCCATCGCCGCGATCCGCGCGGCGCGCCAGATCGTTCCCCGCGCCGAAATTCAGCGGGCGAGCCTGTGCCGCCATGAGGCGGGACTCGTCTACCTGCTGACGGCCTTGCGCCGGGACGGGCATTTCATGCACGTCATGGTCGATGCCCAATCGGGACAGGTGAGCGGGCAATGGTAAGGGCGTCCTTCGCCGCCCCGGATGAGGAGTGACGACCGTGCGTCTGCTCGTGGTCGAGGATGACCGTGACATCAACCGGCAGGTCGTGGCCGCGCTCGAAGAGGCCGGCTACGTCGCCGACAAGGCGTTCGACGGCGAGGAGGGCGGCTATCTCGGCGAGAACGAGCCCTACGACGCGATCATCCTCGATATGGGCCTGCCCAAGGCCGACGGCGTCACCGTGCTCCAGAACTGGCGCCGGGCCGGGGTGAAGACCCCCGTCATCATCCTCACCGCCCGCGACCGCTGGTCCGACAAGGTCGACGGCTTCGATGCCGGCGCCGACGACTACGTCACCAAGCCCTTCCACATGGAGGAGCTGATGGCCCGGGTGCGCGCCATCCTCCGCCGCGCGGCGGGGCATGCGTCGAGCCAGATCGCCTGCGGTCCCGTCACCCTCGACACCCGTTCCGGCCGCGTCTTCGTCGACGGCGCCCCGATCAAGCTGACGAGCCACGAGTACCGGCTGCTGTCCTACCTGATGCACCATACCGGCCGCGTCGTCTCCCGCGCCGAGCTGACCGAGCACCTCTACGACCAGGATTTCGACCGCGATTCCAACACCATCGAGGTGTTCGTCGGGCGGCTGAGAAAGAAGCTCGCCGTCGATCTGATCCAGACGGTGCGGGGCCTGGGCTACCTGATCGATCCGAACCAGCCGCCGGGGCGGGGGTGAGACCCTATGGGCCGCCGAGGTCGGTGAGCGCGAAATCCTCTCCCTTGTAGAGGAGCGGAACGCCGTGACCTTGCGCAACCGCGTTGGCGAAGCCGTCGCTCATATTCAGGCGGGCCGGATGCCCCGTTCCCTTGCCGTAGCGCCCGAAGGCGTCCAACGCCCGCTCCGCATCCTCCGGCGTGATCGGGACGAGACTGATCCGGGCGAGATCGAGCAGCATCGCGATATCCGCTCTGGCCGCCTCGAGCCCACCCTGCTTCTTGCGGGCGATGCCGAGGGCCGCCCCGTAGACGGCAACCGGCGAGGTGATCGGCACCTCCGCCGCTTCGAGACGTTCGGCGGAGAGCCCGTCCTTCCGGCTCTTCCGTGATGATCGCGATCAGGGCGGAGGCATCGACGAACATCACTCGTCGTTCAGCCCGTCGAAGAAGGCTTTGTCGGCCTCGAGACCCGTGGAGGGCCGCGCGGCCACGCGCTCGTGCAGAGGTTTCAGCCGCTCCCACAGGCCGGGGCGGCGCTCCTCCCGCTCCAACTCGTTGCGGACGGCGAGCTTGACGGCTTCGGTGAGCGGAACACCCTTCCGCTCGGCCGGGAGGCGGACGAGGCGGTCCGTCTCCGCATCGCGGATATGCAGGGCCATGAGCGTCTCGCCGGCGGGCGGTGTAGAAAGTCGGTGCGCATGATGTACATGCCCGCGCCTATGCGAGCGAGCCGAGATTCGAGCCAGGATTCATGACCGACCGTCTCGCCTGGCTCCCCTTGCGCCGCCGCTCCATCGCGGTCCGGCTCGCGGTCTCCTCGTTCCTGTCGAGCACCGCGATCCTCGTCATCGCGGCCTTCATCCTCACCACGCTCTACCGCGAGAACACCGAGCGCGCCTTCGACAGCCGCCTGCTCGTCTTCGCCAACAACCTCGCCACCGATCTCGTCAGCCCGAGCGAGCCCGAGACGCGCTCCTTCTCGCTCGGCGATCCGCGCTTCGACCTGCCGCTCTCGGGCTGGTACTGGCAGGTCGGGCGGCCCGACGCCAAGCCGCGGGACCTGCGCACCTCGCGCTCGCTCGTCGGCGTGCCGTTGAAAGGGCCGGATCAGGCCGGCACCGCCACCATCGGCCAGATCCGCCAGGGCTACGGCCGGGGCCAGGACGACCGGACGCTGCGGATCGTCGAGCGCGACGTCGATGTCGGCGCCGACGGGCGCTACACCGTGCGGGTGGCCGGCCCCGCCGACGAGATCGTCAACGACGTCGAGCGCTTCCGCTTCTCGCTGTTCATGACCTTCGCCCTGCTCGGCTTCTCGCTCGCGGCGACCGCGCTGCTGCAGATCCGCTTCGGCCTTGCCCCCTTGCGCAAGCTGCGCACGGCGCTCGGCACGATCCGCCGCGGCGAGGCCGACCGGATCGACGGCGAGTATCCACGCGACATCGCCCCGCTGGCGGGGGAGATCAACCTCTTGATCGAGACCAACCGGGAGATCCTGGAACGCGCCCGCACCCAGGTCGGCAACCTCGCCCACGCCCTCAAGACGCCGCTCTCGATCATCGTCAACGAGGCCGGCGGCAGCGACGCCCCGCCCGAGTTGTCAGAGAAGATCCGCGAGCAGGCGGCGGTGATGCGCGACCAGGTGAACTACCATCTCGACCGCGCCCGCGCCGCGGCGCTCGCCGGCACCCTCGGCACCTCCACCGAGGTCGAGCCGGCGCTGGCCGGCCTCGTGCGGACATTCGGCAAGATCTACCGCGACAAGGACATCGCCTACGAGGTCCACGTGCCGCCGGGCCTGCGTTTCCGCGGCGAGAAGCAGGATTTCGAGGAGATGATCGGCAATCTCGTCGACAACGCCTCGAAATGGGCGACGGGCCGGGTCTCGATCTCCGCCGCGCCGACGGGCGAGCACGATTATCCCCACCTCCTCGTCGCGGTGGAGGATGACGGACCGGGCCTGCCGGAAGAGGACCGGGCGGCGGTGCTGAAGCGCGGCCGGCGCCTCGACGAGACCAAGCCCGGCTCCGGTCTCGGCCTGTCGATCGTCGCCGATCTCGCGGCCCTCTATCGCGGCCGCTTCCGGCTGGAGGCGGCGGCCCTCGGCGGCCTGCGCGCCGTGATCGAGGTGCCGGGTGACGCGCCGGCCGGGGTCGGACAACGTTGAGTGGCACCGGATCGGCGAAGGTTACGCCGCATCCCGCCTGTGCTATGGCCCTGCTTCACCCGCGCGTGACGACGTGTCACCCGGAAGCGATGTCGTGCAGGCCCCGCTCGGGCTCTACACGGGGCCGAGCTTAAATCTTTTGGGTCTGATGACGGCGATCTGGTTCATCCTGGCGGCCATGACCGGCGCAGCTGTGTTCGCGCTGCTCTGGCCGATGTCGCGCCGCCGCCGGCAGGGAGCCGGCCCGGAGGCGCAGGGCGACGGGCTCGCCACCGAGACCGGGTTCTACGAGGATCAACTCGCCGAGATCGAGCGCGATCTCGGCCGCGGCCTCATCGCGCCGGCCGAGGCCGAGGCCGCGCGGGCCGAGGCAGCACGCCGGCTGCTGCGGGCGAGCCGCGAGGAACAGGCCGACGCATCGGGCGCGGCGCCGATCGCCGAGCCGCATCTGCGCCAGCGCCGGGCGGCCTCCGCCTTCGCGCTCTCGACCATCCCCCTCGTCGCGCTCGTCGTGTACGGCCTCTACGGCTCGCCGAACCTTCCCTCGCAGACCGACGCCGACCGCAAGGCGACCCGGGCGGGCGCGCAGGATCTGATGACCGCCATCGGCCAGATCGAGGCGCGGCTCGCCAACCATCCGGACGACGCCCGTGGCTGGAGCGTGCTCGGCCCGGTCTACATGCGGCTCGGACGCTTCGACGATGCGGCGCGCGCCTACGCCGCCCTCGTGCGCCTCAAGGGCGAGGACGCCCAAGCCCTGTCCGACTGGGGCGAGGCGCTGGTCGCCGCGGCCGACGGTACGGTCTCGCCTGAGGCGCGCAAGGTGCTGGGCCGGGCGCTCACCGCCGATCCGAAGGCAGCCAAGCCCCAGTTCTATCTCGCCCGCGGCGACGAGCAGTCCGGCGACGTGGCCGGCGCCGTGCGGCGGCTCGAGGCGATGGCCGCCGCCGCGCCCGCGGATGCGCCCTGGCTGCCGACGGTGCGGGACAACCTCGCCCGGCTGAAGGGTGAGACCGCCGCCGAGCCCAAGGCCGAGGGGAGCGGGGAGGGGCCGAAGGTCGATGCGCCGGTGGCCGGGCCCGGCAGCAACATCCAGGCCCTGCCGCCCTCCGAGCGGATCGACGCGATCCGCGGCATGGTCGAGGGGCTGGAGCGGCGCCTGGCCAAGCAGGGCGGCTCCGCCGACGAGTGGCTGCGCCTCGTGCGCTCCCACGCGGTGCTCGGCGAGCGCGACAAGGCGCTCGACGCCCTGGAGCGAGCGCGCAAGACGTTCCGCGACGACCGCGAGGCCCTGGCCCGCTTCGACGCGCAGGCCCACGAACTCGGTCTGCCCGGGGCCGGCGCGCCGCCGAAGCCGGAGGCCGGCGACAGGACCAGCGACAAGCCCGGTGACAAGCCCGCGGCCGAGCCCGACGCCGCGGCGGCCGCGATCAAGGCGATGCCGCCGGCCGAGCGCGAGGCGGCGATCCGCGGCATGGTCGCGAGTCTCGACCGGCGGCTCGCCGCCAAGGGCGGCTCCGCCGACGAGTGGATGCGGCTCGTGCGCTCCTACGGCATCCTCGGGGACCGCGCCGCCGCGACCCAGGCCCTCGACCGGGCCAAGATGGCGCTCGCGGCCAACCCGACCGCCGTCGAGCGCCTCGATGCGCTCGGCAAGGAGCTCGGCCTGAGCCCCGTCCAGCCCTAGCGGGACCGCGGCGGACCGCGTCCCCTGACAATCGGTCCCGCCCGTCCAACCTTGACCCGGCGGGCGGTCGGGCCGAAACCGGTCTCGATCAATCGCAGACGTCGGACCGCCTTCAGGCTCTCGTCAGCCTGACGGGGAGAAGAAGCCGACGAACCGGGACGGAACCGTCGTGACCCGCAAGAGCCGCCGCCTGATCCTCATCGCCGCCTGCGGCGCCGTGCTGGCGCTGGCGCTCGGGCTGATCCTGTCGGCCATGAGCGGCTCGATCGTGTTCTTCCGCTCCCCCGCCGAGGTGGCGGCGCAGGGCGTCGCGCCGGGCACGCGGTTCCGTCTCGGCGGCCTCGTCAAGGACGGCTCGGTGAAGCGCGGACCCGACCAGAACGTCGAGTTTTCCGTGACCGACACCAACGCCACGGTTCCGGTGCAGTATCGCGGCCTGCTGCCCGATCTGTTCCGCGAGGGCCAGGGCATCGTCGCCGAAGGCATGCTCGATGCCGGCGGCGTGTTCCGGGCCGACACCGTGCTGGCCAAGCACGACGAGAACTACATGCCCCGCGAGGTTGCCGACGCGCTCAAGGCGCAGGGCCGCTGGCAGGAGGGCGGGGGCAAAGAGGCTCCGAAGGATGCGGCGAAGCCGGCCTCGGCCGACGCCACCCTGGGCCAGCGCAGCGAGCGGTGAGAGATCCCATGACCATCCGCACCGAAACCGCGCGAGGAGACCGCCGGTGATCGTCGAGATCGGCCACTACGCGCTGGCCCTGGCGCTGGCTCTCTCCCTGGTTCAGGCGGTGATGCCGGCCTGGGCGGCCCGCTCGGGCGACGCGGCTTTGCGCGAGGTGGCGGGTCCCGCCGCGCTCGGCACCTTCGCCTGCATCCTGTTCGCCTTTTGCGCGCTGACCTACGCGCATGTGACGTCGGACTTCTCGGTCCAGAACGTCATTGAGAACTCGCATACCGCCAAGCCCCTGATCTACAAGATCTCCGGCGTCTGGGGGAACCACGAGGGTTCGATGCTCCTCTGGGTGCT
Organism: Methylorubrum populi; assembly: GCF_002355515.1. Classification (NCBI taxonomy): domain Bacteria; kingdom Pseudomonadati; phylum Pseudomonadota; class Alphaproteobacteria; order Hyphomicrobiales; family Methylobacteriaceae; genus Methylorubrum; species Methylorubrum populi. Next base: position 1,557,092 of record NZ_AP014809.1, on the reverse strand, counting down.
GATCCTCGCCCTGTTCGGCGCCTGGGTCGCCACCGCCAAGACCTCCGTGCCGCCGGTGCTGCGCACCAACACGCTGATGGTGCAGGCGAGCGTCACCTTCGTGTTCGTGCTGTTCATCATCACGACCTCGAACCCGTTCGCCCGCGTTGCGCCGGCACCGCTGGAGGGCAACGACCTCAATCCGCTGCTCCAGGATCTCGGCCTCGCGATCCATCCGCCGCTGCTCTACCTCGGCTATGTCGGCTTCTCGGTCACCTTCGCCTTCGCCGTCGCCGCGCTGATCGAGGGGCGCATCGATGCCGTCTGGGCGCGGGCGGTGCGGCCCTGGGCCCTGATCGCCTGGAGCTTCCTGACGCTCGGCATCGCCATGGGCTCGTACTGGGCCTATTACGAGCTCGGCTGGGGCGGCTGGTGGTTCTGGGACCCGGTCGAGAACGCCTCGCTGATGCCCTGGATCGCCGGCACCGCGCTGCTGCACTCCATCGTCGTCATGGAGAAGCGCGACGCGCTCAAGGTCTGGACGGTGCTGCTCGCCATCCTCACCTTCTCGCTCTCCCTGGTCGGCACCTTCATCGTCCGCTCCGGGCTCCTCACCTCGGTGCACAGCTTCGCCTCCGATCCGAGCCGCGGCGTGTTCATCCTGGCGATCCTCGCGCTGTTCATCGGCGGCGCGCTGAGCCTGTTCGCGTGGCGCGCGCCGACCCTGCGCCAGGGCGGCCTGTTCGCGCCGATCTCCCGCGAGGGCGCCCTGGTGATGAACAACCTGTTCCTCGTCGCGGCCTGCGCCACGGTGTTCGTGGGCACGCTCTACCCGCTGCTCCTGGAGATGCTGACCGGCGAGAAGATCTCGGTCGGCCCGCCCTTCTTCAACTGGACCTTCATCCCCCTGGCGCTGCCGCTCCTCGTGATCGTGCCGTTCGGGCAGGCGCTGGCCTGGAAGCGGGGCGACGCGGCGGCGGCGGCGCAGCGCCTGCTGGCGGCCTTCGCGGTGGCGCTCGTCGTCGCGCTCGCCGCCGCGGCTCTGGCCTGGGGCGGTCCCGTGATGGCGCCAGTCGGCCTCGGCTTCGGCGCCTACCTCATCATCGGCTCCGCGCTCGAGATCTGGTCGCGGGCCCGCGGCTACGGCCAGAACCGGACCCGCGATCTCGGCACGACCTGGCGCCGGGCGATCGGTCTGCCGCGCTCCGCCTGGGGCACCGCCCTGGCCCATGCCGGCGTCGGCGTCGTCGTGCTCGGCATCGCCGGGCAGGGCTGGGCGACGGAGGGCCTCGCGACGATCCGGCCGGGCGGACAGGTCGCCTCCGGCCCCTACACCGCCACCCTCGACCGGGTCGGTCCGACCAAGGGCGAGAACTACGAGGAGACCACCGCCTTCCTGACCCTGCGCAACCGCGCGGGCGACTATGTCGGCACGGTCGAGACCGGCAAGCGCTTCTATCCCTCCCGCCGCATGACGGTGACGGAATCCGGTCTGAAGACGGTCGGCGTGAGCCAGATCTACGCCAGCCTCGGCGAGGTGCTGCCCGACGGCTCCATCGGCATGCGGCTCTACTTCAAGCCGCTGGTGCTGCTGATCTGGATCGGCTCCATCATCATGGCGGCGGGCGGCGGCCTCTCGCTCACCGACCGGCGCATGCGCGTCGGCGCCCCGGTCAAGGCACGCGCCAAGCTGCCCCCCTCCGCGGTGCCCGCCGAATGAACCGCCTTCGCTCCGCCCTCGTCGCCCTCGCCCTGAGCCTCACGGCCCTCCCGGCGCTCGCCGTGCAGCCGGACGAGGTGCTGAAAGACCCCGCCATGGAGGCGCGGGCGCGGGAGATCTCGGAAGGTTTGCGCTGCCTCGTCTGCCAGAATCAGTCGATCGACGATTCCGACGCGCCGCTCGCCAAGGATCTGCGCGTGCTGGTGCGCGAGCGGCTCAAGGAGGGCGACAGCAACGGCCAGGTCGTCGATTACGTCGTGGCCCGCTACGGCGAGTTCGTGCTGCTGCGCCCCGTCTTCGGCTGGCACACGCTGCTACTCTGGCTGAGCCCGCTGCTCGCGGTGGGCCTCGGCGCCTTCGGCATCTGGCGCCTGTCGCGCCGCCGTGCGCCGAGGGCGGACGGCCTCTCCGCCGCGGAGAAGGCCGAAGTCGAGGCGCTGCTCAAGCGGCCGTAGAGCGGGCGCGCCCTGCTTTCGCCCGATCGGCCGGGCAGGGTCATCGGCATCGTCGTCACCCTCCGACCCGCTTCGCCCCGAGCGTCATGCCGATCGCCGCCTCTTTCCGACGTCTCGCCCTTGCCGCCGCGTTCGGCCTCGCGGCCGGTCTTGCCGCTTCGAGCCCGGCCTCCGCCCACCCCCATGTCTGGATCACCGCGAAGGCCGAACTCGCCTACGAGGCGGGCCGCGTCACCGGCATCCGCCACGCCTGGACCTTCGATCCCGAATACACCGCCTTCCTGACGCAGGGGCTCGACGCCAACGGCGACGGCACGGTCTCGCCCGAGGAGCTTCAGGGCTCGGCCAAGGAGCACGCCGCCAACCTCGCCGAGTTCGCCTACTTCACGAAGCTCAAGGTGGCGGGCAAGGAGCAGGCCTTCGCCGAGCCGCAGGAGGCGCGCATGGCGATGGAGGGCGGCAAGCTCACCTTGAGCTTCCTGCTGCCGCTCAAGACCCCCACCGCCCAGGGCCGGGGCGTCGCGGCGGTCGAGATCTACGATCCCACCTACTTCATCGCCTTCAGTCTTGCCGAGGGGGCCGATGCGCTGCGTCTGGCCGGCGCCGCCTCCGGCTGCAGCATGACCATCACGCGAGCGAAGAACACCGAGCCGGCGGTGGCCTCCGCCGGACAGTCTATGACGGAGGCGATGTTCGAGGCGCTCACCGCGGCCTCGAATTACGGCGAGCAATTCGCCAACCGAGCCATCGTCGCATGTCCCTGACCGCCTCCCTGCGTCCCGCGGGCTTGGCGGCTGGCCGCTGGCCGCGCCGACTGGCGCTCGCCGCCGGGGCGGTGCTGGCGGCCGCCGGCCTCCTCGCCGCACTTGCCGCCGCGCTCGGCCCCGTCGCCGCGCCGCCGCCGCGCTCGCCCTTCGGCATCGGCTTTCGCGAGGCCGCCCCGCCGACGACCGGGCTCGGCAGCTGGCTGCTGGCGGTGCAGTCCAACTTTTCGAGCCAGCTTCGGGCGGCCGTGTCGGCCCTGAAGGCGGGCGGCTCCTGGACGCCGCTCGTGGTGATGGGCTTCGCCTACGGCGTGTTCCACGCCGCCGGGCCCGGTCACGGCAAGGCGGTGATCGCCGGCTACATCGTGGCGGGCGAGCGCACGCTGCGGCGCGGCTTCGCCCTGAGCGCCGCCGCCGCCCTGCTGCAAGCCTGCGTCGCCATCGCCATCGTGCTGGTCGGCGTCTTCATCCTCCGGGCGACCGCTGCCGGCATGACGCGGGCCGGCACCCTGATCGAGACGGTCAGTTTCGCCCTCGTGGCCGGGCTCGGCGCCGCGGTGACGTGGCGCAAGGCCGGGCGGCTCGCCGGCCTCGTCACCGACACCCCGGCCGAGGCCTGCGGCCCCGGCTGCGGCCACGCGCACCTGACGGATGCCGCCGCCCTCGACCGGCTCGGCGGCTGGCGCGAGCGGGCCGGCGTGGTGCTCGCCGCCGGCTCCCGGCCCTGCGCCGGGGCGGTGCTGATCCTCGTGTTCTGCGCCGCGCAGGGCATGCTCTCCGCCGGCATCGCCGCGACCTTCGCCATGGCGCTCGGCACCGCGCTCACCACCGGAGCGCTGGCGAGCCTCGCGGTCTTCGCCAAGGCTCTGGCCCTGCGGCTCGCCGGCGGGCGCGGGCAGGCTGGCGCCCTCGCGGTCGGCGGGCTCGAACTCCTGGCAGGGGCCTTCGTGCTGGTGCTGGGGCTCGCTATGCTGTCGGGGCTGGCCACGGGCATGGGTGGCTAAACGCCCCCTCGCCAAGTCCCTCTATGCCGTGGCAGGTTCGTCCTCGATCGGGAGGAGCCCTGCTTGAGCGAACATGCCCTCGACGCCTTCGCGCCCATCCTCCACTGGCGGCTGCTGAAGGGCTCGCATGCCTTCCCGGGGCCGGACGGGGGCACCTGCATCAACGAGGCGGCGATCGTCGCGGCGGGACTGCCCTACCGCACGATCACCGCGACCGAGGATTGCCCGCCCTGCTTCTCGCGCCCACTCGCGGCCTACGCGCTCGGCCTCAACGACGCCATGCCGGAGGCCGAGCGGCAGGGGCTGATGGCCTTCGTGCTGCGGCTCTCCGGCTCGGCGGACGCGCCGGCCATCGAGGCGGCCCGCACCGGCTTCCTGGCGCTCGAGAGCGTGCGCCGCATCCTGCCCCCGCTTCTCGACGCGGCCGGCCTGCCGGCACTCGCCGCCCGCTGCGAGACGGCGTCCGATCCCCACCGCGCCGTCGAGACCCTGCGCACCGCCGAAGGTCAGGGCGGCGCGCTCTCGCACGACGCCGCCGGCCGTCAGGCCTGGATCGCGGGGGCCCGCGCCTCGGCGGTCGCACGCACCGCCACCGCCGCGATCCGCGCCTTCGCCGATCCGCGCAGCGCCGCCGAGGTGGCGGAGGGCGCCGCCCCCTTCGCCGAGGGCACGTGGCGCATCGCCCTCACGATCCTCGACGAGGCGCTCGGCATCGGCCGGCAGGCGCCGGCGATCGACCTCGTCTCCGCTCGCGACCGGCTGGAGGCGGCCCGGATTCAGCCGTAGGCGCGCGGGAGCGGCTCGTCCGCGAGGTCGATGTCGAGCGCCTCGCAGTTGGCGAGCCAGCGCCCGGTCAGATGGTAGAAGAAGGTGCAGTGGCCGATGACCGCGATGGTCCGCTCCGGCCGCGCCCGCAGCCAGTCGCGGAACCCCGAGACCCGCTGGTCGAACAGGGTCCGGGGCTCGACATGCCAGCCCTCCGGCCCCGCCTCTCCGTCGGCGTACCACCACGTCTCGGGCAGGTGATCGACCCGGAAGGCCGGGAATTCCCGCGCCAGAACGGAGGCCGCCCGGCCGATGTCGCAGCTGCTCTCCTGGCATTCCCGGTGGAGCACCTCGACCAGCACGTCGGGCCGGGCCGGGTGATCGGAGAAGATCCCGGCGGTGGTCTGGAGCGCCCGGGTCAGCGGCGAGGTGACGACGAGTTCGAAGGGAATGTCGCGCAGCGCCTTGCGGGCCGCCGCGACCTGGGCGTGGCCACGCTCGGACAGGCGGGCATCGATATGGCCCGGATCGCGCCCCGTCGCCTCGTGATGCGCGTTGAAGGTCGATTCGCCGTGGCGGATGCAGACGATGCGGGTGGACGGCGCAGACAAGCGGGACATGGGCGAGCGGGACATGGACCCGATGTAGGCGGTTCGCGCGTGCCGAACAGCGGGCCGCGACGCCGCGCCCCGCACCGAGGCGGACGAAGCGTCACCGTCGGGGGCGAACTGCGCCGCTTTCCGGACATCGGCCGCCGTTCCGGTGCGGCGCCGGGCCGAAGGTTGGCGAAGCGTCCCGTGGCGGCGCGACCCGCGCTGGAGGAGCCTTGGCAGGAGCCGGCCGACCGCGCCGGCATCCACCGATGGAGGCTCCCGTGCTCCGACTCCCCCTGTCCCCGCATCATCCGACACCGCTTCCGTGCCCGGCTCCGGGCCTGACGCGCAACCTGCTGCTCGGCCCGCTGATCGCCCTCCTGCTCGCGCTCGTCGCCGGGATCGCGCCGGCACGGGCGCTGGAGGGCAAGGATGGCAGCGGGACGCTGCTGCTCCGCTCCGAGGGCGGCGCGCCGGTCGAGGCGCCTCGCCTGAGGGCGGATGCCGCGATCACCGTGAGCGGCCCGACCGCGCGGGCGACGATCACCCAGGCCTTCCGCAACACCACGGCGGAGTGGGTCGAGGGCACCTACCTGTTCCCGCTGCCGGAGGATGCGGCGGTCGACACGATGAAGCTCGTCGTCGGCGACCGGGTCATCGTCGCCGAGATCCGCGAGCGCGAGGCGGCGCGGCGCGCCTACGAGGCGGCCAAGGCCGAGGGCAAGGCCGCCGCATTGACCGAGCAGCAGCGGCCCAACCTGTTCACCAACGCGGTCGCCAATATCGGCCCCGGCGAGACGGTGCTGGTGCAGCTCGAATATCAGCAGCCGGTGCGGCAATCGGGCGGCACCTACGCGCTGCGCCTGCCGACCGTGGCCGCCCCGCGCTACAGCCCGGCCCCGCCGGCCGTGACCGCCGTCGTCGACGGGGTCTCCGCCGCCGATCCCGTCCCCGACCGCCGGACGATCGCGGCGCCGGTGCTCGATCCGGCCCGCCACGCGCCGATCAACCCGCTGACGCTCACCGTCGATCTCAAGGCCGGCTTCCCGTTGGGCCCAGTGCGCAGCGCCACCCACGCGATCCGCGTCGAGGAGGTGTCCGGCACCAAGCGCCGGATCACGCTCGCCGACGGCGCCACCGCCGCCGACCGTGATTTCGAGCTGACCTGGGCCGCCGCCGCGGGCGCGGCACCCTCGGTCGGCCTGTTCCGCGAGCGGGTCGCGGGCGGCGAGGCGGTCCTCGCTGTGATCACCCCGCCGGAATCGGCGAGCCCGGTCGCGCCCGTGCCCCGCGACGTGGTGTTCGTGATCGACAATTCTGGCTCCATGGGCGGCGCCTCGATGCGCCAGGCCAAGGCGAGCCTGCTGATCGGTCTCGACCGGCTGGGCGCGAGAGACCGCTTCAGCGTGATTCGCTTTGACGACAGCTTCGACACCCTGTTCCCCGATCTCGTCCCGGCCGACGAGGCCCATCTCGACCAAGCGAAGCGCTTCGTCGCCGGCCTGGAGGCTCGCGGCGGCACGGAGATGCTGGCGCCGCTGCGCGCCGCGCTGCGGGACACGACGCCCGAAGAGACCGGCCGCCTGCGGCAGGTCGTGTTCCTCACCGACGGCGCCATCGGCAACGAGGCGCAGATCTTCTCCGCGATCGCGGCGGAGCGCGGGCGCTCGCGGCTGTTCATGGTCGGCATCGGCTCGGCCCCGAACGGATATCTGATGCGCCACGCGGCCGAACTCGGCCGCGGCAGCTTCACCGAGATCGGCACGCCGGATCAGGTGACCGAGCGGATGCGTGCGCTGCTGCTGAAGCTGGAGAGCCCGGCCGTCACCGACCTGACCGCAACCTTCTCCGAGCCCGGCGTCGACGCCGCGCCCGCCCGCCTGCCCGACCTCTACCGCGGGGAGCCGCTCGCCCTGCCGGCCCGGATGGAGCAGGCCCGCGGGACGCTCACCCTTGCCGGCCGGATCGGCGGACAGCCCTGGCAGAAGATGTTGCAGCTCGATACGGCTGAGGCCGGCGCCGGCATCGGCAAGCTCTGGGCGCGAGCCAAGATCGCCGAGGCCGAGACGGCGCGGCTGACCGGCCGGCTCTCGGCGGAGGCCGCCGACGCCGCGATCCTGCGGCTCGCCCTCGACCACGGGCTCACCACCCGCCTGACCTCGCTGGTGGCGGTGGACGCCACCCCGCGTCGGCCGGAGGGTGCGCGGCTCGTCAGCACCGACCTTCCGCTCAACCTCCCGGCCGGCTGGGATTTCGAAAGCGTGTTCGGCGAGGGCGAGGCGCAGCCGCTTCCCACGCCGCCGCGCCAGCGCCGCGCCGCGCCGGCCAGCCCGTTCGCCACCCAGTTCGCCGCCGCGCAGCCGGTCGCGCTGCCGCAGACCGCCACGGATTTCGAGATCCGCGCATGGCTCGGCGGCCTGTTGCTGGCGCTCGGCCTGGGCCTGTCCCTCTGCCGCCGCCGGATCGCGGCGTGAGCGGGATCGCGAAGCGGGATGCCGTCGCGCGGCGTCCCGGCCGGCGGAGCATCACGGCCCTGCCGGCCCTCCTGCTCGTGGCGGCCGGGCTGGTGCTGCTCGCGCAGGCCGCCTGGATCCCGGCCAAGGCCGCCCTGGCGCAGCGGCTGCTGGAGCGCGCCTTCGCCCGGAGCCTCGCCGAGGGAAGCGGCGTGCGCCCCTGGCCCTGGGCCGACACGGTGCCGGTCGCGCGCATCGTCTTCCCGGATCTCGGCGTGAGCTACGTGGTCCTCGCCGGATCGAGCGGGCAGGCACTGGCCTTCGGCCCCGGCCATGTCGAGGGCACCCCCGAGGCGGGCGAGCCCGGCACGGCGGTCTATGCCGCCCACCGCGACACCCAGTTCCGCAGCCTCGGCCGGCTCGCCGCCGGCGATCCGATCGAGGTCGTGCGCCGTGACGGCCGCAGCGTCCGCTTCCGGGTCACCGGGCGCCGGGTCGTGCGCTGGGACGCCTCCGGCCTCGACCCCGACGCGCCCGGCCGCCGCCTCGTGCTCGCCACCTGCTGGCCGCTCGATGCGATGACGCCGGGGCCGGAGCGTTTGCTGGTGGAGGCGGTGGCCGAACCTTGACGGTTCCCACCCCGGTGCGGTTCTGTGCGGATCCGTCCGGAACCCGCACCATGCCGCCGATCGAGGCCGAACTTCCCGAGACCGAGCTGCCCGACGGGCAGAGCCGTCTCATCGCCGCGGCGGTGCGCGAGGCGCTGGCCCGCCGCCGGATGTCGCGGCAGGCGCTGGCGGACGCGGCCCGCATCAGCATCTCGACTCTGGAAAAGGCGCTGTCCGGCCGTCGGCCCTTCACGCTCGCGACCACGCTGCGCCTGGAGGAGGCGCTGAGTCTGCCTCTGAGGGTCCAGGCCACCGCGCCGCCGGCGGCGCTCGCCGAGAAGGCGCGCCACGCGCCGGAGGAGTTCGGCTCCTATACCCGCGAGGCGGTGGCCTTCCTCGAAGGCCGCTACCTGACCCTGCGCCCCTCCTTCGGGCAGGCGGGGGCGATCTTCGCCTACCGCACCGAGATCGCCTGGGATGCGGACAGCGCCCGCCTCGTCTTCCGCGAGGCCGAGCGGCTCGACGCGCCGTTCGCCCAGTCCGGCACCGTCTCGGTGCCGAACCAGTCGGGTCAGATCTATCTCGTCACCAACTTCCTGGGGCAGTACCGCCTCGCCGTGCTCGGCCGCCCGACGATCCAGGGCGAGATGTTCGGCATTCTCACCACCCTGTTCTCCGGCCGCGGCACGCAGCTCACGCCGGCCGCGACCCCGCTCGCCCTGGTGCCCGAGCGCGGGGCCCTGGCCGAGGGCGCGCAGTACGGGCGCATCGCGGCCGGGATGGCCTGCGAGCCGACCTATCGTCGCATCCTCGACCGGGTGCGCGAGGACGTGTTCGCGGTGTTTCCCGGCTGCGGGGAGGGGACGGCCTGAGACGTCAGGCGGTGCTCGACAGCTTCATCAGCACGAGGCCGCTGACGATCAGCCCCGCCGCCAGGATGCGGGTGGCGCTCATCGCCTCGCCCAGGAAGGCGATGCCGACGATGAAGGCGCCCACCGCGCCGATGCCGGTCCAGATCGTGTAGGCGGTGCCGAGCGGCAGGCTGCGCATCGACCAAGCGAGGCAGGCGAAGCTCAGGCCCATGGTGACGAGGGTGACGACGCTCGGCCAGAGGCGGGAGAACCCCTCCGACTGCTTCATCGCGAAGGCCCAGACGACCTCCAGCAGACCGGCGACGACGAGAACGATCCAGGCCACGGCAGCCTCATGCGGTTCATGAGCCGGGCCGTCCCGGACTTGGACCCTGATGGGGGAGGACGTTGCCTCGCGCGGGCTGAGCTAAAGTCCGGGGCGCAGGAGTCACGTGTGCCATCGCACGGGCGGCGGGCGAGGGCGCTATTCCAGCCGCACCACCACGCTGTCGCTGGCGCCCGCCGCATCCATCACCGAGATGCGCGCGAAGCCCGCGCCCTCCGGGCTCCACTCCGATTGCCGGCGCATCGCCTCCGCCACCGGCAGGCCGTCGACCATCCAGGTCAGCGGCGGCTGGCCACCGAGCGCCTTGAGGGCGAGGCGGGCCTGCGCGCCGTCACTGAGGCCGAGATCGACCCGGGCGCCGTCCGGTGGATAGGCGATCTTGAGCGGCACGCCGAGCGTCGCCGCGAAGGTCTTGGGGGCGTCGCGGCGGATGTGGCGCAGGGGCGGAGGCAGGGCGGCGGTGGCGACAACGAGGGCGTCGCGGGGGCGGGGCAGGGCCTCCGGCTCGCCGCCGAACCGGGCGAAGGCGTCGAACAGGATCGGGGCCGCGTGGCTGCGCCCGACGAGGCCGGGCACCGAGGCGCCGTCGGGGCGGCCGATCCAGACGGCGATCGTCACGCGGGCATCGAACCCCACCGCCCAGGCGTCGCGGTAGCCGTAGGAGGTGCCGGTCTTGAAGCTGATCCGGCCGGGCAGGGCGTTCTCCGGCGGCGGGGCGCCGCGCAGGATGTCGGCGACGTACCAGGCGGCGACCGGCTCGGCGATCCGCCGCTCCGGTCCGGGCGCGGCGGCGGGTCCGTCGAGGCGCCGGGTCAGCGCCGGCACGCTGCCCCCACGGGCGAGCCCCGCGTAGAGCCGGGCGAGGTCGCTCAGCGTGATGCCGAGGCCGCCCAGCGCCACCGGCAGGCCCGGCGCGGTGTCGCGCGGCAGCAGGATCGTCGCGCCCGCGCCCCGCAGCCGGGCGACGAAGCGGGCGGCGCCGACCGCATCCAGAAGATCGACGGCGGGCAGGTTCAGCGATTGCTGGAGCGCCACCCGCGCCGTGACCGTGCCGCGATAGCCCATGTCGAAGTTTTCCGGGGCGTAGCTCGCGGCGAAGCGCGCCGGGCGGTCGTCGAGCAGCGTTTCCGGGTGGGCGAGACCGTTCTCGAAGGCGAGCGCGTAGATGAAGGGCTTGAGCGCGGAGCCCGGCGAGCGCACGGCCGCCGTCGCATCGACGGCGCCGGCGCGGGCGGCGTCGAGATAGCCGGCGCTACCGACATGGGCGAGCACCGCGCCGGTGCGGTTGTCGAGGGCGAGGATCGCGGCGGAGAGCGCCGGGCCGGCGGCGGCCGCGCGCTCGGCCGCCAGCGCTTCCAGGCTCGCCTGAAGGCGTGCATCGAGCGTCAGGTGCTGCACCCGTGCTTCCGGGTCGGCGGCGTGGGCTTGCTCGGCGGCATGGGCCGCGAGCATCGGGAATTGTTTTCGCGCAACCGGCACCGGCTCGGCCTTGGCGGCGCGGGCCTCGTCGGCGGTGAGCACGCCGCGCGTGGCGGCGATGTCGAGCACCCGGTCGCGGGCGCGCCGGGCGTTGGCGGCAAAGCGGTCGGGCCGGCGTGCCTCCGGCGCCTGCGGCAGGGCGACGAGGAGGGCGCTCTCGGCGAAGGACAGGCGGGCCGGCTCACGGCCGAAATAGGCGAGGCTCGCCGCCCGCACCCCCTCGACCGGGCCGCCATAGGGGGCGAGCGCGAGGTAGAGGTCGAGCACGCCCGCCTTGCCGAGCGTACGCTCCAGCGCGACCGCGCGGACCATCTGCCGGAGCTTGGCGGGCAACGAGCGCTCGGCCCGCGGCTCGACGAGGCGGGCCACCTGCATCGACAGGGTCGAGCCGCCCGACACGATCCGCCCATGGGTGAGCCATTGCCACGCGGCGCGGAGCGTCGCCGCCGGATCGAGGCCGGGATGGCTGTCGAAGCGGCGGTCCTCATAGGCCTTGAGCATGGCGAGGTATCGCGGATCGACTTCGCCCGCGGTGACGGGCAGGCGCCAGCGCCCGTCGGCGGTGGCGAAGGGGCGCAGCAACTGGCCCTTCCGGTCGAGGATGACGGTGGAACGGAGCGAGGCCTGGGTCAGATCGAGGGGCGGAAGGGTGGCGGCGTAGCGCCAGAGGGCGCCCACCAGCAGACATGCGAGGGTGAGGAAGAGGGCCAGAAAAACCCTCCCCCCTCTGCGGGGGAGGGTGCCTGCGGAGCAGGCGGGAGAGGGGGCGACGTGTCCGGAGAGGGCGCTCCCCTCACCCGATCCGCTTCGCGCGCCACCCTCCCCCACCCAAATCGGGCTTGCCCGATTTGAGCAGACGCTTGCGGATCTCGGGCAAGCCCGAGATCCGTCGGGGGGAGGGGAAGCGGCGTCGCGCCTCATCTCACTTCGCCGAGATCACCTCGACCGATCCGAACGCGGTGCGTCCGAACCGCTCGGGGCGATACATATCCTCAACGCTAGCGCCCGGATGGACGTAGTGGCCCGGCGAGACCACGCGCACGGTGTAGGCCGCCGAGAAGAAGGCCGATTGCTCCGGCGTGCGGTCGTAGGCGGCCACGAACCGGTCGTCGCGGAACTCGGTATGGACCGGGGCCACCTCGGACTTCGCGAAGCTGAGGCCCGAGAGCGCGTCGGCGTCGAGCAGCTTCGGGTTGTCGATCTCCAGCCCCGCGGGCAGGCGATCGACCAGCAGCAGGCGCCCGGCGCTGGCCTTGGCCTCGGTCACCTTCAGCACCACGACGAAGCGGTCGTTCTGGCGCAGCGGCTTGGCGAGGTCGACCGGGCTGCTGTCGAGCCGGTAGAAGGCACGCTCGACCGTGAAGCCCTGGGAGGCCGCCGGCTCCGGGGCGATCGGATTGCCCTGGACGCCGATGGTGACCGGCACCGACTCGCGGCCGGCATTGACGATCCGCACCGGCCGCGCCTCCAGGGCGGGTGCCCGGTAGAGCCGCGACAGCGGACCGGTCTCGGTCTTACCGTCGACAGTCAGCGCGAGGCTGTCGGATTCCTTGGCGAGGCTTTGGGCTGCCAGCACCATCCAGGCATTCTCCTGGGTGCTGGTGGAGCGGCCCTCCGCCCGCTCCTGGCCGAGCACGGCGGCGACCGGCTGGAGCGTCGCTTGCGAGAACCCAGCTTCGGTCGAGAGCGCCAGCAGGGCGGCGCCGTCGCGCAGGCGCGAGCCGTAATCGGCGCGGTAGGCGCCCCGGTCACGCTCGGCCTGGAGCGCCTGCAGAGCCGCCTCGAAGCCTTTTTGCGCCCGGCCGCGATCCCCCAGCAAAGCGAGGGCCGCGGCGAGCTGCCCGCGGCCCAAGGGGGTGGCGAAGTCGGCGAGCTTGGTGTCGGCGAGGTAGCGCAGGTCGCCCATCACCGGGCGGCCGTTCCGGGCGAGCACGTAGGCCGCGTAGGCGAGGTCCATGCCGCCGTTCTCGACGTTGGTGGTGTTGGCCACCGTGTTGCGCAGGCGGTCGAGGGCGCTGTTGAAGGCGGTCTGCGGCACGGCGAATCCGCGCTCGCGGGCGCGGGTGAGGAAGTCGGTGACGTAGGCGGTCAGCCACGTGTCGCCGGCATTCTCCGTGGACCACGCACCGAAGGCGCCGCTCGAATCCTGGCGCGCCAGCACCCGCTCGATCGCTCCGCGCACCCGTTCGTCGAGCCCACCGTCGAGGCCGAGCTTCTCACCGGCCGCCAGCGCGTTGACGTAGAGGAGCGGCATCGCCCGGCTGACGATCTGCTCGGAGCAGCCGTAGGGGTAGCGGTCCAGCGATTGCAGCAGGGCGGCGACGTCGATGCCACCCAAGCGGTTGGCCGAGACGGAGACCGCCCCGGTACCGGGTAGGATGTCGGCGAGAAGGTCGGGCGTCAGGTCGAGACCGGCGCCGGGCTCCAGCGGGCGCACGTTCCGGCGGACCAGCGCGCCGGTGCCGGGATTGATCCCGAGCGCGAAGGACTGGCCGGCGCTGCCCTGGATGCCGGGGCCGGTGAGGCGCAGGTCGAGCCGGGCCGTGCCGGGACCGGCGGCGGTGATCGGGATCACCAGCTGACCCTTGGCCCCGGCCTCCAGCCGCATCGTCGAGCGCACCGCCTCGCCCGCCACCACGACGGGGCCGGTAAGGTCGAGATCGACGGTGTAGTCGCCCGCTCCCCCTTCCACGTTGTCGAGGGCGACGAAGAAGCGCGAGCGATCGCCGACATTGAGGAAGCGCGGCAGGGTGCCGGTGAGCACCACGGGGTCGCGCACGATCACGTCGGCCTGGGCCTGGCCGACTTTGGTCTTGGTCCAGGCGGTCGCCATCAGCCGGGCGGTGCCGTTGAAGGCGGGCAGTTCCAGCGGGATCCTCGCCGTGCCGTCGGCGCCGACCGTGACCACGCCCGAATAGAGCGCGAGCGGCGCCTGGGTCGGCGGCGCGTCGGCGAGTTCCGCCGCGCCGCCGTCGCCGCCGGAGCGGATCGCGCCGAGCGTGCCCTGCATGCCGTCGATCAGGTAGCCGTAGAGGTCGCGAACCTCCGGGCCGAGGGCCTTCTGGCCGAAGAAGTACTGGAACGGATTCGGCGCCTCGTAGCGGGTCAGGTTGAGGATACCGACATCGACCGCCGCCAGCGTCACCCGCGCCTCCTCACCGGGGCTGAGGCCGGCGAGTTTTACGGGCACGGTGAGGGTGCCGCGGGGGCGCACCTTCTCCGGTGCCTCGATCGACACCGCGAGGCCGCGCTTCTCCTTGTCGACCGAGAACCACGCCACCCCGAGCGCCCGGCCCGGCATCCGCTTGGCCGATTGGTCGAGCGGCCGGTAGGCCGTGGCGACGAGGTAGGCGCCCGCGCCCCATTCCGCCTTGACCGGGATGTCGACGCTGGTGCCGCCCTCCGCCACCGTCACGTCGCGGATCTCGTGGACGCGGTCGCTGACGATGGCCAGCGTCGCCGTGCCGGCGAATTTCGGGGCGAGCCGGGCGCGCAGCCGCTCGCCCGCGGCGTAGGCCGGCTTGTCGAGGGTGAGGTCGAGGAGGTCGGGCACGTCAGCGGTCTCGGAGCCGCCCCAACCGACGGTGAAGGACACGCTCGCCGCCGCCTGCGGCTGACCCGGCACGCTGGCCTCCAGGCGGTACTGGCCGAAGCCGACGGGCACGGCGATGCGCGCGGGCGCGTCGGCGGTGGTCGCCACGCGCCCGTCTGCGACGCGGCGGCTCGACTTGACCGGCTCGAAGCTCCAGCGCCCGTCGGCGCGGTACCATTGGTAGGTCCGCTCGACCTTCGAGAGCGTCCAGGCCACGCCGTCCTGCGGCAGGCGCCGCCCGTCGGGCGCGGCCATCACGACGTCGAAGGTCGCCGTCGCGTTCTCAGCGAGATCGCCGCCGAAGTTTTTGCGGATCGCCAGCACGGGCTGGGTCGGCAGGATGGGCAGCGTCACGCTGCGGCTCAGCGCCCGGCCGCCCGGCTCGCCGACGGCGAGGGTGATTTTTGCTTCGAGCGCGCGGGGGGCGGCGACCTCCTGCACCGGCACGGTGATGCTGGCTTTTCCCTGCGCGTCGGTGGTGGCCTTTCCGTCGATCTCGGCGGTCGTCGCCTCCACCGCCTCGTCGTCGAGGCCGATGGAGAAGCCCTCCAGCCCCTTGATGCCGGGATTGGCCGCCGCCTGCACCGCCACCGAGCCCGAGACGTCGAGCCCCGAGCCCGGCGCGCCGTAGAGGTAGCGCGCGGCGACATCGATGACCGCCGGTTCGCCGCGGGTGAGCGTCGGCGTCTTCGGGGTGAGGCTCACCTCCAGCCGCTCGGGGACGTAATCCTCCACGAGCCAGCTCGCCTCGCCGACCGGCGGCGCCTTCGGATCGGTATAGGCGGAGACGCGCCACGTGCCGTGCATCGCGCCCGCCATCAGCGGCAGGGCGAGCGAGCGCCCGCCGAGCCCCTCGTCGGCAACGGCAGCACGGCGGTACTCGACGCCGTCGGGCCGCTTCACCACCAGGGTCAGCGGCAGGCCGGCGACCGCCGCCCCCTGCGGGTCGCGCAGGAGCGCGGTGAGCTGCACCGTCTCGCCGGAGCGGTAAACGCCGCGCTCGGGGAAGACATAGGCCTCGGCCCCGCCCGGTGCCGGGCGGCCCTTCACCCCGCGGTCGGAGAGATCGAAGGCGCCGAGCGCCAGATCGAGGAAGCCGTAATCGTCGCCGAGTTGCGCCACCACGAGGCCCGGCGCCAGCCCGCCCTCGCCGCGGGCGAGGCCGGCGGGGAAGGCGGCGTGGCCCTGGCCGTCGGTCTTGGTACTGGCCAGCACGTCGTTGTTGCGGGCGACCAGCCGGATCTCGGCGCCGGAGACGGTCTTGGCGCTGGCGAGCGAGCGGGCGAAGACGTGGACGCCGTCGCGGCCCTTGAAGGCGGTGAGCCCGAGATCCGAGACGACGAACCACTGCGTCGCCTGCGCCTCGTAGCCACCGTACTCGTCCTCCGACGAATCCGTGGTGCCGGTGGGCTTGGCCAGCATCAGGTAGAGGCCGGGCTCCAGCTTACCGACCGCCTGGAGCACGGGGAAGGCGGTCACCGCCTCGCGGTTGGTCTCGGCCTTGGCGGTGTCGAGGGTGCCCTTCCAGACGCGCTGGCCCTTCTGGTCGGCGATGGTCCTGGCCGTCGAGCCGCTGAGCTGGCTCAAGAATTCCTCCGAGCGCAGCGCCGGCAGCAGGCCGCGGTCGCCGATGCGCAGCACCTCGACGTCGAGCTTGGCCGCATTGACCGAGACCAGCGGCACGCCCGCCTGTCCCGTGCGCGGCAGGACGTAGTTGCGCCCAGTGAAGCGCACCTGGGGCGAGCGGTCGCGAACGTAGACCTCGTAATCGGCCGATTTCAGCAGGTTTTCGCCCACCGCGGAGGGCAGGCCCTGGCGCACGACGAAGGCGTAGCGCTCGGAATGCTTGAGCCCGTCGACACAGACCTGGGAGCCCTCCGCCGTGACGGCGGCGTTAGCCGCACCGGAGACGGCGATGTAGGGGGCATAATCGGTCTTCGGGACGAGGCTTTCGGAGAAGGTGAAGCAGACCCGCGGCGCGGCGGCGTCCGAATCGACCTTGTAGTCGAGGATGCGGAAGCCGTGCTCCTCGCGCAGCCGCTCGTAGGCCGCGCGGGTCTGCGGGTCCTCCTTGATCCCAAGGCTCGCCCGGTAGGCCTCCAGCGCCGGCCGCCAATCGGACTGGGCGGCCTGGATCTCGCCGAGCCGGGCCAGCGCCCGCGCCTCGTCCGCCGGATTCCTGGCACGCAGGTAGCCCTGATAGGCGGCGGCGCTCGCGCGGCCCTTCAGCTTGAACCGGGCGGAATAGTCGGAGCGCTCCTCGTCGTTGCCGGCCGCAATGGCCGCGCCGGCGTAGTCGAGCCAGTTGCGGACGTCGTTCGGGTCGGCCGCGACGGCGGCGGCGTAGGCGTTCAGCTCGGCATCCGGCTCGGCCCCCTCGCTCCGCGCGGCCACCTCCGCCTCGCGGCGCCACTGCGCCGCCGTCTTGGCGCCGGGGGGCGCCTCGCTCCTGAGCGCGGTCTCGAGCCGGACGCCCGCACTCGCCAGCGCCTCGCGCGTGAAGGTTTTCGTGACCGGGGCGGTCGCCGATTTCGGCGGCGCGACGGGGCGCGGCGTCTGAGCCGGGGCCGGGACAGCGAGCAGCGACGCGCCGACCAAGGCTGCGCCGAGGAACCCGAGACTTCTGCCTTGGGACATGCGCTCGTTTCCTCCGACCGGTGCGCCCGAAGCAGGGGCGTCAGCGGCCGGCAAGCTATCACTTGCCGCGCCGGCCGCAACGCTTGCCGGCGTTCCGGCCGGGACGACGCCCGAGGAGATGCTCCGAAGGCGGCAAACCAGGGCCGCGGCGACGGGAGCGGCGGCGCGCCGAAGCGACCACCCTGCCGGCGATTGCGATGGCGCCGGGCGGCCGCGACCGGTCGCGACTTGAAGGCACCCCCTTCCCGCTGGCATCATCACCGCGAGATTCACCGGCAGATCCACCTGCACATCGAACCGAACGGCGGCGATGACGGTACGGATGAACGCTTTTCGCACCGGCTTGCCGGCCCTGCTCGCCGCCGGCCTCGCGTCGGGAGCAATCGCGCAGACGCCCGCGCCACCGGCCCCGGCGGTCCGGCCAAGACCTGCTGCCCCGATCCCGCCCGCGCCCGATCCCGCCTTCGAGGCGGCGCGGACGGCCTTCGAGGCCCTGCCCGAGGCGGAGCGACGGGGGCTGCAGGACGCGCTGGTCTGGACCGGCGACTATAACGGCGTGACGACCGGCGCCTTCGGCAAGCGCAGCTTCGAGGGCATCCAGACCTACCAGACCCGCACCGGCGCCACCCCGACCGGCCTGCTCACGCCGCCGGAACGCGTCGCGCTCAAGCGCGAGGCGGAGGAGGCGCGGCGGGCGGCGCGGTTCAGGGTCCAGCCCGATCCGGCGAGCGGCGCGGTGGTCGGCGTGCCGGAGGCGCTCCTGCCGAAGAAGAGCGCGATCCCCGGCGGCACCCGCTGGCAGAGCGCCGACGGGCGGGTGACCCTCGACACCAAGTCGTTCCCGCAGGGCGAGACCAGCCTCGACGCCCTGTTCGAGCGGGCCACCGCCGCGATGCCGGGCCGCAAGGTCACCTACAAGCTCAAGAAGCCGGACTTCATCGTCGTCACCGCCGAGACCGCGGGCGGGCGCTCCTACATCCGCTATGCCGAAGGCCCGCAGGGCATCCGCGGTTTCACCCTCGGCTACGACCGGGCCCTGGCGGAGACGGTCGACCGTCTCGTCATCGCGGTCGCCAACAATTTCACCCCTTTCCCCGAGGCGACGCCGGCTGCCTCCGCACCGGCCGCTCCGACGACGGCCGCCAGCCCGACCCCGCACGCGCCCGCCGCGCCGCCGTCGCCCGGCGCGCAGGCCGAGGTGCGTCCGGCCGGGACGGGCCTGCTTCTCGGCGGCGGGCGGGTGCTGACGGCGGCCTCCACCCTCGAAGCCTGCGCCGTGCCCCGTGTCGCCGGTGCGGCGGCACGGATCGAGCGGCGCGATGCGGCGGGCAGCCTCGCGCTGCTCTCCGCCGAGGGGCTCGCTGGCGCGCCGCCCCCGCTGCGCACTGAGGCCGTGAGCGAGGGCGAGGCCCTGCTCGTGCTCGGGGCCCAGGCCAAGGGGCGCCCCAGCGTCGCGCCCGCCGCCGCCGCGGTCGACGGCGTCTACGCCCCGCTCCAGCCCGGCGCGGCCGGCGCGCCGGTGCTCGACCGGTCGGGCCGGCTCGTCGGGCTGGTGGCCCGGTTTCCCGCCGCACCCCGCCTGATCGCCGGGGTGATGCCGCCGACGCGCTACAGCATCGTGCCGGGAAAGGTCGTCGCGGCCTTCCTCGGCGAGAGCGGCGTGCCGGCCGCGACGGGCGCGCCGCCCGCGAAGGACGCCGCGACCACGCTGGGCGGGGCGGCGGCGCCCGTTCTCGGCGCGGTCGTGGCGATCACCTGCGCCCGGTGAGCGGCGGCGAGGGGCTCAGATCCGGCCCGTCGCCAACAGGACGATCAGGATGATGAGCAGGATGCCGCCCAGCCCGAAGCCGGGGCCGCGGAAGCGCCCGCCGCCGTAGAAGTTGCCGCCGCCGAACAGCAGCAGGATCAGCAGGATGAGCAGAATGGTGGTGAGCATCGACGGCACGTCTCCCGATCGCTCAAACACCGTCGCTTGAGCACCGACAGCAACGCTTCCGCCGGCGATTTCGTTGCCGGCTCAGTGCGGATCGTGCCGTCGGCGGCTCAGGCCCTCCAGTCGGGCAGCGCGTCGCCGGACGGGGCGAGCCAGTCCGGAACCGGCAGGCCGCGCTCGCCCAGGAAGGCGGGGTTGAACAGCTTCGAGGCGTAGCGCGCGGCCCCGTCGCAGAGGATCGTCACGATGGTGTGGCCGGGCCCGAGTTCCCGGGCGAGCCGGATCGCGCCCGCGACGTTGATGCCCGACGACCCGCCGAGCGAGAGCCCCTCCTCGCGCATCAGGCCGAAGATGATGCCGAGCGCTTCCGTGTCCGGGATCCGGAACGAGAGATCGGGGGTGAACCCTTCGAGGTTTCGCGTCACCCGCCCCTGGCCGATCCCTTCCGTGATCGAGGAGCCTTCGGCCTTGAGCGTGCCGGTGCTGTAATAGGCGTGGAGCGCCGAGCCCTCGGGATCGGAGAGAGCGATCTTCACCCCCGGTTTGGCCGCCCGCAGCGCCTCGGCCACGCCGGCCACCGTGCCGCCGGTGCCCGCGGCGCAGACGAAGCCGTCCACCGCGCCGCCGGTCTGCGCGAAGATCTCGGGACCGGTCGCCTCGATATGGGCGCGGCGGTTGGCGGTGTTGTCGAACTGGTCGGCGAAAAAGGCGCCGGCCGCTTCCGTCCCCGCCAGCCGCTCGGCGAGGCGGCGGGCGGCGTGGACGTAGTTGTTCGGGTTGGCGAAGGGGACGGCGGGCACCTCGACGAGCCGGGCGCCGGCCAGCCGCAGCGTCTCCTTCTTCTCCGCCGACTGCGTCTCGGGAATGACGATGACGGTGCGGTAGCCGCGGACGGACGCCACCAGCGCCAGCCCGATCCCGGTATTGCCCGCCGTGCCCTCGACGATGGTGCCGCCGGGCCGGATCAGGCCCCGCGCCTCGGCGTCCCGCACGATCGAGAGCGCGGCCCGGTCCTTCACCGACAGGCCGGGATTCAGGAATTCCGCCTTGCCGAGGATGGTGCAGCCGGTCTCCTGCGAGGCGCGGCGCAGCCGGATCAGGGGCGTGCCGCCGATGGCGGCGAGCACGTCGGACGAGACGGCGGGGGATGCGGACATGCGGCCTTCCTGAACGCCCGCGACGGGCGGGTCAGGCAGGCTTAATCAACCGATTTTCAGGAATCCAGGTAGCCCGCCTCCCGCAGGGCATCGGCGACCGCAGTAAAGAAGGGATCATCCGCCGCGGCATCCTCCGGCGACGGGTTTCTTTCCCCGGAGAGGGACGAGGCGTCGTCCGGGGAGAAGTCCGTGAAGGCTCCCGACTCCGCCTGGCTCCCGACCGGTGCGGTGGACGCGCCGAGACCGAACAGGCCGGCGGCGGTGAGAAGGGTCTCGTTCAGGGAGATCATGGCCGGATCCTGTCTCGAAACGGGACGTCGCGAGCCTAGTCCGTTAACCAAATCTTGGCAATATTGCGGGGGCGGATGAAAAACAGTGAATCGGTTTTCGCCGATGCGGCGGCTGTGGCTGCTTTGCAGCATCGGACCGCGCTGTGGACAAACCCCATGGAGAGCGCTGCGGTTCAGCACCGGTTCAAGCGCGGCGGTGCAGGACGGTCCCTGTGATCTTCCTGCATCGGTTTCGACGAACCGGGCCGCGCCGGCGCCGCAATCGGGCGGGATGAGCACTCCGTCAAGCTTCTCTCGCTAGACGCTCTCCTCCCGGCGGTTCTCACCGCCCTCGACGCCTGCCCGATTTCCTCTCAGCCGCGAAGCCAATCCATGACGGTCGTCGTCCTCATCGCCTGCAACCTGCTGCTCGCCGGTCTGTTCTCCCTGGTCGCCGTCGCTCTCGACTGAGCGCGCCGCGGCGCCCCGCAAACCCGCACCGCAGAATTCGTAGGCCCCGGTCGCCCCGTCGCGGCCGGGGTTTTCGGCTTGGGCGGTCTCGTCGGGCGGTCAGGGGCGCGTCGCGCGGCCCTTCGGCGTGTCCAGGCGGCCGATGAGGGCTTCGAGACGCTCGCCGACCGGTTCAGTCAGACTGTCGGCGAAGTGACTGCGCAGGCTCTTGCCGAGGTGGCGGCGCACGCTCGGGCTCAGCGGCGGCGCGGTGCCCGTGCCCGTGGCGGGTTTCGTCTCGGCGACTGGCTTCGTCACGGATCGTCTCCCGTCCGGTGCCGGAAGCGGCTGAGATGCAGCATCCGCCTGATCCGAGCGGACGCCGTAACGGCCAGTCCGCGCGGCGCTCGAGCGAAGCCCAGATTCGCCGTCCCGAAAGACCGGCCGGATCTGGTCTGCGGCAGTGATTTTGGACGCCGGAGGGTTAAGGCGAGTTTTACCGCCGCCGCCAAGAAACGATTAACCCTCCGTGCTCGGGGCACGGAGGGTTTCTCCTCGACGGCGTCGTGTCCGCGCGGCTCGCGTCCCTACCGTGTCGTCGGCAGGAGGATGTCGGGCAGCCACATGGCGATGCCCGGCACGAGGCAGAGCAGGACGATCGCCACACCCATCAGGATCACGAAGGGCAGGGTGCCCCAGATGATGTCCTTGAGCGGGATGTCGGGGGCGATGTTCTTGATGACGAAGATGTTGAGGCCCACCGGCGGGTGGATCAGCCCCATCTCCATGGTGATCGTCATCACCACGCCGAACCAGACGAGGTCGAATCCGGCGGCCTTGAGCGGCGGCAGGATGATCGGCGCCGTCATCAGGATGATCGAGACCGGCGGCAGGAAGAAGCCGAGGGCGATCACCAGGGCCAGGATGGTGGCGAGCAGGACCCAGGGGGAGAGCTGCATCGCGACGATGGCCTGGGCCGCGGCCTGGCTGATGTGAAGGTAGCTCATCACGTAGGCGTAGAGGAGCGACATGCCGATGATCAGCATCAGCATGGTCGATTCCCGCAGCGTCGCCGTGAGGATCGGGTCGACATCGCGGAAGCGCCACACGCCGTAGATCACCGCGATCAGGGCGAGCGCCAGCAGGCCGCCGAGGCCGGCGGTCTCGGAGGGCGTGGCATAGCCGCCGTAGAGCGCGACCATGACGCCGGTGAGCAGCACCACGAAGGGCAGCACCCGCGGCAGCGTCGAGAAGCGCTCGCGCATGCTGTAGCTGTCTTCCTTGAGGATCGGATGCTGCGCACCCGTCCGCTCGTAGGCGAGCTTCGCCGCCGCGAATTCCGAGCGGAAGCGGAACATCGACCAGCCGGCGAACAGGGCGACCAGCAGGAAGCCCGGCCCGATCCCGGCGAGGAAGAGCCGTCCCAGCGACTGCTCGGCGGCGACCGCGTAGAGGATCATGGTGATCGAGGGCGGCAGCAGGATGCCGAGCGTGCCGCCCGCGGCGATGATTCCGGCGGCGAAGCCCGGCGAGTAGCCGCGCTTGCGCATCTCCGGGATGCCGGCCGAGCCGATCGCCGAGCAGGTGGCGGGCGAGGAGCCGGCCATCGCCGCGAACAGCGCGCAGGCGAACACGTTGGCGATGCCGAGGCCTCCCGGGATGCGGTGCATCCAGGCGTGCATCGCCGAGTAGAGATCCTGGCCGGCCCGGCTCCGGCCGATCGCCGCGCCCTTCAGGATGAAGAGCGGGATCGAGAGCAGGGTGATCGAGGCCATCTCCTCGTAGACGTTCTGCGCCACCGTATCGAGCGAGGCGGCGGGCATGAACGCGTACATGAAGGCGAGCGCCACGAAACCCAGCGCGAAGGCGATGGGAATCCCCGAGAGCATCGCGCCGAGCGTCGCCCCGGCATAGAGGAAGCCGATCGCGGCGGTGCTCATGCCTTGCCTCCCGTCGTCGTGACCGGCCGGATCGGGGCCGCTTTCGGTGTGATCGTGCTCTCCAGGGGATCCGGCCCCTCGGGGGTCAGATCCGGGCGGTCGCGCATGTCGCGGTTGACGTCCGCCCCGATGCCGATCTTCGGCTTGGCCCAGCCGGCGCTGCGGGGGCCGTAGAGGACCGCTTCGGCGATCTGCAGCACGAATTGCAGGCTGAGCAGGCTCATGCCCGCGGCCATCAGCAGGTAGGGGATCCAGAGCGGCGGCCCCCAGGTCGATTGCGAGATCTGGCCGTCCTCCCAGGCCTCGTGGAACAGGCTCCAGCTCTTCCAGGCGAAGAACGCCACGAAGGCGAGGCTGACGATGTCGACGAGGACGAGGCGCATCCGGTTGACGGCCGGTGAGAGCAGGCCGGTGAGCGCCTCGATGGCGACGTGGCCGCGCTTGGCCTGGACGCCGGCCGCCGACAGGAAGGTCGCGCCGACGATCAGGAACACGGCGGTCTCGTCCTGCCACTCGGTCGGCTCATGCAGGACGTAGCGGATCAGCACGGAGTAGCTGAGCACGAGGCAGGCGGCGACGAGCGCGATGCCGCCCAGCACCAGGATGAGGTGGTTGAGCCGGCGCGTCGTCCGGTCGATGACGCCGAGGAGACCCGGAATCCGGGCCTCCTCGACCTTGTGGGTCTCGGAAGCGGCCGAGGCCGCGTCGAAGGCGTGGCTCATGCGACCTTCTCCGCCAGCTTGAGCAACTCGGCGCAGCTCGCGTTCTTGTTGGCGAAGTCCTTCCAGGCGGTGTCGCGGGCGATGTCGCGCCACTTGCCCAGATTCGCCTCGTCGAGCTGCACGACCTTGGCACCGGCCTTGCCGAACACCTCCTCGACGCGGCTGTCGTCGGCCTTGGCGCCCTCCTGGCCGAAGCTCTCGAGTTCGGCGCCGACCGCCATGATCAGGTCCTGCTGGTCCTTGGGCAGGCCGGAGAACACGATCTTCGACATCATGATCGGCTCCAGCATGAACCAGTAGGAGCGCTCGCGGCCCGAGGTCAGGGCCTTCGAGATCTCCTCCAGGCGGAACGAGATCAGGCTGGTGGAGGAGGTCAGCACCGCGTCGCAGGCGCCGGTCTGCATCGCGGCGTAGGATTCGTTCGAGGGCAGGGAGAGCGTGGCCGCGCCCGCCTGCTTCATCATCAGGTCCATCTCGCGCGAGCCGCCGCGGACCTTCATGCCCTTGGCATCCTCGGGCGTGAGCAGCGGGCGCTCGCGGCTCGCTACGCCGCCGGCCTGCCAGACCCAGGAGACGAGAACGACGCCCTTGGCCTCCAGGATCTCGGTGATCTTGCGGCCCACGGGGGCGGTCTTCCAGGCGACGGCCTGCGCGTAGGAGGGGACCAGCGCCGGCATCAGGCCGATATTCATCTCCGGCACCTCGCCCCCGGCATAGGGGGAGGGGTAGAGCGTCATGTCGAGTGCGCCCTTCCGGATCGCACTGAACTGGGCGTTGGTCTTCATCAGCGAGGAGCCGGGATAGACCTGCACCTCCAGCGCGCCCTTCGAGCGCTCCTTGAGCGCCGCGGCGAACTTGCGGCACATCCGATCGCGGAAATCGCCCTCGTCGATCGAGCCGCCGGGGAACTGATGCGAGAGCTTCAGGGTGGTGGCGGCCCGAGCCGAGCCGGTCCCGAGCTTGAGCAGAGCAGGCGCGGCAAGTCCGGCCGCGAGGAGGTGGCGGCGGTTCAGCGTCATGGCGTGTCCTCTTCGAATGCCGCTTTCGCGGATTCTGATCTCGTCCGTTGCTTCGGACTTTTGTGCGGCGCACAATATACGTTTCAGCGCAGCATTTAATGCAAGATCGCGTCATCTTGCATATTTTGTCAACGCCCTTGAATATGGATCGGCAGGAATTCGCCGATGACTCGACCGATGAATCAGACCCAGCGCCTCAGGCAGACGATCGAGGACGAGATCGTCGAGGGGCGTCTCGCCCTCGGGGCGCGGCTCGACGAGACCCAACTCGCCGAGCGCTTCGGCGTCTCGCGCACGCCGATCCGCGAGGCGCTGCTGCAGCTGGCCGCGACCGGCCTCGTGGAGACCAAGCCGCGCCGCGGCATGGTGGTGAGCGCCCCCGAGCCGGGACATCTTCTGGAGATGTTCGAGACGATGGCGGAACTGGAAGCCGCCTGCGGCCGGCTCGCTGCGCGCCGTCTCACGCCGGAGCTCGAGGCGGAGCTCAAGGGGGCGCTCGCGGCCTGCATCCGGGCGGCCTCGGCGGGTGATCCGGAATCCTATTACGGCGAGAACTACGTCTTCCACACCGTGATCTACCGCGCCTGCCGCAACGACTTCCTGTGCGGGCAGGCGCTGGCGCTGCACCGCCGCCTCTCCCCCTACCGACGGCTGCAGCTGCGCACCCGCCACCGGGTGGCGCAGTCGCTCGCCGAGCACGAGGCGGTCGTCACCGCGATCCTCGCCGGGGACGGCGCCGCGGCGGCCGACCAGCTCCGCCGCCACGTGCTGATCCAGGGCGACGGTTTCTCGGAGCTGGTGGCCAACCTGCGGGCGCTGGACCACAGCGCGGCGTGAGGGCCGCCGGCGAGATCGGCGGAGTCGCGTCGCGATCGCCGCCTCCGCCGCACTGGCAGGGGCGGCGCGGAGACCGTAAGCTCAAGCTTCGCGGTTCGCCGTAGAGGTTTCCCTTGTTCGCCCGCCCCCATTCAGGCGCCCTGTCCGGCGCGCTCGTCCTGATGGCTCTCGCCTGTCCGCCGGCCCGCGCACAGCCCACCGGACGGCCGGTCTACGAGGGCGCAGGCGGTGATCCGCGAATCTCGGTCTCCCAGCCGGAATCGACGAGCCAAGCCTCGGGCGGCTACGTGCGCTCGATCGAGCCCTCGCTCGGACCGCTCGGCGACCCGTTCGGCCTGCGGCCCCTGCTGAAGCAGCGGGGCATCGAGTACAGCCTCACCTACATCGCCGAGACTTTGGGCAATCCCGTCGGCGGCATCCGCCAGGGGGCGATCGTCGAGGACCGGCTGAATCTGCGGCTCAACCTCGACCTGCAGCGGCTCGCCGGGTGGGACGGCGCCACGGTGCACGCCAACGCCTACTTCATCCACGGCACCGGCCTGTCGCGCTACTATGTCGGCAACCTGTTGGCGACCAGCGTGATCGAGGCGCTGCCCTCATCCCGCCTCTACGTGCTGTGGCTCGACCAGCAGCTCTTCGACGGCCGGCTCGGCATCAGGGTCGGCCAGCAGGCAGCCGATACCGAGTTCTTCGTCAGCCAGACCGCGACCCTGTTCGTGAACTCGACTTTCGGCTGGCCGGCGATCACCGGGCTCGACCTGCCGAGCGGCGGTCCAGCCTATCCGCTCGCCGCACCCGCGATCCGGGCCAAATACGTGCCGGGCAACGGCTTCTCGCTCCAGGCCGGGCTCTACGACGGCGACCCGGCCGGCGCCAACCGCCCCGGCGACGACCCGGAGGCGCAGCGCCTCGACCGCACCGGCACCAACTTCCGCACCCGCGATCCCGCCCTCCTCGTGGCCGAGGCGACCTACGCCTTCAACACGGAGAAGGATGCGAAAAGCCTGCCCGGCGACATCACGCTGGGCGGCTGGCAACATTTCGGGCGCTTCGAGAGCTTGCGCATCGACCAGACCGGCCTGCCGCTCGCCGACCCCAACTCGACCGGCATCGGCCGGAAGCTCCGCGGCAATGCCGGGATCTACGCGATCTACGACCAGACGCTCTACCGCAAATCCGGCAAGGACGACGAGGGGCTCGGCTTCTTCGTGCGCGCGGCGTGGTCGCCGACCCGCTCCAGCCTCGTCTCGGCCTATCTCGACACCGGGCTCGCCTACAAAGGCCTGTTCGAGGGCCGCGACGACGACACGGCCGGCCTCAGCCTCGCCTATGCCCGCCTCTCCGACGACGCGCGCCGCTCCGACATCGACACCATCGTTCTGACCGGCACGGCGATGCCGCGTCGGCGGGCCGAGACGGTGATCGAGGCGACCTATCAGGCGGTGGTGGTGCCGGGTTTCACCGTTCAGCCGGACGTGCAGCTGATCCTGCATCCGGGCGGCGGCATTGCAAATCCGCGCGACCCCGAAGGCCGCCGGGTGCGCAACGCCGCCGTACTGGGGTTGCGTGCGACGGTTCAGTATTGAGGGGCGTCTCTTCGAGGCTCGGAAGACACCATCCCGCTTCGTACCCTACGATGCGACGTCCAGATCCGTGTGGATGAAGTCCCGACCTTTGAAGAGAATCGGGACTCTGTGACAAGCGGCGCAGGCGTAGGAGAGGCAGTCGGCGAAATTGAGCTGCGCCGGGTGGCCCCGACCCTTGCCGTATGTATCGAAGGCATCGACCGCTCGGCGGGCGACGGCATCGTCGATCGAGACGACGGTGATCCCCGCCGTCGCCAGGAATGCGTCATACATCTCCTGGGCCACCGCGATCGGAAGGCCGAGGATGCGCGCGAGGTTGATCGTCGCCTCAAGGCCGACATGCGGACCGGTTTCCCGACGGCCGGCAGCGGTTGTGATTGTTCATACGGGACTTCGCGCCGCTGCGGACCGATGGTGGTCGTTCTCGCACACCGGTATCGGCGCCGGCCGAGCACCGACACCAATTCCGGGCTCTCACCCTCAGAACGAGGCCCGCACGCCCCCGAACACGCTGCGCCCGTTGCCCGGAAAGAACGCCGCCGGCCCGCCCGCGACCGTCGCGGCGTTGGTCACCACCGCGATGTCGGAGATGTAGCGCTCGTCCGTCAGGTTGCGGGCATCGACGAACAGCGAGACGCCGTTGGAAAAGTCGATGCCGGTCTGGAGGCCGAGCAGGGCGTAGCCCGGCACCTTCAGCGTGTTGGCGTGGTCGGCGAAGGCGCCCTGCGGCACCCAGTCGAGGGCGGGAGCGAAGTAGAAGCCGCTCGGATGCCGGTAGCCGAGCACCGTGCGCAGGACGTCGACCGGCACGCCGGCGATGCGGTTGTTGCCGAAGACCGGGTCGCCGACGAAGCGGAAATCGTTGTGGGTCCAGATCTGCGTGAGGGACAGCCGGTCGCCGTGGCCGGTGAGATCCTCGGTGAGGTCGAGGGTCAGCGCCGCCTCGACGCCTTGATGGCGGGTGCGCGGGGCGTTGAAGGTCGCCGCCGGAATGTTCAGGCCGGGGTTGGGCGTGAAGTTGATCAGCGCGTCGCGCAGCTCCGCCCGGTAGAGCGTCACGTCCCAGGCCAAGCGGTCGATCCGGCCGCGCGAGCCCGCCTCGTAGGTCCAGGCGCGCTGGGCCGCGAGCGGCACGAAGGTGGTGCCGAGCGTATTCGCCTGCACGAGGTCGGAGAAGTCCGGCACGTCGCGTGAGCGGGTGACGTCGGCGAACAGCTGGATGTCCGGCAGCGGCTGCCACAGCAGGCCGAGCTTCGGGTTGATGCCCTCGTAGGTGATGTTGGCGAAGCGCGCCGTGGGGCTCGCCGGCAGGCCGCCCCTGTTGCTGAAGGTGCGATTCGAGGAGAACAGCTTGGCGCCGGTCATCAGCGCCACGTCCGGCAGGAACCAGAACCGGTTCTCGGCATAGGCCTCGTAGTTCGAGGCGCTCTGGCGGGCGTCGAGCGTCTGGCCCCCGCGCAGGCCCGCCACGTTCACGAATTGCCGCGCCTCGTTGATGCCGGCGAACGCCCGCAGGCCGAGGATCAGGTCGTTGCGGAAGCCGCCGAGATCGAACGTGCCGGCCCAGCGCGGCGCGACGCCGTAGGTCCAGCCGTCCTGATCGATCACCTGGAAGATCGGGTGGTAGAGGTTCTTGTGAATGGCCCAGGAATCGATGTCGAGGCGCCCGACCTCCAGCTCGAACGAGGTGCGGTTGGCGATCCGCTCCGTCGTGACCTTCCGCGATTGGTTGCCGGTGATCGCCGTCGGGTTGGCGATGCGGGGATTGTTCAGCGCGTCCAGCAGCGAGAGCGAGCCGGGCAGCTTCTGGTCGGTGTCGTAGAAGCCGAGATAGAAGCGGGTCTCGACGCCCGGTGCGAGGCGGTAGCCGAAATTGGCGTTGAGATTGCGCGTGCGCTGCGTCTCGTGATCGCGAAATCCGTCGGAATTGGTCGCCGTGCCGGAGATCAGGACATCGGCCGGTCCCGAGATCCGCGAGACCTGAAAGTGCTCGCGGAGGGTGTTGAAGCTGCCGCCGTCGATCCGCAGGATGTTGGGCGCCAGCGCCGTGTAGGCGGTCGGCGTCACGAAATTCACCGCGCCGCCGAGCGTGGTCGCGCCGAAGGTCAGCGCGTTGCCGCCCTTGTAGACCTCGACCGAGCGCAGGCTCAGCGGGTCGATCTGATAGAAATCGCCGCTGCCGTCGGCGAGGTTGAGCGGGATGCCGTCCTGCAGCAGCTCGATGCCGCGGACATGGAAGCCGCGGGCGATGCCGGAGCCGCGCACCGAGAGGCGCATCTCCTGGCCGTAGCGCTCCTGCACGAACACGCCGGGCACGTCCTTCAGCACGTCGCGCACGGTGTTGGCGTAGCGGTTCTGGAAGGTGGCGGCGTCGACGAAGGCGACCGAGCCGACGGTGGCGTTCACCGCCGCCCGCTGCGCGGCGATGCTCGGCACGGTGAGCGAGCCGGCCGTCTCGGCGGGACTCGAGGCTTGGCCGGGACCCGAGGCTTGGCCGGAGCCGGAGACGCTGATCTCGGAAAGGGTGGCCGCGCTCTCCGCCGAGGCGCGGGGCTCGGCAGCGGACCGGGCAAGGGCAGGGACGGCGAGGGTGAGGCCGGCGGCAAGCAGCGTCGAGGACAGGGCGGCACGCGGCACGGCCCGTTGACGGGAAGGCATGAGGAAACGTCCGTTGTCTGAAGGATCGGGAGGGGGCGATCGATCAGACGACGGGGGGCGCGCGTGGGCTCGGGCGCGTGCCGGGCGGCGCGCGGGGGAGGGGCCCGATCTCAGGCCGCGGCGCGACCCGGACGATCCTCTTCGGCGGCCAGACGATGACGGCGTGCGCCGGTTCCGGGACGTCGAGGCTCGGCAGGACGTGCGCGGCCTGGCAGCAGGGCAGGTGGCCATGCGCCGGATGCGGCTTCGAGGCGCCGTTGGTCTCCCCGGCATCGGGGGCGCAGAGGATGTGGACGAGGCCGCCGTCGGGGCCGACGGTGCCTGCGAGCGCGGCCGCGCCGAGGACGACCTGCAGGGCGAGCGCGTAGAGCGCGGCCACGGCGATGACCGCGCGGCACACGGACCATCCCGGCAGGCGCCCTCGCATGGCCGCCAGCTACGGCCAAGCTCGCGCCGAGGTCAATGGATGCGCGATCGGGACAGGTCCGTTTTCCGTGCGGCCGAGGCGGAGTCGGCCGGACTCCGTGACGCGGCTCGCGGCGATCAGGTGTTGCGGCCGTCGGCGACCAGTTTCCGCAGCTGTTTCAGCGCGAGCGCGTGCCCAGCATTCAGGTCGAGCGGTCCGGCGAAGCCACTGTTGCGGTCCATCATGTAGACCATCAACGTGTGCTCCAGGGTGTAGTCGCCACCGGGCAGCGGCACCCGCTTCACGAACGCGCGGTAGTCGCGGATCACCCCCTCGATCTGCTGCGGCGTGCCGGTCAATCCGGTGATCCGGTCGGTGAATGAGGCCATGTACTCGCGCATCACCTCCGGCGTGTCCCGCTCGGGATCGAGGGTGATGTAGTAGGCCTGGAGATCGCCGCCCTCGGCGGCGAATTCGTCGAGCAGGGTGCCGAGATCGGCCAGCGTCGTCGGGCAGACGTTCGGGCACTGGGTGAAGCCGAAGAAGACGAGGAAGGGCTTACCCTTCAGCGCACGCGAATCGACGGTGCCGCCCTTCGAGGATTCGAGCCGGAACGGGCCGCCCACCACCGACAGGGCGGAGGGTTTGTCCCCCCGTGGCAGGAAGGCGACCGTCGCCGCCACGATGCCGACGAGGCTGAGCGCGAAGGCGATCAGGATCAGCGTGCTCCCCCGCTTCGCGGCGGGGGAGGGGGCGGCCAGGTCCGGTCGAGGCTCAGTGGCCATGGTCATGCCCCGCATGATCGTGTCCGGAAGGGTCGTGCGTGCCGCCCGCCGCATCCGGCGCCTTGGCCGCGAGGCTTTCCACGGCGAACTCGACGGGGACGCGGCCCGCCCGCTCGAAGCTCAACGTCCCCTTCACCCGCTCGCCCTTCTTCAGCGGGGCCTTCAGGTCGAGGAACATCAGGTGGTGGCCGCTGGGGGCGAGCGTCACCGTCTGGCCCGGCGGGATCTCCAGGCCGTCGGCGAGCGGCGCCATCTTCATCACGCCGCCCTCCATCGACATCGTGTGCAGCTCGCCGCGCCCGGCCGCCGCGATCGTGCCGCCGGTGAGCCGGTCGGGCTCGGTGCCGGTATTCGTGACCGTGAGATAGCCGCCCGCGACCTTGGCCCCGCCCGGCGTGGCGCGCGACCAGGGATGGCCGATCTTGAGCGGGCCGGCGGCGTAGTCGTGGGCGTGGGCCGGATTCGTTGCGGCGGGGCTCGTCACGGCGAGGCCGAGGGCGAGGCCGAGGGCGGACGGGAAAGCGTGAAGGCGCATGGTCGTGTCTCCATTCGCGGAGGAGAGGGAGTGCGCGGGACTCGGCCCCCGGATCCCGCCCCGATGGCGGTTCTCCGATGGGGCCTCTGCCCGCACGGATGACGTCGCCGGCCGGTGCGGCCGGTCAGTGATGGCCGGTCAGTGGTGGTGCGCGTGGCCGCCGGTCTCGGACGCGGCGGCGGATCCTTGCTCGCCGGGTCCTTGCGCGCCGATCGGAGCCACGGTGAAGCTCACCGGCACCGTCCCGGCCCGCTCGAAAGTCAGCGTGCCTGTGACCGTCTCGCCCGCCTTCAGACCGTCCTTCAGGTCGAGGAACATCAGGTGGTAACCGCCGGGCTTGAGCGCGACACTGGCCCCCGGCGCGAGGGCGAGGCCGCCCTCGACGGGCGCCATCTTCATCACGCCGCCCTCCGTCGTCATCGAGTGGATCTCGGTCCGGCCGGCCCGGGGGATCGCCGCGCCGGTCAGGCGGTCGGGCTCGGTGCCGGTGTTGCGCAGCGTGACGTAGCCGCCGGCGACCTTCGCCCCGGCCGGCGTCGCCCGCAGCCAGGGCGCCTCGATCGCGATCGCCCCGGCCCGCGCGGCAGGCGCCGCCGGAGCCTGTGACGCCTGACCCTGCGCCGCCTGGACCGCGGCACCTGGGGCGGCGACGATCCGCACCGCCGGGGCCGGCGCCTTCAGTGCCCGCGCCGACGCGCCCTCGGCCGGAACCTCGCTCCAGCGGTAGCTGCCCTCGGTG
This sequence comes from Methylorubrum populi, assembly GCF_002355515.1. Lineage (NCBI taxonomy): Bacteria > Pseudomonadati > Pseudomonadota > Alphaproteobacteria > Hyphomicrobiales > Methylobacteriaceae > Methylorubrum > Methylorubrum populi. The sequence goes on along the minus strand of NZ_AP014809.1, from coordinate 1,524,810 downwards.
CAGTCCTGCTCGACGGGAAAGTAGAGGGTCGCACCGGGCGCGAAGGCATCCGAGACCCGGGCGAAGAAGGTGAACTCATCGACCTGGTCGTCGGGCAGGTTGCCGCCGGTCCAGGTGATCCGGGTGACGCCCTCCGACACCTGTCCGTGGAAGGACGGATAGGCGCGGGCATAGGCCGACTTGACCGTGCTGATGGTCCAGCCGGGCTTCGGCATCGGCTTGGCGCCGGTCACGCCCTCGGGGATGGTGACGCTGACGCGGGTGGTCGGGCGGCCGTCGCAGCCGTGCATGATCTGGATGACGCCGCGATAGGCGGCGTTGGGTGCGGCCTCCTTGCGTTCCAGCACGGCATGGGCCGAGGCGGTCGAGACGAGCGCAGGACCGATCAGGACGAGCGGCAGGGCGGCGCGAAGGGATGCGCGGAGGCGTGCATGAAGGGGCGCGCGAAGAGAGGCGCGGGGGCGAGAGCGGGGCATGGAGGGTTCCGGTTGTCTGACATCGAAGGATCGCGGCGATCGAGCGGGTCAGGCAGCCGGCGGTGCCCGGGCATGGGCGAGGGTGAAGGGCGGAGGCCGGCCGGCCCGGCGCTGGGCGCCGGACCAATCGGCGCGCACGGCCTCCCGCTCGGGCCAAGCGATCGCGGCCGACGGGGGCGGCGGAAGCGCGGCGGCGGGCGGGTGGTGCGCGGCGGTGCAGCAACCGGCGTGATGGACATCCGGAGCCGGAAGCCCGTCCTTTGCGGCTTCGGCGGAGACGGCCTCGCCCGTACTCGACAGGCAGAGGAAAGCGGGAGCGCCCGCGATGGGGAGCGCCGCGATGCCGCCGAGCAGGGCCTGGAGCACCAGCGCGTAGAGCGCGGCCACGGCGGTCAGCCCGCGCAGGACGCGCGGCGCTCCTCCGGTCCGGTCGCGGCGTGGGCTCGGCATGGGCACGAGCCTTACGCCGCTTCGCGCCGCTCCGGTAGGGGCCGGGCCGGTGCCATTCCGCCGCTCTTCGCGCCGCCCTCCGCCGCTGCCCTTGGCCGCCGCGCCGCGTCCGGGTGAAACCCTCGCGGAAGCGGTTCCGGATCTCTTTGCGTGCGCCGCCACACCCGGACGCCACAATATGGCCCGGAACGGCATGGCTTCTTAACCACGAGACCGCAACAACCGCGGCACGAGAACTTGGCCGAGACTTGGTCTCTCACGCCCTGGTTTAGACACCCGGGGCGTTCGAACCGGGACCTCGGTCGATTTCACCGACCGCACCCTCAATCCAGAGCCCGGATCGATGCTGCAGACCGCGCGCCAACCCCGTTTCCGTCCCTTTGCCCGTCCTTTCGCCGCCGCCCTGCTGGGGGCGACGCTGCTCGCCGGCCCGGCGCTCGCGCGCGAGGCCGGCTTCGCCCAGGCCGAGTGGGCGCAGGACTATTCCTCGCCCACCACCATGCAGGTGCACCGCTCCTCGACGCCGATCCTCTCGCCCGACACCATCGCGGCGACCGAGGCGATGGTCGAGAAGTACCGCGCCATCGTCTCGCGCGGCGGCTGGCAGGCCGTGACCGGCGCGGCCGGCCTTCGCATCGGCTCCCGCGGCCCGGCGGTGGCGGCGGTGCGCCAGCGCCTGATCGTCACCGGCGACCTCGATGCCACGGCCGGCGGCGCGGGCACCTACGATTCCTACGTCGCGGCCGGCGTGAAGCGCTTCCAGGCCCGGCACGGCCTGTCCCAGACCGGCCAGATGAGCCCGGCGACGCAGGCCGCGATGAACGTCCCCGCCGACGTGCGCCTGCGCCAGCTCGAGACCAACGTGATCCGCCTGCGCTCCTATTCGGGCGATCTCGGCCGGCGCTTCGTCATCACCAACATCCCCGCCGCCCTGGTGCAGACGGTGGAGAACGGCCAGGTCGTGACCCTGCACGCCGCCGGCGTCGGCAAGATCGACCGTCAGTCGCCGATCATGAATGCCAAGGCGGTCGAGATCAATTTCAACCCGACCTGGACGGTCCCGGCCTCGATCGTGAGGAAGGACCTGATCCCGAAGATGCAGAAGGATCCGAACTACCTCACGGACAACAAGATCCGCATCCTCTCGGGGGGACAGGAGATCTCGCCGCGCTCCGTGAACTGGAACTCGGACGAGGGGACCCGCTACACCTACCGCCAGGATTCGGGTGCCGACTTCAACTCGATGGGCGTCGTGCGCATCAACATCCCGAACCCGCACGGCGTGTTCATGCACGACACCAATTCCCGCGGCGTGTTCGGCGACGACTTCCGCTTCATTTCCTCGGGCTGCGTGCGCGTGCAGAACGTGCGCGAATACATCACGTGGCTCCTCAAGGACACGCCCGGCTGGGACCGCGCCCATGTCGAGCAGGCGGTGGAGAGCGGCCAGCGCATCGACGCCCGCCTCACGCAGCCGGTGCCGGTCTACTGGACCTACATCACCGCCTGGGCGACCCCGGACGGCACGGTCCAGTTCCGCGACGACATCTACAAGCGCGACGGCGTGAACGTGCCCTCGACCATCGAAGCGCCGACCCCGGTCGCCAGCGCCGCCTCGACCCAGCCCGAAGTGTTCGAGCCGGGCGACGAGGAGAACTGAGGATCCCTCAAAGCCTTCGCCCCGTCGCCGCAACCGGTCGGGGTGACCGGAAAGTACACGAAGACGAACGCGACCCCGGGCCGGATTCGACATCCGGCCCGGGGTCGTGTCTTTTCACCGGCGTTGATTCCGTTGCAGTGCCCGGCTTGGACCAGGCTCCGAGCAGCTCGCCGGAATTTTTTTCGCGAAATTTCGCCTTCGCAGCGGAATGGGGGGATGAAAGTCCCCGGACGAACGTCAACGGTTTATGGTGCTCGATCGAACGCGCGCGCAACGCTCCGATATCGTCGATCTGCTGGTGCCCCTGCGGCGCTACGCTCGATCGCTGACACGAGATTCGCTCAAGGCGGATGATCTCGTTCACGACACAATGGTTCGCGCTCTTGAATCGCGTGCGAACCTGAGACCCGACACGAATCTCCGCACCTGGATGATGACGGTGCTGCACAACGTCTTCATCGACGAGCAGCGCCGCAAGCGGGTCGAGGCGCGCCATGCCGATGTGCTGGTGCAGCTCTCCGAGGAGATGGCCCCGCCGGCCCAGGAAGGGCAGGTTCGGCTGATGCAGATCCGCAAGGCCTTCGAGAGCCTGCCCGAGGAGCAGCGCGCCGCGCTTCACCTCGTGACCCTCGAAGGCATGGCCTATGCCGACGCCGCCGCCGTGCTGGGCATCCCGATCGGCACCCTGATGTCGCGGCTCGGCCGCGGCCGGGCAGCCCTGCGCGCCTTCGAAGAGGGGCACCGCAAGGGTAAGGCCGGCGCGTCCGACGACGGGCCCGACCGCGGCCGTTCACATCTGCGTGTCGTCAGCGGGAATTGACGGCCTCGATGAAGCGTTGAAAGAGCAGCACCGACGAGCGGCAAGGCTGGGCGGTGGGCAAGCAGGACAGTCGGAGTGGGCTGATGCTCGATCCAGTCACGGAAACCGATCTTATCGCCTATGTCGATGGCGAGCTCGACCCGATGCGTCGCCTGGAGGTCGAGGCGCATCTCGCGCGCAATCCCGAGGATGCGCTGCAGGTCATGGCCGATCTGCGCGACCGCGACGCCCTGCGCGAAGCCTTCCTGTCGGTGCCGAGCCTGCCGCCGGAGCGGTTGCGCATGGGCGCGCGCCGGATCGACCGCGCCTTCGCCTGGCAGCGGGTCCGCTCACGCCTGCGCCGGGCGGCGGCGGTCGTGGTTTTGGTCGGGGCAGGGTGGCTCGCCCACACCGAGAGCGGCAGCTTCGGCGTGCCCGGCTCCTTCGCCTCGCCGATCGATCCCTCCCTGGCCGAGGAGGCGAAGCAGGCGCGCGAGGCGGTTCAGATCCGTGCCCGTACGACCAGCCAGCCCATGGCCTCGGTTTACGATCCCGCCGATCTCGAAGCGGCGACCGGCGTCGATCTGCCGCCACTGCCGGAGGGTTGGGTGGTCCGCGACGTACAGATCTTCCCGAGCCGCAAGGGCACCGGGATCGAGATCTCGATCCAATCGGCCGAGATCGGTGAGCTCGCCCTGTTCGCCAAGAACAGCAGCGGATTGGCGCTGGCCGAGGGCGGCGAGCCGGTGGCCCGTTCGAGCGACGGGACGACCGCCTATTGGCGCAACGGCCGGACGGCCTACGCCCTGAGCGGCTCGCGCGACGATCCGGCTCTGCACGCCGCCGCGGCCCGCCTCGCCGCGATCCGGGAATAGGACGCGGCCGAAGGCGGCCGCCGGGTTACTGGCTCATCGGGACGCCGTGAATGAGCCGGATCCGATCCGCGCAATGCGGTCGATCGGCGCGCGCCTGAAGGCTCGAGAGCGGATCTGAGGAGCACAGCGCGTTCCCGTTCCGGATGGGCGGTGCTCTCGAAGTTCCGTGGTTTGACCAGGACACGGCCGGAGGCATCCGTTTTACGCGAAGTCAGAGCCCGTTCCGGCGCTCGGCGTTGGGGTCCTCGTGGCACTCCCGCAAAGGCTTGGATCTAGCCTTCACAGTATTGACATTACGATCCCATTTTATTGAAAAACCCAGAAATCAGATGTTGCATTTCTTTTATGGCTAAAATTTTGTTATTTTCCAATCAAGTAGTAATTTTTTAAAATATACCGACCGCGGTGATCAATCGATCTTCGCGAGAGATCGATTGTCAGATTTTCAGCTGAGACGTCGTGATTCATTGCCGTTGAACAGTTAGGAGCCTCGGTCGCGACTCTGAGAATCGGGCAGCTTCGACCTGACCGACGCGATCTGTGCTTGGAAAACCGGACGTCGATTGTGCAACGATGGCGTTTCGTCCGCGCCAATCGATTCCCGTTTTCTGGTTGTCGGGTGGGAGGATTGCCCCGGATCGGCGCAATGGCTACTGCTTGGCTTGTTGCAGTGCGGTCGAGAGGCACGATGTGAGGCTTGGCGATCCGTTCAGAGACCTGGGGCAGGCATTCCCCCCGCTCGATGCTGCCCTGCGCGGACGCAGCGCGCGGGAGGCGATAGGATCCTGTCCCATGCATCGTCCGGATTGATGCTGCATCCACCCATCGGTCATCTGATCCGTCCGGGAACCTCGGCCGGGTTCCTGCCTGAAAATCGTGGATCAATCGACGCGCGAGGTCGCTGACGGTGCTCAGGCGCAGCTTGCAATTGCTCTCGAAACGGGTCGGGCTCGCGAAGATTTCGCGTGGACCGCGGCTGCGAGGGTCCGGAACGCTGACAGGCGAAGGCGGCTTCGATCCCGTCTTCTATCGGCGCTACTATCCGGACCTCGCCGTTCTGGGCTCCGACGGCAAGGTGCTCAGGGAGCATTACGTCAAGCACGGCCGAAAAGAGGGGCGTGCTCGCAACGCTGCAGCCCTCATCGCTGCCCTGGAGCGCGACAGCGGTTCGTTGCCGAAGGATTTTGTCCCGGAGCATTATCGGGCGCTCTACGACGATCTGGCCGGCCTGTCCGAGCCGTGGGAACTGAGCGAGCATTATCTGCGCTTCGGGCGGCTCGAGGGGCGTGCCTACCGGGCCGATCGACCGCTCCTTGATCAGGAATACGAGCGCCTGCTCGCGTCGAATAGCGCGTCGAGTGGGGGACGTCCCGCCGCACGCCGTCCTGAAAGCTTCGGCCACCTTCTGGTTGCCGCACGGGTCCTCCCGGGGCGGTGGCTCGACCTCTTCGTGCTCCACGAATTCGCGCTGCTGAACGAGGCGTGGCTGCCGCGCACGCCCACCTCGCGGATGGAGGGGCTCGTCGCCTTCCTCACGGATGGGGTGGACCGGCTCGCGCCGATCTCTCTGAGCTTGCGCTTCGACCCCGCCTTTTATCGCTCGACCAACCCGGAGGCTCCTGCCGGCACCAGTGATGCCGACCTGTACCGCCGCTGGCTCGGTCAAGGACTACAGAAGGGCGAGCCCGGCACCGAAGCGGCGGCGCTGCTCCAGCTGCTCGGGGAGGAGCGCTTCCCGGAGAGCTTCGACGAGACAGCCTACCGTTCCCTGCTCCCCGAAGGAATCACTCCACCGCCGTCCGGGCGGCTTAACGCCCTCCGCCACTTCATCACGGAGGGCTTCCGTCTCTGGGACCTTGAGCCGGTGCGGCAGGTCTGCTCGCCCCAACTGCTCGAGCGGATCGGCGAGTACCATCTCGTCCATGACAATGTTCTCACGGCCAAGGAAGCCTTCGACCGGGCGCTGAAGGCCGGCCTCGTCACCGGCCGCCTCCATCATCGGCGCGGCGACGCGCTGCGCGCCCTCAACCGCACGAACGAAGCCGCGCGCGCCTTCGTGAATGCGGCGGATGTGCCGGGCGCCGTCGTATGGAGCCACGTCCACGCGATCGACGGTCTGCTCGCGCGGCCGAGTGGTGTGGCCGAGGCGCTCGACCGCGTCCGGCACTCGGCCGAGGAATGGCATGCCAACGCGCATTGGCGCGCCGCCGCGCATCGCGCCCTCGTGGCGTCCTTCGCGCTCACGAGCGAGAAGGCGCGCGCTGACTACGCCGCCGGCCGGCGGCAGGAGGCGGACGACCGCCTCACCGCCTGCCTCGACCAGATCAGCAGCCTGATCGAGGCAATCGATCCGCTGCCGGCGCCACTCCCGGTTCCGGCGAACGGACACGTCGTCATCGTCGCCAACCGCGACCTGCCCCAATGCGACCATTACCGCGTCGTGCAGAAGATCCAGCAGCTCGAGCATGGTGGCTGGACGGTCGAGGTGTTCCGGCAGGATGAGGCGGCCGAGTGCCGGCCGGCTCTCGACCGCGCCTCGGCGGTGATCTTCTACCGCGTGGCGGCTTTTCCCGGCGTCCTGCACGCCATTCTCTACGCGCGGGCACTCGGCCTGACGACGATCTACGAGATCGACGACATCGTCTTCGACGCGACCATGTTCCCGGATCCCCTCGAAAGCTTCGAGGGCCAGATCACGCCCAAGCAATATGTCGATCTGCAATACGGCGTGCCGCTGTTCCGCTACGCCATGCGGGCCTGCGATATCGGCCTCGCCTCCACGCCGGCGCTGGCCGAACGGATGCGCCCGCTCGTCCGTTCGGGCGTCTGCCACGTCCTGCGCAACGGTCTCGATGGGCGCAATCTCCCCTTCCTGAAGCGCCCGCGCGCGCCCTTCTCGGAGAAGAGCCTGACCATCTTCTATGGATCGGGCACCCGCGCGCACAACAAGGACTTCAACGACCTCGCCGCGCCCGCGCTCCTCACGGTGATGGAGCGCAATCCTCATATCCGTCTCGTGATCGCCGGCTATCTGCGCCTCGGCGACGGCTTTCGGCGGTTCGCGCACCGGGTCCGCCAACTCGGCTTCACCGATGACGTGACGGCCTACTGGGAGGCGCTGTCGGGGGCGGACATCAACCTCGCGGTTCTCGCGCCCGGCCCCTTCGCCGATGCCAAGAGCGAGATCAAATGGCTGGAAGCCGCCATGTGCGGCATCCCCTCGATCGTCAGCGCGACGCGCACCTACCGGGAGATCCTCGTCGATCGGCAGGATGCCTTGCTCGCCGAAACGGTCCAGGACTGGACGAAGGCCCTCACCACGCTGATCGACGATCCGGCCCTGCGCCGGAGGATCGGGGATCAGGCGCGGGACAAGGCGTTGGCCGCCTACGGACTGGGCGCCGCCGTCGAGGTGCTTAAGGGCGCTCTCGCCGCTCCGCCCGTGCCGCACCGGCCGGCCGGCCCGCTGCCGGGCGCCTCCTTGCCCGCTGCCGAGGCGTGGGCCGGCCACACGGCCGAGGACGCGCCCGTACCGGCGGGCTTCGTTGCGCGCGCGCGCCGGGATGGCAAGCCGCGGATTCTGGTGATCAACGTCTACTTCCCGCCCCAGACCGTCGGGGGCGCTACCCGGGTCGTGCGCGACAACGTCGACCACATCCTCGATCATGCCGCGGACCGGTTCGAACTGGCGGTGGCCGCCTCCGACATGGAGGCCGAGCTTCCCTATCAGACCCGCATCGACGCCTATCGCGGCATTCCCGTGTTCCGCATCGCCACGCCGCATGGACGGAACATGGACTGGCGCCCGTTCAACCCGAGCGTACGCTCGGCGTTCGAAGCCCTCCTCGATCGCTTCGAGCCCGATCTCGTCCACGTCCACTGCGTGCAGCAATTGACGGCCAGCGTGGTCGAGGCGGTGCGTGACAGGGAGATTCCCTACATCGTCACCGTCCACGACGCGTGGTGGATCTCGGACTTCCAGTTCCTGATCGACGAGGACGGGCTGGTGCAAATGCCGACGCCCGACATCCTCGCCGATGCGACGAGCCGATCCGTCTCGCCCACCGGCTCCATTGCGCGCCGTCGCGGGCTGGCGCGGGTGCTCGATGCGGCGGCGACCATCGCCGCGGTGTCGGAGCCTTTCGCCGACATATATCGCAACGCGGGTTTTCCGCAGACGATCGCGATCCCGAACGGCGTCCCGCGCCTGACACCGGTCGCGCGGCGGGAGAGCGCGACGGGCCGCGTCCGCCTCGGCCATATCGGCGGCCGCACGGCGCACAAGGGCGCCACCCTGGTCGAGGCGATCCTGCGGGCCGGCCGGTTCTCGAATCTGAGCCTGACCCTCGTCGACCATGCCAGGGCGACCGATTACGTGAGCGACGAGATCTGGGGCGCCACCTCCGTCCGGATCGTCGGGAAGGTGCCGCAGGAGCAGATCGGCGAACTCTACGCCGAGATGGACGTGCTGCTCGCCCCCTCGCTCTGGCCCGAGAGTTTCGGGCTCGTGACGCGGGAGGCGCATGCGGCGGGCCTCTGGGTTGTGGCAAGCCGGCTCGGCGCGATCGGCGAGGATATCGACGAGGGCGTCAACGGCTTCCGGGTCGATGTCGGATCTCCGGATGGGCTGCGCGCGGTGTTCCAGCGCATCGATGCCGATCCCGAGCGGTTCCGTGCGAGCCCGCCGCAGCCCGCGCATCCGCGCCGGACGGCGGCGGATCAGGGCGAGGATCTGATCGCGCTCTACGACAGGCTGCTCGCGCGGTAGGGCGACGGGGCGGACCGGCCCGATCCGGCCTCGGCGCTTCACCGGCGCGCCTCCTTCGAAGCTTCGGCCGGGCTTCGACTGAGACGCGTCGCGGATTACAGCATGTCCTCGATGCGGATCGGGAGCCTGCGGATGCGGCGACCGGTGGCGTGGTAGACGGCGTTGGCGATCGCGGCGTTGACGCCGATGATGCCGAGTTCGCCAAGCCCCTTCACCCCGAGCGGGTTCACGGCCTCGTCGGGGTCCGGCACCAGCAGTGCCTCGACCGCGCCGGTGTCCATGGCGGTGGGGACGAGGTACTCGGCGAGATCGGGGTTGCGGTAGGCGCCCCCGTCGAGGACGGTCTCCTCCAGAAGCGCCGATCCCAGCCCCCAGATCATCCCGCCGAGGAGCTGGCTGCGCGACGTCAGCGGGTTGAGGATGCGGCCGGCCGCGAAGGCCCCGGTCAGCCGCGCCACCCGGATCTCGCCGGTCTCGGCGTGGACATGGACTTCCGCAAACTGAGCTCCAAACGCCCATTTGAGACTGTCACCCCCCGTACTCAGGCCGATATGTCCCGCGCGCAGAACGTCCAGCGCATCGGGGGCACTGCCCGGGGGCACGAACGCGGCAAGCGTTTCGACTCCGTCCGCGCCGATCAGGGCGACCGCCTCGGCGAGTGGCAGCGCGCCGCCGCCGGGCGCGGTAAGCCGGCCGCCGGCGAGGCGCAGACCGTCCGGGTTGCAGCCCGCCAGCGGACGGCCCGGAGCCGTGGCCTCCTGCGCCAGCCGCTCGCGCAGCTGCTCGCAGCCAAGCGCCAGCGCGCTCATCAGGCTCGTCGTGGTGCTCGATCCGCCCGAGAGGCCGGCCGCCGGAAGGGTGGTGTCGCCGAGCTCGACCCGGACCCGTTCCACCGGCACGCCGAGCCTCTCGGCCACTCCCATCGCCAGCAGCGTCGTGATGCCGTTGCCGATCTCGTGGTGGGCGCACGCCACCTCCGCCGCTCCGTCCGCGGAGAGGCGCAGCCGCATCGTCGCCGCGGCGATCTTCACCGGCCGCACGGAGGCGGCGCAGCCGAGGCCGACGCGCCAGGATCCTGCCTGCATCGATCCCACCCGCATCGTCCCGACCCGCGGCGACCGCCGCACCCAGCCGAAGGCGGCCGCTCCCGCGTCGAAGCAGGCCATCAGCGGCCGGCTCGAGAACGGCTTGCCCGAGACCGGATCGCGGGCGGTGTCGTTGCGGCGGCGCAGTTCGATCGGATCGAGCTCGAGCTGCCAAGCCAACTCGTCGACGGCGCTCTCCAGGGCGAACAGGTAGGGCACCTCCGGCGGCGCCCGCATCGGCCCGGGGGTGTTGCGGTCGACCCGGACCGCCCGCTCCCGCGTGCGGATCGCCGGGCAGGCGTAGAGGCTCGCGGTCACGTCCGCGCCCTCCATGGCGAAGGGGTCGAAGCGCGAGGTGACGACGTCCGCCGCGTGAACGAGGCCGGTGAACCGCCCGTCGCGGTCCGCCGACAGCCGGATGTCGTGGCGCGTCTCCGGACGGTGATTGGCGATGGTGAAGCATTGCCGCCGGGTCGGCACCAGCGAGACCGGGCAACCGAGCTTCCTGGCGGCGAGCGCGACGGGGGCGGTGTACTGCGCCAGGGCGAATTTCGAGCCGAAATGGCCGCCGATCGGACCGGAGACGACCCGCACCTGGGCCGGATCGAGGCCGAGCTGGGCCGCGAGCCCGTGCCGGACGGCGCCGATATAGCGGCTGGGCTCGTACACGGTGAGCCGGTCGCCCTCCCAAGCGCAGCACGTGGTGAACAGTTCGATCGGATTGTGATGCTGGATCGGCGTAGCGTAGCGCGCCGCCACCCGCGCCGCGGCCTCCCCCCAGGCGGCGTCGGGATCGCCCGTCGCGATGTCTTCGTGGTGGGCCTTGAGATCGGCAAGCCGCACGGTCTCTGCGCCCGGATCATCGAAGGTCGCGGCGGCGGATTCCGGTGCGTACTGCACGCGGACCAAGGCGGCGGCCCGGGCTGCCGAGTCCTGCGTCCGCCCGACCACGAGGGCAACGATCTGGCCGGCATAGGCCACCCGGTCCGACCCGAGCGGGAGATGGGAGGAGTTGGCGTAACCGCCGGCCATCAGATGCGGGACGGGCGCGATCGCGCCCGCGAAATCGCGATGGGTGAAGATCCCGAGCAGGTCCGGCACAGCCTCGGCCGCGGCGAGATCGAAGCCGCGGATCCGCCCGCGTGCGACCGTGCTGGTGACGAGGGCGGCGTGCGCGGTGCCGTGCTTGCGCCGATCGGACGCGTAGAGCGCCGCTCCGGTGACCTTGGCGCGTCCCTCGATCCGGACGTGCGGGCGCCCCAGGACCGGGCGCTCCAAAGCATCGTTCGGGTCTCCGTCCACGTCACCGTTCTTGGCAACGTCCATGGCTGTGTCGGCCTGATCCATCGCGGTCGTCTCCCGCACCGGAGGCTGTCCCGGCGGGGGGACCCGGCCGGGTGAGCGGCGTGCTTCCTGATCGCTTGGCAACGACGGCCGGACCGGTCGGTCTCCCCGCGGCGTCGAAACGACGCTCACCGGCGACGCACCCTCCCGCGCGGACGAGATCGGTGGCGCCGGGCGTTCCGCTCGACGGCGATGCATCGATCTTGGAGGGAGCCTGGCGACCCCGGTAGGGCTCGAACCTACGACCTGCCGCTTAGAAGGCGGCTGCTCTATCCAGCTGAGCTACGGAGTCTGGTACCAGGAGGGCCAAAAGGCACGGGACCGGGCCGGGGTCAAGCCTCGCCGCCATCGTGCGCTTTTCCCTCCGGAGAGAGCCCGGACGCCTGTCTCTCAGCCGCTTCCGACAGGCCGATCGCCCCCATGCTCACCGAGCGCTGCGGGTCACCGGCCACCGGCTGGCCGTCAGGCCGTGAAGCAGCATGCCGGCAAGCATCGCCGCGACGAACAGGGCCACCGGCGGCAGGCCGAGCACGAGGCCGGCGAGAGCCGGGCCGGGGCAGAAGCCCGCAAGCCCCCAGCCGATGCCGAACAGCACGGCACCGCCGATGAGACGGGTATCGAGCGTTGACTTCGTCGGCACCTCGAAGCGCGGGCCGAGCGCCGGCCGTGCCATCCGCGCCTTGATCAGGTAGCCGAGGCCCGAGACGCCGACCGCGCCGCCGAGGACGAAGACGAGGCTCGGGTCCCACGCCCCCGCAATATCGAGAAAGCCGAGCACCTTCTCGGGGTCCATCATGCCCGACAGGGCGAGACCGAAGCCGAAGAGCAGGCCGCTGACCAGCGCGGCCGCCGA